>JBDKJP010000017.1:0-113306 GCA_039796575.1 Actinomycetota bacterium
CATCACGCCTACGACGGCTTCATGCACTTCTACAATCACCACCGCGCCCACGGCGCGCTCGGATGGTCAACCCCAGCCGCAACCCTCAACAACCTCAGGGACAACCTCCCCGGCGTTCACACCTAGAAGACGGTGCGCGGTGGGGTGGTGAGGGCGGCGAGGTCGATCTCTTCGCTGCCCATCAGCGACCACCACCGGGCGACGCCCGCGTCGAGATCGATCTCCACGTGCGTGGGCACCGGGCCGATCTGCCGCCCTGGGTTGAACACCCACGTGTCGCCGATGCGGTCGGCCCAGGCGCCGTCGGGCTTGAACGGCGGTTCGTGCACGTGCCCGGTCAGCACGAGGTCGGGTCGGTACGACTCGATCCACTCGGGCAGATCGGTGTCGCCGTAGTGCCGTCGCCCGGTCCAGCACGTCGGCGAATCGAACGGCGGCCAGTGGTACACCCACAGCCACCGCGCCGGCCGGATGGCGAAGTCACCCTCGAACTGCTGCTCCAACGCGGCGCGTCCGGCCGGGCCGTCCCACCACGGGCACACGGTGACGAGCGTGTCGCCCAGCGCGAGCGAGTCGCCGTCGACGGGGATGCCCGCCGCACGCGCCTCGGCGAGCCACAGCGCAGCCTGCTCGCCCGCGGCGTCGGGCCCGGTGAGATCGTGGTTGCCGGAGCTCGCGACGACCGGCCCGATCTCGTGCAGCCGTTGCAGGTACCGGAGCACCACCACGCTCTGCGCCTCCAGCGGGACGGCCGACGCGATGTCGAGGTGGTCGCCGGCGAGCACGACGAGGTCGAACGTCGGCGCCTGCGCGACCACCCAGTCGAACTGCGGCAGCGAGTAGTGGAGGTCCGACACGAGGAGGATGCGCACCGCAGCCGACTGTACGGAGGGAGTACCGTCGCCGCCGTGTGGCGCGCAGAATCGCCACGAGGAGGAAACATGTCCGACGAGGTCGCACCCCGCCTGCCGCTGCCACCGTTCGACGAAGCCGGCGCGCGCCAGAAGGTGCTGATGGCCGAAGCCGCGTGGAACACCAAGGACCCGCAGCGCGTCGCCGGCGCCTACACCGCCGACTCGGTGTGGCGGAACCGCAGCGAGTTCATGCATGGCCGCGACGAGATCGTGGCGTTCCTCACCCGCAAGTGGGAGCGCGAGCACGAGTACGTGTTGCGCAAGGACCTGTGGGCGTTCAGCGGCAACCGCATCGCGGTGCGCTTCCAGTACGAATGGCACGATGACGCGGGGCAGTGGTTCCGCTCGTACGGCAATGAGAACTGGGAGTTCGACGATCTCGGTTACATGCAGCGCCGCGAGGCCAGCATCAACGATGTGCCGATCGCCGAGAGCGAGCGCCGCATCCACGGCCCGCGCGCCGACGGCGACACGTCGGGCATCCCGCTGCAGTAGGGGTCGGGCGCGTCAGTCCTTCGGCCACGTGCCGGCGACGGCCAGCAGTTCGTCGCGCACGTCGGGATGCCCGATCGACGCCAGCGCGAGTGCGCGTTCACGGATGGTGCGACCGGCGAGCTCGGCGATGCCGTACTCCGTGATGATGACGTCGACCTGGTGGCGTGGGGTGCTCACGACCGACCCGGCCGGCAGCATCGGCAGGATGCGCGTCACCAGCTGACCGCCGACGAAGCTCGACGACGGCAGGCAGATCAGGCTGCGGCCGTCGGCCGACAGGCCGGGTCCGCTGACGAAGTCCTCGTGCCCGCCGACGCCGGAGAACTGCGCGCCGCCGATGGTGTCGGCGACGACCTGACCGGCGAGGTCCACCGCGAGTGCGCCGTTGATGGTGACCATGCTGCGGTTGGCGGCGATCACCTCGGGCGAGTTCACCACCCGCACCGGCAGGAACCGCACCTCGTCGTTGTCCTGCAACCACTCGTACAGCTCCGGGACGCCGGCGGCGAACGTCGTGATCGACACCCCGTCGAACCGGCCGCCCTTGCGGTTCGTCACCTTGCCCGCGCGGTGCAGGTGCATCAGGCCCGTGGTGAACATCTCGGAGTGCACACCGAAGTCGCCCAGCGGGCCCTCGGCGAGCAGCTTCGCCACCTGGCTGGGGATGCCACCGATGCCGGTCTGCACCGTGCACCCGTCGTGCAGGAACCGCATCGCGAAGTCGGCGATGGCCATCTCCTGCTCGGTCGGCGCAGCGTCGGCCAGGTCGAGCGGATGGCGATCGGTCTCGAGCAGGAAGTCGATCTCGTCGACGTGCAACCGGTGCGTGAACTCGGGCTCCAGGCCGAGCGTGCGCGGGAAGTGCGGACTGCACTCCACGACGAGCAGTCGATCGGGGTCGGCACCGGCGGCGTGCAGTTCGTCGACGAACGCACCGGCGTGCACGCTGAGGCTCACCCATCCGTCGACCGGCATCGCGGCCGACGTGGCCAGCACCCGAGGGCGCAGATGGTGGAGCACCGGTTCGAACCGTCGGAAGTCGGCCGGCACGAAGTCGACCGACGCTCCGGCGTCGCGCAGGAACCGCTCGGCGGGTCCGAAGAACCCGCTGCGGTAGTGCACGCCCGTGCGCATGAACAGCTGGTAGAGGTCGGGGAGGAGCGCACCGAAGACCTCGAGCTGCTCGAAGTCGTCACGTTCGCCGAGTGCGTGGAGGAACCCGCCGGGAACCCCGGGGCCCAACGGCACGGCGAGCGTGTCGGATGTGCGGATCGCCGCGACGGCATCGCTCATCGATCGGAACATGCCCTCATGGTGGGACGCAGCACCCCGATCGGCCAGTGTCCTACGACCCGAACATTTCCTCCGTTCGGACGCGCCCGCGTTCAAGCGGTGCCGCAGTGCGATAGCGTGCCTGCAGCGATGCCACGTTGGCAGCGCGGAAAGTGGAGAAGGCAATGACCATCGGCACCGTGAAGTTCTTCAATGCTCAGAAGGGCTACGGCTTCATCTCTCGAGAAGGTGGTGCCGATGTGTTCGTGCACTTCTCGAACATCGACGGCAACGGCTACCGCTCGCTCGAAGAGGGCCAGACCGTGGAATTCGAAATCGGCCAGGGCCGCAAGGGCGACGAGGCCCTGAAGGTTCGGGTCGTCTGATCCGTCCGGCGAGGCCTATGCGCCTCGCCAGAGCTGCAGCGGCGTGCGGTCGCGAGGCCCGCTGAACGGAAGGGGAACCAGTTCCCCACCCAGTCCGGCGCTCTCGTAGCCGGCCAACACCACCTGCAGCACCTCGCGGCCGAAGGCCGCGCTCATTATCGGTTCCCGCTCCGCGTTCACGTCATCGACGAGGGCGCGGAGCTGTGCCGCGTACCCCAACTCCTCGAGCAGCGGCATCGACGCCGCGGATCGGGGGAGTGCCACTTCGTCGCCGTTGTACTCCAACCGTGGCGCCGGCAGCAGCTCGGCCCGCAGCACGCCGCGGTCGCCGGCCAGTTGCGCGTCCCACATCGGCTCCGGGCCCGCCTGCCAGCTCGACACGACGTGCGCCGTGAAGCCCGAGGCGAAGTGCAACGTGACGTCGGCGTGCTCGTCGCTGCCGTGACCCTCACCGCCGCGGAGTGACGCCGTCACCGCCGTCGCCCGACCGAGCCCGGCGGCGTTGGCCAGCATCATCGCCACGGCCAACGGGTGCACGCCCAGGTCGAACAGTGCGCCGCCGCCCCATTCGTCGGTGGTGAACGCACCCCAACCCGGCAGTCCCTGCAGCGACCGGACCTCGAGGTGCGTGGGGCGCCCCACCAACGACGCGTTGGACACCATCTTCTGCACCACCGGGGCATACGCCAGGTTCTCGCCGTAGAGCAGGCGGCCGCCGTTGCGGGCCGCCGCCTCGACGATGCGGTCGGCCTCCTCCATCGTGCGGCACAGCGGCTTCTCCAACAGCACCGCCACACCCTCGTCGAGCAGGCGCACCGCGTCGTCGACGTGGCACTGCGGTGGCGTGGCCACCACCACCACGTCGGCGCCACCCGGCAGATCCGCGTACGTGACGGCGGTGGTGCCGAACTGCTCGGCCACGCGCTGGGCCGTGGCCTCCGAACGCGAGGCGACCGCGGTGAGCTCGTGGCCGAGGAACTTGGTGGCCGCGGCGTGCGCGTACGCGATCATCCCGGCGCCGTGCAGCGCGACCTTCACGGTCACTTCCCGGCGAGTGCGGCCACGACCGGGGCGAACGACTCCACGTCCTCCTGGCCGACGATGACGTACGAGAAGCCCCACTTCTCGCGACGGGCGAGCAGCCGCTCGATGAGCTCGTCGGGCGGACCGATGAGCGAGAACGGCGAGTCCTCGAGCATGGACGTGGGCACGCCCATCGCGCCCGACAACCGCTCGCGGGCACCGGCGCCGTCGGCGGTGACGTTCACCAGGAACGCTCGCACGTTGAGCTCGATCTCGCTCATCCGGTCGCCCGCGGCGGCACGCACCACCGCGATCTTCTCGTCGACGCCGTCGGCCGACATGCCACCGATGGTCTCGGCGTCGATGACACCGGTGTGGAGGCTGGGGTTGATGCCCACGATGTCGGCCTCGCGTGCGGCGATGCCGAGCACGCGCTTGCCGCCACCGCCGATGAGCACCGGCGGCTTCGCCTGCACCGGCTTCGGCAGGCCGTCGTAGTTCGTGATGGTGTAGTGCTTGCCCGCGAACGAGAACGCACCCGGCTGCATGGCCTGCTTGATGATGTGCAGGCCCTCGACGAAGCGGTCGACGCGCACGCCCGGCGTGTCGTACGGGATGCCCGACTGCTCGTAGTCGCTGATCATCCAGCCGGCACCGAGGCCGATCTCCATGCGGCCGTCGCTGAGCACATCCATCGTGGCGAGCTCCTTCGCCAACACGACCGGATGCTTGTAGTCGTTGTCGAAGACGAGGGCACAGATGCGCAGGTCGGTGGTGGCGTCGGCGGCGGTCATCATCGCCGGCACCGGCGCGAGTTGGTCACCGAAGTGGTCGGGCATGGTGAGCGTGCTGAAGCCGTTGGCCTCGGCGCGCTTGGCCAGGTCGACCCACGCGGCGCGCGACGACGCGGTGGAGGCCTGGATACCGAAACGGAACGGACGATGTGCGGTCATGGGCGCATGGTAGGGGGTGATGCCCCCGGTGGGCGTGCCGCAACTAGCGTGACCAGCAGTGGACCGTCTTGCCTGGCCCCTCCGATTCGCCGCGACCATCGCGGCCGGCGCCCTGCTGATGACTGGCGTCACCCTCGGGGTCGCCCCGCGCCTGTGGGGCATGGCCAACGCCCACGACGAGACCGCAGTCGTGCTGCCCGAGTTCCAGCCGCTGTCGCAGCGCACCATCGTCTACGACAACGCGAACAACGTCATCGCCGTGTTCGAACGCGAGAACAGCCAGCCGATCTCGCTCGACCAGGTGCCCGATGGTGTCATCGAGGCGCTGCTCGCCGTGGAGGACACCGCCTACTGGGCGCACCACGGCGTGAACCTGCGCGGCTTCTTCCGTGCGATGCTGTCGAACTTCGCGAGCGACGGCCCCACGCAGGGCGCCTCCACCATCACCCAACAGGTGGTGAAGAACGAGTTCCTCGCCGGTCTGCCGCGCGACGGCCGGTACAAGGCGTTGCAGGCGCACTACGCCACGATGCTGGAGAAGACGAAGACGAAGGAGGAGATCCTCGAGCGGTACCTCAACACCGTCTTCTTCGGGAACAACGCGTACGGCCTGCAGGCAGCGGCCGAGGTGTACTTCGGCAAGAGCGTCGAGCAGCTCACGATGATCGAGGGCGCGTTCCTCGCCGGGCTGGTGCGGTCGCCGTCGGGCTACGACCCGATCAACAACCCCGAGCCGTCGCGCCGTCGCTTCGCGCAGGTCACCGAACGTCTGGCGAAGGTGGGCCTCGTCACCCAGGACGAAGCCGACGACCTCGCCGAGAACTGGCCCATCCCGGCCCGTGTGCGCACCATCGCCAACTTCAGCACCAAGCCGACCTACTTCACGGTCGCCCTGCGCGACTACCTGCTGAACCGGTCGAACATCCTCGGCGCCACCGAGCAGGAGCGGGCAAACCTGCTGTACCGCGGCGGCCTGCGCATCCACACCACGTTCGATCCGGCGTTGCAGGAGAGTGCCGAGCGTGCCCGCGACATCCTGCCGGGCAACTCGCAGGGCTTCGACGCCGCGCTCGTCTCGGTCGACACCACCTCCGGCGCGTTGCGCGCCATGGTGGGCGGACGCGGCCTCCGCCCCGACGAGCCGAGCGGCGAGGTGAACATGGCGCTCGTGCCGCGCCAGACCGGCTCGGCCATCAAGTCGTTCATCCTCGCCGCCGCCTACCAGGCGGGTGCCGAGACCACCGACATCATCAACGGTCCCGGCCCCTGCACCGTGCCCGACTTCTCCGACGGTCGGCCCACCACGAAGACCGTCGTCAACGCCACCGGCAACATCGGGCCGCTCAACGGCAAGAACACATGGTCGTCGAGCGACTGCGGCTTCATCCGTCTCAGCTACGCGGTCGGCCTGCACCGCATCGTCGACTCCACCTACCGCTTCGCCCGCTCGGCGTACTTCTTCCAGGGCCAGTCGACGAAGGACCACGAGCCGTTCCTTCCGCTGCCGCTCACCGCCACCGGCAACAACGCGCTGTCGCCGCTCGACATGGCAGCCGGCATGCAGACCATCCTCAACCAGGGCCTGCACCACGACCCGTACTTCGTGCAGTTCATCGACGCCGCCGACGGCACCCGCTTCTACAGCCACGACGACCCGGGCGTGCAGGCGCTCGATCCGGCGGCCGCGCTGAAGACCACCGAGACGCTGCGTGGCGTCATCCGCGCCGGCACCGGTTCGCGCAACCTGCGCAACTTCTCCCGCCCGGCGGCCGGCAAGACCGGCACCCAGTTCGAGAACACCAACGCCTGGTTCGTCGGCGGAACCCCGCAGCTCACCACCGCGGTCTGGGTCGGCGACCCGAACGGCTACACGCCGATGAACGGCATCCCCGAGTTCCAGGCCGAGATGGGCCGTAACGGCAAGGTGCAGGGCGCCGACTACCCGGCTCGCATCTGGGGCGCCTACATGGAGGCCGCCCACGTGAACCTGCCGGTCGTCGACTGGCCGGCCCCGCCGCCGCCCGTGCGTCGCCCCGCACGCATCTACGTGCCCGGTGAGGAGTGCCTCGCCCGGTTGGTGAGCGGCACGCTGCCCGGCGAGACCACCACCACGGCCGCCGGCGTCACCACCACCACGGCCCCGCCCGTCACGGTGCCCGGCGGCACCGCGCCCACCACCACGGTGCCCCGTGCGGTGGTGGTGCAGGTCACCTCCGGCACCCTCGTTCCCGACAACGTGCTCGACCCGCGGGCACCGATGCCGTCGATCGACACGAAGACGTTCGTGTACCCCTGTGCGTTCGTGCCACCCAATGTTGTGGTATCCAAGAAGACGCCATGAACGCCGCCGCACTGCTCGCACTCCAGGACATCGATTCCGCACTCACCACCATCGCCAACAAGCGGCCTCGGTTGCCCGAGCTCGCGGCCCACAAGGCGGCGCTCGCCGTCGTTGCCGCACACCGCGATCGCATGGCGGCGGCACAGGCGCGCATCGACGCCGCTGCGGCCGCCATCGAGTCCGCCGAGCACGCTTCGGCCGACATCACCACGAAGCGCACCCGCCTCGAGGCGCAGCTGAAGACCGTCATCGCGCCGCGTGAGGCGGAGGCGTTGATGAGCCAGATCGCCACGCTGAACGCGCAGCGCGACGAGCTCGACGTGCAGGAGCTCGAAGCGCTCGACGAGCAGGCGGCGGGGGAGGGCGAGTTGGCCGAGCTGACGGCCGCACTGCCCGAACTGGAGGCCGCCGCGGCCGCGACGGAGGCCGAGCTCGCCGTCGCTGTGGCCGCGCTCGACGCCGACGACGCCGACCTGCACGCCCGCCGTCCCGGCGCCGTGGCGGCGCTCACCGCCGACGAGATCGCGGCGTACGACCGTGCCCGCCAGTACTTCGACGGCGTCGCCGTGGCCCGGCTCGACGGGCACCGTTGCCACGGCTGCCACCTCGACCTCTCGCCGGCCGAGATGGACGTGGTGAAGGCCACCCCTGCGGGCTCGCTGCCCGAGTGCCCGCAGTGCGGTCGCTACCTGGTGCGCTGAACGAATGCTGTTCTGGTTCCTGGGCACGGTGCTCGTCACCGTCTGGTACGTGTTCACCGACCCACGTTTCGACTACCGGCTGCTGCTGGTCGGCGCACTGCTGCCCGACCTCATCGACGTGCCGGGCGGACAGGCGCGATGGGCGCACAGCCTCACCGTCGCAGTCGGCATGCTGGCGGCCGTGATGCTGGTCACCGCGGGCCGCAAGCCGATCCGTCGCCTGCTCCTCGGCCTGCCCATCGGCATGCTGCTGCACCTCGTGTACGACGGCGCGTTCGCCGCCACCGAGGTGTTCTGGTGGCCGTTCAGCGGCTCGTGGGGCGACGTGGAGGTGCCGTCGCTCGAGCGGGCGTTGTGGCTGAACCTGCTGATGGAGACGGCGGGCATCGCGATGCTCGTCTGGGCGTACCGTCGTTTCGACCTCGCCGACCCGCAGCGCCGTCAGCAGTTCCTGCGACAGGGCACGCTCACCGATCTCGGGCCGACCGCGGGTCGTCGACGCCCGGTGTGATTCACTGGCAACCGTGCTCTCCATCGTCCGTCACGCCCGCACCGAGGCCAACGCCGGGGGTCGTCTGCAGGGCTCGCTCGACCTGCCGCTCGACGAGGTCGGGCTCGCACAGGCGGCGGCGCTGCCTTCGCTGGTGGCCGGCATCGACCGGTTGGTCTGCTCGCCGTTGCTGCGCGCCCGGCAGACCGCGTCGGTGTTCGGCATCGAGCCCACCATCGACGAGCGGTGGCGCGAGGTGAACTACGGCCCGTTCGAAGGGCACCGCATCGCCGACCTCCCGCAGGAGATGTGGCTGCGGTGGATCAACGACATCGACTACGCCCCCGAGGGCGCGGAGACGTTGCGTGCCATGGGCCGGCGCGTCGCCGACGCGCTCGACGACCTGGCCGAGGAGGCGCAGGACTCGCACGTCGTGGTGGTCACCCACGCCACCCCGGTGAAGGCCGCCATGGCGTGGGCGCTCGGGGTCGACGTCACCATCGCGTCGCGCAGTTGGGTCGACCAGGCCTCGGTCACCCGGCTCACCGTGCGCAACGGACGGCCGTCGCTGGCGGCGTTCAACCTGCTCCCGACCTGCTCGACGGACTGATCGGCGAGGGTGCTTGCAATGCCCGCGTGAGGGGCGCATGATCGAACCAACCGGCACCCTTCACCCGCATCCCGGGGCGGCTGAGGCGCCAGAACCAACCCGAATGCAGGGGCACCCACATACCTGGTGCCCCTGATTCGCGTCCGGGCCCGAGTGCGGGGCGCCCGGCGCTGTGCGGTGTGCGCGGTGGTCCGTGTCTCGTTCCGGACCCATGGGTCCGAATCGTGCCATTGACGGCGCAGTGCGGACCCGTGGGTCCGAAACCGGTCATCGGTGGCGTGAAACGGACCCGACCCCTGGCGGGGCAGCGCGGGCCCGAGTGCGGGGCGCCCGGTGGTGTGCGGTGTGGTGAGTCGGCCTGTAAGCGGGATTTTGTCCGGCCGCCGAAGCGGCCTGGGTGACCATCCATCTCTGCGGCCTACCCGAGAGGGGCCGGCGAACCGGCAGACGGGCAGCCCGTCCTCTCTGCTTGGCCTTGCTCCGAGTGGTGTGACCGAGCCGTACGGATCGCTCCGCACGCTGGTGCGCTCTTACCGCACCGTTGCACCCTTACCTGTGACCGGTCGCCCGGCCCATCGGCGGTCTCTCTCTGTTGTACTTGCGTCAGGTCGCCCCGACCTGGCTCGCGCCAGCACTCTGCCCTGTGGAGTCCCGACTTTCCTCGACACGGTCGATGCCGTGCCGCGGCCACCCGGCCGACTCACCACGGCACGAGTGTACGCGAGCCGGTCGCGAACTCGCCGGGAAACGGCAACTGGGCGTGTTCCGTCCCGGGAACCGGGACGGAACACGCCCAGAAGGCGAGCTGGGACGAATCACGCCCAGAAGTGCAGCGTCACTCGCAGGTGGTGAAGTCGTACGCCATCGAGTTGAGGCTCGGCGTCTCGAAGTTCAGCTTGAGCCGCACGCCGTTCTCGTCGCCCGCACCACCGATGTAGGTGATGGGCGCCAGCGAGCCGTACTGGCCGGGGATGGCCACCGGCAGCGGGATCTCCGTCGAGGGCGGCGCGGCCGGGGCCGTGGTGTCGCCGGTCTCGGGCTGGGCGATGTCCTGCGCCGTGGTGGTGGGCGCCACGGTGGTGGTGGCCGCCGGGTTCGCGTTCTGCAGGTCGGTCGAGGTGACGTACTGGTCGGGGTTGATCTTCAGCGACATCAGCGCACCGTGACGGGCCGAGCGGGCGGCGAGGCGCATCGCCTCGGCGCGGAACGACGCCTGCGTGACCTGGGGGACCAGGGCCTGCGAGGTGGCCGCCGAGAGCAGCTCGAGCGTGACGACGAGGTTCACCATGTCGCGGGTGGGATCGTCGCTGGGAGCGATCTCCTTCGCGGTGTCGGTGGCCGGCGCGCCGTTGGTGACCCGCTCGAACACCGGATCGATGAACGCACTGTCGAGACGCGGGTTGCCACAGGTGAACGGCTCGGCCGCACCGGCCTCGAGGGCCAGCTGGTTGAACGTCTCGGCCGACTTGCGGTGATGGTCGATGAAGCTCGCCACGAGCTCGGTCTGGTCGCCGAGGTCGGGGAACGTGCTGCTGGCCGGGGCCAGGAGGCCCTCGTCGACCATGCGCTGGTAGGCGTCGGCGATGGAGGTCTCGAACGAGGCCGAGGTGCGCAGCAGGACGCCGTCGTTCACCTTGCCCTCGGGCAGTTCGGGGTTGGGCTCACCGTTGCCGACGCGGCCGAGCTCGCCGGCGCTGCTGGCCGGGTTGCCACAGGCGGCCATGAACGCAGCCGCGGCGACGGTGATGCCGCCGATGCGGAACAGGCCGCGGCGGTCGTACGAAGCGCTGACGAGCGGCGTGGTGGAGGACTCGTTGCTCATGTGGTTCACCCTGCTCCCAGCAGCGATTCGGCTTCTTCGTCGACCAACAGCTCGGCCTCGTCGGTGACGCCGGCCAGGTTGCGCAGCGCGGTGACGTGGCGGGACTCGGCCACCTGGATGGACGCGATGAGCGCCGCACCGTTGGTGCCCTGGAGCGAGGCGAGGAGATCGAGGTGCGTGGCCACGAGGGCGCTCTCGAGGTCGGAGGCGGTCAACAGCACGTCCTCGGTGCTGCCGCTGAACGACGACTTCCACTCGTCGAACAGTTCCTCGGACCGCGTGCTCGGGGCGCTCTTGCCGAGCAGGCCGCTGAGCGAGTTGGCGTACGCGAGGTGTGCCTGGCGCAGGGTGGTCATCACCGCGGCCTGCTGCTCGGTCCAGCCGGACACGCCGCCGATGGCCTGGCGGTACAGCCCCTCCACCGTGAGCTCGGTCTGCATCGCGGCAGCGAGGAGCGCGGTGTCGTCAGCCGTGGGCCGACGCGGCGGGGCCGTGGTGGTCGTGCTCTCGTCGGTGGCCGGCGGCGTGGTGGCGCTGGCGCGACCGCTGAAGAACGGCAGCAGCGACACGGCGGCGCCACCGATGCCGGCTGCGAGGAGGCCGCGACGGGGGAGCCGCTGCTCGGCCTCGACGCCGGACTGCGTCGATTCGATTTCCACTCGGGGTGTTCCTTTCGAGACGTTCATCCCTAGCTTTCCCGGCCAGGGGTGAGCAGAGCAATTCTAGAAGTCCAGAGCCGACAGGTCGGGTATCCAACCGCGACTCCGTTCGACGGCCCGCCGCCACTGCTCGCGGTCGAGTCGTTCGCCGGGGGCCACCACGGTGCGCGGACGCCACGCGTGGGCGATGTCGTCGTGCCCGCCCCACACGCCCACGGCCAGGCCGGCCAGGTAGGCGGCGCCGATGGTGGTGGCCTCGGTGTGGCGTGACACCTCGACGTGCTTGCCGGTGGCGTTTGCCAGGGCCTGCACGAACGTGGGGTTCTCGCTCATCCCACCGTCGATGCGCAGGCTGGGGATGGTGTGGCCGGTGTCGGCCTCCGCCGCGTCGACCAGGTCGGCGCCGCGCTGGGCGACGCCCTCGAGGACTGCACGGGTGATCTGCGGGCGGCCCGAGCCGCGGGTGAGGCCGAGCAGCGTGCCGCGGGCGCCGTAGTCCCAGTGCGGGGTGCCGAGCCCCATCAGTGCCGGCACATAGACCACGCCGTCGGTGCCGGTGCACTGGGCCGCGACGTCGTGGCTCTCGGCCGGGGAGGCGAGGATGCCCAGGTCGTTCACCAACCACTCCACGTTGGTGCCGGCCGACAGCATGATGGCCTCGGCGCCCCAGGTGAGGTGACCCGCATGGCTCCAGGCGACGATGGGGAACGTGCCGGCCGCCGTGCGGTTGCCCGACGTGGGCGCGGCGCGGCCGGTGACGACGTCGAGCATGCCGCCGGTGCCGAACGTGATCTTCGCCTGCCCGGGGTGCACGCAGCTCTGGCCGACGAGGCTGCCCTGCTGGTCGCCGACGAGCGCGGCGATGGGCGGCGCGCCCGGCAGCGCGTGCGCCTGGCCGAACACGCCCGACGTGTCGACGATGACGGGCAGCATGTCGAGCGGGATGTTGAGCGCCGCGCAGGCGTTGGCCGACCAGCCGGTGGCATCGGGCTTGGTGAGGCCCGTGACCGCCGCGTTGGTGTGGTCGGTCGCGTGCGCAGTGCCGTTGCTGAGCACCCAGGCCACCCACGTGTCGACCGTGCCGAAGCACAGGTCGAGCTCGCGGCCCGGGTCGTACGTGTTGAGCAGCCAGGCCACCTTCGTGGCCGACTGGTTGGGGGCGAGCGCGAGCCCGTGCTCGGCCTTGGCGGTGATGCAGTCGAGCACCGTGCGCAGGTCCTGCCAGCCGAGGCCGGAGCCGACGGGCTCGCCGGTGGCGCGGTGCCACACGATGGTGCTGGCGCGCTGGGCGGTGATGCCCACGGCCGCCACCGGGCCGCCCTCGGCGAGCGCGAGGTTGGCCACCTCGAGCACGGCCGCCTTCATCGCGGTGGCGTCGAACTCGACCAGGCCGGGGAACGGTGACTGCGGTGGGAACGCGCGGTAGTGCAGCGCGTGCACCTCGCCGTCGGGGCGGATGACGGCAGCCCGCAACCCCGACGTCCCGACGTCGACGACCAGCACGCTCATGTCACGTTCCTTCCGCGGGGTACGAGGCCACGCTTGCGCAGGATGCTGCCGAGCCCACCGCCCACCAGACCGGCGAACAGTACTGCGGTGAGGTTGAAGAACACGCCCAACCAGCTGACGCTGCCGCCGCGCAGCAGCTTCACCACCACGAACACCGCCTGGGCGATCAGGTAGGTGCCCGCGGCGCACACCATGCCGTGCAGCA
This sequence comes from Actinomycetota bacterium, assembly GCA_039796575.1. Lineage (GTDB taxonomy): Bacteria > Actinomycetota > Acidimicrobiia > Acidimicrobiales > Ilumatobacteraceae > UBA668. Next base: position 13,381 of record JBDKJP010000017.1, read on the forward strand.
ACGGCAGGCCGCGCTCCTGCACCCAGGCGGCGATGCCTGCGCCGAGCGTGAAGCCGAGCAGTGCGGCGAGCGAGAGCAGCAGCGCCCACGGCGAGTCGTCGCTGCCGTCGGCGGCGATGCGCGCACCGATGGAGAACGGGACGGCGAACACCAGCGCCACCGACGCGCCCTGTCGCAGCGCGACACGATCCAGGTTCTTCACGGCCAGGCCACCTCTCCGAACGGGTTGCGGAGGCCCATCTTGCCGGGGTTCAGCACGCCGTGCGCATCGAGCGCGTCCTTCACCGCCTGGAACACCGGCAGCGACGAACCGAGGGCCTCGGCGACGAAGCGGCTGCGGTTGAGGCCGACGCCGTGGTGGTGCGAGAGGTTGCCGCCGGCGGCGAGCACAGCGCGCGAGCCGGCATTCCACAGGGCGAGGTAGGTGGCCTCGACCTCGCCGGCCGGCGGGGTGGCCGCGAACGTGAAGTAGAGGCAGGCGCCGTCGAGGTAGCTGTGCGACAGGTGGCACGTGGCGGCCCGGGCGTGGGGCACGGCCATCATGGCGGCGCGCACGTCGTCGAAGATGCGGGGGAGCGCGGCCCACGGTGCGGCGATCTCGAGCGTGTCGACCACGAACCCCTTGCGGGTGAGCGCCTGGAGTGCGCTGGTGTCGTTGCGGTGGTGCATCCACTTCTCGACGAGTTCGTCGCCGAGGTCGCGAGCCGCGGCGCACTCCTGCGCGACGACCGACATCACCGCGTCGACGAGCGCGGGGTCGCCCTCGTCGAGCACGAGCAGCACGCAGTACGTGCCGTCGCCGCCCTGGCCGCGCTGGCTCTCGGGCGCGTCGTACAGTCGGAGCACGGCGGGGGTGGCGCCACGGCGCATGATGCGGCGGCACGCCTCGAGCCCCGCGTCGAACGTGTCGAACGCGTAGGCGGCGCGGCGTTCGTGCGGCGGCACCGGGTGCGCCTTGAGCCACACGCGGGTGACGACGCCGAGCGTGCCCTCGCTGCCGAGGAACAGCTGCGTGAGATCGGGGCCCTGCGCGCCGGCCGGGTGGCCACCCGTGCGCACCACCGAACCGTCGGCCAGCACCACCTCGAGCCCGGCGACGATGTGCTCGATCTTGCCGTAGCGGGTGCTGTACTGCCCGGCGCCGCGGCACGCCACCCAACCGCCGACGGTGGCGATGTCGAAGCTCTGCGGGAAGTGGCCGACGGTGAGGCCGTGCTCGGCCCGCAGCTCGCGCTCGAGGTCGGGCCCGAACGTGCCGGCCCACACCTCCACGAGCCCCGAGACGGCGTCGACCGACACGATGCCCTGCATCGAGGTGAGGTCGAGCAGCACACCACCGAACACGGGCACCGAGGCGCCGACCACACCGCTGCGGCCGCCCGCCGGCGTGACGGGGACGTGGTGCTGGTGGCAGGCGCGCAGCACGGCGGCCACCTCGTCGGTGGTGGCGGGCGAGGCGACGACGGCGGCGCGTTGCAGCACCCGCCCCTGCAGCGCCCAGTGCATCGACAGCGGCCACCAGTCGCGACTGGCGTCGGCGGTGGCGGCCAGGTCGGTGGTGGTGGCACAGGCCGACCCGAGCGCGTCGAGGAAGCCGTCGGGCAGCGGCGCCGGTGCCGGCAGCACGTGGTCGGTGCCGAGCAGTTCGATCGGTTCGGTGGGTCGGGTCACGATGCGGCTCCTGCTGGGTTCGGGTCGCTGGTGCGGCCGGCGGTGGCCTCGTGCGCGCACGCGGCGAGGAACGCCTGGACCTGCAGATCGCAGTCGGTGGGGCTCCAGCCGAGCTCTGGTGCCATGAGGGCGGCCACCGTCGGCGCCGCGGCCTGGGCCGCGGCACGGTCGAACAACCGCAGCCGGGTGCGCCGGGTGAGCACGTCGTCGACGGTGCGGGCCATCTCGTGCCGCGCTGCGTACACGACCTCGGCGCGCAGGTGGGGATGGCCGGCGACCAGCGGCTCGCCGAGCGACGGGTCGGCGGTGACGAGCGCCTCGACCTCCGCCGACAGCGTGCCGTAACGGCCGTGGAGGTGCGCAGCACGGCTGCCGTCGGGCTTGTGGCGGCGGCCGGCGCCGAGCAGTCGTAGCCGCTGCGTGCGGCACTTGCCCGAACGGCCGAGCAGTTGCAGCACCGCGTCGACCGTGTCCTCGGCCATCTCCCGGTACGTCGTGAGCTTCCCGCCGGTGATGGTGAGCACACCGTTCGCCGAGCGGTGGAGCGCGTGGTTGCGCGACAGGTCGGCGGTGCGACCGTCGGCGGCGGCCTTCACGAGCGGGCGCAGGCCCGCCCACACGCCGGTGATGTCGTGCTCGGTGATGTCGGTGGTGAGCGATGCGTTGACGGCACGCAGCACGTAGTCGATGTCGTCCTTCGTGCACTGCGGATCGTCGAGCGAGCCGTCGTGGTCGGTGTCGGTGGTGCCGATGTAGGCGTGCTGGAACGTGCCGTCAGGAAGCGGGCCCCATGGCACCAGGAACAGGCTGCGGCGGTCCTTCGGCACGGGGATGACGACGGCGATGTCGCAGCGCACCTTCTCCCACGGCACCGTGACGTGCACGCCCTTCGCAGGGCGGATGTTGTCGGGGTGGGTGCCCTCGTCGAGCGCACGCACGTCGTCGCTCCACACGCCTGCTGCGTTCACCACCGCCGCGGCCTTCACGGAGATGCGCCGACCGTCGGCCTGCACCACGGCGCCGCTGGCCTTGCCGTCGGGGCCGTGGGTGAGCTCGACCACCGCGCAGCGGTTGGCCACCACCGCACCGTGCTGGGCCGCGGTGCGGCACAGCGTGAGCACGAGGCGGGCGTCGTCGGCCCCGGCGTCGAAGTACAGGTACGCCGAGGCGAGGCGCGCCTCGTGCATCGTCGGGAGGTGCGCGAACGCGGTGCGCTTGCGCAGGCGGCGGTGCAACCGGCCGACGCGCCAGCCGCCCGCGGCGTCGTACGCCCACATCGCGCTGCCGAGCGCGCGGGCCACCTTCCGCGACACCACGCCGTCCTTGGTGAGGATGGGGATCATGAACGGCAGCACCGTCACGAGGTGCGGGGCGTTGTCGAACAGTCGCTGCCGCTCACGGAGCGCCTGACGCACCAGTGCCACGTCGCCCTGCTGCAGGTAGCGCAGACCGCCGTGCACCATCTTCGAGCTCTTCGACGACGTGCCCGACGCGAAGTCGTCGCGCTCGACCAGAGCGACCTTCAGCCCGCGGGTGGCGGCGTCGAGCGCCACGCCGGCACCGGTGATACCTGCGCCCACCACGAGCAGGTCGAACGACTCGCGCTCCAACCGGTCGAGCATGGTGGGACGGTGGAAGGTCGGCTCGGGCGACATCGGTCCGCATCCTAGGTACTAGGGTCGGCCGCGAGGGCACGCCAGGGGAGTCCCGAGGTGGATCGCGCTCACCGACTCGTCACGCCGAACCCATCGACAAGGAGCCACGTCATGAGCCTCAACGGCACCAAGACCCACGAGAACCTCAAGGAGGCGTTCGCCGGCGAGAGCCAGGCCAACCGCCGCTACCTGTGGTTCGCCCAGAAGGCCGACGTCGAGGGCTACCCCGACGCGGCCGCACTGTTCCGCTCGGTCGCCGAGGGCGAGACCGGCCACGCGCACGGTCACCTCGAGTTCCTCGCCCAGGTCGGCGACCCCGCCACGGGCGAGCCCATCGGCGAGACCGAGGACAACTTCCGTTCGGCCATCGCCGGTGAGACCTACGAGTACACCCAGATGTACCCGGGCTTCGCGGCCACGGCCCGCGAAGAGGGCCTCATCGAGATCGCCGAATGGTTCGAGACGCTCGCACGGGCCGAGAAGAGCCACGCCGGCCGCTTCGCCCAGGGCCTCGAAGCCCTCTGACCCCATCACGACCCGACGGCCACGGGCGCGGTGACCCCCTCGGGGGAGCACCGCGCCCAGGCCCGCGGGTGGAGACATCGCGATGACCACGATCTACGACCCGAAGCACCCGCTGTACACCGACGAGGCCGACGTGCGCGCCGAGCTCACCCGCGTGTACGACCTGTGCCACGGCTGCCGGTTGTGCTTCAAGTTCTGCACGTCGTTCCCCACGTTGTTCGAGATGATCGACCGGCACGACGACCAGGACGCCGGCCGTCTCACCCCGGCCCAGCAGGACCAGGTGGTCAGCGAGTGCTTCCAGTGCAAGCTCTGCTACATCAACTGCCCGTACATCCCCGACCTGCACGAGTGGGCGCTCGACTTCCCGCGGCTGATGCTGCGCGCCGACGCGATGCGCCACGCCAACCACCAGGTGTCGGTGCGTGACCGGGTCACCAACACCGTGATGGGCCACACCGACCTGATGGGTCGTGCGGCCACGATGGCCGCACCGATGGCCAACGCCGTCGTCGGCGCGAAGAGCGGCTCGCTCGTGCGCAAGGTGGTCGAGGCCGCGTCGGGTGTGTCGGCCGTGCGCCTGCTGCCTCCGTACACGCGGCAGCGGTTCACCACGTGGTTCAAGAAGCGGCCGAAGGTGCGCATCGCGAAGCGGCAGGGCCGGGTCGCCGTGTTCCCCACCTGCCTCGTCGAGTACCAGCAGCCGCAGATCGGCCACGACCTGGTGAAGGTGTACGAACGCAACGGCATCGAGTGCTCACTCGCCGACGGCGTGGGCTGCTGCGGCGCGCCGTGGTTGCACAGCGGCGACGTCGAGCAGTTCACCAAGGTGGCGGAGAAGAACGTGAAGGCGCTCGCGGCCACCGTGCGCAAGGGGCGCGACGTCGTCGTGCCGCAACCGACGTGCGGCTACGTGCTGAAGAAGGACTACCTCGACTACGTCGGCGGCGACGATGCGGCGCTGGTGGCCGAGCACACCTACGACGCCACCGAGTACCTGATGAAGGTGCACAAGACCGAAGGGTCGTCGCTCGACACCGAGTTCAACGGGTTCGTGCCGCAGACCGTCACGTACCACACGCCCTGCCACCTCAAGGCGCAGAACGTCGGGCTCAAGAGCCGCGACCTCATCAAGCTCACCGGCGCGAAGGTGAAGCTGGTGCAGCAGTGCAGCGGCATCGACGGCATGTGGGGCCTGCGTGCCGAGAACGCGGCCATCAGCGTGCCCATCGCCGGCAAGCTCGCCGACGAGATCCGCCGGGCGAACGGCGACGTGGTGGCGGGCGACTGCCATCTCGCGAACACGGCCATCACCGAGCAGACCGGCGAGACCCCGATGCACCCGCTGCAGCTGGTGGCCCGCGCCTACGGCATCCCCGAGGAAGGCGAGCGCTGAGGTGACCTCGGCGCGCAAGCTCACCCTCGCCGACATCGCCGACGTCCGTGCGTACGAGCGCGAACGCGAGGCGTTCCGCGCGCATGTGATCGACCTCAAGCGTCGGCGTCGGGTGCACATCGGCAACGTGGTGACGGTGGTGTTCGAGAACCGCGACACGATGCGGTTCCAGGTGCAGGAGATGGCCCGTGTGGAACGGCTCGACACCGACCGCGCCATCCAGGACGAGCTCGACGTGTACAACCCGCTCATTCCCGAACCGGGACAGTTGTGCGCCACACTTTTCCTCGAGTTGACGTCCGACGAGCAGATGCGGGAGTGGCTGCCCAAGCTCGTCGGCATCGAGCGGTCGCTCGTGTTCCGCCTGCCCGACGGCAGTGCCGTGCGCTGTGAGGTCGAGGCGGCCCACGCGAGCCAGCTGACCAGGGAACATGTGACGGCGGCGGTGCACTTCGTCGACTTCCGGTTCACCCCCGAGCAGGTCGACGCGTTCGTCGACGGGGTGGTGCTCGCGGTCGACCATCCGGCCTACCCGGAGGCCGTGGAACTGGCCCCGGTGACGGTGGCCGAACTGCGCACCGACCTCATCGAAACCGTCTGAACCGTCCTGGCGGAGCGCGCGAAAAAGAAACAAAAAGGGTCTGGCGGAGCGCCGCGGGGCGCACCTAGATTCACGGTCGTTGCCGACCGCATCGGCAACGGCACCGATCGGGGGAAGTCAGTCGTGTCGGCCAAAGAAATCCAATGGCGGCAACTCGGGGCGTGTCGGGGGCTGGAACCCAGCATCTTCTACCCCGACGACGAAGACGAGGCGCTGGAGGCCAAGAGCGTGTGTGACCAGTGCGGCGTGCGCGTCGCATGTCTGGAGTACGCGCTGAGCGTCCGTGAGAAGGCAGGCGTCTGGGGAGGCGCCACCGAACGGGAGCGTCGGCGGATGATCCGTCAACGCCGCCGCACCGCCTGATCCCGCGGCGAAACGATCATGCGCTTCCTGCGTCCGCTGCCTAGTCTGTCGCGCTCATGAGTGGAATCGACGAACTGGGCGGCTGGCCGGCGCTCCTCACCGAACTGCTCGAGCGGCGCGACCTGCCCGCCTCGAGCGCCAGGGCCGCCATGGCCACCATCCTCGCCGGCGAGGCCACCGCCGCGCAGCTCATCGGCTTCGTCGTCGCGCTGCGGGCGAAGGGCGAGACCCCGGAGGAGATCTCGGGTCTGCTCGACGCGGTGCTCGAGGTCGGCACCCAGGTGCCGCTCGGCGACGACCTGCGCGACCGGGCGATGGACATCGTCGGCACCGGCGGCGACCGCAGCCACAGCATCAACGTGAGCACGATGGCCGCCATCGTCACCGCCGGTGCGGGTGTGCCCGTCTGCAAGCACGGCGCCCGAGCGGCCAGCTCGAAGTGCGGCACCGCCGACGTGCTCGAGGCGCTCGGCGTGGCGGTCGAGCTGTCGCCCGAGGGTGTGCGGCGCTGCGTGGAAGAGGTCGGCATCGGCTTCTGCCTCGCTCCTCGCTACCACCCGGCATTCCGCTTCGCCGCGCCGAGCCGCAAGGAGATCGGCATCCCCACGGTGTTCAACCTGCTCGGCCCGATGGCCAACCCGGGCCGCGTGCGGCACCAGCTCATCGGCGTCGCCAACCCGGCGGTGGCCGAACGGATGCTCGCCTCGCTGCGACTGCACGGCTCGAAGCGTGCATGGGTGGTGCACGGCAACGGCCTCGACGAGCTCACCACCACCGGCCCGTCCACCGTGCTCGCGCTCGAGGACGACGCGGTGCGCACCTTCACCGTCGATCCGGTCGACCTCGGCCTCGCGCCCGCCATCCCCGACGAGCTCACCGGCGACACGCCCGAGGTGAATGCCGCTCACGTGCGCCGGGTGATGGACGGCCAGCACGGCGCACACCGCAACATCGTGGTGCTCAACGCCGCCGCCGCGCTCGTGGTGGCCGGCGCTGCGCCCGATCTGGAGGCCGGGCTGCTGCTCGCCACCGACAGCATCGACAGCGGCAAGGCAGCCGCCACGCTCGACCGGTTCGTCGCGGTGTCGCAGCAGGCGGCGGCCGAGCTGGGCCACTGATGATCGTCCGCGTGCCGGCCTCGTCGGCCAACCTCGGCCCCGGGTTCGACACGCTGGGCATGGCGCTCACGCTCCACGCGGAGGTGGGTGCGGGTGACACGCCCGACGGCGCACAGCCGGCCGACGAGCACCATCCCGCCACCATCGCGTTCCGACGGCTCGGTGGCGAAGGCCCACTGTGGACCCGATCGCCCATCCCGGTGGGTCGCGGCATGGGGTTCAGTGGCGCCGTGCGCGTCGGCGGGCTGGTGGCCGCGCACGCCCAGCAGCACGGTGACGACCCCGACCTGCTGGCCGACGCGATGCCCGTGCTGCTGCAGCACGCCACCGAACTCGAGGGGCACGCCGACAACGTGGCGGCGTCGCTCTACGGCGGCGTGGTGGCCACGGCGGGCGGCCGTGCCGTGCGGGTGCCGATGAGCTTCGATCCCGCGATGGTGATGTGGGTGCCCAGCTTCGTCACCAGCACCGACCAGTCGCGTGCCACGCTGCCGGCCGACGTGTCGATGGACGACGTCGTGTTCAACCTCGGCCGCACGGCGCTGCTCGTGGCCGCGCTGGCCGCCGGCGAGGTCGACGTGCTGCGTGAGGCCACGCGTGATCGGTTGCACCAGGACGTGCGCCTCGCGGCCGCGGCACCGTCGAGGGCTGCGTTGTTGGCCGCGCTCGCGTCGGGTGCGTGGGCCGCCTGGCTCAGCGGGTCGGGCCCCACCGTGGCAGCGATGTGCGCGGTCGACGAGGCCGAAGCGCTGGCCGCGGCGCTGCCCGGCGACGGGCACACGAAGATCCTGCGCATCGACCACGCCGGTGCGGTGGTCGACGCCGGCTGACGGCGCGCTCGTAGGGTCGGGGCATGCACCTCGACGACGCGCTCACCCTCTCGTTCCGGCTCGCCGAGGATGCCCGCGCGAACGGCGACCATCCGTTCTCCGCACTGCTGCTGGTGGACGGCGAGGTCATGGCGACCGCACTCCACCGTGTGAGCAGCGACCGCACGCTGACCGCACATGCCGAGACCGAGTTGGTGCGGGTGCTCGAACGTGAGGGCCGGCTCGACCTGCTCGCGGCCGGTACCGTCGTGGCCTCCACGGAACCGTGCCCGATGTGCGTGGGCGCGATGTTCTGGGCGGGCGCGCGCCACGTGGTGTTCGGGCTCTCGTCGACTCGCCTGAACACGCTCACCCGCGCACCCGGTGCCGACGCGTTCGGCTTCGACATCACCGCGGGCGAGATCGGCAGCCGCGCCACGCCGCCGATGGTGATCGACGGTCCGCACAGCGAGGACGAGGCGGCAGCGCCGCACGGGGGCTTCTGGGTGTGACGTCGCCTGCCGCGGCGTCAGGCCGCGGCGGTGGCCAGGCGAGTGACCTCGAGCACCGGTGTGGCCGGCCACGCCCACTCGCCGCTGCACCACAGCAGCCGGGCGTGGTAGCTGGCCTTCTCGATGGCGCGGGCCAGGCACATCACCTCGTCGGCGGCATGCCGGGGGAGCGGCGCCGGGGCGGGCACCGTGTCGGGCGGCGGCAGCTCGAGCCCGGTGGCGAGCTGCCCGTCGAGCGCGGCGTCGAGCAGCACGCCGTCGCGCAGGTGGTACACGGTGTCGTGCAGGCGCACGCCGACGTCGCCCGCCGCGCGCAGTTGATCGATGAGCCGCTGCCGGCCGATGGCGGCGGCGAACGCCTGTGCACGGTCGCGGGTGAGCGCGGCCTCCTCGTAGCGCTGCGCGATGGCGAGCGACTCGACGCGTTCCCACAGCGGGCGCAGCACGATCTCGGGTGACGTGGTGAGCGCGGCGACGGCCTGGGCCACCACCCGCCAGTACGCCGCCTCGTCGATGTCGCCGGTGCACGGGCACATGGCCACCCCGAGCTGTGCGCCGCGGCACGGCGTGGCCGCCGGACGGTGGTTGCGGCCGATGCGAGCGGTGCAGCGGCGGATGGGCAGCGCCGACTGCACAGCCTCGACCACCGCCGTGGCCGCGGACTTCGACGTGAGCGGTCCGATGTGCAACCCGGTGGCCGCGGGCTCGTTGGTGACGACCAGTCGCGGCCACGCCTCGTCGGTGGTGAGGCGCACGTAGCAGTACTTCTGCCAGGTGGTGCCGAGCTTGTTGTAGCGCGGTGCCAGCCGGTGCAGGTAGCGCAGCTCGAGCACCTCGGCGGTGAGGGCGTCGGGTGTGGTGGAGTGCGCGAGCCGCTGGGTCTCGCGCAGCAGCGGACCGATCTTGCGACGGTCGTCGCTGGAGAAGTAGCTGCGCACGCGCTGGCGGAGGTTGGTGGCCTTGCCGACGTAGAGCACGCGGTCCTGCCCGTCGAGGAAGCGGTACACGCCGGGGGAGCGGGGGAGGCGGTCGGTGAGCTTCAGCTTCCCGGCCTGCGGGTGGCCGCCCATGGTGGGCAGCGCGACCAGGTCGTCGAGCCCCGTGACCCCGAGCCCGGCGGCGCGCTCGAGCAGGAAGTGCAGCAGTTCGGTGGTGGCCATCGCGTCGTCGAGTGCTCGGTGCGTGGGCTTGGTGGTGAGGCGGAAGCGCTGGGCGAGGGTGCCGAGTCGGCAGTCGGGCACCTCGTCGCGCACGAGGCGGCGGGCCAGGGGCAGCGTGTCGATGACCGTGCCGCGGAACGGCTCGCGCCCGCTGCGCCGCAGTGCGGTGTTGATGAACGCCATGTCGAACCCGATGTTGTGGCCGACGATGATGGCGTCGCCGATGAACTCCTGCAGCGCCGGCAGCACGGTCTCGATGCGGGGTGCGCGGGCGACCATGTGGTCGCTGATGCCGGTGAGCACCACCACGGTGGGGGCGATGGCGCGGCCCGGGTTGACGAGGGTGCCGAACGTGCCGAGCTGCTCGCCGCCGCGCACCTTCACCACGCCGATCTCGGTGATGCCGTCGCTGCCGCGGTCGGTGCCGGTGGTCTCGATGTCGAGCACGCAGAACGTGACGTCGCACAGCGGGGTGCCGAGTTCGTCGAAGGAGCGCTGCACGACCGTGCAGTCCAGCACGAACGTGCGTTCGGCGTCAAGAACAGGTGTTCGATCGGGTGGCTCGCTAGCCTGCGGGCATGTCCGCCGCACCGCTGCCCGATCGTGCGCTGCAGTCGGCGCTCGAGTTCGCGGTGATGCTCGCGGCGGTCGCCTCGAAGCGTCGCCCGGCTGCGTACTACCCGCCGGGGCTGAAGTCGGTGCTGAAGTACGAGAAGCTCTCCGGTGCGTCGCTCGCCACCGCCCGCAAGGCGGTCGAGCACGACGAGCTGTACATGCGGGTGCTGGGCCAGGCGGCCACGCCCGAGATCGTCGACGAGGTCGGCATGCTCTGGCTCACACGGCCCGTCGGGTGGGAACAGGCCGCCGCCGACGCCTGGGCCCGCATCACCGCCGAGCGTGCCGCGCAGGACGAAGCCGGCGAGCTGCGCAAGGAGCAACGCCGCCGCGAGGCCGCCGAGCAGGCAGCAGCGCGGTCGCGGCTGGAGGTGGCCGAGCTCAAGGAGCAGGTGGCCCGCGAGCACGACACCGCGGCCGAGGCCGTGCGCGAGCGCGACCGCCTCGCCGGTGAGCTGGAGGCGCTGCAGCAGCGGGTGCGCGAGCTCGAGCGCGGCATGGCCAAGCGCGAGGCGGGCTCGAAGAAGGTGGCCGAGCAGGCCGGCGCCGTGGCCGACGAGGTCACCGAGCTGCGCGAGCGGTTGGCCGCCACCGAGGCGGCTCGCGATGCCGCGCTGGCGGCTCGGGCCGACGAGTCGCCCGGTGGGCACGACCCGCGGGTGCGCGAGCTGCTGCTCGAGGCGCTCGCCCTCACCGGCGCCGGCGCCGTCGCCGACGGTGGCAAGCGGCCGCGCCGCCGCGCCGCCCGTTCGCCGCTGCCCATCCCCGGCGGCGTGTACGGCAACAGCGAGGCCGCGGCCGAGCACCTGCTGCGTTCGCCCGGCGTGGTGGTGCTCGTCGACGGCTACAACGTCGCGAAGCTCGGTTGGCCCGACCTGTCCCTCGAACGGCAGCGCGAGCGGTGCATCGACATCGCCGAGACCGTCGCCCGTCGCTGGGGCACCGACCTGCACGTGGTGTTCGACGGCGCCGACGTGGTGGGCAGCCACACCCGGGCCCGCCGGCTGGTGCGGGTGGTGTACTCCCCGGAGGGCGTGCTCGCCGACGACGTGCTGCGCGCCGAGGTGGCGGCGCTCGACCCGGCCCGCGCCGTGGTGGTGGTCACCAACGACCAGGCCGTGCTCACCGACGTGAAGGCCCAGGGCGCCAACACCGTCAGCAGCGACACCTTCCTCGCCGTCGCCCGCTGACCCGTCGGTCGCCGTTCGGGAAACCCTGTCACACCCCTTCAGCACACTGCTCGCATGACCCACTTCACCATCTCGTGCGACTCCTGCGTCATGGACGGCACCGCCGCCTGCGCCGATTGCGTGGTCACGCATCTGCTGGCCCCGGCCCGCCGCGAACCGGTCGCGTTCTCCGACGACGAGCTGCGCGCGGTGCAGTTGCTCGCTCGCGCCGGCATGGTGCCTACGCTGCGGCACCGTGAGGCCGATTGATCCACCCCGGCCGGTCGTCGACCAGGCCTACCTCGCGGCGCTCGTCCGGCGCACCGAGGCGTTCGGCGTCACGCACACCGGGGTGGCCCCCGCCGACGTGCTCGACCACGCCCGTCGGGCGCTCCACCACCGCATCGACGCCGGACTCACCGACGGCATGCAGTTCACGTTCAAGAACCCCGAGCGGTCCACCGACCCACGTCGGGCCGTGCGCGACGCGCAGGCCGTCTTCGTCGCGGCGCGGCCGTACCTGCTCGACACGCCCGATCGGCCCGACGGCGCGCAGGCCCGGGTGGGTCGGTACGCCTGGGTCGACCACTACGCGCCGCTGCGCGAGGCGCTGTGGGACGTCGCCCGCGCGTTGCGCGACGACGGCTGGAAGGCCGTCGCCTACGCCGACGACAACAGCATCGTCGACCGCGAGGTGGCCTACCGCGCCGGCATCGGCTGGTACGGCAAGAACGCCAACCTGCTGCTGCCCGGCGCCGGCAGCTGGTTCGTGCTCGGGTGCGTGGTCACCACGGCGCCGCTCCCGGTGAGCCCCGGCCCGGTCGACGACGGGTGCGGCCAGTGCCGCCGCTGCCTCGACGGCTGCCCCACGGGCGCCATCGTCGAGCCGGGCGTCATCGACGCGTCGCGCTGCCTGGCCTGGGTGCTGCAGAAGCCGGGCATCATCCCCGAACACCTCCGGGCCGCGGTCGGCGACCGCATCTACGGCTGCGACGACTGCCAGGAGGTGTGCCCGCCCGCGGTGCGCTTCGGCCCTCGACGCCCCGCACCCGCACCCGCCGAAGCGGTGCGCGCCTGGGTGCCGGTGCTGGCCCTGCTCACCGCCGACGACGAGGGCGTGCTGGCGCAGTGGGGGCGGTGGTACCTGGCCGACCGCGACCCGCGCTGGGTGCGGCGCAATGCGCTCGTGGTGCTCGGCAACATCGGCGACCCTGCCGATCCCGAGGTGCGCCGCGTGCTGGCGGAGTACGGTGCACACCCTGATCCGGTGTTGCGCGTCCACGCGGTGTGGGCCGCCGAACGGCTGGGTCTGGAGGCCCGGTGAAGCACCTGCTCGTCACGAACGACTTCCCGCCGAAGATCGGCGGCATCCAGTCGCTGCTGTGGGAGTGGTGGCGGCGTCTGCCGCCCGACTCGTTCGCCGTGCTCACCAGCCCCTACGAGGGCACCGCCGAGTTCGACGCGGCGCAGCCGTTCCACATCGAGCGCACCCGCGAGCCGGTGCTGCTGCCGCACCCGTGGATGGTGCAGCGCGTCAACCGCATGGCCAAGGAGGTCGGCGCCGACCTCGTGGTGCTCGACCCGGCGCTGCCGCTCGGTCTCATCGGCCCGTCACTCGACCTGCCGTACGACGTGGTCCTCCACGGCGCCGAGGTCACCGTGCCCGGCCGCCTGCCGCTGTCGAAGCAGACCCTCGGCCACGTGCTGCGCCGTGCCCGGCACATCGTGGCCGCCGGCGGCTATCCGGCGGCCGAGGGCGAGCACGCCGCAGGTCGGAAGCTGCCCGTCACCGTCGTGCCGCCGGGCGTCGACACCGATCGCTTCCGGCCGCTGTCCGAGACCGAACGGCTCGGGGCGCGTCGCCACTTCGGCTTCGCCGACCACGCCGAGGTCGTGGTCGGCATCAGCCGGCTGGTGCCGCGCAAGGGGTTCGACACCGCCATCCGCGCCGCCGCGCTGCTGAAGGGCTCGCGCCCCGACCTGGTCCTCGCCATCGCCGGTGGCGGCCGCGACGAGGGGCGCCTGCGGCAGCTCGCCGAGCAGGTGAAGGCGCCCGTGGTGTTCCTCGGCCGGGTCAGCAACGACGACCTGCCCCGCCTGTACGGCTGCGCCGACGTGTACACCATGCTGTGCCGCAACCGGTGGGCCGGGCTGGAGCAGGAGGGGTTCGGCATCGTGTTCCTCGAGGCGGCGGCCTGCGGCGTGCCGCAGGTGGCGGGCGACTCCGGCGGTGCCGCCGAAGCGGTGGAGGACGGCGTGAGCGGCCTCGTGGTGCGCACGCCCGACGACCCGCGCGAGGTGGCGTCGGCGCTCGAACGACTGCTCGACGACCCCGCCGAACGGGCACGCATGGGCGTGGCCGGTCGGGAGCGGGCGGTTCGCGAGTTCTCGTACGACGTGTTGGCACATCGCCTGGGTGTGTCGCTCGGCGCGCTGGCAGAATGACCCGGATGCGTTCCTCTCTCGTCCGCGGCGATCTCGTCGGCACTGCACTGTTCCTCGTCACGTTGTGCCTCGCCGTGCCGTTCCGCGACGAACGGTTCGCGCAGGTGCTCATCGGTGTGGTGTCGGGCGTGCTGTTCGCCATCGGCATCGCCACGTCGCTGTGGGCGTACACGTCGGCGCTCGAGCGTTCCCGCACCGAGGAGGTGGGCGTGGCCAACCTGTTCCTGCTCACCGGCGACACCGCTCCGAAGGACGTGAAGCGCACCATGACCTTCGCGCTCGTCGTGCAGGTGGTGGCTGCGTTCGTGGGCGCCATCATCGGTGTCACCGGATTGGAAGAAGGCGACCTCAACGCATTGGCGTTCGGTGTGCTGGTGCCGATGTTCGGCATTGGCATGAATGGGGCCTGGGCCGCGAGGTACGGTTCCTATGGGCCACGGGTCACGGTGGCCGCTCGACCGAAGAAGAACGGGTAGAACGCAGACATGGCTGAAACGGCGTCACAGACCACCACCATCGCTGCCGCGCCGGAGCGCGTGTGGGCCATCGCGTCCGATTTCGAGAAGTACCCGGAATGGGCGAAGGACGTCAAGGACGTCATCGTCCGCACGCGTGACGAGCAGGGCCGTCCCGTCGAGGTCGAGTACCGCGCCTCGGCGCTCGGCCGCAGCACGCACTACACGCTCGGCTACGACTACTCGCAGGCGCCCGCCGTGCTGGCGTGGCGCATCGTGCGGGGCGACATCATGCGCACCATCGACGGCGCGTACCACTTCACCGCCACCGCCGACGGCGGCACCGAGGTGCGCTACGACCTGGCCATCGACCTCGTCGTGCCGCTGCCCGGGTTCGTGAAGCGTCGCGCCGAGGTGCGCATCCTCAACACCGTCCGCGAGTTGAAGACCCGCGCCGAAGCATGACCGCGCGTCGAGCCGGCATCGACGTCGGCGGTACGAAGTGCCTCGGCGTGGTACTCGACGCCGACGGCACCATCGTCGCCGAGCATCGCCTTCCCACGCCTCGCGGTCCGGAGAACATCATCGACACGCTCGACCGGCTGGCAGGTGTGCTCGCTCCGTTCGACACCCTCGGCGTCGGGGTGCCCGGCCTCGTCACGCGCGACGGCGTCCTCAAGGCGGCACCGAACCTCGTCGACATCGCCGACTTCCAGGTGGGCGCCTTGCTGTCCCGGCGGCTGGGCATCCACGTCGAGGTCGACAACGACGCCACCTGTGCCGCAGTCGCAGAATGGAAGACCGGCGCTGCCCGCGCGCTCACTGACTTCGTCATGGTCACTCTGGGCACCGGCATCGGTGGCGGTGTGGTGGCCGGCGGTCAACTCGTGCGGGGCGCCAACGGCTTCACCGGCGAGATCGGGCACATCGTGGTCGATCCCGACGGGCCGTTTTGCCCGTGTGGTCGTCGTGGCTGCTGGGAGCGCTACGCGTCGGGTTCCGGACTCGCGTGGCTGGCGCGCGAGGCGGCACTCGGCAAGCGAGTGCGCAGGGTGGTCGAGCTTGCCGGCGGTGATCCCGACCTGGTGCGTGGCGAGCACGTGCAGGCTGCGGCACGCGAGGGTGATCGCGATGCGTTGAGCGTCATCGACACGTTCGGTCGGTGGGTGGCACTGGGGTTGGTGAACCTCACCAACGTGCTCGATCCGCAGACGTTCGTGCTCGGTGGTGGGCTTGCCGCCTCCTCCGACCTGTACCTCGGGCCCATCCAGTCGTGGTTCACCCGGTATCTCTACGCGCCCGACCTGCGCCCGCATCCGGCACTCGTCTTCGCGGAGCTGAGCGAGCACGCCGGCGCCGTCGGTGCAGCGTTGCTGGCCGACGTTCACTGACCACCGGTCAGCCCACGCACCGTCCCACATCGACCGCCTGGCCGTTCGCAGCGACGTCGAACAACGGGCGCGCTTCGCGGATGTCGGTCGCCCACGCGCGGTCGTCGTCGCCGGTCGAACGGGCGAAGATCACCCCGACGGCGGTGCCGTTGCGCACGAGCAGGCTGCCGGAGTCGCCGTTGGCCACCTGAGCCTCGATCTGGAAGCCCTTGCGCAAACCCGACCCCGAGTGGTCGATGTCGGACGCATTGATGTCGACGAAGGTGGCGACCTCGAACGATTGCTCGACAGGGGAGCCGTCGCGCCACACGACGAACTCGCCGCGCTCGCCCGGTCGCGTGTGACCGATGTCGACGTGTGCAGGGGCTTGCTCGAGATCGACGTCGAGCAACGCGAGATCCTTGCTGCGATCGATCGCGACGACCCTGGCGGTGGCAGTGGTGCCGTCGGCGAGTTCCACCTGCACCCCGTCGCTCCCCGCGACGACGTGTGCGACGGTGAGCACCAGTCGGTCTGACACGAACGAGCCTGCACCGACGCTGGGCCTCGAACGACACCCTGTGGCCTCGACCCGGACCGCCGCAGCGACGTCGCGCTCGCTCGTGCGGTCGCTGCATCCCGCGATGGCCGCGCCCGCGACGAGCACGCCGAGCATGTCGACCCACCACGGGTGTCGACGGGAGCGGCCGGGAGACATCGCCGCCGACGGTAGCCGCAGCGCGGCCCCGACGTCGCTACAGTCATCCCGGTGACCTCGTTGGACGCTCGCGTCGAGCACCTGCACGTTCGTCGGCACAATCTCTCGCTGGTGCTGCGCGTGCTTGCGACGCTCGGTCCGCGCAGCCGTGCCAGTCTGGCCGAGGTGACGGGCCTGACCCGCGCCACCGTGTCGAGCCTGGTGTCCGACCTCATCGACCGTGGATTGGTGAAGGACGTGGGGCTCACCGGCGACCAACGCGTCGGCCGGCCCGCCACGCTCGTGCAGCTCGACGGCAGTCGCGTCGTCACCGTCGGCATGGAACTGGACGTCGGGTTCATCTCCGTCCTCGGCAAGGACCTGTCGGGCGCCACGGTGTACCAACGCCGACGCCCGGTCACCGGGGCATCGACGGCGTTCCCCGACCTGCTGCCGGTGATGGTGCGCGAGCTCCGCCGGGCCATTGTCGCCGTCGAGGCCGGCGGCGGTCGCGTGGCTGGTGCAACGATCGCCATTCCGGGCATCGTCGACATGGATGACGGCGTCGTGCGGCGGGCGCCCAACCTCGGTTGGCTCGATGCGCCGCTCGGCGAGCGGTTGGCGGCCGAGTTCGGCGCTGCCTTCCCGATCTCCATCGACAACGAGGCCAACCTGTCGGCGCTCGCCGAGTACCGCGCCGGTGCATCGGCCGGGGTCTCGCACCTCGTGTACCTGCTGGCGGTCAACGGTGTCGGCAGCGGCGTCGTGGTCGACGGCGAGATCTTCCGTGGCGTCTCCGGCGCTGCCGGCGAGGTGGGGCACATGACGGTGCAGCCCAAGGGGGCGCGGTGCGCCTGTGGCAGCGTCGGCTGTTGGGAGACCACCATCGGTCTGCGCGCGCTGCTGCACAACGCGGTGCCCGATCTGGCGGCCGGCCTGATGCGCGACTCCCGGCTGAGCCCCGAGGCCAAGGTGGCGCCGGTGCTGGCACGGGCGCGCGCCAACAACCCGATCGCCATCCGTGGCCTGCGCAAGTTCGGCCGCTGGCTCGGCGTCGGGCTGTCGAACGTGGTCGACTCGTTCAACCCCGAGGTCGTCATTCTCGGCGGGTTCCTTCCGAGCGTGGCGGAGTGGACGATGGGGGAGACGATGAAGGCGTTCCTTGCGAACTCGATGCCCGAGACCGCCGCCGCGTGTCGCATCGAACTGACGTCGCTCGGCTTCACCGCGGGTGCGCTCGGGGGCACGTTGCTCGCCTCGGAGCGTCTCTTCGCCGATCCGACGTTGGTGCCGTCGCCCGGCTGAACCGAAGAAAGTCTTTACGGACTGACTTTGTTTGGGCTATAAACATACTAATCGCCCGACAAGGGGACGGCGAGGTGACTCGAGGGGGGTCGATCCGTGTTGGACCGTGTGGCCGCTGCGCCAATCTCGTGGGGTATCTGCGAGGCGCCGGGCTGGGGTTTGCAGTTGCCGCCGCGGCGCGTGCTCGGCGAGATGCGTGACCTCGGCATCACCGCCACCGAACTCGGTGCGCTCGGGTGGCTGCCCACGGATGCCGACGAGCTGCGGTCGCTGCTCGACGAGTTCGGGCTGTCGCTCGTGGGTGGCTTCGTGCCGCTCGTGCTGCACCGCGCTGATGCGCGCGAACAGCTGGTCGCCGACGCCACCACCGCAGCGCGCACGCTCGCCGCGGGCGGCGCTCGCCACTTCGTGACCGCAGTCGTGTCCAGCCACGCCGCATGGGAGCGACCGGTGCTCGACGCCGCCGAGTGGTCGAGCCTGTTCGACTCGTTGGCCCTGGTCGACGAGATCTGCGGCGATCACGGGCTCTCTCAGGTCGTGCACCCTCATGTCGACACGCTCATCGAGTCGTCCGGCGAGTTCGAACGGTTCCTCGATCATTCGGGCGTCGGCTTCTGCCTCGACACCGGGCACCTCTTCATCGGCGGTGTCGACACGGTGGTGGTCGCCGGCAAGTACTTCGATCGTATCGGCTTGGTGCACGTCAAGGACGTGCGCGGTGACGTCGCCCAGTTGCTGCTCAACGACGAACTCACGCTCATGGGTGCGACGCAGGCCGGGCTGTTCCCGGCAGCGGGCGCCGGCGACGCGCCCATCGCGGCGACCATCCAGGTGCTCGAGGACCAGGGGTTCTCGGGCTGGTACGTGTTGGAACAAGATGTTGCTCTCACCGACGGCGAACCGCCGGCGGGGGAGGGCCCGGTGGTCGGTGTTCGTTCGAGCATCGACTACCTCCGATCGCTGGCGGCGACGAGCCGCCAGTGAACGCCGGTCCGCCGGCGCCACTCACAACTTCCTAGAGGGGGAACTGAATGAAGAAGACTCGAATCCTGCTGGCATCGGTGGCAGCGTTCTCGCTGTTCGCCGCTGCGTGCAGCGACGACAGCAGCGACGGCTCGTCGACCAGCGGCGGCACCGAGACCACTGCCGGCTCGGAGACCACGGCCGGCGGCGGCGAGCCCGTCACCAGCGACACGGTCGACGTGACCGAGGGGGAGGACGTGACGATCGCGGTCATCACCCACGGTGACGGCGGCGTGTTCTGGTCGGTGGCCCAGAAGGGCGCCGAGCAGGCGGGCGCCGACCTCGGCATCACCGTGCAGTACGAAGGCGGCAACAACGACGGTGCGGCTCAGGCCAAGCTGATCGACGATGCCGTCGCCGCCGGTGTGGACGGCATCGCCGTCTCGCTCGCCGACCCGGGTGCCCTCGAGGCCTCGGTGAAGGCCGCCGTTGCCGCCGGCATCCCGGTGGTCACCATGAACTCGGGTTCCGACCTGTTCAAGGAACTGGGTGCGATCACCCACGTCGGCCAGGACGAGACGGTTGCCGGCAACGGCGCCGGCGAGAAGTTCAAGGCCGAGGGCAAGACCAAGCTCCTCTGCGTGATGCAGGAGCAGTCGAACGTCGGTCTCGAGGCCCGTTGCGACGGTGCCGAGGAGACCTTCGGCGGTGAGGTCGTGAAGATCAACACCAGCGGTGACGCCGACCCGACCACCTCGCAGAGCGAGATCAAGGCCGCGCTCGACGCCGATCCCGACATCGACGCCATCTTCGCCACCGGCCCCATCGGTGCCGTCCTGGCCAAGGACGCCGCTGCCGAGCTCGGCCGCGATGTGATGATCGGTGCCGTCGACCTGTCGACCGACCTCCTCGACGCGATCGAGGCGGGCGACATCGCCTTCACCATCGACCAGCAGCAGTACCTGCAGGGCTACCTCTCGGTGGTCTTCCTGTACCTCAACGTCACCAACCAGAACACGGTCGGTGGCGGTCTGCCGGTGTACACCGGTCCCGGTTTCGTCACGGCCGACAACGTCGCCGCCGTGAAGGAACTGGTTGCCGCCGGCACCCGCTGACGACACCAGACACGGACGGCCGTGCCGGGGGCCCTCGGCACGGCGCCGTCCGAGCACTCGACCGCACACAACAGAGGGGGATGATGCATGACGGGGGACGTCGTGGCATCTGGGGAAGCGCCGACGCACGATGAACGGATTTCGTTCCGCGGGCCGCTGCAACGAATGTTGATCTCTCCGGAGATCGGTGCCCTGATCGGCACCATCATGGTCTGGACGCTCTTCTGGGCGACCAGCGAGAAGTTCTCCACCGCACCGACGTCGGCCTCGTGGCTCGACGGTGCGGCGCCGCTCGGCATCATGGCCGTGGCGGTGGCGCTGCTGATGATCGGCGGCGAGTTCGACCTGTCGGCCGGTGTCATCACCGGGTCGACCGGCATCCTCGTCGGTCTCTTCGCGCAGAAGTTCATGGGCGAGGGCGTGACGATGCACCTCGCCGTCCCCGTGGCCTTCGCCGCTGCGGGCATGATCGGCTGGCTCAACGGCACGTTCGTCAACCGAACAGGGCTGCCGAGCTTCATCGTCACGCTCGCCACCTTCTTCATCCTCCGCGGCGTGAACCTGGTGTTCGCCAAGCGACTGGTCGACAAGGTGCTCGTCGAGAACATCGACGAGGTGCGCGACTTCGAGATCTGGCGGAAGATCTTCGCCTCGACCCACACCCTCACCACGTTCGGTGCCCGCGACACGTTGTTGCTGCTCGGCGGTGTCGTCGGCGGTGCGTTGGTGGTGGCGGGCCTGCTCGAGCAGTCGCTCGTGCGACGTGCTGCCATCGACCCGAAGTCGCTGGTGGTGTTGTTCTTCGGTGCCATCGTCACGACGTTCGGCATCCTCATGCTGCACCGCTCCGACGGCGTGAGCGTGAACCTTCTCTGGGGTATGACGGCCATCGTCGGTGCCCTGCTGCTGAGCATCGGCTATGCCGGGATGCGTTTCGAACGCGCCGAGCGGTTCGGTGCCTGGTGGGTGTCGCGGGCCAACAAGATGTTCGCAGCCGGCGTGGTCGCCACCGTCGCGGCCTTCGTGATCACGCGCTTCCTCGACAAGGAGCAGGAGCGCGTGCTCCTGTCCATCCCGTCGCACGGCGTGAAGGTGGCCATCGGTGTGCTCGCGTTCGTCACCGGTGCCGCGCTCGTGGCCTGGAGTGGTGCGCGCCGCATCGGCCACTCGTCGGGTGTGGTCCGGCCCTCGAAGCTGGCCTGGCCGGTGGTCGTGCTCTCGTCGCTCGGTGCCGGGCTCGCCACGCTGGTCGGCGTGCTCACGTTCCTCCAGCTCATCACCGAGCAGGGCTTCCGTGCCCTGGTGCAGGTGGGCGTCGGTGGTGGCGGCATCCTCGCGTTGCTCGTCGCCAAGGGCATCGCGGCCCGCGAGTCGAACCGTGCGCAGCTCCTGATCGGCATCGTCGCCGGCGGGGTGGTCCTGTTCACCGGGCTCGTGGTCCGCCACGACGCCGGCGCGCCGCGTTTCCGCTCGGGCTTCATGGCCGTGATGGCCATCATCGCCGCACTCATCATCGGCAACGCCATCATCGAGCTCGTGTTCCGGAAGCGGCGTGCCGCCGACGGCCCCGCCGATCGGCTCGGCCGTGTGCTCGCCTTCAGCGGCGTCGCCGTGGCGCTCATCGGTGTGGCCATCCGGCTCATCTGGTCGGGAGCGCCCGTTCGCGTCAGCATCCTGTGGTGGCTCGTGGTCACCCTGGTCGGCGCGTACGTGCTGGCCCGCACCCGTTGGGGCAACTGGATCTTCGCCGTCGGCGGCAACAAGGACGCCGCCCGCGCGGTCGGCGTGCCGGTGAACCAGACCAAGGTGGGTCTGTTCATGATGGTCTCGCTGGTCGGTTGCCTCGTCGGCATGATGACCGCGCTGCGGTACACGTCGGTCGCCGCCAGCCAGGGCGTCGGTGAGGAGTTCGAGTACATCATCGCCGCCGTCGTCGGTGGCTGCCTGCTCACCGGCGGCTACGGCTCGGTGATCGGCGCTTCGTTCGGTGCGATGATCGCCGCGATGCTCGCCACCGGCATCCCCGGCGCCCGCTGGAACACCGACAACAAGTACATCTTCCTCGGTGCCGTGCTGTTCCTGGCGGTGCTGGTGAACCAGAAGATCCGCAAGAAGGCACAGGAGGCCCGCTGATGCACCTGCTCGAACTCGTCAGCATCTCGAAGTACTTCGGCAACGTCACCGCGCTGGAGGACGTGAACACTCACGTCGAGGCCGGCAAGGTCACCTGCGTCCTCGGCGACAACGGTGCCGGCAAGAGCACGTTCATCAAGATCCTCTCCGGCGTGCACCAGCAGAGCTCGGGTGACTACATCATCGAGGGCACACCGGTGCGGTTCTCCTCGCCCCGCGACGCGCGAGCAGCGGGCATCGCGACGGTGTACCAGGACCTCGCGATGGCCCCGTTGATGAGCGTGTGGCGCAACTTCTTCCTCGGTTCCGAGCCCGGCACGTTGGGTCGGTTCGACAGCCACTTCGCCAAGGAGACGGCGAAGGCGGAGATGAAGAAGATGGGCATCGACGTGCGCGACATCGACCAGCCGGTCGGCACCCTCTCGGGTGGTGAGCGTCAGTCGGTGGCGATCGCCCGCGCCGTGTACTTCGGTGCGAAGGTGCTCATCCTCGACGAGCCGACCTCGGCGCTCGGTGTGCGGCAGTCGGGCGTGGTGCTCCGCTACGTGCGCGCCGCGGCCGATCGCGGGCTGGGCGTGATCTTCATCACCCACAACCCGCACCACGCCTACCCCGTGGGTGACCGGTTCCTCCTCCTCAATCGCGGCCGCTCGATGGGCGACTTCGACAAGAGCGAGATCAAGCTCGACGAGCTCACCCGGCTGATGGCCGGCGGTGCGGAGCTCGAGGCGCTCCAGCACGAGCTCGGTTCGCGCTGACGTCGTGTTGTCCCGTCGATGAGCGATCTCGAGCTCCTCACCATCGGTCGGATCTGCACCGACCTGTACGCCGAACAGCTGGGGGTGCCGCTCGCCGACGTGCGCACCTTCCGCAAGTCGGTGGGGGGAACCGCCACCAACGTCGCGGTCGCCGCGGCGCGTCTCGGTCATCGTGCTGCTGTGCTCACCAAGGTGGGCGACGACCCGTTCGGCCACTACGTGAAGGGTGCCCTCGAGCACACGTTCGGTGTCGACACCCGCTACGTCGGGATGCACGCGACATTGCGGACACCGCTCGCCTTCGCCGAACTGCAGGACCCTGGAGAACCGACCATCGTGTTCTACCGAGAGCCGATGGCACCCGAGATGACGATCACCCCCGACGACGTGGACCTCGAAGTCGTCGCGGCGGTGCCGGTCCTGTGGGTGCCGGTGGGTGCGTTGGCCGCGGAGCCGAGCCGGGGCACCGTGAACGCCCTCCTCGGTCACCGCGGCCGCCGCACGCACACCGTGCTCGACCTCGACTGGCGTCCGGCGCTGTGGGGTGGCGACGAGGACCGCGCACACGAAGCCGTCGCGGAGGTGCTGCCCCTCGTGACGATGGCGATCGGGAACCGCGACGAGTGCCGGGTGGCGGTGGGCACGTCCGATCCGCACGACGCGGCCGACCGGCTGCTGGCGCTCGGTCTGCAGGCCGCCATCGTGAAGATGGGCGGTGACGGGGTGTTGGTGGCGACCGCCGACGGCACCCGCACACCGGTGCCGCCCCAGCGGGTGGAGGTGGTGTGCGGTCTGGGTGCCGGTGATGCGTTCGGCGGCGCGATCTGCCACGGGTTGCTGCTCGGCTGGGACCTCGCGCGCTGCGCCGTGGCGGGCAACGCGGCCGGGGCCATCGTCGCCGGTCGACTGATGTGCGCCGACGACATGCCCACCAACGACGAGATCGAGGAGATGATGCGCCGTGGCGCTCACTGACCAGCAGTGGCACGAACTGATCGAGCGGCGCGCCATCGATCCCGACGCTGCACCCGCAGCGCTGCGCGACCGTGCCCGCCGCCCGCTTCTCCAGGACGGACGGCTGTTCATCGTGGCCGCCGACCACACCGCACGCGGCATGCTCGGCGTGGGCGACGATCCGTTCGCGATGGCCGACCGACGACGCACGCTCGACGCGCTGGCCACGGCCTTGGCGCACCCGGGTTGCGATGGTGTGCTCGGCAGCCCCGACGTGCTCGAGGAACTGGCGTTGCTCGGCGCACTCGAGGGCAAGCTCGCGTTCGGCACCACCAACCGTGGCGGCATCATGGGTGCGCAGTGGGAGCTCGACGATCGTCCCACGGCCTACGCGCCGCAGGACCTGCTCGACCTCGGGCTCGACGGCGGCAAGATGCTGCTCCGCATCGCGCTCGACGACGCCGGCACCGCGCCGACGTTGGAGTGGGCCGCTCGCGTGGTGTCGGAGTGTGCCCGTCTGAAGCTGCCGATGATGGTGGAGCCGCTTCCGTACCGTCACACGACGCAGCCGCCCGCACCGGGCACGGCCAAGTTGCTCGACGACGAGAACGCGCTGCTCAAGGCCGTCGCCATCGGTGCCGGGCTCGGTGCCTCCACGGCATACACCTGGCTGAAGGTGCCCGCCGGCAAGGACCCTGCGCGGATGCTGTCGTGCACCACGCTGCCGGCGCTCATCCTCGGCGGGGCACCGGGTCCGGATCCGGAGGCGACGTACGCGTCGTGGGAACGCGCGATGCAGGTGCCGAACGTCCGTGGCCTCGTGGTCGGTCGCGCGTTGCTCTACCCGGCCGATGGCGACGTCGCCTGCGCGATCGACCGTGCCGCCCGCATCGTGAGGCCGGGGTGACGTCGTTGCTGCACCATCCCGCCGGCTCGCTCGCGACCGACGGCTTCGACGTGCACCTCACGCCCGAGCGTGCTGGCTGGGGCTACAGCGGTCTGCAGGTGCTGACGCTCGGCGCGGGTGAGCAGCGCAGCATCGTGCTCGACGCCGTGGAGGCGGCGGTGCTGCCACTCAGCATCGAGCACCTCGGCGTGTCCATCGACGGCGAACCCTTCACGCTCGAGGGGCGCACGTCGGTGTTCGATCGCGTGTCGGACTTCGTGTACGCGCCGCGGAACGCGACGATCACGTTCACCGCCCGCACGGGGGGCGACGTCGCGGTTGCCACCAGCCGCTGTGAGCAGCGGCTGGCTGCCAGGTACGGCCCCGCCCACGACGTGCCCGTCGACGTGTTCGGCGCAGGGCCGGCCACACGGCAACGCAACGCGTTCCTGGCGCCGGAGGCCTGGCCTCACGCCGATCGGTTGATGTGCGTGGAGCTCCTCACCCCCGACGGCAACTGGTCGAGCTATCCGCCGCACCGGCACGACGATTCGCCGGAGTGCCCGGTGAACAACGAGGAGATCTACTACTTCCGCATCGGCGCCACCGGGTCACCCGGCTACTCGTCCGACGGGTTCGGCCTGCACCGCACCTACACGCCCGAGGGCGACATCGACGAGCACGTCACCGTGCGCGACGGCGACGTGTTCTGCGTGCCACGCGGCTACCACGGCCCGTGCATCGCCGCGCCCGGCTACCCGATGTACTACCTGAACGTCCTCGCCGGCCCCTCGGGCGAGCGGAGCATGGCGTTCTGCGACGATCCCGCGCACCACTGGGTGCGCGACACCTGGAGCGGCATGGCTGTCGACCCCCGGGTGCCCATGACCGACAGCAACGGCAGGAGCACATCATGAGTCGGCGGATCGGCATCGGCGTCATCGGATTCGGATGGATGGGGCAGGCGCACAGCCGCGGTTGTCGGCGGGCGCCGTCGTACTTCCCCGATCGCACGTACGAGCCGGAGATGGTGGTGGTCAGTGACACGATCGCCGAGCGGCGTGACGACGCCGTCCGCTCGTTCGGGTTCCGCGAGGCGGTGGCCGACTGGCACGAGGTGATCGCCCACCCCGATGTCGACGTCGTCTTCATCACCGCTCCCAACATGCTGCACGTCGAGATGGCCGAGGCCGCCGCGGCAGCGGGCAAGCACATCTTCTGCGAGAAGCCCGTCGGCGGCACGCCGCCGCAGACCGTCGCTGCCGAGCGCGCCGCTCGGCAGGCCGGCGTCATCACGGGTGTGGGCTACAACTACCGATGGGCGCCGCTCGTGCAGTACGCCCGCCAGATCATCGCCGACGGTGTCATCGGAGAGGTCACCAACTACTACGGGCGCTTCTTCTCGATGTACGGCAGTGATCCGCTCGGCCTGCTGTCGTGGCGGTTTCTCGTCGACGAGGCGGGGCACGGCGTGAGCACCGACATCCTCAGCCACGCGGTCGATCTCGCCCATTCGTTGATCGGGCCCATCGCTCGGTTGGTCGGCACCGGTGAGACGTTCATCCGCGAGCGGCCGTTGCCGAAGGGTGGCGGCACGCACTACGACCGGGGCGCGCCCGGTGACCCGACCGGCACGGTCACGAACGAGGACTACGTCGGGATGATGTGCGTCTTCGAGAACGGCGCCCGCGGCACGTTCGAGGCCTGCCGTTCGATGGTGGGTCCGGAGAGTCAGAACATGTTCGAGGTGTACGGCACCAAGGGTTGCATCCGCTGGAACTTCGAGAAGATGAACGAGCTGCAGGTGTACGTCGCGGCCGACCACGCGCACACCGGCTTCACGACGGTGTACGGCGGCGATCGCTTCCCTCATCACGGTCGGTTCGTGCCCGGCAGCGCGAATGGCATCGGCTTCGAGGACCTCATCTGCATCGAGGATCACGAGTTCCTCGAATCGGTGGCAGCCGGTCGGCAGCACCGCCCCGGCTTCGTCGACGCGGTGCAGTACGTCAGCGTCCAGCAGGCACTGCTCGAGAGTTGGCAGGACGGCGGCTGGCACGACGTTGTCGATCTCACGGAGGCCTGACATGCGGCTCACGACGGCCCAGGCACTCGTGCGGTTCCTCATCGCACAACGCACCGAGATCGACGGTGTCGAGGTGCCGCTGTTCCCGGGGGTGTTCGGCATCTTCGGACACGGCAACGTCACCGCGCTCGGCCATGCGTTGCAGCAGGCGGGCGATGCCCTGCCCACGTGGCGCGGACAGAACGAGCAGGGGATGGCACTCGCAGCCATCGGCTACGCCAAGGCCGTGCGCCGCCGCCAGGTGATGGTGGCCACCACGTCCATCGGCCCGGGCGCACTGAACATGGTCACCGCAGCCGGGGTCGCACACGCGAACCGCCTGCCCGTGTTGCTGCTCAGCGGCGACACCTTCGCCAGCCGGGTCCCCGATCCGGTGCTGCAGCAGGTCGAGCACTTCGGCGACCCCACCATCTCGGTGAACGACGCGTTCCGGCCCGTGGTGCGCTACTGGGACCGCATCAGCCGACCTGAGCAGCTCATTCCGTCGCTCCCGCAGATGGTGGCCACGTTGCTCGACCCCGCCGACTGCGGGCCAGCGTTCTTGGCCCTGCCGCAGGACGTGCAGAGCGAGGCATACGACTTCCCCGATGCACTGTTCGACACCGTGGTGCACCGTGTGCCCCGCCCACGCGCCGACCTGGCCGCGCTCGACGAGGCGGCGGCGTTGTTGCGCGGTGCGGCGCGGCCCTTGATCGTGGCGGGCGGCGGTGTGCACTACTCCGGTGCCGAGGCCGCGCTGCGCGAGTTCGCAGAGCGCCACGGTGTGCCGGTCGTGGAGACCATGGCCGGCAAGGCGTCCCTCCCGGCCACACACCCCCTCTACTCGGGGCCGTTGGGCGTCACCGGGTGCGCCGGCGCCAACGAACTGGCCGCGCAGGCCGACGTGGTGCTGGCCGTCGGTACACGGCTCGGCGACTTCACCACCGGGTCGTGGACGGTGTTCTCCGATCCGTCGACCCGCATCATCGGACTGAACGTGGCCCGCTTCGACGCGGCGAAGCACCGGAGTCTGCCCGTGGTGGGTGATGCACAGGTCTCGCTCGGCGAGCTGTCCGAACGGCTCGGCGACCTGCACACCGCGACCGAGTGGCAGGCGGAAGCCCGTCGCGCCACCGACGAGTACCACCGGTACATCGACCGGATCGCCGATCCGGTCGCGCGCTCGGCGAGCGGTCTGCCCACCTACGCGCAGGTGGTGGGTGTGGCCGATCGGGCCCAGCAGCCTGGCGACTACGTGCTCACGGCAGCCGGTGGTTTCCCCGGCGAGTTGAACAACGGGTGGCGAGCCCGTCACCTCGACAGCTTCGACTGCGAGTACGGCTTCTCGTGCATGGGCTACGAGCTCAGCGGCGCATGGGGCGCCAAGATGGCCCGGCCCGACGGTGAGGTCATCGTGTTCGTCGGTGACGGTTCGTACATGATGATGAACAGCGACCTGTATTCGTCGGTCCTGGCCGGGCACAAGCTCATCGTCATCGTGTGCGACAACGGCGGCTTCGCGGTCATCAACCGCCTGCAGATCAATCAGGGTGGGGTGCCGTTCAACAACCAGATCGAGGACACGCGCCACGAACGGCTCGTCTTCGTCGACTTCGCGGCGCACGCCCGTTCGATGGGTTGCCTCGCTGAGGACGTCACCACGATCGCGGAACTCGACGCAGCGCTCGCCCGGGCTCGTGCAGCCGACCGCACCACCGTGATCGCCCTCCGTACCGACGCGTACACCTGGACGGAGGGCGGGGCGTTCTGGGAGGTCGGTGTGCCCGAGGTGAGTGACCGTGCCGAGGTGCGCGAGGCCCACGCGGCCATGCAGCTCGGCAAGCAACAGCAGAGGAGGCTGTGATGGGCGCGTTGGACGGGCGGGTCATCGTGGTGAACGGTGGCACGCAGGGGCTGGGCGAGGCGACGGTGCGCGCGGTCGTGCGTGAAGGTGCCGCCGGTGTGGTGGTGGTCGGGCGCGACGCGTCGAAGGGTGCGGCGCTGACGGCCGAGTTGGCCACCGACGAATGCCGGGTGGTGTACGTGCAGGCCGACATGGCCGACGTGGCGGCGCCGGGCCGCGTGGTCGACGTCGTCGCCGCGGAGTTCGGGCACGCCCACGGTCTGGTCAACGTCGCGGCATCGACGGGCCGTGACAACGTGTGGACGGCCACGCCCGAAGGCTGGGACACGATGATGGCCGTCAACACCAGGGCCCCGTTCTTCCTGCTGCAGGGTCTCGCCGAACAGATCCGGGCGGCGGGGGCTCGCGGTTCGTTCGTCAACATCGGCTCGGTCAGCGGTCACGGCGGGCAGCCGTTCATCCTGTCGTACTGCGTCTCGAAGGGGGCGCTCGCGGTGATGACCAAGAACGTCGCGTACTCGCTCATGCGCCATGGCATCCGTGTGAACCAGGTCAACCCCGGTTGGATGGACACCGAGGCCGAGGACGCCGTGCAGCGCCGTTTCCACGGCGCGAGCGACGGCTGGCTCGAACTGGCCGAGGCCGGCCAGCCGATGGGCCGCCTCATCAAGCCGCCCGAGGTGGCCGAGACCATCGTCTTCCTGCTGTCCGATCGCAGCGGGATGATGACCGGCAACATCATCGACTACGACCAGTCCATCCAAGGTGCGGGCGACGCACCGAAGCCATCCCACGAGGAGACCCCCCAATGACCGTCCGCATCGCAGTTCTGGGCGTCGGCCGCATCGGAAAGATGCACGCCGAGCTCATCGCCCGTCAGGTGCCCGGTGCTTCGCTCGCCATGGTGCAGGACGTCGTGGCCGCGGCAGCCGAGGCGGTGGGTGCGGAGCTGGGCGTGCCGCACACCACCGAGGTGGCCGAGGTGCTCGCCAGCCCCGACGTCGACGCCGTGGCCATCTGCAGCAGCACCGACACGCACGTGCCGTTGTTGATCGCTGCGGCACAGGCCGGCAAGGCCATCTTCTGCGAGAAGCCCATCTCGCTCGACCTCGCCAAGGTCGACGAGGCGCTCGCCGTGGTGCAGGCCTCCGGTGTCCCCATCCAGATCGGCTTCAACCGGCGCTTCGACCCGGCGCACAAGTCGGTCCGCGACGCGGTGGCGTCCGGCGCGGTCGGCGACCTGCACATGGTGCGCATCACGTCGCGCGACCCAGCACCGCCGCCCATCGCGTACGTGAAGGTCAGCGGTGGCCTCTTCCTCGACATGATGATCCACGACTTCGACATGGCCCGGTACGTCACGGGGAGCGAAGTGGTGGAGGTGTTCGCCCGCGCCGCGGTGCGGGTGGACCCGGCCATCGGCGAGGCGGGCGACGTCGACACCGCCGTGGTGGTGCTCACCCACGAGAACGGCTGCATCACCACGATCGACAACAGTCGGCAGGCCGTGTACGGGTACGACCAGCGGGTCGAGGCGTTCGGCAGCGGCGGCCTCGCGGCGAGTCAGAACCCGAGCTCGCACACCGGCGTCCGGATGTCGGCCGACGGCAGCTTCGCCACCACCATCCCGTACTTCTTCCTCGACCGCTACATCCCGAGCTACGTCGAGGAGTGGAAGTCGTTCATCGCCTATCTCACCACTGGTGGTCCGTCGCCGGTCGACGCGGCCGCCGGTCGTGCGCCGCTCGTGATCGGCCTCGCGGCCGGGCTGAGCGCGCGAGAAGGGCGCCCGGTGCGCTGCGACGAGATCGGCTGACCGATGACCACCGCGTGGTTCTCCGCCGCCGAGTGCGACCTCGCCGAACTCGCCGCCGACGTGGCGGCGGGCTTCGACGCAGCGCGATTCCCGCTCGCCGAACGAGTCGACCACGGTGCGCTCGTGTACGACGCGGCGGCGCTGCGCGCGGCTGCGTCCACCGGGCCGGGCCGCGCTGCCGTGCTGGCCGAGCTCGCCGATGCGTTCGGTGAGGCCGGGCCCGGCATCGCAGTGTTCCTCGGCGCGTTCGAGCGGGGAGTCGTGGATGCTGCGTCGGCGGCGTTCAGGGCGATGATCGACGAACAGCACCGCCTCGGTACCGAGTCGGGTGATCACTTCGCCGCCCCCGGTGCCAACGACCGCGTGTGGAACGGCCTGGAGAAGCTGGCGGTCCTCGATCCACAGGTGTTCGCCGACTACTACGAGAACGACATCGTCGCCTGGGTGAGCGAGGCCTGGCTCGGTCCGTGGTACCAGATCACCTCACAGGTGAACGTCGTGAATCCAGGCGGCACGGCGCAGGCGCCGCACCGTGACTACCACCTCGGCTTCCAGGACGACGTCGGTGCCTCGCGGTTCCCGCCTCACGCCCACCGGCTCTCGTCGGCGCTCACGCTGCAGGGAGCAGTCGCGCACTGCGACATGCCCGTCGAGAGCGGCCCGACCATGTACCTGCCGAGCTCGCACAAGTACCCGGCGGGCTATCTCGCGTGGCGGCGACCCGACTTCGCGCAGTACTTCGCCGAGCACCACGTGCAGGTGCCGCTGCGTACGGGCGACGCCGTGTTCTTCAACCCGGCGCTGTTGCACGGCGCAGGCACCAACCACACCGCCGATGTCCGCCGCATGGCGAACCTGTTGCAGATCTCGTCGGCGATGGGTCGCACGATGGAGTCGATCGACCGTGACCGCATGGTGCGGGCGTTGTACCCGGTGCTGCTGCAGCGGGTGACCGGCGGCGCCGACCTTGCGTCGGTCGCACGCGTGGTGGGTGCATCCGCCGAGGGATACCCGTTCCCGACGAACCTCGACCGTGACCCGCCGCTCGACGGGCTGGCGCCGGCGTCGCAGGCCGACGTGGTGCTCACGGCCCTCGCCGAACGGTGCTCACCGGCGGAGTTCGAGGCCCGGCTCGACGACCACACGAACCGGCGTCGGACGCACTGACCGTCAGTGGTGCGGCACGAAGTTGGCCTGGGCGCGCCGGATCTCGTCCCAGGCAGCGTCCTTGCCGGCGATGCCCGCGGTCGACGAGGTCTTGCCGGGCTCGAGCGCCTTGTAGACCTCGAAGAAGTGCTGGATCTCGTTCACCAGCTGCGGGGTGAGGTCGTCGAGGTCGTGCACGTGCTCCCAACGCGGCTCGTTCGGCGGCACGCAGATCAGTTTGGCGTCCTCGCCCGCTTCGTCGTGCATGTACAGCACACCCACGGGGCGGGCCTGCACCCACACGCCGGGGTAGACGGGGTCCTCGAGCAGCACGAGCGCGTCCAGCGGGTCGCCGTCGCCGCCGAGCGTGTCGGGGATGAACCCGTAGTCGGCCGGGTACGTGGTGGCGGTGAACAGGCGACGGTCGAGGAACACACGACCGGTGTCGTGGTCGATCTCGTACTTGTTGCGACTGCCGCGGGGGATCTCGATGACGACGTGGATGCAGTCCGGGGGGAGTTCCTTCGACATGTCCAGATGCTGGCACATCGCCGGTCTCGGCGCCGCACAGGTAGAACAGTCCGGTGCGCCTCCCGCAGTCCTTCCGTGTGTTCCGACACGGGTCGTTCGCCATCCTGTGGGCCGGGTCGCTCGTGTCGAACGTCGGCACCTGGATGGAGACCGTCGCGCTCGGCCGGTACGTGCAGGAGCGCACCGGTGAGGCGAAGTGGGCCGGGTTGGTGGCCGCCGCTGGGTTCGTGCCCACGGCCATCGTCGGCCTGCTCGGTGGCGCGCTGGCCGACCGGGTGAAGCGGCAGTACCTCATCATCTCCGCCTCGCTCGCGTCCGCGCTGCTCGCCGGCGTGCTGACGTGGATGGTGGCGACGGGTCGTGCCACGCCCGGGTGGATCGCGGTGCTCGCGCTGCTCAACGGGTCGGTGTCGGCCATCGGCTTCCCCGCGTGGCAGACGGCCGTACCCGACATGGTGCCCATCGACGAGGTGCCCTCGGCCATCGGCCTCAGTTCGGTGCAGTGGAACCTGGGACGCGTGGTCGGGCCGGCCATCGCCGGTGTGGTGATGTCGGTGTGGAGCATCTCGGCGGCCCTCATCGTCAACGTCGTCAGCTACTTCGCGGTGGCGGTGGCGGCGGCCGTCGTCACCATCCCGCCGCGCACGGGTGCCCCGCCGAAGGGCCCGGTGCTGCGCACCATCGCCGACGGCTGGCGCACCGTGCGCACCACACCGCCGCTGCGGGTGATGCACCACGCGATGACGCTGAACTTCCTCGTCGCGGCGCCGTTCATCGCGCTCATCCCCGCCATGGTCGACCAGGTGCTGCAGGCCGGCAGGGGAGCGAACTCGGCGCTCGTCACCGCGCAGGGCGTCGGGGCCGTGGTGGCCGGCGTGGCGCTCGGCGGGCTGGTGTCGCACTGGGGCATCCGCAGCACGATGGTGCGGATGATGGCCACGCTCGCTCCTGCGCTGGTGGCGTACGGGCTGGCGCCGAACCTGTGGTGGATGGTGCCCGCGCTCGCCCTCGTGGGCGCGTGCTACATGGGGTCGATGTCGACGTTCTCCACCATCGGCCAGACGATGTCACCGCCCGAGTCGCGTGGGCGGGTGATGGCCATCAACAACGCGATGCTCGGCCTGCTGTACCCGATCGGCGCGATCTTCCAGGGCTGGCTCGGCGATCACGTCGGACTGCGCACGGTCACCGTCGGCAGTGGCATCGTGATGGCTGCCGTGATGATCGGGGTCCCCGTGGTCCGTCCCGGCTTCACGAAGGCGCTCGCGACATGACCCCCGAACCGCTCACCCCCGATTCGGTCGCACCCGAAGCGATCACGCCGCTCGCGCCGCGGCCGGCGGGCCGCACCGTGTTCACCCAGGACTGGCTGCAGCTCACGTTCGTGCACTGGGCGGTCGATCCCGACCTGGTGGCGCCGCACCTGCCCGACGGCGTGCGCCCCGACACGTTCGACGGCGCCACCTACATCGGGCTCATCCCGTTCCAGATGCGGCGCATCGGCCTGTTCGGCAGGCCCGGCGTGCCGTACTTCGGGTCGTTCCTCGAGACCAACGTCCGCGTGTACGGCGTCGACCGTGAGGGGCGGCGTGGTGTGGTGTTCTGCTCGCTCGAGGCCTCGCGGCTTGCCACGGTGGCGGTCACACGGGCCACGGTCGGCCTGAACTACGTGTGGTCGCGGATGTCGTTGCAACGCGACGGCGACCGCATCGAGTACCGCTCCTCGCGCCGCTGGCCCGGGCCGCGGGGCGCCGCCACCCACGTCGCAGCGCGCATCGGCGAACCGGTCGTGGCGACGCCGCTCGACCGGTTCCTCACCGCGCGGTGGGGGCTGTTCCTGCCCGACCGTGCCGGCGCGACTCGCTACTGGCCGAACGAGCACCCCACGTGGCCGCTGCGCAGCGCCACGCTCGAGCACCTCGACGACGGCCTCGTGGCCGCGGCGGGCTTCCCCGGCGTGGCTGCCGGCGAGCCCGTCAGCGTGCGCTTCTCCGAGGGTGTGCGCACCATCTTCGGGCCACGCCGCCGCTGACCGAGTTCACACAGCCGTCACGAATTCGTGACCGTCTGCGCGCGCTGCGTCGGTACTCTCGCCGGCGTGGAGACCTTCGTCGTCCGAGTCTGGCTGCCCGACCGCCCGGGTGCACTGGGGCAGGTGGCCAGTCGCATCGGTGCCGTGCACGGTGACGTGGTGGGCATCGAGATCCTCGAACGCGGCGGGGGGAGCGCCATCGACGAGCTCACCGTCAGCCTCGCCGACGCCGCGCTCGTCGACCTCCTGGTGAACGAGATCCGCCAGGTCGACGGCGTCGCGGTGGAGGACGTGCGACCCGTGGCCCCCGGACGACCCGAGGGCTCGATGGCCGCCCTGCTGGCGGCCGAGGCGCTGGTCACCGCACCCGCCGCCGAACGCTGGTCCACGGCGTGCTGCACGCTGCGCACCCTGGTCGACGGGGACTGGTCGGTGGTGATGCGCCTCCCCGAGGGCGACGTGGTGGGGCAGTGCGGCGAGCCCGTCGACCACGAGTGGCTGACGGCGTTCCTGAACGGGTCGGAGCACCTCGGCAACGAGCACGAGCACACCCCGGGCGACCTGGTGTGGACGCGCCTGCCGCGGCACGGTGCCGCCATCGCCGCCGGCCGCGGCGACCGCGTGTTCCACGCCCGCGAGCGCCAGGAGGTGCACGTCCTCGGCCGCATCCTCGACGCCCTCGACTGAGCACCCAACGAGAAACGGCAACGGGTTCGGCGGGGGTGGTGCGTAGAGTGACCCTCCTGTGAAGCCCATCGCCAAGTCCACCAAGCTCGCGAACGTCTGTTACGACATCAGAGGGCCCGTGCTCGACCGAGCTCGCGAGATGGAGGAAGAGGGCCAGAAGATCATCAAGCTCAACATCGGCAACCTCGCCGTGTTCGGGCTCGAGCCCCCGGACGAGATCGTCCAGGACATGATCCGCAACCTCGCCAACGCCGCCGGGTACACCGACAGCAAGGGCCTGTTCGCGCCGCGCAAGAGTATCGTGCACTACACCCAGGAGAAGCACATCGCCGGCGTGGCCGTCGACGACGTGTACCTGGGCAACGGTGCGAGCGAGCTCATCACGATGAGCCTCAACGCGCTGCTCGACGACGGCGACGAGGTGCTCGTGCCGGCGCCCGACTACCCGCTGTGGACCGCCTCGGTGTCGCTCAGCGGTGGCCGGCCGGTGCACTACCTCTGCGACGAGCAGAGCGACTGGTACCCCGACATCGACGACATCCGTCGCAAGATCACGCCGAACACCAAGGCCATCGTGGTCATCAACCCGAACAACCCGACGGGTGCGCTGTACCCGACGGAGCTGCTCGAGCAGATCGTGCAGGTGGCCCGCGAGCACCAGCTCATCGTGATGGCCGACGAGATCTACGACAAGACGCTGTACGACGGCAACGTGCACACCAGCATCGCGTCGCTGGCCGACGACGTCCTGTTCGTCACGTTCAACGGTCTGTCGAAGAACTACCGGTCCTGCGGCTACCGCGCCGGGTGGATGGTGGTGTCGGGCGAGAAGCGTCACGCCAAGGACTACATCGAGGGCCTCGACATGCTCGCCTCGATGCGCCTGTGCTCGAACACGCCGGGCCAGTTGGCCATCCAGACGGCGCTCGGCGGCTACCAGAGCATCGACGACCTCGTCGCCCCGAACGGCCGGCTGTGCCGCCAGCGCGACATCGCCTACGACGCGCTCTCGCAGCTCCCCGGCGTGTCGGTGGTGAAGCCGAAGGCCGCGCTCTACATGTTCCCGCGCCTCGACCCGGCCGTGTACCCCATCGTCGACGACCAGCAGTTCGCCTACGACCTGTTGGCGGAGGAGAAGCTGCTCATCGTGCAGGGCACCGGGTTCAACTGGCCCACGCCCGACCACTTCCGTCTGGTGTTCCTGCCGAACTCCGACGACCTGCACGAGGCACTCGTGCGCATCGAGCGGTTCCTCGACGGGTACCGCAAACGCCACGCCGTCTGACGGGCGTCACTCCACCGAGGCCAGCAATGCCGCCGCGAGCTCGGCCGGGCTCGCTGTCTTCGACACCAGCCCGCTGGCACCCGCGCCGGTGGCCGCGTCGCGGGTGGTGCGGTCGTCGCGTGCAGAGAAGAGCAGCACCCTCGCATCGGGATGCTCGGCACGGAGTTGCTGGCACAGCGCCAGCCCGTCGACGTCGGGCATGTGCACGTCGCACAACGTGACGTCGGGCCGCACGTCGCGCCACAGCGCCGGCACCTCACGGGGTGACGACGAGGTCGCCACCACCTCGGCGATGTTGGTGGCACGCACCCACGAGCTGACGTGGCGGAGGATGGCGGGATGGTCGTCGACCACGAGGACCCGGAGTGTCACGGCGCGTACTGTACTGAGCGCATGACCGAGACCGCGCCCACCGAACGCCCCGTGGCGGAGACGATCGCCTGGCACTCGTCACCCATCTACGTGGTGTGGGACGTCGACGGCACCGTGCGCTCGGCCAGCGAGTCGTACGCCGCCTACTTCGGCATGCAACTGGGCGACATCATCGGGCAGAAGTGGCCCGACCTCGCGCCCGACGAGCAGGCGCTCGCGTGGCAGCAGCTGCACTTCGCTCTGGCGGCGCTCGAGCGCGAACCGATCGTGGTGATGGACATGCCGGCCACGTCGACCGGCCCCACGAAGTGGTACCGGTGGACCGAATGGGCCATCCACGACGCCGACGGGCGCATCGTGCAGGTGCGTTCCACGGCCGTCGACGTGACCGAGTTGCACGAGGCCCGCGCGGCGCTGGCGAGCGTCATCGATGCGATTGCGGCGGCGCGCACCGAGGGCCGGCGGGAGATCGTCGATCGCCTCCACCAGGGTGCGGTGCAGCACCTCGTCGCGGCGCGGTGGGCGGTCGAGCAGGGCGACACGGCCGACGCCGTGTCGATGCTCGACGACGCCCTTGCGGCGGTGCGGTCGTCGATGGACATGCTCGACGCGCCGGTGGCCCACGAGGTGCCCCTTCCCGCCGACGACCCGTTCTGGCGGCAGATGATCGACACCACCCGGTCGCACGACCTGCCCGAGCACCTGCGGTCCTCCGTGCTCGACGTGCTCGGCTCCGCAGTGGCGGTGGTGTCGTCGGCGGGCGCGATGTGGCTGGCGCCGAACGCTCGCGGCACGTTGTTCGCCGCCGATGCCGACATCGATCTGGCCACGCTGCTGTCGTCCATTCACACCGACGACCGTGACGCGGTCGCCGCAGCGGTGGTGACGGCGGTGCAGGGCCGTGACAACCGGGTGCACTGGCGGTTCCGCCACGCGCTGCACGGGTGGCGGTCGCTCACGAGCTGGCTGGTGCCGCTGCCGATGATGCCGAACGAGCCGCGGCTCGCGGTGGTGCTCACCCTCGAGATCACGCCCGACGCCGAGGGCCCCGCACACGACGTCGTGTCGGTGCAGCTCGCCGAACGCGAACGCCTCGCCCGCGACCTGCACGACGATGCGCTGCAACGCCTCGCCGGGCTGCGGTGGATGCTCAGCGCCGCCGACCTCGACCCCGAGGTGCTGTGCGAGGTCGACGAGGTGGAGGCCGCCATCCGGGTGCAGCTGCAACAGCTGCATTCCGGCGTCGCCCGCCTCGGCCTGCGCGACGCGTTGGCGCACCTGGTCGACGAGACCGCCACACCCGTCACGTTCGTCTGGGACGACGCGGCCATTGACGTGCCCGATGACGTGGCAGAGGTGTTGTGGCGTTCGGCACGCGAAGGCCTGCGCAACGTCGACCGGCACGCCCGGGCGTCCGTCGCCACGCTGGCCGTCGAGGTGGCCGACGACACGATCGCCGTGGTGGTCACCGACGACGGCATCGGCGTCGACGCCGGGCACATCGTGCGCGCCCGTCAGCAGGGTCACCTCGGCGTGCCCGCGATGCGGGAGGCCGCGCTGGCGCTCGGCGGGCAGTTCGAGCTCGCCGCGCGGGAGGGTGGCGGCACCCGGCTGCGCGTGGAGCTCAGCCGGCGATCGTGACGCTCTGCACCACGGCCACGGTGGCGGGCAGGATGGTCGATGCGCCGGCACCGATCACCACCACACCGGTGGAGTCCTTGGCGATGCAGTCGGCCGTCATCACGCCGCCACCCACGGTCCACACCACCGACTGCCGGTAGGTGCCGTCGACGGCGCCGCTGGTGTTCGACGCCACCGGCGCCGCAGCGGTGTTGTCGAGCTCGTTGATCACGCCGTTGCAGAACGCGGCGAGGTCCTCGTCCGACGAGTCGCGCTGGGCCTGCACGGTGCGCACCTCGACCTCCTCGGTCGGCAGCGACACGGCGTACGAACGGCCGACCAGACCGGCGGTGCCTTCACCCTCGAGTGGGATCGACTGCTCGAACGGCTGCGAGGGCATCACGAACGTCAACTCGCCCGACTGCACCTGCACGCCGGCGGCCACCGGCGTGTACGTGGGGGTGGTGTCGGTGGCGTCGCCCAGCCGCTGGCGCACGAACACGCCGATGCCGACGATGATGCCGAGCGCCACGATCAGCGCGCCGACGCGCTGCAGACGACCCTTCGAGAACAGCCGCTCCTTCTTCGCCGGCGGCGGGCCCGTCGGTCGCAGGATGGGCGGCAGTTCGATCATCGACGTGTCGCGGATGCCGTCGGCCTTCGGGGCCTTCGGCGGCAGCGCCGGGCCGTCGACGGGGACGGTGGGGTGCAGGGTGGGCGCCGGCATCGAGACCGGCGTGGGCGCGAGTCGGGGCACGTCGGCCGGCGCGCCCGTCGGCGGGGGCATCAAGCCGGGTTCGGTGGTCATGCTCAATGATCGGCCCGGGCCGACCCCGACTTGAGGGCTACAGGTAGCCGAGCGCCCGTGCCTGGCGGGTGAGCTCGTCGCGGTGATCGGGGTGGGCGACGGCGATGAGGGCGGTGGTGCGCTCGCGGATGGTCTTCGACCGCAGCTCCGCGACGCCGTACTCGGTGACCACCTTGTCGACGGTGTTCTTCGAGTTGGTGACCACCTCGCCCGCCCCGAGCTGCGGCACGATGCGGCTGACGGTGCCGTGCGCGGCCGTCGAGTGGAGCACGATGAACCCCTGTCCGCCCTCGGAGTACATCGCTCCTCGAGCGAAGTCGACCTGGCCGCCCGACGACGAGTAGTAGTGCCCGCCCAGCGTCTCGGACGCGCACTGGCCGAGGAAGTCGACCGACAGGGTGGCGTTGATGGACACGAAGTTGCGCTCACGGCTCAGCAGGCGCGGATCGTTGACGTACCGGGCGCTCCACAGCTCGATGGCCGTGTTCTCGTGCAGGAAGTCGTACAGCCGCTGCGTGCCGAGCGCGAACGTGCCGACCACCTTGGTGCGGTTGTGCAGCTTGCGCACACCGTTCACCACGCCGAGCTCGACGAGATCGACCAGGCCGTCGCTGAGCAGTTCGGTGTGCACGCCGAGGTCGCGGTGGTGGGCGAGGGCGCTCATGATGGCGTTGGGGATGGCGCCGATGCCGGTCTGCAGGCAGGCGCCGTCGGGGATGCGGTCGGCCACGAACGCGGCGATGGTGTGGTCGTCGGCGTCCATCGCCGGGGGCGGCACCTGGGTGATGGGGTGGTCGTTGCGGATCCAGCCCTCGACCTGGCTGACGTGGATCTGGTTGCGGCCGAACGTGCGCGGCATGGCCTCGTTGACCTCGAGGAAGAACCGGGCACGACCGATGAAGCTGCTCGTGTAGTCGGCGCTCACCCCGAGGCTGAAGTAGCCGTGCTGGTCGGGCGGCGCGGCGGCGGCGATGACCAGCGGGTCGTGGGTGCGGCGCTGCATGTGGCTGAACACTTCGCTGAAGTGGTTGGGCACCAGGTCGACGGTGCCCTTCTGGTAGCAGGGCCGCGTGATGTGCGACAGGAAGTAGCTCACGTGGCGCAGGCGGTCGCCGTACTCGGCGTGCAGGTACGGCCGGTCGCGCAGCGCGTGCATCTGGTGCACGGTGACGCCGTCGATGTTGCCGGCGGCTGCGGCGGCCTCGATGGCGTCGAGCAGCGCGATGGGCTCACCGTTGCCGAGCGGCACGATGACATGACCGTGGCTGCGGACGTGCGGGAGCACGGCCTCGACCGACGCAGCGGGCACCAGCACCGAGTCGGGGCTCATGCCTCCACCCACCCGCGCGAGCGCTCGACGGCTCGGAGCCACGCATCGTGGGCGAGGTCGATGAACAGTCGTTCCGGCTCGGGCTCGAACACGGCCTCCTCCTCCCATTCGGCGGCGATGTCGTCGAGCGACGACCACACGCCCTCGGCGAGACCGGCCAGGAACGCGGCGCCGAGGGCCGTGGTCTCCTGGTCCTTCGGGCGTCGCACGGTGACACCCAGCTGGTCGGCCTGCAACTGCAACATCTCGTCCATCACCGAGGCGCCACCGTCGACGCGCAGGTCGCGCACCTCGACGCCGGCCGCGCCGGTCATCGCCGTGACGGCGTCGCGGGTCTGGTACGCCATCGCCTCGATGACCGCTCGCGCGAGGTGCGCCTTGGTGCTGCCACGCGTGATGCCGACGATGGTGCCGCGTGCGTATGGATCCCACCACGGGCTGCCGAGCCCGGTGAACGCGGGCACCAGGTACACGCCGCCGCTGTCGGCGACGGAGAACGCGAGCGGGCCGACCTCCGACGACGACTGGATGACGCCGAGGCCGTCGCGCAACCACTGCACCGCGGCGCCGGTGACGAAGATGGCGCCCTCGAGCGCGTAGGCGACCGTGCCGTCGGCGAGGGTCCAGGCGACCGTGGTGAGCATGCCGTCGGCGGGCGGGGGACAGGTGCCGCCCACGTTCATCAGCACGAAGCTGCCCGTGCCGTAGGTGTTCTTCGCCATCCCGGCCTCGAAGCACGCCTGCCCGAACAGCGCCGCCTGCTGGTCGCCGGCGATGCCCGAGATGGGGATGCCGGCGGGCACGCCACAGCGTTCCGACGTGACGCCGAAGCGACCGCTCGAGGGCTTCACCTCCGGCAGCGCGGCCTTCGGCACGCCGAGCAGCTCGCACATCTCGTCGCTCCACGTGAGCGAGCGGATGTCGAACAACATCGTGCGGCTGGCGTTGCTGGGGTCGGTGGCCAGCACCTCGCCACCGGTGAGGTTCCACACCAGCCAGGCGTCGATGGTGCCGATGGCCAGGTCGTCGTCGACCGGGATGTCGCGGTGCTGCAGCAGCCACGCCGCCTTCGTGCCGCTGAAGTACGGGTCGAGCACCAGCCCGGTGATCTCACGCACCCGCGGCAGGTGGCCGTCGGCGGCGAGCCGGTCGCACACGCCGGCGGTGCGACGGTCCTGCCACACGATGGCGGTGCCGTACGGCTGGCCCGTGCGACGGTTCCAGGCGAGCACGGTCTCACGCTGGTTGGTGATGCCGATCGCGGCGGGCGTGCCCACCTGGGCGATGACGTCGAGCAGGGTGGCCTTGATGGCCTCCCAGATCTCGACGGCGTCGTGCTCGACCCAGCCGTTCTCGGGGAAGTGCTGGGTGAACTCGCGGTAGCTGGCGACCGTGCGGTGCCCGGCGCCCGGGAACACGGCACGGCTGCGGACACCGGTGGTGCCGGCGTCGATGGCGATCACACACTGCTGCTCGTCGGTCGTCACGTGCTGCAACCTAGTGCGCGTCGGCGTCAGCGCTTCTTCTTGCGCGGCTGTTGGCTGGGCCCGGTCGACGTGCGCTTCGTGGGTGCCGGCTTCGCCTTCCCGGTCGGCGCCACGGTGCGCGGGGGAGCGGCGGCCGCCTCGGCGCGCATCTGCTTGAGCGACTTCTGCGTGTAGCCGAACTTCGCCAGCACGGCACCGAGGCCGACGTAGAAGAACCCGGCGAAGAAGATGGAGAGGTAGCTGCCGGGGTTGCGGTTGTCGGTGAACGCGAGCGAGATGAACGCCACGCTGACGCCGATCACCGCCCACTGCACCAACAGTCGCTTCCACGGGACGGGTCGGGAGGAGTCCCAGGCCATTGTCGAATTCGCTCCTTCGTCGGCAACCAGCTCTGCAAACGCTTGCGGAGCCCGTGGGGACGGGTAGATTCTCCACACGTGCGTGTCGGCATTCTGACAGGTGGCGGTGATTGCCCGGGCCTCAACGCGGTCATCCGCGCGATCGTCCGCAAGGGCGAGCTCGTGTACGACGACGAGCTCATCGGGTTCCTCGACGCCTGGGACGGCGTCCGCGAGCGCCGCACGATGAAGCTCGACGTGTCGTCGCTGCGCGGCATGCTGCCCCGCGGCGGCACGCTGCTCGGTACTCGTCGTGGCAGCCCGTACGACCACCCCGACGGCCTCGCCGAGGTGCAGGCCACGTTCCGCGACATGGGGCTCGACGCGCTCATCGTCATCGGCGGCAACGGGTCGCTCAGCGTCGCCGCGAAGCTCTACGACGACCTCGGTCTGCCCATCATCGGCGTGCCGAAGACCATCGACAACGACGTCGTCGGCACCGACATGACGTTCGGCTTCAACACGGCCGTGCAGATCGCCACCGACGCCATCGACCGCCTCCACACCACGGCCGAGAGCCACGACCGGGTGATGGTGGTCGAGGTCATGGGCCGCCACAGCGGCTGGATCGCCACACACGCCGGCATCGCCGGTGGTGCCACCGCCATCCTCATCCCCGAGCAGCCGTTCGACATCGAGGCCGTGTGCGCCCAGCTGCGCCAACGCCACGAGCGCGGCCGGTACGCGTCCATCGTGGTCGTCGCCGAGGGCGCCGAACCGCAGGCGGGCACCATGGCGGGCCGCGACAAGGTGTACGACCAGTTCGGCCACGTGCGCCTCGGTGGCGTCGCCGAGACCATCGCGCACGCCATCGAGGAACGCACCGGGTTCGAGACCCGCATGGTGCTGCTCGGCCACATCCAGCGCGGCGGCACGCCCACCGCGTTCGACCGCGTGCTCTCCACCCGCTACGGCGTGGCCGCCATCGACGCCGTGCACACCGATGCCTGGGGGCACATGGTGGCGCTGCGCAACAGCGAGATGCTGCCCATCCCGCTCAGCGAGGCCGTCGGCCGCACCCGTCCGGTCGACATGCACCTCTACCACGAGGTCGCCGAGGTGTTCTTCGGCTAGACCCTCCGCGCCGGTGGCTCACGGGCCGTCGGGTGTGGGGATGGCCGGGTAGTCGGGCTGCGCGGTGGCCACGCGGCCCGGGTAGTCGTACACGGTGAGCGGCTCGCTGGTGAGCGTGCCGTCGCCGACCGGCCACAACTGCGGCGCACCGTCGACGAGGATGCGCACCTGGCGAACGCCGTCGAGCTCGGCCGACGTGAACACCAGCTGCGCGAGCGCGTCGATGAGGTCGTCGCCCGACGCCTCCTGCAGCTCCGTCGAGAGGTCGATGCGCAACGTGCCGGCCTGCAGCCCGACCGAGTTCAGCTCGGTGCCCGCAGGGATGGCCGAACGGAACTGCTGCTCGAGCTCGGCCGAGTTCGCGCCGGCGAGCAACGCCTCGATGAGCTCGGTGGGGCTGCCGGCGGTGCGGGCCACCGGCTCGAGCAGCGGCACCTCGCCCGACAGCGCCGGGCCGACGAGGTAGATGCGCTCGGTGCCCGATGCTGCGCCACCGGCGTTGCCGTTGGTGGTGCCGAGCGGGCCTCGTTGCGCATCGGCGATGTCGCGGGGCGACTCGTCGGTCTGCACCCCGCACGCGCTGAGCACCGCGACACCGAACAGCAGCGCCAGGCAACGACGACGGTTCACACGCCCACCTCCTCGGCCGGGAGCTCGAGCACGAACCGCGCCCCGGGCTCACCGTCGGCACGGTCCTCCACCCACACCCGGCCGCCGTGCATGCGCGTGTGCTCGTCGACGAGCGCAAGGCCGAGGCCCGCCCCGTCGCTGCTGCTGCGACGACCGGCCACCGCGCCGCGGGCGAACCGTTCGAAGATGAGCTCGCGCTCCTCGGGCGGCACGCCGGCGCCGTGGTCCTCGACGATGATCCACACGTGGCCGAGCGGCTCGCCCTCACCCTC
This sequence comes from Actinomycetota bacterium, assembly GCA_039796575.1. GTDB lineage: Bacteria > Actinomycetota > Acidimicrobiia > Acidimicrobiales > Ilumatobacteraceae > UBA668. The sequence goes on from JBDKJP010000017.1 coordinate 57,473, forward strand.
GGGCTCGGTGACCGAGATCTCGGCGTCGCCGCCACCGTGCAGACGGGCGTTGTCGATGAGGTTCGCGACCACGCGGGCCAGGCGTCGCCGGTCGCCACTGATGACCACTCGTTCGCTGCGCTCGGTCACCCGCACCGGGGTGGTGGGGGCACTGCTCACGGCCACCGCCTGGCGCACGAACTCGGCGACCAGCAGGTCCTCGAGGTGCAGGCGGATGGCACCGGCGTCGAAGCGGGAGATCTCGAGCAGGTCCTCGACCAGACCCTGGAACCGGGTCACGTCGGCCACCAGCAGGTCGAGCGCCGCCTGGGCACGCTCGGGCATGTCGTCGCGCCGGGCCTGCATCACCTCCACGCTGGCCGCGAGGGTCATCAGCGGGGAGCGCAGCTCGTGGCTGACGTCGCTCGCGAACCGGGCGTCGCGCTCGACGCGCGCCTGCAACGCGGACGCCATGTCGTTGAACGCGTTGGCCAGCACCCGCAGGTCGGGGTCGTCGGTGGGCTCGAGGCGGGTGTCGAGCCGTCCACCGGCGATGGCCTGCGCGGCCTGCGCCGCGTCGCCCAGCGGCCGCACGGCGCGGCTCGCGACGAGCGTGCCGAGGAGCGCGCCGGCGAGGGTGGTGATGAACCCGGCGAACAGCAGGCTGAACAGCACGCTGCGCAACGTGGACGCGACGTCGTCCATGGGGACGAACTCGAAGTAGCTCGTGTCGGGCACGTCGAGCGGGATGCCCACCACCAGCACCGGCACGCCGTCGATGCGCGTGGTCATGCGGGAGGCGACCCCGTCGTCGATGACCCGCTGCTGCAACGCGGTGGGGATCTCGCCCGGGTCGTAGATGGTGCTCGGCGCGGTCCACACCCCGGCCGAGTTGATGGCGAACAGCTGCACGCCCTGGCTCTGCAGGCGGGCGGCAGCGGTGGAGACCGAGCCGTTCGCGGTGGTGAGCTCGCTCTGCACGGTGCCGGCGTTGCGGTACGCCGTGTCGATGGCCGAGGTGTCGCGCTGGTCGACCACGCTGCTGCGCGTGAAGCTGTACGCGGCCGCCGCCAGGAAGCAGGCGAGGAACAGCGCACCGAGGCCGAACATGAAGAAGATGCGCGTGCGCAGACCCACGCGGCGCGGCTGCCAGCCGCGCACGACGTGACGGACCCGGCCCCACCGGCCGGACGGTGGCAACGCCACTTCGGTGGTGGGATCGACGACGGACACGACGGACGAGGTCAGGACTGGAGGCGGTAGCCGAGGCCGCGCACGGTGACGACGTGGCGCGGGTTCGCCGGGTCGATCTCCACCTTGGTGCGCAGACGGCGCACGTGCACGTCGACGAGGCGGCCGTCACCGAAGTAGTCGTAGCCCCACACCTTGTCGAGCAGGCTCTCGCGGCTGAACACGCGGCCCGGGTTCTGCGCCAGCTCGCAGAGCAGGCGGAACTCGGTCTTGGTGAGGTGCAGCTCGGTGCCCGCACGGGTGACCTTGCCCTCGTCGGGCACGATCTCGAGGTCGCCGAAGACGAGCTTGGCGTGGCCGGGGCTGATGGGCCGGATGCGGCGCAGCAGGGCGCGGATGCGCGCCGACAGCTCCTTCGGCGCGAACGGCTTGGTGAGGTAGTCGTCGGCGCCGGCCTCGAGTCCCGCCACCACGTCGTGCGTGTCGTTGCGGGCGGTGACCATCACGATCGGCACGTCGCTGGTGCGGCGCAGCGTGCGACACAGCTCGAAGCCGTCGATGCCCGGCAGCATGATGTCGATGAGCACCACGTCGGGGGTGGCGCGCTGGAACAGCTCGATGGCTTCCTCACCGCTGCCGGCCTCGTCGACGGTCCAGCCCTCGTCCTCGAGCGCCAGCTTCACGGCCGTGCGGATGCGCTCGTCGTCTTCCACGGAGAGGATGCGGGTTCCCACACCTCCCATGATGGCAGACCGGGTCAGTGCAACAGCGTCTGGTCGACCTCGTCGATGAGCCGGCGCATCGGTTCGAACAGCGCGGGGTTCGCGACGAGCACCGACGAGGGGCGCACCGGACCGCCGTCGAGGCTGCCCGTACGGCATCCGGCCTCGCGGGCCACCAGCTCGCCGGCGGCGAGATCCCACGGGCCGAGGAACTCCTCGAAGTACACGTCGACGCGGCCGGCCGCGACGTGGCACAGGTCGACGGCGGCGGCGCCGGAGCGGCGCAGGTCGCGCACGCTGGGCAGCATCGCGGCGATGCGCTGCGCCTGCACGGCACGGCGCTCGGGCAGGTAGCTGAACCCGGACGCCACGAGCGCCACGGCCAACTGGTCGGTGGTGGTGCAGCGGATGGGAGCGCCATCGAGCCACGCGCCGGCGCCGTGCGCCGCGGTGAACAGCTCGTCGGTGGCCGGCACGTAGACGGCGCCGACCTCGGTGCGCATCGCCCCGTCGACCTCGCGTCGCGCGGCGATGGACACGGCATAGCCGGGCAGCCCGTAGAGGAAGTTCGTGGTGCCGTCGATGGGATCGATGAGCCACTCCACACCCGACGTGCCGGGTGTGTCGGTGCCCTCTTCGCCGATGAGGCCGTCGTTCGGCCGTGCCGCCAGGATGCCGCCGACGACGAGCGTCTCGCTGGCACGGTCGAACTCGGTGACCACGTCGGTGGACGACGACTTCGTGTCGGCCGTGGCGATGCCCGTGGCCGCACGGCCGTCGCGCACCATGCGCCCGGCCCGGGTGGCCAGCTCGCTCGCGAGCTCGAGCAGCTCGGCCTGCAGTGGGGTCACGCGCGTCCCGCTCGCTCGCGCTGCTCGATCTGTCGCCATTCCCCGACGGCGCGCAGCACCAGCACGGCGACCACGCTCATGCCGCCGGCGGCGATGAGTGCGCCGACGAGCAACCCGATGCCCTTCGGCGCCTCGCACGAACCGGTGCACTGCAGGTCGACCAGCGTGTAGCCGATGAGGGCGCCGGCCACGCCGCCCAGCAGGATGGCGGCGAAGGCCGCCACGCGCGCGGCGGGCGAGGGCAGGGCCGAGAGGGGACGTTCTTCTTCGGTCACCCCGCCAGCGTAGGCTCCCCGACCGTGCGCGCCACGGTGGTCGTCCCCACGTTCAACGAGATCGACAACATCGAGCGGCTGCTGCGCGCCGTACGGGCCGTCGCGCCCGATGCGCGCATCCTCGTGGTCGACGACGGCAGCCCCGACGGCACGGCCGACGCAGCCGAGAAGCTGGGCGAGGAGCTCGGCAACATCGACGTGCTGCGCCGCACCGTGAAGGAGGGCCTCGGGCACGCGTACCGTGCCGGTCTGCGGCGGGCCATCGACGACGGCGCCGAGATCTGCGTGCAGATGGACGCCGACCTGTCGCACGACCCCGCGGTGCTGCCGGCGCTGCTCAGCAACGTCGAGCACGGCGCCGACCTCGCCATCGGCAGCCGGTACGTCCCGGGTGGCCGCACCGTCGACTGGCCGAAGGGTCGTCGGTGGCTGTCGCGGTGGGGCAACCGCTACGCCGCGGGCGTGCTCGGGCTGGCCGTCAACGACGCCACCGCCGGCTACCGCGCCTACCGCTCGGCCACCCTGGTGCGCATGGAGTTCGAGACCGTGCAGGCGGAGGGCTACGGCTTCCAGATCGAGATGACGTACCGGCTCATCAGCGTCGGCGGCAAGGTGGTCGAGTTCCCGATCAGCTTCCATGACCGCACCGAGGGCGAGTCGAAGCTGTCGGGCAGCATCATCCGTGAGGCGTTCGGCCTGGTGGCCCGCCTGTGGGTGAGCGACTTCCGCGGTCGCCGCGAACGGCGCGCGCAGGGCGGCTGACGGCATGCGCCGGTGGCTGGTCGGTGGCGCACTCATCCGCCACGGTGACGGGTTGGTGCTGGTGGGCAACCGCCGGCGCGACCAGTCGATGGAGTGGACGCCGCCCGGCGGCGTCATCGACGCGGGCGAGACGCTGCTCGAGGGGCTGGAACGCGAGGTCCTCGAGGAGACCGGTCTGCGCATCCTCGGCTGGGCCCAGCGCAGCTACACCGTGCAGGTCGACGCGCCCGACATGGGGTGGCAGCTCCGGGTGGAGGCGTGGGAGGCCACCGGGGTCGACGGCGAGGTGCGCATCGCCGACCCCGACGGCATCGTCGAGGAGGTGCGCCACGTCGCGGCCGCCGACGCGCTCGAACTCCTGCAGGCCAGCCCGCCCTGGGTGCACGCGCCGGTGGGCGAGTGGCTCGGCGGCGAGACCGGCGGCCGCTACCGGTTCGCGCTCCACGGGCAACAGCGCCAGGGGGCGCGGATCGAACGGTTGGCGTGACCGTGCCGTCGACGCGCAACATCCTGCACGTCGACATGGACGCGTTCTACGTGAGCGTGGAACTGCGCCGCCGGCCCGACCTGGTGGGCAAGCCGGTCGTCGTCGGCGGCACGGGCAACCGCGGGGTCATCGCCGCGGCGTCGTACGAGGCGCGCCGCTACGGGGTGTTCTCGGCGATGCCGTCGACCACGGCCCGGCGGTTGTGCCCCGACGCCGTGTTCCTGCCGGGCGACCACGACCTGTACGCGCGGGTCAGCGCCGAGGTGCACGAGATCTTCCAGTCGGTCACGCCGTACATCGAGCCGCTGGCGCTCGACGAGGCGTTCCTCGACGTGAGCGGCGCGGTGCGCCTGTTCGGCGACGGCGTCCAGATCGGGCATCGGCTGCGCGACGACGTGTGGCAGCAACTGCAGCTGCGGTGCAGCGTCGGCGTGGCCCCGAACAAGTTCCTCGCCAAGCTCGCGTCGAAGGCCGCCAAGCCGGTGCCCCGCCCGGGTGGTGTGGTCGACGGCCCCGGCGTGCTCGAGGTGCGACCGGGGGAGGAGCTCGCGTTCCTGCACCCGCTGCCGGTGAAGGCGCTCTGGGGCGTCGGACCGGCCACGCTGGAACGGCTCACCCGCTTCGGTGTGCGCACGGTGGGCGATCTGGCGCAGCTCGACGAGGCGGCCCTCGTGGCCGCGGTGGGCAAGGCCCACGGACAGCACCTGCACCAGCTGAGCTGGGCCATCGACGACCGGCCCGTGGAGGTCGACCGGGAGATGAAGTCGCTCTCCCACGAGGAGACCTTCGCGCACGACCTGCACACCCACGACGAGCTGCGCCGCGAACTGGTGCGCCTCGCCGACGGCGTCGCCGGCCGCCTGCGCCAGCACGGCACCGGCGCCCGCACCCTGTCGCTGAAGGTGCGCTTCGCGGGCTTCCACACCATCACCCGGGCCGTCACCGTGCCCACGGCGGTGCACACCGCGCACGCCATCGTGCAGGCCGTCGAGCCGCTGCTCGAGGCCGTCGACCCCTCGCCGGGTGTCCGTCTGCTGGGCGTGAGCGCCACCAACTTCGGCACCCCGGCCGAGCAGCTGTCGCTCGACGACCTGCTCGCGGGCACCGCCCCTGGCGGTGCACCGGCCACGGCGCACGAGTGGGAGGCCGCCGAGGAGACCATCGACGCCATCCGCTCGCGCTTCGGTGCGGCCGCCATCGGCCCGGCCAGCGCGGTCGGCGGACGGGGGCTCCGCCTGGTGCGCAAGGGCGCCCAGCAGTGGGGCCCCGACCAGGCGCCACCACCTGCGACGGACTGATCGGCCGCGTTGTCTCTCCCTGGGAAATCTGCGAAGATGCAGACACGGCCCATCGCTCAGGAGTTCGGAATGCCGCTCTCGGAAGACGAACAACGGATCCTCCGTCAGATCGAAGAGCAGCTTCAGCGCGACCCTGGCTTCGGGCGGAACCTGCACCCTCGTGGTGACGGCAGCCGTCGCGCCCTCGTGGCGTCGGGTGTGGCCGCGGTGGCGTGCCTCGTGCTCACGGTGGCGTTGCTGTCGGTGAGCCCGTTCCTGTCGTTCGCTGCGTTCGTCGGCGCACTCGTCGCCGCACTGGTGTGCGAGCGGCACGCCCGCACCCTCGGCGAGGCGGGCATCAACAACCTCACCGAGAACATGCGCGGCAAGTTCGGCACCCCGAACCGCCGCGACGACTGACCTCGCGCCGCTGACGTCGATCCGGCTGCGCCCCGGGGCGCCCTCGCCGAACTGCCGCGTCAGCCGGCGATGCGTCGGCGCATCATCCGCGGGTCGACCATGCCACGCAGGCGCAGGCGCCACGGGGTGATGGTGCGGCAGAACGCGTCGATGTCGTCCTCGAGCGTCTCGCAACGCTCGGCCACGTGATCGTCGAACTGGGCAGGGGAGTAGACCGCGCGGGTGACCTGCACCGCGAGCTCGCGCACCGTCACGTGGCTCACACCGACCGCCGCCTCCGCCGTGTGCGCGTACTCGATGGGCGTCTCGCCACCCACCGGCGGGGCGCCGGCCACGTTCATCACGTGGCACGCCCGCTGCCAGGCGCCGATGACCCGGTCGCGCGGGGCACGCGAGCGCGGTCGTTGCAGCGCGGCGATCACCCGTGGTGCGAGCAGGATCCACAGCACCAGCAGCACGAGGCCGCCGAGGATGACCAACGGCACCGCCGATCCGCCGCTGCCGCCACCGCCGGACGACACGGGCGGCAGGGTGGTGCTGCCACCGTTGGGCCCGCCCGCACCGGGGCGGCCGCCCGCCGGCACCGTCGTGGTGATGCCGGGCTCGTTGATGCCACCCGGCACCGAGCTGGGCGTCGACTGGCTGGGGCCGCCGGTGCTCCCACCGGTGCCACGCGAGTCGTCCTGCTGCGCAGCGACGCCGGTGTACTGCGCCGCGTCGGGGTTGCCGCGGCTGGGCGTCGGCTCGAACGCGACCCAACCGATGCCGTCGAACCACACCTCGGGCCACGCGTGGGCGTGGCGCCCGTACACGTGGAACAGGCCGTCGTTGCCGATGTCGCCGGGGGTGTACCCGACGGCCACACGGGCGGGCAGGCCGATGCTGCGCGCCATCGCCGCGAACGTGCCGGCGAACTGCTGGCAGAACCCACGGCGGTCGCGGAGGAACACCTCCATCGCGTCGTTGCTGTTGCCCAGCTGCACGTCGAGGTCGTAGGTGAAGTTGTCGCGGAAGAACGACTGCAGCGCCATCGCCCGGTCGTACGGGGTGCCGGCGTTCGCGGTGAGCTGCACCGCCAGGTCGCGGGCGGTGTCGGGCACGCCGTCGGGGAGCTCGTAGTTCACCTGTTCGGCGCCGTTCACGGTGGCCGCGCGCAGCTGCTCGACCGTCGGGTCGACCACGATCGACGCCACGGCGATCACGTCGTCGCGCTCCAACGAGTCGCCGCTCAGCACCAGGCTGCCCGACTCGTCGGCCCAGAACACGGCATCGGGCGACACCTGCACCGGCTGGTAGGCGGCGGGCACCAACGGGCCGCCCATCGCCTTGATGGTGAACACCTGCGACACGCGCGTGCCGGGCATCAGCACCTCGCCCGTGCGGTCGCCCATCTCGCGCAGGTCCTCCTCGGGCGGCGACCACGCGTTGCCGTCGAAGTTCGGGAGGCCGAGGACCCGCCAGTAGTGCGCGCCGTCGTCGGACTGCACGGTGAACAACTCGGCGTTGCCGCGGTTCTTCATCCGCGCCCGGATGTCGACGAGCGGGCTGAGCACCTCGGTGACGTTGCCCTGCCGGTTGCGGGTGTCGATGAGTGCCTTCTCGCCGGCACCCGGCAGCCGCGGCGCGATGGCCCCGGCCATCACGGCGCCGGCGCCGATGGTGAGCACGATCGCGGGCAGCGCGGCGGCGAACGTGACGCGCCGCGACCCCATCCACCCACCCTCCTGCTCGGCGTTCGTGAACCGCAGCACGGCGATGGTGCCGAGCGCCGCACCGATCCACAGCACGGCCATCAGCACCCGGTGGTTGTCGGTGCCGAGCGCGGAGGTGAACACGAACAGCACGCCGGTGGGCACCACTGCCTCCACCTGTCCGAGCGCCCGGAACGCGAACGTGTCGCTCAGCACGACGCACACGCCGATCACGGCAGCGGTGGCCGTGGCGAAGCTGCCCTCGCTGGGCACCGGCGCGACCGCCGTGGCGAACTGGTCGATGACCAGGCGCAGGTCGACGCGCATCAGATCGATGGTGCGACCGCTCGGGAACACGAAGCTCAACGTGTCGCGGTAGTAGATGATGCCGACGAGCACGAACATCGAGAGCAGCAGCGACGGCAGCGCCACCCACAGCGGGGCACGCACGACGCGCAGCACGAACGCGATGGCGTGGAGGCCGATCGCGAACGCGAGCATCGGACGCAGGTAGTCCCAGTCGGGGAAGATGCGGCACAGCGACAGCACGGTGACCGCGGTGAGCAACGTCAGCGCCAGCGTGGCCGCCGGGCGCGCCTCGTGGAAGCGGGAGGGCTCGCGTGCGCCGCTCACACCGTCACCACCTGTGCGCCGAGCACGAGTTGGTTCCACCCGTGCTGCATCGCGGTGAGCGACGTGCCGTCGACGGTGAAGCGCGAGCCCGCGCTCGGCGGCTGCGCCGTGACCACCAGCACCAGTGACTCGTCGGGTGCGGCCGAGGCGCGCACCCCGGCAGCGGCCCGGCTGGTGGCCGTGCTGGTGACGAGCACCAGCAGCCCCAGGCCGTCGCCGTGCGTGCGGCCCGACGCGGTGTGGTCCACGACCACGTCGCCGGGGGTGACCGTGGCGAGCCAGCGCAGCGACTCGTGACCGACTTCGGGGCCGCGCAGGTCGAGGCCGGGTGCCACGAGGCGGGTGGCGATGCCCATGGCCACGGCACCGGCGACCACGCTGGCCGCACCCACCACGGCGCGTTCGAACGCGTCGTGGTCGTAGCCGGTGGCCTCCGTGTCGAGCACCACCACGCAGCGGCGGACGCCTTCGACGGCGGTCTCGCGGACGATGAGCTGGTCGGCGCGCGCCGACGACTTCCAGTTGATGCGCCGCAGGTCGTCGCCCGGCACGTACTCGCGCTGCGAGTGGAACTCGCTGCCGGTCTGCCCCCACGACTTCATCCGCAGGTGCTCACCCAGGCGGCCGTTGCTCGACAGGCCGGGGAACGCGAGCGGGATGCGCTCGGGCACCACCAGCACCTCACCGTGGCCGGCCAGCACGTCGGACCGTTGGCACAGGCCCAACACGTCGCTGCGCTCGGCCCGCAGCGGTCCGATGCGGAGCACGCCGCGCTGTGCCGACGGCACGCGGTAGGCAGCGGTGGCCGAGTCGCCCGACGGCAGCGGTGCCAGTTGCATCGGTGCGCCGCCACGGTTGCCGACCGGCTCCCACAGGCGCAGGCGCGGCGTTCGGCGCTGCGACAGGTTGACCACCTGGATGTCGACGCGCGCCGGCTCGCCGACCGACACCATCGACGGGCGGGCGATGCGCCGCACCTGCATGCGCGGCAGCGCCCGGTTCACCGCCAGCAACGACACCGCCAGCACCGCCAGCAACGCCGTGCCGACCACGTACAGCTCGAGCAGGCCGAAGAGGCGACCCACGGCGAAGCAGCCGACGCCCGCCCCCAGGGTGGTCCAGCCGGCCCGAGTGGGCATCAGCGACCTGCCGGGACGGCGACCGCGTTGAACAGATCCTGGATGACGATCTCCGGCGTGAGGCCACGGGCCCCGGCGTCCGGGCGCAGCACCATGCGGTGCGCGAGCACCGGCACGCTCACCGCCTTCACGTCGTCGGGGATGGCGTAGTCGCGGCCGTGAGCAGCCGCGTGGGCGCGAGTGGCTCGTTGCAACTGCAACGTGGCGCGGGGCGAGAGGCCGAGCAGGAGGCCCGGGTGGTTGCGGCTCGCCTCGGCGAGGTCGACCATGTAGCCCTTCAGCGCATCCGCGATGTGCACCGTGCGCACGGCCTCGCACATCCGCAGCACCTCGGCGGCGCTGATGACGGGCCGCAGGGCCAGCAGCGCGTCGTTCGCGCCGTTCGAGTCGAGGATGGAGAGCTCGGCGGCGCGGCCCGGGTAGCCGAGCGACAGGCGCATCAGGAACCGGTCGAGCTGGCTCTCGGGCAGCCGGTACGTGCCCTCCTGCTCCACCGGGTTCTGCGTCGCGGCCACCATGAACGGTGACGGCAGCGGGTGGCTGACGCCGTCGGCGCTGACCTGCCGTTCCTCCATGGCCTCCAGCAGCGCCGACTGGGTCTTCGGCGACGCACGGTTGATCTCGTCGGCCAGCACGATGTTGGCGAACATCGGGCCGGGCTGGAACACGAACGACTCGGTGGCCCGCTGGAACACGCTCACGCCGACCAGGTCGGCGGGCAGCAGGTCGGGGGTGAACTGCACACGCTTCCAGGTGCAGTCGATGGACGCGGCGAGCGCCTTGGCGAGGCTGGTCTTGCCCACGCCGGGCACGTCCTCGATGAGCAGATGGCCCTCCGAGAGCAGGCACATCACCGCGAGGTCGATGGCCTCCCGCTTGCCGTGCACCACCGAAGCGATGTTCTGGGTGATCGCGTCGAAGAGCTGCGCGAACGTGGGGGAGGGCGAAATCGGGGCGGCCGTCACGTGCGACAAGTTAGACGCGTCGCGGTGACCTGCTGTATCGGGGTGCCAGGTTGCCGGTCGGGGGAGTGACTACGGTCGTCCGGGTGAGCACCTGTCACCTCGCCATCGACGTCGGCGGCACCAAGTTGGCCGTCGGCATCGTCGCCGACACCGGTGAGGTGCTCGTGCGTGACCGCGTGGCCACCCCGGTGCGCGACGTGTGGCCGGCGTTGTCGCGCGTCGTGCTGCGCGTGCTCGCCGCGGCGCCCACCCCGCCCGTGTCGGCGGGCATCGGTTGCGGCGGCCCGATGAACCCGTCCACGCGCACCGTGTCGCCGCTGCACGTCCCTTCGTGGAAGGACTTCGCGCTCGCCGACGAGGTCGAGGCGCTCACCCAGCTGCCGACCGTGCTCGACAACAACGCGAAGGCCGTCGCGCTCGGTGAGGCATGGTGCGGTGCGGCCGTGGGCGTGCGCGACTTCGTCGCGGTGGTCATGGGCGCGGGCGTCGGCGGTGGCATCGTCTCCGACGGCAAGCTGCTCGAGGGCCGGCTCGGCAACGCCGGGCACATCGGCCACATCGTCGTCGACCCCGACGGCCGCGATTGCCGGTGCGGCGGTCGCGGGTGCCTCGAGGCGTACTGCAGCGGCCAGGCCATCGAGGAGGAGACCGGGCGGCCGCCGCAACGGGCGCCGCAGGCCATCGTCGAACGCACGGGCCTGATGACCGGGCGGGCGCTCGCGTCGCTCGGCGCCATCTGCGACCTGAAGCTCGCGGTCATCGGTGGTTCGGTGGCGCTCGGGTTCGGCGAGCCGTTCTTCTCGGCCGCACAGCTCGAGCTCGACCAGCGGGCGCGGCTGTCGTTCACGTCCGGGTTCCGCGTGGTGCCGGCCGGCCTCGGCCAGCTCGCCCCGCTCGTCGGTGCGGCGGCACTGGCGCGGCGCGCCGCGCCCCGCTGAGCCCCGCCCGGCGCGGTCCCGGCGCCGGTCCCGTCCAATGGCTTCGCGGTCGTACCCGTGGGTAACATCCCGACCATGCATCCGAAGTACACCGCTGAAGCCGAGGCCTACCGCGAGAAGGTGCAGGCCTTCCTCGCCGAGAAGCTGCCCAAGGACTGGGGCGGCATGGGCCAGCTCGACGGCCAGGAGCTCACCGACTTCGTCACCGAGTGGCGTGCCACGCTGTTCAGCGCCGGCTACCTCGCCCCCGGTTGGCCGGTCGAGTACGGCGGCGGCGGTCTGTCGGCGCTCGAGCAGGTCATCATCGCCGAGGAGTTCGCGAAGGCCGGCGTCCCCACCGGTGGCCCGAACGACGTGTTCGGCATCCAGATGCTCGGCAACACGCTCCTCAACTGGGGCACCGACGAGCAGAAGGCGCACTACCTGCCCCGCATCCTCAGCGGTGAGGACACCTGGTGCCAGGGCTACTCCGAGCCCAACGCCGGCAGCGACCTGTCGAACCTCGGTCTGAAGGCGCAGCTCGACGGCGACCAGTGGGTGCTCAACGGCCAGAAGATCTGGACCTCGGCCGGCCACCTCGCCGACCACATCTTCACGCTCGCCCGCACCGATCCCGATGCGCCGCGCCACAAGGGCATCTCGTTCCTGCTGGTCGACATGCGTCAGCCCGGCATCGAGGTGCGCCCGATCAAGATGATCTCGGGCGAGAGCGAGTTCAACGAGGTCTTCTACACCGATGCCACCACCCCGAAGGGTGAGGTCGTCGGCGGGCTCAACAACGGCTGGGCCGTCGCCATGACCCTGCTCGGCTACGAGCGCGGCGAGGCCGCCGCCACCGGCCCCATCCGCTTCCAGGCCGAGGTCGACCGCCTGCTGCTGCTGGCCAAGGAGCGCGGTGTGGCCTCCGACCCGCGCATCCGTCAGCGACTCGCCGACGCCTACGCCAAGGTGCAGATCATGCGCTACAACGGCATGCGCGTGCTCACGCAGTTCCTCGCCGGCCACCACCCGGGCCCCGACGCCGCCATCGGCAAGCTGTACTGGAGCGAGTACCACAAGGTGGTCACCGAGCTCGCCGTCGACATCCTCGGCGCCGAGGCGATGGTGCCCACCGGCCGCAAGCCGAGCTCCTCGTTCAGCACCGACGACGCCGGTGCCCCGAACAGCAGCTGGAGCTGGGTCGGCACGTTCCTCAACGCCCGTGCCGGCACCATCTACGCCGGCTCGTCGCAGGTGCAGCGCAACATCATGGGTGAGATGGTCCTCGGCCTGCCGAAGGAACCGCGTCCGTGACCTTCGGCGCCGCCGTGAAGGTGGCGTCCGCGGTCGTCGCGCGCCCGTCGCTGTGGGGCACCGCCCTGCGGATGTGGGCGCGCACCACGCCGCGCGACTGGTGGCGTCGTCGGCCGTTCCTGCCGTTGCCGCCGGCCGACTACGTGCACTTCCGCCTGGTCACCCAGTACGGCGCCGCGAATGCGCCGGTGGTGGCCGAGGATGTGCTGAACTACCTGACGTGGTGCAAGCGACAGGGCCAGGCCGGATGAGGCCAGGAGCGGGCAGGTAGCACTGCCATGCGGAGCGCGCTGGTGCTGAATGCCACCTACGAGCCGCTCTCCGTGGTGCCCGCCCGTCGGGCCGCCTGCCTCGTGCTCGCCGAGCGCGCCGACCTCGTCGCCGACGACGGCACGCAACTGCACTCCGCCTCGTTGGTGCTGCCCAGCCCGTCGGTGGTGCGCCTGCGCTACATGGTGAAGGCACCGTTCCACCGCCGCACCACGCTGTCGCGACGAGCGTTGTTCGCCCGCGACGAGTACCGCTGCCAGTACTGCGGCGGGTTCGCCGACTCCATCGATCACATCGTGCCGCGCAGCCGTGGTGGCCGCCACGAGTGGGAGAACGTCGCCGCGGCCTGCCGACCGTGCAACCTGCGCAAGCGCGACCGCACGCCCGCCGAGGCCAACATGGTGCTCGCCCGTCCGCCGCGTGCGCCGAAGGAGCACACGTGGGTCACGGTCGCCGTCGCCCGTGTGCCCGACGAGTGGAAGCCGTACCTGCTCGTCGCGAGCTGAGGCCGGCCGCTCGTACGCTGGCGACGTGACCGCTGGCTGGACCGTCCACCACTCCCACGGCGACACGGCCGCGTTCCATGCCGCCGTGCCCGAGCCGGTGCGGTCGCTCACGTTCCACACCGTCGACCGGCCCACCCTGGTGCTCGGATCGGCGCAGGCAGCATCCGACGTCGACCGGCGCGTCGCCGACGGCCTCGGGGTCGACGTCGTCGGGCGGCGCAGCGGCGGGGGCGCCGTACTGCTCTGGCCGGGAGAGTTCGTCTGGCTCGACGTGGTCATCCCCGTCGACGACCGGCGATGGGACGCCGATGTCGGTCGCGCCATGGTCTGGGTGGGGAAGTGGTGGGCCGTGGCGCTCGCCGGCCTGGGCGTGCAGGGCACGGTGCACGTCGACGGCCTGCGCGGCGACGACTGGTCCCGGCAGGTGTGCTGGACCAGCGTCGGGACCGGTGAGGTGATGGCCGGGGCGTCGAAGCTGGTCGGCATCAGCCAGCGCCGCACCCGCCACCTGGCCCGTTTCCAGACGATGTGCCACCTCCGGTGGCGTCCCGAGGTGGTCGCGGCCCTGGTCGCCCCACCACGCCCCACCGGCCGCGACCTGGCCACCGCGGCGGCCGTCGTGCCCGCCACCGAGCTCGACCTGCGTCAGGCCCTGCTCGACACCGCACCCCCCGCCTGACCTGCCATTTCGCGCTCGAAGTCGCGCGGATTCCACCGTTCCGGTGGATCCGGCGCGACCTCGCCCGGGCGCCCCTGAGCCGCGCCACGTCGCGCGGTTTCCACCGTTCCGGTGGACCCGGCGCGACCTCGGGGGCCGGTGGGGGGAAGGGTGGGCGCGTTGGGGGGAGAAATGGGGAGAAATGGTTGACTTAGGGGGTCTGTGGGGGCAAGATGGGGACTGCAGGGGTGCGGGATCGCCGTCCGCATTCCGAAGAGGCAGGCGGGAAGGGAAGTGGAGGCGCGGTGCTGTTCGTCGGGGCGTTCGAACGCCAACTCGACGACAAGGGCCGGCTGGCGTTGCCGGCTGCCTTCCGCGACCGCCTCGGCGACCACTGCTACCTGGCCAAGGGCCTCGACAAGTCGGTGTCCGTCGTGCCCGCCGAGACCTTCGAGGCCGAAGCCGCCCTGCTCACCGCCAAGGTGCGCGACGGCGAGGCCTCGCGTAACGAGCTCCGTGCCCTTGCGGCGTCGGCGTCGGTCGTGACGCTCGACAAGCAGGGCCGGGTGAAGATCGACGACAAGCTGCGCGACTACGCCGACCTGCCCCTCTCGGGTGCCGTCGTCGTGGCCGGCAGCTTCGACCGCCTCGAGATCTGGACGCCGGCCCGCTACGCGCAGGTCGACGACGCCGGTACCGAGTCGATGGCAGGGGGGTTCTGACCCGTGATGACCTGCCATTTCCAGTTCCTGGACGGCCCGTCCGTCCAGCGAAGCCGCATCAGTTCCGTCACGAGAAGGAGGAGCGAGGCCTCTCGTCGAGCCCACACCATCCCCACCGTCCACCACGTCGACCTCGTCATCGAGTGCATCGCCCGGCCGTCTGCAGCCTTCCGGCTCGCACACTGGACAGCCCACACTCCGCCCGCTTCCATTTCGCGCGACCGGGGAGACATCCCGGCGGCAACCGTGAGCCGGGGGGCTGCAGGCAGCCGGGCGATCGGCTTCGGTCTGCGATGACCGCAGCCGAGCCCGAGTTCCATCACCTGCCGGTGATGGTCCACGAGATCGGCGAGTTGTTCGGCTCCGTTCCTGCGGGTTTCGTGCTCGACGCGACACTCGGCGGGGGAGGCCACTCGGCCCACCTCCTGGAGCGCTGGCCGCACCTGTCGATCCTCGGGATCGATCGCGACGAACGGGCGCTGGCCGCCGCACAGCAGCGGCTGGCACGGTTCGGGGACAGGGTGCAGGTGTACCGCACCCGATTCGACGGCCTCCGTCACGCCATGGAAGCACTGCACATCGATCACCTCTCCGGCGCACTGTTCGACCTCGGCGTCAGCTCGCCGCAGCTCGACGTGGCCGAGCGTGGCTTCAGCTACCGCAACGACGCCCCGCTCGACATGCGCATGGACCAGAGCCAGCCGTGGTCGGCCGCCGACGTGGTGAACGGCTACCCGGCGGCCCAGCTCGCCAAGGTGCTCCAGCAGTACGGCGACGAGCGGTTCGCCAAGCGCATCGCCAACGCCATCGTCGCCGCCCGCCCCATCGAGAGCACCACGCAGCTCGCCGAAGTGGTCGTGTCGGCCATCCCGGCGCCGGCCCGTCGCACCGGCGGCCATCCCGCGAAGCGCACGTTCCAGGCCATCCGCATCGAGGTCAACGGCGAGCTCGAGGCGCTGCCCACGGCGCTCGACGCCGCCATCGACCGCACGGTGGTCGGCGGTCGCATCGCCGTGCTCTCGTACCACTCGGGCGAGGACCGCATCGTGAAGGCCACGTTCCGCCAGGCCGAGACCGGCGGGTGCGAGTGCCCGCCCGAGCTGCCCTGCGTCTGCGACGCCGTGCACACCGTGCGCCTCGTGCGTGGCGTGCCGCGCACCCCCTCCACCACCGAACAGTCCACCAACCGCCGAGCCGCGAGCGCCCGCCTCCGCGTGGTCGAGCGCATCTGACCCGAACCGACCGACAGGAACACCACCATGGCCATGGCAGCCCGCATCGAGCGCTCCGAGCGCGTGGAACGCACCACCGCGGTGCGCAGCCGCGTGCACGGCGGTGCCCAGGAACGGGCGATGGTGAAGT
Organism: Actinomycetota bacterium; assembly: GCA_039796575.1. Lineage (GTDB taxonomy): Bacteria > Actinomycetota > Acidimicrobiia > Acidimicrobiales > Ilumatobacteraceae > UBA668. The sequence continues at coordinate 73,614 of JBDKJP010000017.1, forward strand.
CGACGGCGTCGGTGGCCCACGTGGCACGTCGCCCGCAGTTGGTGGTGGTGGCACCGCAGCGCCGCACGGCGCGCTGGATCATCGCCGGTTCGGTGCTGGTGTTCGCGCTGATGCTCGGTGCCGCCGCCTTCCAGACGCAGCTCGCCCGCCGGCAGCTCACGCTCGACACGCTCGACCGCAACATCCGTGCGGCACACGAGCAGTTCGACGTGCTGCGCCGCGAGCGGGCCGAGCTCCGCTCGCCCGGCCGCCTCGCCGAGGAGGCCGCGCTGCTGGGCATGGTGCCCGCCACGCAGACGCAGTTCGTCACCATCGACCCGTCGGTGATCGCCGACGTGCAGCGCACCGGGGTGCCGGCCGACCCGCATCGCGAGCCGACCATCGAGCAGGAGTTCGCCGAGTACGCCGCCGTGAAGGCCCAGGCCGGAGGTGCCCCGTGAGCGACAGCAGCCGCACCCGTACCGCCGGCGCCCGCTCGCACGGCACCCGCACCCACGGCCGCACCACCTCGGGCCGCACCACCTCGGCGCGGACGTCTGCCGGTCGCACGGCTGCGCCGCGCACGCCGACAGCGCACCGCAGCCCGCAGCCGAGCCGCCCCACCACCCGTTCCGCGCCGGCCGTGAAGAAGGCGCCCCCCGCCCGCTCCTCGGCCGCACTCCGCGCCAAGCGCGCGCCTCGCCGGCGCACGCCCGGCTTCCAGATGACGTTCCGCGCCGGCGACACGCGCAAGCGCATGCAGTTCGTGTTCGTCCTGACGGCGCTGCTGTTCCTGGCCGTCATCGCACGCGTGGCCATCCTGCAGACCGTGGGCAGCGACTCGCTGGTCGAGGCGGGTCGAGCGCAGCGCGTCAGCGAGAGCGTGCTGCACGCCCAGCGCGGCACCATCTTCGCCCGCGACGGGGGAGAGCTCGCCATCAGCGTGCCGAGCGCCACCGTGTTCGCGAACCCGAAGCTCGTCGTCGACCCGGAGGCCACCGTGAAGGTGCTCGCCACCATGCTCGGCCTCGACGCGGAGAAGCAGCAGAAGCTGCTCGCGTCGTTCGCGGCGAAGAACAAGAGCTTCGTCTACGTGGCCCGCCAGATCGACGACAGCACCGCCGACGCCGTGATGGCGCTCAACCTCGCCGGCATCGACACGGTGCGCGAGGACAAGCGCACCATGCCGAGTGGCGCGGTGGGCCGCAGCATCCTCGGTCGCACCGACATCGACGGCACGGGCACCGCCGGCCTCGAGCTCCAGTACGACGAGATCCTCACCGGCACCGACGGCGAGCGCGTGCGCGAGCACGACGCCAAGGGTCGTTCCATCCCCGGCTCGGGTGCCACCACCATCGAGCCGATCCCGGGCGAGGATCTCGTGCTCACGCTCGACCGTTCGCTGCAGTTCCAGGTGGAGCAGGCGCTGCTCACCCGGGTCGACGAGGTGAAGGGCAAGGGCGGCACCGTGGTGGTGATGGACACCGCGACGGGTGAGATCTACGCGGTGGCCAACGTGGCGCGCGACGAAGCGACGCAGACGCTCGCGGTCACCTCGGCCAACCTGGCCGTGGTGGAGCCGTTCGAGCCCGGCTCGGTGGCCAAGGTGTTCAGCCTCTCGGCCGTGCTCGACCAGGGTGCGGCGAACCCCGACACCGTCATCACCGTGCCCGGCAAGAAGACGTTCGACGAGGGCACGCAGTGGGAGCAGACCATCCGCGACGCCGAGCCGCACGGCGACATCCCGATGAGCATGCGCGAGATCCTCGTGCACTCGTCGAACCTCGGCACGTACTTCCTCGCCAACCGCATCGGCAGCGAGCAGCTCGCGAACTACCTCGACAAGTTCGGCTTCGGCCACGCCACGGCGTTGAACTTCCCGGGTGAGACCAAGGGCATCATCGACCCGGCCTCCGAGTGGCAGGGCACCGAGAACGTGACGGTCACCTACGGCTACCACTATCAGGCGTCCGCGGTGCAGTTCACGGCCGCCATCAACGCCGTCGCCAACGGTGGCACGTTCGTCGCGCCGAAGCTGCTGAAGGGCACCATCGGCGCCGACGGCACGGTGCGCGAGACCGCACCCTCCGACACGCACCCGGTGATCTCGTCGGCGGCCGCGGCCGCGATGACGTCGATGATGACCGACGTCGTGTGCGAGGGCACCGGCAAGGAGGCGCAGGTGCCGGGCATCTCGGTGGCGGGCAAGACCGGCACGGCGTACAAGACGCAGGACGGCGGCGGCTACGGCGACAAGAACAACCGCAAGTACCGTGCGTCGTTCGCCGGCTTCTTCCCGGCCGACGATCCGAAGGTCACCATCCTCGTCACCATCGACGAGCCCGACCCCACATCGGCCGACCGCTTCGGCGGCAAGGCCGCAGCGCCGCTCTTCGCCAAGGTGGCGACGGCGGCCATCCACGAGCTCACCATCGCCCCCAGCCCCGGTGACACCGGCTGCGCGGGGTGACCGTGACCGATCGTCTGCTCGGCGAAGTGGTCACCGGAGCGGCGTTGCGGGACGCAGTGCTGCGCGGCGATGCGGCCACGGTGGTGCGCGGGGTCACCCACGACTCGCGCCAGGTGCGTGAGGGCTCACTGTTCTGCTGCCTCCGGGGTGGTACCACCGACGGTCACGGGTTTGCTGCCGCTGCCGTGACCGCCGGTGCCACCGCCCTGTTGGTCGACCATCCCCTCGACCTGCCGGTCGCGCAGGTCGTCGTGCCCGACACCCGCGCCGCGATGGGTCACCTGGCCGCGTCGTTCTGGGGGCACCCTGCGCGTCGCCTCACGATGGTGGGGGTCACCGGCACGAACGGCAAGACCACCACCACCAGCCTGCTCGCCGCGGTGCTCGAGGGTGCCGGCCTGCCGACCGGTGTCATCGGCACGCTCACGGGCAAGCACACCACTCCTGAGTCCACGGAGCTGCAGGAACGCCTCGCGGCGTTCCTCGACGACGGCAAGCGGGCCGTCGTGATGGAGGTGTCGTCGCACGCACTCGCGTTGCACCGCGTCGACGGCGCGCACTTCGACGTGGCGGTGTTCACGAACCTCGGCCGCGACCACCTCGACCTGCACGGCACGGTCGAGCGCTACTTCGCCGCGAAGGCGATGCTGTTCGAGCGCGGCCTCACCGAGCGAGGCGTGGCCAACGTCGACGACCCGCACGGTCGTCTGCTCGTCGACGCCGCGCCGGTGCCGATGACCGGCTTCGGCGAGGGTGACGTGACCGACCTCGAGGTCGGTGCGACGAGCCATTCCTACACGTGGCGCGGCGTGCGCGTCGAGGTCGGCCTCGGCGGCGTGTTCAACGCGATGAACAGCCTCGCGGCCGCCACGGCGGCGGCCGAGCTGGGCATCGCGCCCGCGGTCATCGCTCGGGGCCTCGCGGCCGCCGAGCAGGTGCCGGGGCGGTTCGAAGCGGTGCGGGCGGGTCAGCCGTTCGACGTGATCGTCGACTTCGCCCACACCCCGGACGGCCTGCGGGAAGCCCTCGCCGCCGCGCGTGCCGCGGTGGGCGGGGGCCGGGTCGTCGTGGTGTTCGGGTGCGGCGGCGACCGCGACCGCGAGAAGCGTCCCGAGATGGGCGCCGTGGCCGCGACGCTGGCCGATCGGGTGGTCGTCACGTCCGACAACCCTCGCTCCGAGGATCCGCTCGAGATCGTCAATGCCATCCTCCGGGGGGTACCTGGCGACTACCGTGACCGAGTTGTGAGCGACCCCGACCGACGCCGAGCCTTTGCCGTCGCGTTCCAGGACGCTCGACCGGGCGATCTGGTGCTCATCGCCGGCAAGGGCCACGAGACCACGCAGACCATCGGCGACCAGGTGTTGCCCTTCGACGACCGCGCCGTGGCCCGCGCCGTGCTGGAGGAACTGTCGTGATCGCCGTCATGATCGCCGGCGCCACCGCGATGCTGGTCGCCCTGTTCGGCACGCGGTTCCTCATCCGGTTCTTCCGCAAGGCCGGGGCGGGGCAGCCCATCCTCGGCAAGGAGGACCTCGGCCCCGAGCACCACATGGCCAAGCAGGGCACGCCCACCATGGGTGGCATCGCCATCGTCGGCGCGTCCATCGTCGGTTGGCTGGTCGCGCACCTGCGCCCGGGCATCGCGATCTCCAACCAGGTGCTCATCATGTGGGTCGGCCTGCTGGCCATGGCCGGCATGGGCTTCCTCGACGACTTCATCAAGGTGCGCAAGCGGCACAACCGCGGCATCTTCTGGAAGAAGAAGAGCTACATCACGTTCGGCATCTCGGTGCTCATCGCGTGGTGGCTCGTGGCCGCCACCGGTGTCAGCGAGACCATCTCGTTCACCCGCGCCGACCTGCCGGGCTGGCAGGTGCCGTGGCCGATCTTCGTGCTGTACCTCGGCGCCATCATCTGGGCCACCAGCAACGCGGTGAACGTCACCGACGGCCTCGACGGCCTGGCCGGCGGTTCGGCCGGCATGGGCTTCCTCGCGTTCACCATCATCGCCTACTGGTCGTTCCGCAACCCGACCGTGTACGGCGACGTCGTGAACCCGCTCGACCTGGCCGTGTTCGCCGCGGCGTTCGCCGGCGCGTGCGGCGGGTTCCTCTGGTACAACGCGGCACCCGCGCGCATCTTCATGGGCGACGTGGGCGCGCTGGCCATCGGCACCGCGCTGTCGTTGCTGGCCATCACCACCAACACCCAACTGCTGCTCATCCTGATCTGCGGCATCAACGTGATGGAGGCCGGCTCGGTGGCCGTGCAGATGGTGGTGTTCAAGGCGTCGGGGCGCAAGAAGCGGCTGTTCCGCATGTCGCCAATCCATCACCACTTCGAGCTCATCGGCTGGCCCGAGACCACGGTCATCATCCGCTTCTGGCTGATCTGCGGCATCTTCGTGGCCACCGCGCTGGGCATCTTCATCGGCGACTTCACCAAGATCACGGACAACCTCTGAGGCGCCACACGATGACCCGTACCGCCCACATCCACGGCATCGCCCTCAGCGGCGAGGCGTTGGCGCACCAGCTGGTGCGACGTGGCTGGGTGGTGACGGTGGCCGACGACGCACCCGACGACGCGAAGCGTGCGCTCGCGGCGTCGCTCGGCGCCACGTTGGTCGAACGGCCCGATGCGGCCACCACGGCGGCACTGGTGTCAGCGGCCGACATCGTCTGCCCGGCGCCCGGTGTGCCGGAGACGCACGAGGTGGTGCGCGCCGCGCAGGCCGCCGGCACGCCGGTGCGCACCGAGATCGACCTCGCCTACGAGTGGGAGCAGGAACGCGCCGGCGGTCCGCGGCCGATGCTCGCCATCACCGGCACCGACGGCAAGACCACCACCACGTTCCTGACGGCGCACATCCTCGAGACGGCCGGGTTGCATGCGGCCGCCGTGGGCAACACCGAGGTGCCGCTGGCGGCGGCGCTCGACGACGACGTCGAGGCGTTCGCGGTGGAGTGCAGCAGCTTCCGTCTGCACTTCGTCGACTCGTTCCGCGCCGAGGCCGCGGTGTGGCTGAACCTCGCACCCGATCACCAGAACTGGCACTCGTCGATGGCGTCGTACGAGGCGGCGAAGGCCCGCGTGTGGGCGCACCGCCGTCCCACCGACGTGGCCATCGGGTTCGCCGACGATGCGGTGGTGATGCGCAACCTGCGCGCCGCCGGCGGCATCACCCGCACGTTCGCGTCGGCCGACGCCGACTACCACCTGGCCGACGGCTGGCTCGTCGGCCCGCAGGGTCGCATCGCCCCGGTCGCCGAGATGACCCGCCGCCTGCCCCACGACATCACCAATGCGCTCGCCGCGGCGGCACTGGTGCTCGAGTCGGGGCTCGCCGAGCCGCAGCACGTGCGCGCCGCGCTCGCCACATTCCGTCACCCGCCGCACCGCATCGAGCCGGTCGCCACCATCCGCGGCGTCGACTGGTTCAACGACTCCAAGGCCACCAGCCCGCACGCCGCGCTCACCGCCATCCGCGGGTTCGAGCACATCGTGCTGCTCGCTGGCGGCCGCAACAAGGGCCTCGACCTCGCCTCGCTGGCCACCGAGTCGGCGCGCGTCACCGCCGTCGTCGGCCTCGGCGAAGCGGGTGCCGAGGTGGCGGCGGCGTTCAACGGGAAGTGCCGCACGGCCACGGCGTCGTCGATGGCCGAGGCCGTCGCGCTCGCCGACGCGTTCGCGGTCGAGGGCGACACGGTGCTGCTGTCGCCGGCGTGCGCGAGCTTCGACTGGTACCCGGGCGGCGGCTATCCCGCCCGCGGTGACGACTTCAAGCGCCTCGTGCAGGAACTGGCTGCCACCACACGGAAGGAGACGGCATGACCGCATCGTCGTCCGTCATCGGCGACCGCCGCCGCGCTGCGCTGGCCCGTGCCGACGCGATGCGCCGTCACCCGACGCGTGGCGACGGTCAGCGCAAGGCCGCGACGCCGCCGCCCACCGCGTTCTACGTCATCGCGGTGGTGGCGTTCGTGCTCACGATGCTCGGTCTGGTGATGGTGCTGTCGGCCACGTCGATCGCCCAGTTCCACCGCGGCAACTCGCCGTGGCGGTTGTTCAACCGTCAGCTCCTGTGGGCCGTGCTCGGCCTCGTCGGGCTGTGGATGGCGATGCGCGTGCCCACCCGTCGGTGGCGACCGTTCATCGTGCCGGGCTTCCTGGTCACCTGCGGCCTGATGATCCTGCCGTTCGTGCCGGGCATCGGCGACCGCGTCAACGACGCGAGCTCGTGGGTGGTCATCGGGCCGATCAACTTCCAGCCGAGCGAGTTCCTGAAGCTCGCGCTGCTGGTGACCTGCGCCAACCTCCTGGCCATCCGCCGCAACGAGATGCACGACCCGGCGCGCACCCTGTTCCCCGTGCTCGGGCTCGCCGCGCTGGCCTGCACGCTGTGCCTCGCGCAGGGCGACCTCGGCTCGGCCATCGTGCTCGCCGCCATCGTGTTCTTCATGGCGTTCATCGCCGGTGCGCCGCTGCTGCCGATGGCCGTCACCGGCCTGTTCGGTGCGGTCGCCGCCGGGGCGTTCGTGGTGTCGAGCCCGCGTCGCGAGGCTCGCTTCACGGCGTTCCTCGACATCGCGGCCCACAAGGACCACCTCAGCTACCAGACCTGGCAGGCGATGATCGCCATGGCACAGGGCGGCGTCACCGGCTCCGGTGTCGGCCGCGGTGAGAACAAGCTCGGCGAGTTCCTGCCCCTCGCGCACAGCGACTTCATCTTCGCCGTCGTCGCCGAGGAGCTCGGGATGATCGGTGTGGTCGCGGTGCTCGGCGGCTTCCTGGTGCTCGCGTACGCCGGCGTGCAGGTGGCGCTGGCCACCCCCGACCGGTTCCACAGCCTGCTCGCCGGCGGCATCATCGGCTGGTTCGTGGTGCAGGCCATCATCAACGTCGGCGGCGTCACGGGCATGATGCCGGTCACCGGCCTCACCCTGCCGTTCTTCTCGGCGGGTGGCAGCTCGTTGTTCGTCACCCTGGTGGCGACCGGGTTGCTGTTGAACGTCGCCCGCAACGTGCGATGAGCACGTACGCCGTCGTCACCGGCGGTGGCACGTCGGGGCACGTGCTGCCCGCGCTCGCCATCGCCGACGCGTTGGTGGCGGCGGGGCACCCGAAGGAGTCCGTCCACTACGTCGGCACGCAGCGCGGCGTCGAGCAGCGCCTCGCCCCCGAGTCGGGCTACGCGCACACGTTGCTCGACGTGGTCGGCCTGCAGCGCAGCCTGAGCAAGCGCAACCTGGCGTTCCCGTCGAAGCTGCGTGCGGCCACGAAGGAGGCCGAGGCGCTGCTGCGCACGCTGCAGCCGAAGGTGGTCGTCAACGTGGGTGGCTACGGCAGCTTCCCGGCCACGTGGGCGGCGAAGCGCCTCGGCATCCCGTACGTGGTGGTCTCGTACGACCGTCGCCCCGGCCTGGTGTCGAAGGTGATGGCGAAAAGGGCCGCGGCCGTGGCGGTGGCGTTCGAGGGGTCCACCCTGCCGCACGCCGAGCTCGTCGGCGCGCCGGTGCGTGGCGAGATGGTCACGCTCGACCGCGCGGCGGCGCGGGCCGACGCCCGCCGGGCGCTCGACCTGCCCGACGACCGGTTCGTGCTGGCCGTGATGTGCGGTTCGCTCGGCGCCGCGGTCGTGAACCGCACGGTGGTGGAGGCGGTCGAACGACTCGCCGATCGCCGCGACCTGGCGGTGCACCACGTGGTGGGTGACCGATTTCTGGACCAGGCCGCGCCCGCTCGGGACGGCGCAGAAGGCATCCTGTACCGCGTGATCGGGTACGAGAACCGCATGCCGCAGGTGTACGCCGCGGCCGACCTCCTGGTCACCAGGGGCGGCGCGGGCACCATCGCCGAACTGGCCACCGTCGGTGCGCCCGCCATCGTGGTGCCGTGGCCCGATGCCGCCGAGAACCACCAGGTCGACAACGCGAAGGTGCTGTCGCAGCAGGGCGCGGCCCTGATGATCGAGCAGCCCGACTTCACGGTCGACCGCCTGGTGCAGGAGATCGACGGGTTCGCCGCCGAGCCGGCGCGCCTGGCCGTGATGGCCCACCGCGCGCGCGAGGCGGGTGCGGTCCATCGCAGCGGCGCGCTGGTCGCGCTCGTGGAGCGCGTCGCGGCCCAGGGGAGTGCCCGATGAGCCAGCCGGTCGCCCCGCTCGACCTGTCGGTCCCCGGCAAGTACCACGTCGTCGGCGTGGGCGGCCCGGGCATGAGTGCCATCGCCATCGTGCTCGCCGAGATGGGGCACGACGTCACGGGCAGCGACATCCGCGAACGCAGCGTGCTCGACCGCGTGCGCGCCGCCGGCGTGCGCGTGGCGGTGGGTCACGACCGCACCTTGGTGCACGACCGCGACGCCATCACGTACTCCACCGCCATCCCGGCGCGGAACATCGAGCTCGACGAGGCGACGAAGGTGGGCGTCACCTCGCTGCACCGTTCGGGCATGCTCGCCAGCATCTGCGCCCAGGCGAAGTCGCTCGCGGTGGCCGGCACGCACGGCAAGACCAGCACCACGAGCATGCTCATGCTCATCCTGTCGCAGGCCGGCGCACGACCGAGCTTCGTCATCGGTGGCGACGTCACCGACATGGGCACCGGCGCGCAGTGGACGGGCAGCGAGTGGCTGGTGGTGGAGGCCGACGAGAGCGACGGCACGCATCTCGAGCTCCCGTTGCACGGCACCATCCTCACCAACGTCGAGATCGACCACCTCGATCACTACGGCACGTACGAGGCCATCATCGAGGGGTTCGACACCTACCTCGGTCAGATCCCCGGGCCGAAGGTGCTGTGCCTCGACGACCCGCGCTGCGCGGTGCTGGCAGCGAAGCACGGTGCCATCACCTACGGCACGTCGCCCGAAGCCGACTACGTGGCCACCGACATCGAGCCCGTCGGTGGCGCGTTCACGTTCGACGTCGTGCACCACGGTGAGGTGCTCGGCAGCGTGTCGTTGCCGCTGCGTGGCATCCACAACGTCCGCAATGCCACGGGCGCGCTCGCCATGGCCCACGCCATCGGTGTGCCGTTCGCCGACGCCGCAGCCGCGCTGTCGAAGTTCGGCGGTGTCGCCCGTCGCTTCGACATCCGGGCGGTCGACGGCGGCGCCACGCTGGTCGACGACTACGCACACCTGCCCAACGAGATCGCCGCCGTGCTCGCCGCGGCGAAGGGCAGCGGCGACGGGTGGAAGCGCGTCGTGGCGGTGTTCCAGCCGAACCGCTTCAACCGCATGGCCGTGATGTGGCAGGAGTACCGCGACGCGTTCGTCGACGCCGACCTCGTGGTGCTCACCGACATCTTCCCGTCGGGCACCGCGCCCATCCCCGGTGTCACCGGCAAGCTCGTGGTGAACGCCGTGCTCGACGCACACCCCGACACCCCGCTGGTCTGGCTGCCGCGCCGCGCCGACCTCGTCGATCACCTTGCCCGTCGCCTTCGCGACGGCGACGTGTGCATCTCGATGGGCTGCGGCGACATCGCCACCCTGCCCGACGAGGTGCAGGCGCGCCGCGCCGAGCTGCGCGTCGAGCAACGGCAGCGGCCGACGTGAGCCTGCGCGACCGACAGCAGCAGGCGCTCGCGATGCTCGACGGCTTCGCCACCGCCGACGAGCCGCTCGCGCCGCACACCACCTACAAGCTCGGTGGGCCGGCGGCCGTGTTCGCGACGCCGCGCTACGCCGACGAGCTGCGCGGCGTGGCCGCTGCGATGCGCGCCACGGAGTTGCCGGTGCTGGTGGTGGGGCGAGGCTCCAACCTGCTCGTCGCCGATGCGGGGTTCCCGGGCATCGCCGTGTCGCTCACCGAGCTGTGCGACCACGTGCAGCTCGAGGGCACCGAGGTCGTCGCGGGCGCGGCGGTCGCGCTGCCGGTGCTCGCCCGACGGACGGCCGCCGCAGGCCTCACCGGGTTCGAGTGGGCGGTCGGGGTGCCCGGCAGCATCGGTGGCGCGGTGCGGATGAACGCCGGCGGCCACGGCAGTGACATGGCCGCGTCGCTCGTCTCGGCGCAGGTGCTCGACCTCCACACGGGGCACGAGGCCGAGGTGGAGTCGTCGCGGCTGCACCTGCGGTTCCGTGGCTCCGACCTCGCCGATCACCAGGTCGTGCTGCAGGCCACGCTCGCGCTGCACCACGGCGACGTCGACGCCGCGGAGGCCACGCTCGCAGAGATCGTGCGCTGGCGCCGCGAGCACCAGCCGGGCGGCCAGAACGCCGGCTCCGTGTTCGTCAACCCGGTCCCGGGTGAGCTCGCCGCGGCGCAGCTCATCGACGGGCTCGGCCTGCGCGGGTTCCGCATCGGCGGCGCGTGCGTGAGCGAGAAGCACGCCAACTTCGTGCAGGCGGAGCACGGTGCCACGGCGGCCGACGTGCGAGCGGTGATGGAGCACGTGCGCACCGAGGTGTACGAACGCACCGGGTTCCTGCTGCGCAGCGAGGTGCGTCTCGTCGGCTTCACCGACGTGGAGCCCGACCATCGTGAGGGGGTGACCCTGTGACCGAGCCCGAGCACGATCCCGAGCACGTGCCCGACGCGGTGCTCGACGAGCTGATGGCGGCGTTCTCGAAGGAGGACACCCCGCCGGAGAAGGGGTACGACTTCGACGACCCGTCGATCGACCGGCTGTTGGGCCTCGGCCCGATCGCCGACGACGCCGACGGTCTCGACGACGAGCTCGACAGCGACGCCGACGACGACCTCGACGACCCCGATCTCGAGGGTGACGACATCGAGGTCGCCGCCGAGCCCGAGCCCGAGCCGCCGGCCGCACCGCAGCCCGACCCGCCGGCACCGGCACCGGTCGACGAGGCGCCGCGCAAGACCATCGTCATCGACCACGAGGAGCTGCCCGACGCGGTGTACCTCGACGACGACGGCGACACGGGCGAGCGCGCCACCGTGGTGATCGGCGACCTCGATGACGGGCCCGCCACGCAACCGGCGCCCAACGCCGGCAGCGCCGGTGGCGGCGGCATGGACCCGCGCATCCGGGCCCGGCGCATCGCCAACCGTCGTGCCGAGGGCCGTCGCCGACTCGTCGTGGTCGCGGTGGCCAGCGCCGTGGTGCTGCTCGTGGTGGCAGCCATCGCCATCGTGGCGTCGCCCATCTTCGACGTCCGCGACGTCGAGGTGCAGGGTGCGGTCTACACCGATCCCGACGTGCTCGAGGGTGTCATCGACAGCATCTCGGGCGAGCCGGTGCTGCTGGTCGACACCGACGCGGCCGAGGCCACGCTCGAGGCCGTGCCGTGGGTGGAGCGGGCCCGGGTCACCACCGACTTCCCGCACACGGTGCGCATCGACATCCGTGAACGCAAGCCGGTCGCCGCGTTCCAGGGTGCCGACGGCAAGTTCCGCGTCATCGACGTCGAGGGCCGCGTGCTCGACGTCATCGACGGCATCCCCATCGCGTACCCGCTCATCACGGGCGACAACCCCGACACCGAGCGCGGCCAGTTCGCCGGCGCCCCGTACGCGTCGGCCGGCCAGCTGGTGCTGGCGCTGCCGCCCGACATCCGGGCCATCACCAACTCCATCGGGGTCGACGTCACCACCGGTGCGCTCACGCTGATGCTGGAGAGCCCGGACGACGGCGACGACGCCGAGATCGAGGTGCGGCTCGGCGACGACACGCAGCTCGACGACAAGCTGGCCCGCCTGCTGTACCAGATGCGCAACGGCGACGGCCTCGCCGGTGTCTGCAGCCTCGACGTGTCGACCTCCGAGATGGGCTCCGTGCCGGGATGCTGACCCCGCGTATCACCGTTCTGCCACGACCCGGACGCTACGATCCATCTCAACCAGCAGGTAGGAACGTGCAGACACAAGTTTTCCACCACATCGAACGCCGCAACGAAACCCGGAGGTGCCGCTGATGGCCGCTGCTCCCCAGAACTATCTCGCCGTCATCAAGGTGATCGGCGTGGGTGGTGGCGGTGTCAACGCCGTCAACCGCATGATCGACGCGGGGTTGAAGGGCGTGGAGTTCATCGCCGTCAACACCGATGCGCAGGCGCTCCTCATGAGCGACGCCGACGTGAAGCTCGACATCGGCCGCGACCTCACCCGCGGCCTCGGCGCCGGCAGCGACCCCGACGTGGGCCGCAACGCCGCCGAGAGCCACCGCGACGAGATCGAGGAGATGATCAAGGGCGCCGACATGGTGTTCATCACCGCCGGCGAAGGCGGTGGCACCGGCACCGGTGCGGCACCGGTCATCGCCGAGGTGGCCCGCACCATGGGTGCGCTCACCATCGGTGTGGTCACCCGCCCGTTCAGCTTCGAGGGTCGCCGCCGCGCGGTGCAGGCCGATGCCGGCGTGCAGCGCCTGAAGGAGAAGGTCGACACGCTCATCGTCATCCCGAACGACCGCCTGCTCACGGTGGCCAACGAGAAGACCAGCGTGCTCAACGCGTTCAAGATGGCCGACGAGGTGCTGCTCCAGGGCGTGTCGGGCATCACCAACCTCATCACCACGCCGGGTCTCATCAACACCGACTTCGCCGACGTGAAGATGATCCTCAACAGCGCCGGCTCGGCGCTCATGGGCATCGGTCAGGCCAGCGGCGAGAACCGTGCGGTCACCGCCGCCAAGGCCGCCATCAGCAGCCCGCTGCTCGAGGCCGCCATCGACGGTGCCCGTGGCATCCTGCTCAACATCACCGGCCCGTCGAGCATGGGTCTGTTCGAGATGAACGCCGCCGCCGAGATCATCCACGGCGTGGCGCACCAGGACGCCAACATCATCTTCGGCACGGTCATCGACGACGAGATGGGCGACGAGGTGAAGGTCACCGTCATTGCCGCCGGCTTCGACCGCTGGGACACGCAGGCCAACCAGGGCAACACGCGTCCCATCGTGAAGGCCGTCCCCGATGCGAAGCCCACCGCCTCGCTGAAGGACCTGTTCGCCGACGAGCCGGCCGACCCGCTCGACGACGGCGACGACGACTTCGACGTCCCCTCGTTCCTGAAGTGACCCGCGCGGCGTGAGCCCGCGAACCGCGACGAGCCTCCGGCTCCACGCTGGTCGTTTCGTCGCGCACATCCGCATCGCCGATCGCCGGCACGGCGACTTCCATCTCGAGGGCGACCAGGTCGCGCTCGCGCATCGCCAGCAGGCGTTGATGCCCGGTCGCTGGACGCACCTCGACGAGGTGCACGGCACGCGCGTCGTGCGGGTGCCGTTCCCGGGCGCGCACGACCGGGAGGAGGCCGACGCCGCCGTCACCGACGTGGCCGGCGCCGTGCTGTCAGTGTGGGTCGGCGACTGTGCGCCGGTGGTGCTGGTCGGCGACGGGCCCGACGGGGGAGTGCTGGGGGCGTTGCACGCCGGCTGGCGCGGCGCCCTCGAGGGCATCGTCGCCACCACCGTGGCCGCGCTCGACGCACCGGCCGTCACGGCGGTGCTGGGGCCGTGCATCCACGGCTGCTGCAACGAGTTCGGCACCGATCTGCTCGACGAGTTCGTGGCGCGCTTCGGTCCGCAGGTGCGGGCCGTCACGTCCTGGGGCACCCCGTCGTTGCACCTGCCGGCGGTCGTGGCCGCCGCGTGCGACGAGGTCGGTGTGCCGTTGCTCGACGTCGGCGAATGCACCCGCTGCAACCCCGATCGGTGGTTCTCGAACCGACGTGGCGAGGCGGGTCGCCAAGTGGTGTCGGCGTGCCTGATGGCGGCAGGATGAGGGTGCGATGAGCGACTACGACGACCTGGTGGCCGAGCGATTGGCAGCGGTGCGCGACCGCATCGCTCGCGCCGGCGGCGTCGGGGTGACGGTGCTGCCGGTCACCAAGACGTTCGGCATCGAGGCGTGCTGGGCGGCGCATCGGGCGGGCTGCACCGCGGTGGGCGAGAACTACGCGCAGGAGGTCGTGGCGAAGCTGTCGGCGCCCGACCTCCCGTTCGGCGTCCACTTCATCGGGCAACTGCAGACCAACAAGGTGCGCGCTCTCGCACCCATCGTGTCCGTCTACGAGACCGTCGACCGGCCGTCGCTGGTGACCGAGCTCGCCAAGCGCGTGCCCGGTGCCGCGGTGCTGCTGCAGGTCGACACGTCGTCCGAGCCCGGCAAGGGCGGCTGCCCGTTGGCCGATGTGCCCGCGCTGCTCGACACGGCGAGCGCTGCGGGCCTCGACGTGCGCGGCCTGATGACCGTCGGTCCCACCGACGGCGGGCCCGAGGCGGCGAGGCCCGGATTCCGTGCGGTGCGGGCGTTGCTCGACCGTCTCGGCCTCGCCGTGCTGTCGATGGGCATGACCGACGACCTCGAGGTCGCGGTGCAGGAGGGCAGCACGCAGGTGAGGGTGGGGAGCGCGCTGTTCGGCGCACGTCCCCCCTTGAGCACGCTGGTGCGATAGCCTCGCGCTGGCAGGAGGACAGGGGCATGTCGATGTGGAAGAAGGCGATGGATTATCTGGGTCTCGGTCCCGACGACGCCTACGACGACTATGACGACGCGGTCGAGCCCGAGCGTCCGGTCCGAGCACAGCGTCCGCCGAGCGCCGAGCCGTCGCGGTCGTCGCGTGGCTACGCCAACGAGTACGAGGCCGAGCCCGCGCAGGTGCGCCCGGTGCCCGCTCGCCCCAGCTTCCCCAGCCGCCCCGAGGCCGAGGCCCCCGGCCGTCGGCCGGTGCCGCCCAGCGACGACAGCAACGTCGTGCCGCGCCCCATCAACCCGCGTCCGCCGGCTGCGACGCGCGCCACGTCGGGCGGCGGTGCCGCCGAGCCGTACACGGTGCGCCCGCGCCGCTTCGACGCCGCGCAGGAAGTGGCCGACAAGTTCAAGGAAGGCCAGCCGGTCATCATGAACCTCGAGGCCGCCGACCGCGAAGTGTCGCGTCGCCTCATCGACTTCGCGAGCGGCCTCTGCTACGGCCTCAACGGCACGATGGAGAAGGTCGCCACCGGCGTGTACCTCCTCAAGCCGCCGGCGCGTTCGGCGGGTTACGACCACACCGGCTACGGCGCCTGATCCCACCTCCAGGGATGGCCGGTTGTCAACTGCTGCTGCGCGTAACATCGTCGCCATGGAGATGAGCCCGCAAGCCGTTCGCAGCACCGGTTTCAAACTGGTGAAGAGGGGCTACGACCCCGAAGAGGTCGACGCCTTCAAGGAGCAGGTCGCGAGTGCCGTCGAGTTCGCACAGAACCAGGCCACGGCGATGGAGGCGCGCGCCCGCGCGGCAGTGGCGAAGCTGCAGGAGGTGTCGCAGCAGGTGCAGTCCGGTGCCGCTGCCCCGGCACCCGCAGCCGCGCCCACGGGTGGCAACGACCACGAGGTCATCAGCCGCACGCTGCTGCTCGCGCAGCGCACCGCCGACCAGACCGTCGCCGAGGCGCGCATCGAGGCCGACGGCATCGTCGTGAAGGCGCGCGAGGAAGCCGGTCGAGTGCTCGACACGGCGCGCACGATGGCCGCGAAGACCGTCGACGACGCCCGCTTCGAAGCGCGCCGCGCAGCCGAGGACGAGAAGGTGAAGGCGGAGAACGAGGTGCAGTCGCTGCTGGCCCGCCGCGACTTCCTGCTCGCCGACGTCGATCACCTCGAGCAGTACCTGCAGGCCCAGCGCGAACGGCTGCGCGACGCGGCGGTGCAGTTGCAGGAGATGGTCGAGCGCGTGCCGGGCGGTCTCGGCGACATGCGTCGTCCGTTGCTCTCCGCCAGCGCCGAGGAGCTGCCGCCGTCCATCGCCCCCGTGTCGGCCGAGGCCGCCGCCGCCGACCTCATCGACGACGCGCCCCGCGCGGCCATCGACGACCCCACCCAGGGCATGCCGGCACCGACGCCGCAGGTCGATCCGCACGAGCAGGTGTGGAAGATGCTCGACGAGGAAGTGGCCCAGGGCCGCACCGCGCACGGCAACATCGACGACATCACCGGTGAGATCACGGGCGAGATGCCGCGGCCCACGCTGCCGCCGGTGCCCGATCCGTTCCACATCGACGACGAAGAACTCCAGTGACCCACGCGGGCGGTGCCCGCTAGCATTGATCCCCACGGCGACGACGAGGCCATCACCTCCGAGCCTCCGGAAGAACGGCAACCGCCTCACCCTCGGGTCGGCGGGCGCTCAGTAGAACCGGACGGGTCCAGCCCGACATCGCTGGCGAACACGAGTGGTGCCGATCCGAGGGTCGGTGCAAGCAGGGTGGTACCGCGGGCTCCGGCTCGTCCCTGGGAACTTCGATTCCAGGAGCAGCCATGGCCTACCCCAACGTCACCCCGCAACCCTCGTTCCCCTCCGTCGAGCGCGACATCCTCGCCCGGTGGGACGCCGACGGCACCTTCCAGGCGTCGATCGATCGTCGCGACGGCGCCGACGAGTACGTGTTCTACGACGGGCCTCCGTTCGCCAACGGCCTGCCGCACTACGGCCACCTGCTCACCGGCTTCGTGAAGGATGCCGTGCCGCGCTACCAGACGATGCGTGGCAAGCAGGTGCACCGCCGCTTCGGCTGGGACTGCCACGGCCTGCCCGCCGAGGTGGTGGCCGAGAAGGAGCTCGGCATCAGCGGCCACCCTGAGATCACCCGCTTCGGCATCGACAAGTTCAACGACGCCTGCCGCACCAGCGTGCTGCGCTTCACCGACGACTGGCACCGCTACGTCACCCGGCAGGCCCGCTGGGTCGACTTCGCGAACGACTACAAGACGCTCGACACCTCCTACATGGAGAGCGTGATGTGGGCGTTCAAGACCCTGTGGGACAAGGGTCTCGTGTACGAGGGCTTCCGCGTGCTGGCGTACTGCTGGCGCTGCGAGACGCCGCTCAGCAACACCGAGACGCGCATGGACGACGTGTACCGCGACCGCCAGGACCCTGCCCTCACGGTGATGTTCGAGCTCGAGACCGGCGAGCAACTGCTCGCCTGGACCACCACGCCCTGGACCCTGCCGGCCAACCTCGGCCTCGCGGTCGGTGCCGACATCGAGTACGCCGTCATGGAGCAGGAGGGCCGTCGGTACATCCTCGCCGAGTCGCGCCTCGGTTCGTACGAGAAGGAGCTCGACGGCGCCGAGCGCGTCGGCACGCTCACGGGCGCCGACCTCGTCGGCCGCAAGTACAAGCCGCTGTTCCCGTTCCTCGCCGACACGCCCAACGCGTTCCACGTCCTCGCCGCCGACTTCGTCAGCACCGAGGACGGCACCGGTGTGGTGCACATGGCGCCCGGCTTCGGTGAGGACGACCAGATCGCGTGCAACGCCGTCGGCATCCCCACCATCTGCCCGATGGACGAGCACGGCCGCTACACCGCCGAGATCGTGCCGTGGAAGGGCGTGCACGTCTTCGACGCGAACCCCGACGTGATCAAGGAGCTGAAGGGCCGCGGCGTCGTCGTGCGGCACGACAGCTACAACCACTCGTACCCGCACTGCTGGCGCTGCAGCGAGCCGCTCGTGTACCGCGCCATCAGCTCGTGGTTCGTCGAGGTCACCAAGATCAAGGACCGCATGGTCGAGCTCAACCAGCAGATCCGCTGGGTGCCCGAGCACATCAAGGACGGCAGCTTCGGCAAGTGGCTCGCCAACGCCCGCGACTGGAGCATCAGCCGCAACCGCTTCTGGGGCTCGCCCATCCCGGTGTGGAAGAGCGACGACCCGGAGTACCCGCGCATCGACGTGTACGGCAGCATCGAGCAGCTCCAGGCCGACTTCGGTGTGTCGGTCACCGACCTGCACCGTCCGTACGTCGACGACCTCGTGCGCCCCAACCCCGACGACCCCACCGGGAAGTCGATGATGCGGCGCGTGCCCGAGGTGCTCGACTGCTGGTTCGAGAGCGGCTCGATGCCGTTCGCACAGGTGCACTACCCGTTCGAGAACCGCGAGTGGTTCGAAGGCCACTATCCCGGCGACTTCATCGTCGAGTACATCGGCCAGACCCGCGGCTGGTTCTACACGCTGCACGTGCTGGCCACCGCGCTGTTCGACCGACCGAGCTTCACCACGTGCGTCAGCCACGGCATCGTGCTCGGCAACGACGGCCAGAAGATGTCGAAGACGCTGAAGAACTACCCCGACCCGATGATGGTGTTCGACCAGTACGGCAGCGACGCGATGCGCTGGTACCTGCTCAGCTCGCCCATCCTGCGCGGCACCGATCTCATCGTCACCGAGGAGGGCATCCGCGACACGGTGCGCCAGGTGATGCTGCCCATCTGGAACACGTACTACTTCCTGTCGCTCTACGCGAACGCCGCCGGCAAGGAGGGCACGTTCCGCACCGACAGCACCGACGTGCTCGACCGGTACATCCTCGCCAAGACCCACGACCTCGTCGCCGAGCTCACGGTCACCATGGACGAGTACGACCTGTTCGCCGCGTGCGGTTCGGTGCGTTCGTTCCTCGACGCGCTCACCAACTGGTACGTGCGCCGCAGCCGCGACCGCTTCTGGTCGGGCGACCAGGACGCCATCGACACGCTGCACACGGTGCTCGTGCTGCTCTGCCGCACGCTGGCCCCGTTGCTGCCGTTGCTCGTGGAGGAGGTGCACACCGGCCTCACGGGTGAGCGCAGCGTGCACCTCACCGACTGGCCGTCCGCCGCGGAGATCCCTGCCGACACCGATCTGGTGGCGGCGATGGACCTCGCCCGCGACGTCTGCAACGCGACGCTGCGCCTCCGCAAGGCGCACCAGCGCCGCGTCCGTCAACCGCTCGCCACCGTGCAGGTGGCCGTGGCCGGCGCCGACCGGCTGACGCCGTTCGTCGACCTCGTGGCCGACGAGGTCAACGTGAAGGCCGTCACCCTCACCGACGACGTCGCGTCCGTCGCGTCGTTCGACCTGCAGGTGGTGCCCGCCACGCTCGGCCCGCGCCTCGGCGGCCAGACCCAGCAGGTCATCAAGGCCGTGAAGTCGGGCGACTGGCAGCGCACCGACGCCGGCGTCGTGGCCGGTGGCATCGCGCTCTCGGAGGGCGAGTACTCGCTGAAGCTCGTCGTGCAGGGCGACGGCGCCAGTGCGCCGCTGTCGGCGGGCAACGGCGTGGTCGTGCTCGACACCACGGTCACACCCGAGCTCGAGGCCGAGGGCGTCACCCGCGACCTCATCCGCCTCGTACAGCAGGCCCGCCGCGAGGCCGGGCTGCAGGTCAGCGACCGCATCGAGCTCACGCTCGGCGTGCCCGAGAGCGTCCGCCGTCAGGTGACGGCGTTCCAGCACCTGCTCACCGACGCCACCCTCGCCACGTCGTTGGCGTGGGGGAGCGGCGAGCCGAACGCCGAGCTCGACGGCGAGCCCGTGCACATCGCGGTGGTCGTCGCCGGCTGATGTCGGGCCCGGTCCGCCACCACGCCGAGGGTGCCGTGGTGGCGGTGCGCGCCGTGCCCGGGGCCAGCCGCGCCGCGCTGATCGGGTTGCACGGCGCCGAGCTCCGCATCCGCGTGTGCAGCCCGCCGGTCGACGGCCGGGCGAACGACGAACTGTGCGCGGTGCTGGCCGATGCACTCGGCCTGCGCGCCCGTGAGGTGCGCGTCGTGGCAGGTCACACCGCTCGCTCGAAGCAGCTGCTGGTGGCGCTCGACGAGGCCGAGACCACCCGTCGCCTCGAGCCGTGGATCGGCCGTTCGGGGCCACCCGAGCGGTAGCATCCCGGCGATACAACGCACCACGGAGGTCGGACTGTATGGCCAAGAAGGCACCCGCGAAGAAGGCAGCACCGGCGAAGAAGGCCGCTGCGCCCGCCAAGAAGGCCGCGGCCCCCGCCAAGAAGGCCGCCCCGGCTCCGGCGAAGAAGGCCGCCGCGCCCGCCAAGAAGGCCGCGCCGGCACCCGCGAAGAAGGCCGCTCCGGCTCCGGCGAAGAAGGCCGCCGCGCCGGGCAAGAAGGCCGCGCCGGCTCCGGCGAAGAAGGCCGCCGCGCCTGCGAAGGCCGCGCCGGCACCCGCGAAGAAGGCGGCGCCGGCTCCGGCGAAGAAGGCCGCTCCGGCCCCCGCACCCGCGAAGCCGAAGAAGGTCACCCCCGCACCCGCCCCCGAGAAGGCGAAGAAGGCCGCACCGGCGCCCGCCAAGGCCGCGCCTGCACCGGCACCCGAGCCCGCCAAGAAGCCGGCGCCGAAGAAGGCTGCGGCACCGGTGAAGACCGGTCCCGAGAAGCCCGTCGTGAAGGGCGTCACCAAGGACGGCATCGCCTACACGAAGGACTTCGACGCGAAGTTCCTCACCGCGATGAAGGCGCTGCTGCTCACCGAGCGCGCCGACCTCACCGGCCAGGCCGATCTGCTCGAGCACGAAGCACACCAGCTCATCGAGGAGCAGGAGATGGGCGACGTGCAGTTCGACGACGAGGGCGGCGAGGGCGACACCATGGTCGTCGAGCGTGAGCGCGACCTCGCGCTCAGCGCCCAGGCCCGCCAGACGGTGGCCGACATCGACGCCGCCATCGCGCGTCTCGCCGAGGGCACCTACGGCTACTCGGTCGAGTCCGGTCGTCCCATCCCGCGCGAGCGGCTCGAGGCCATTCCGTGGGCCACCGTGCTCGTGGAGGAGAAGGTCGGCGGGATCGGTCGCCGATGACCGAGCCCGTGGCCGCGGCGCGGCGCAGCCTGCTGCCGGTCACCCTCGTCGTGGCGGCCGTCGTGCTGCTCGTCGATCAACTCACCAAGCACTGGGCCGTCACCCACCTCGACCCCGACGTGCCGCAGCACGTCATCTGGACCCTGCAGTGGAACCTGTCGTTCAACAGCGGCATGGCGTTCTCGAAGGGCCAGGGGCTCGGTCCCATCATCGGGCTCGTCGCCATCATCGTGGTGGTGGTCATCGTGCTGTCGGTGCGCACCAATGCGAGCCGCATGGTCGCGGTGGCGGCCGGCCTCGTCATGGGTGGCGCACTCGGCAACCTCGCCGATCGCATCTTCCGCGGTGACGGCTGGTTGCACGGTGCGGTGGTCGACTTCATCGACTTCCAGTGGTTCCCCATCTTCAACGTCGCCGACATCTGTGTGAACGTCGGCGGTGCGATCTTCATCATCTGGTCGCTGTTCGCCGGCCGGGGGGAGGGCACGCCCGCATGATCGAGGAAGAGATCCCCGGCGCACTGGCCGGTGAACGGCTCGACCGTGTGGTCGCGCTGATCGCCGAGTGCAGTCGCAGTGAGGCCCATGTGCTGCTCGACGCGGGTGGGGTGTGGGTCGACGACGAGCCGCACGCCGTCGGCAAGGTGCGTCTGCGCGAAGGGCAGCGCGTGCGGGTCGATCCGTCGCTGCTGCCGCAGCCGTCGGCGCCCCAGCCCGACCCGTCGGTCGAGTTCACCGTGGTGCACGTCGACGAGCACCTCATCGTCATCGACAAGCCCGCCGGCCTGGTGGTGCACCCCGGTGCGGGCAACCCGGACGGCACGCTCGTCAACGGTCTGCTCGCGAAGTTCCCCGAGCTCGCGGACGTCGGCGAGATGCACCGCCCCGGCATCGTGCACCGGCTCGACGTCGGCACGTCCGGTCTGCTGGCCGTCGCCCGTACGCAGCGCGCCTATCACGAGTTGGTCGACGCGCTCTCGAACCGCGACGTCGGTCGTGTGTACCGAGCGCTCGTGTGGGGGCACCTCTCGAACTCCCACGGCGTCATCGATGCGCCCATCGGCCGCGACCACCGCGACCCGCAACGCATGGCGGTCGTGGTCGACGGCAAGCCGGCCCGCACGCGGTACCGCGTGCTGCACGAGTTCCGCCGCCCCACCGAGGTCTCCACGCTCGAGTGCCGCCTCGAATCGGGCCGCACCCACCAGATCCGTGTGCACCTCAGCGCCATCGGTCATCCGGTGGTGGGCGACGCGACGTACGGCGGCGTGCGCAGCGGTGTCTCGTCGCCGCGTCCGTTCCTGCACGCCGCACGCCTCGAGCTGGCGCACCCGGTCACGCGTGAGCCGTTGGCGTTCGACTCCCCGTTGCCGGCCGACCTGGCCGCCATCGAGGCCTCCCTCTCCGACTGACCCCGACGCCGCGCCCCTCCGGCGCGGCGCGCCCGCCCGGAGTCGGGTCCGTTTCGCGCCATTCACGACTCACTCCGGACCCACGGGTCCGTTTCGTGCCACGGACGACCTGATTCGGACCCGTGGGTCCGGAACGAGTCATCCTGCGCGGGCGCAACCGGATCGGGTGAAGGGGACTAGGGAGCGTCGAGGGTGGCGGTGAGGCGCGCCTCGGGCCACGACGTGGTGCCCTGCGCGGCGTCGGCCACCGACTGCAGCGTGAACGCGTCCATCAACAGGCGCATCTGCTCGCCGGCCGACTTCCAGATGGCCAGCAGCACGCACTGACCCTCGTGGTCGCACGCACCGTCCTGGTGCGGTTCACCGAAGTCGCCGAGGCTGATGGGGCCGTCGACGGCGCTGAGGATCTCGCTGATGCGGATCTCCGAGGCCGGACGGGCGAGCACGTAGCCGCCGCCGACGCCACGCTTCGAACGCACCAGACCGGCGCCCTTCAACGCGAGCAGGATCTGCTCGAGGTAGGGCTGCGGGATGCCCGTGCGCTCGGCGATGTCGCGCACCGAGGTGGGCCCGGGGTTCGACTGATGGAGCGCGAGGGACAGCAGTGCCCTGCACGCATAGTCGCCCTTGCTCGAGACCCTCATACGACCCCATCGTACGTCGCGCGCACGACCGAACGGCGATCACTGCGACCGGGCCGACGGTCGTCGCGGCGGGATGAATGGCGCGCAGGGTCGGTGTGGTGGTGGACTACGGGCATCGTGAACCCCGTCCCCGTGCTCCCCGAACCCGTGCGCCCCGAGTACGGCGGCGCCAATGTGCGCGGCATCGTGCCGGCCCTCCTGGCGCCCCGCGGCGTCAGCGCGCCGCCCTGGATGCCGGCCGCGGTGCAGGGGGCACGGCAGGTGGTGCTGCTCGTGCTCGACGGGCTCGGCTGGGAGCAGTTGCAGGAGCGCCTGCACCTCGCCCCTGCGCTGGCGGGCATGACCGGTGGTCCGGTCACCACGGTGGCACCGTCCACCACGTCGACGGCCCTCACCTCCATCACCACCGGGCTCACCCCGGGCGAGCACGGCATCGTCGGCTATCGCATCGACATCGCCGGCGACGTCGTCAACATGCTGCGGTGGTGGGGCAGCAGCGGTGATGCCCGGCGACAGGTCGAGCCGAGGGCCACCCAGCCGTTCGCGCCGTTCATGGGCGAGTCGGTGCCGGTGGTCAGCAAGGCGGAGCTCGAGGGCACCGCGTTCACCG
Source organism: Actinomycetota bacterium (assembly GCA_039796575.1). Lineage (GTDB taxonomy): Bacteria > Actinomycetota > Acidimicrobiia > Acidimicrobiales > Ilumatobacteraceae > UBA668. The sequence goes on from JBDKJP010000017.1 coordinate 97,260, forward strand.
AGGCGCACCTGCGCGGCAGTCGCCCCCGAGGGTGGCGTGCGCCGAGCAGCCTGGCCGTCACCGTGGGCGAGCTCCTCCGCGCCGGCGAGCGCTTCGTCTACGCGTACTACGACGGCATCGACAAGATCGCGCACGAGCGTGGCTTCGGCGCCTACTACGACGCCGAGCTGCGCGCCGCCGACGCCATCGTTGCCGCGGTGCTCGATCAGCTGCCCCCCGGTGCCACGTTGCTGGTCACCGCCGACCACGGGCAGGTCGAGGTGGGGGAGCGGCTGGTCACCCCGCACGCCGACGTGCTGCAGTCGTGCCGTCACCAGAGCGGCGAGGGCCGGTTCCGTTGGCTCCACGCCCGCCCCGGTGCCGCCGACGACCTGTTGCAGGCCGCGCGGGAGCACCACGGTCACCACGCCTGGGTGCACAGCCGCACGGCGCTCATCGATCAGGGCTGGTTCGGTCCGGTGGTGAGCCCGCCCGTCGCGGCCCGGTACGGCGACGTGGCGCTGGTGCCGTTCGACCCGATCAGCTTCCACGACCCGGCCGACAGCGGGCCGTTCCCGCTCGTGTGCCGGCACGGTTCACTCACTGCTGCGGAGATGCGGGTGCCCCTGCTCGCCGCGGCCCGATGAAAGGTCCCTTCCGATGACGGATGCTCCCGATCCCAGCCAGTTGCCCGAGGTCGTTCCCCACGAGGAGGTGCCGTCGGAGACGGTCACCGAGCCGGCGAAGGTGATGCGCATCGGTTCGATGGTGAAGCAGTTGCTGGAGGAGGTGCGCGGCAGCTCGCTCGACGAGGCCAGCCGTGAGCGCCTCGCCGAGATCTACGAGCGGTCGATCGTGGAGGTCAGCCAGGCGCTGTCGCCCGACCTGCAGCACGAACTGGCGATGCTCGCGCTGCCGTTCAAGGACGGCGAGGTGCCGTCCGAGGCCGAGCTGCGGGTCGCGAAGGCGCAGCTCGTGGGGTGGCTCGAGGGCCTGTTCCACGGCATCCAGGCCACGCTGTTCGCCCAACAGCTGGCCGCCCGCCAGCAGCTCGAGCAGATGCGTCAGCTGCCACCTGGGGCGATGCAGCAGCCCGGCCAGCCCATCGAGGCGGTCGAGCGTCCCGGCACCTATCTGTGACCGGTGCGCTGTTTCGCGCGTCGACGCGCGCGGGGTAGGGTCGACGCACTGAATCACAGCCGTGTGATTTCCCGTTCCCCGAGGAGGTAGGCGCGTTGGGCGACTCGTTCACCCACCTGCACGTCCACACCGAGTTCTCGATGCTGGACGGGGCGGCGCGCCTCGACGAACTGGTCGCGAAGGCCGTGCAGGACGGCCAACCGGCCCTCGGCATCACCGACCACGGCAACATGTACGGCGTCCTCGAGTTCTTCAAGGAGTGCCGCAAGCAGGGCGTGAAGCCGGTCATCGGCACCGAGGCGTACATGGCGTACGACTCGCGGCTCGAGCGGCCCGCCCGCCGCGGCCGCGTCGACGACTCGGGCGGCGACACCGAGGGCGGCAAGAAGCTCTACTACCACCTCACCCTGCTCGCCGAGACCGACCAGGGCTACCGCAACCTCATCCAGTTGGCCAGCCTCGCGTTCCTCGAGGGCTACTACTACAAGCCGCGGATGGACTGGGAGTTGCTCGAGAAGTACCACCACGGGCTCATCGCCACCACCGGCTGCCTCGGCGGGCACGTGCTCCAGTCGTTGCTGCAGGGCGACGAGAAGGGCGCGATGGAGAAGGCCGGCCGGCTGCAGGAGATCTTCGGCCGCGACAACCTGTTCGTCGAACTGCAGGACCACGGCCTGCAGGCCCAGCGCGACACCAACCCGCAGCTCATCGAGCTCGCCCGCAAGATCAACGCGCCCATCATCGCCACCAACGACTCGCACTACGTGCACCGCGACGACCACGAGTCGCACGACGCGCTGCTGTGCGTGCAGACCGGTGCCACCCTCTCCGACCCGAAGCGCTTCAAGTTCGAGGGCCAGGAGCACTACCTGAAGAGCGCCGCCGAGATGCGGTACCTGTTCCGCGACTTCCCCGAGGCGTGCGACAACACGCTCTGGATCGCCGAGCGCGCCGACGTCACCATCGAGTTCGGCAAGCCGTTGCTGCCGAACTTCCCGAAGCGTCCGCTGGAGTACGAGGACGACGCCGCCTACCTCGATCACCTCACGTGGGAGGGCGCGAAGCAGCGCTGGGGCGAGGTGCTGCCCAACGAGGTGGTCGAGCGCGTCGCGTACGAGCTGCAGGTCATCAAGAACATGGGGTTCGCGAGCTACTTCCTCATCGTCGGCGACCTCATCGCACACGCCAAGAACACGGGCATCCGCGTCGGCCCGGGCCGTGGCTCGGCCGCCGGTTGTGCGGTTGCCTACTGCCTGCGCATCACCGACCTCGACCCCATCAAGTACGACCTGCTGTTCGAACGGTTCCTCAACCCGAGCCGCATCTCCATGCCCGACATCGACATGGACTTCGACTCCCGTTACCGCGACGAGATGATCCGCTACGCCGCCGAGACGTACGGCCGCGACCACGTCGCGCAGATCATCACGTTCGGCACCATCAAGGCCCGCAACGCTGCCCGCGACGCGGCCCGTGTGCTCGGCTACCCGTACGGCGTGGGCGACAAGATCGCGAAGGCGATGCCGCCGCTGGTGATGGGCCGCGACACGCCGTTGAAGTACTGCTTCGAGGAGAACCCGAAGTACGCCGACGGGTACAAGGCCGCCGCCGAGCTGCGCGCCATGTACGACGCCGACCCCGACGTGAAGCGCGTCGTCGACGTGGCGAAGGGCCTCGAAGGCCTGAAGCGCAGCGACGGCATCCACGCCGCGGCCGTGGTGATCACCAAGGACCCACTCACCACCTACCTGCCCATCCAGCGCAAGCCCGAGGCCGGCCAGAAGGCCGACGACGCCCCCGTCGTCACCCAGTTCGAGATGCACGGGGTGGAGGAGCTCGGCCTGCTGAAGATGGACTTCCTCGGCCTGCGCAACCTCGACGTCATCACCGACACCGTCGAGATGGTGCGCGCGACGAAGGACCCCGAGTTCGACATCGACGGTGTGCCCCTCGACGACCCGGCCGTGTTCGCGCTGCTCGGGCGCGGCGACACGATGGGCGTGTTCCAGCTCGAGTCGCCGCCCATGCGTGCGTTGCTGCGCAGCATGGCGCCCACCACGTTCGACGACGTCGGCGCGCTCATCGCCCTGTACCGACCGGGTCCGATGAGTGCGAACATGCACTACGACTACGCCGACCGGAAGAACAACCGGCAGCCGGTGTCGTTCTTCCACCCCGACGCCGAGGAACTGCTCGGCGACACGTACGGCCTGATGATCTATCAGGAGAGCGTGATGCGTGTGGCGCAGAAGTTCGCCGGCTACACGCTCGCCGAGGCCGACAGCCTGCGCAAGGCGATGGGCAAGAAGAGCCGCGAGGTCATGGCCAAGGAGCGCAGCAGCTTCGAGGCCGGATGCGAGACGAACGGCTACGGGCGCAAGCTCGGCGAGGAGTTGTTCGACGTCATCGCGAAGTTCGCCGACTACGCGTTCAACAAGAGCCACAGCTACGGCTACGGCCTCGTCACGTACCAGACCGCGTACCTGAAGGCCCACTACCCGGTCGAGTACATGGCCTGTCTGCTCACCAGCGTGAAGAGCAACCTCGACAAGGCTGCGGTGTACCTCAGCGACGCTCGCTCGGCCAGCGTGAAGGTGCTCACCCCCGACATCAACCGCTCGGTCACCGACTTCGCGGCCCTGTCGGTGGCCGAGGTGCCGGCCGACGTCGACCTGCCGCGCAACAGCCCGGGGGCCATCACGTTCGGCCTGTCGGCCATCCGCAACGTGGGCGAGGGGCTCGTCGAGCTGTTGCTCAAGGAGCGCGACGAGAACGGACCGTTCGACTCGTTCCACGACTTCGTCGAACGTGTGCCCGAACCGGTCCTCAACAAGCGCACCGTGGAGTCGCTCATCAAGGCCGGCGCGTTCGACACGCTCGGCCACCCCCGCAAGGGCCTGCTGATGGTGTTCGAGCAGATCATCGACACCACCGTCGTGCGTCGCCGCGAACGCGACCAGGGTGTGATGAGCCTGTTCGGCGACTTCGGTGGTGGCGGCGACGGCGGCTTCGACGAGCGCATCGCCATCCCCGCGATGGAGTTCGACAAGAGCGACCGCCTGAAGTTCGAGAAGGAGATGCTCGGCCTGTACGTCAGCGACCACCCGTTGCTCGGCGTCGAGGCGGCGCTGCGTCGCAAGGTGGAGTCCGGCATCGCCGAAGCGGCCGAACGCGAGGACGGCAGCGTGCTCGTGCTCGGTGGCCTCATCACCAACCTGGCGAGGAAGTTCACCAAGAAAGGCGACCAGATGGCCGTCTTCGTCCTCGAGGACCTCGACTCGTCCATCGAGTGCACGGTGTTCCCGCGCGTGCTGATGGAGCAGGGCCACAAGCTCGTCGACGACGCCATCGTCACCGTGAAGGGCCGCATCGACCGCCGCGACGAGTCGCGCATCGGGTTCATGGTGCAGGACGTGCAGATCATCGAGGGCCTCGACACGGCGTCGGCGGCACCGCTGAAGCTGCGCGTGCCGGCCACGTCGCTCACCGAGTTGAAGATCCACCAGATCCGCAAGATCCTGCGCGAGCACCCGGGTGAATCGCCGGTGTACCTGCACATCGGGCAGGGCAAGGTGCTGCGCCTCGCCGACGAGTTCTGCGTCGACCTCGACCGCGTGGTCGGCGAGCTGCGCATGGCGCTCGGTCACGACGCGGTCGTGCTCTGACCCGCCCGCACACCCCGTCTCAGCAGGGGTTTCCGGCCGGACCACGGCAAACGACGGTTTTGATGGCAGAATAGATGGCTCAGGTCACCGCTCCATCCACCGCCGGATGGAGCTCGCACTACGACAGGAGCTCAGGGGCAATGGCACTCCAGGTGGAAACCAGGGACTGCGCGGCGCTCACCGACGGCGATCTCGACGAGATGGCGTCGATGGGGGGAGCATTCGACATCGGTGCGCTGTCGAAGGCCAAGGAAGACTGGGTGCTCAGCACCACCTGCCGGGTCGACGACAAACTCCACGGGTTCACGTTCTCCACGCTCGAGCGCATCGGTGGCACGCCGTGCGTGCTGCTGGGCATGATGAGCGTGAAGCGCACCTCCAAGCGCGACCAGGTGTTGAAGGGCCTCATGAACGAGGCGTTCCACCGTGCGCTGATGGCCTTCCCCGACGAGGACGTGGTGCTCGGTTCGCGCTTCGTCACCGCCGGCGCCCTCGAGGCGTTCAAGCAGCTCGACGAGCTCATCCCGCGTCCGGGCCACCGTGCGGTGGGCGAGGAGCGTGCGTGGGGCCGCCGTCTGGCCAAGCGCTTCGCGGTCGACTCCACGTACGACGAGCAGAGCTTCATCGCCAAGTCCAACGGCCAGAGCGGCTTCCTCGACCACGAGACCCTCAAGCCCGAGAAGGTGAAGCCCGACGTGGCGGCGATGTTCACGGGTGTCGACCTGAAGAAGGCCGGCTCGCTCATCGTGCACGGCTGGGTGATGGCCGAGGACCTCGTCAAGCTGGGTGCGCGCTGAGCGCACCGCTCGATCAGCTCATCCGTCAGCGGCGGATGACCCGCCGGTTCGATCCGGCACCGCTCGAACCCGCCGTGGTGCACGAACTGCTCGACCTGGCCCGTCGCGCCCCGTCGGCCGGCTACAGCCAGGGTGTGCACTTCCTCGCGCTGTCGGGTGAGGCACTGGCGCGCTTCTGGCGCACCACCGGCGCCGACGAATGGTTCGCCGAGGTGCAGGGCGGGGTGCTCCAGGCGCCCGTCGTGGTGCTGCCGCTGGCCGACCCCGTGGCGTACACGTCGCGTTACAGCGAGGGCGACAAGGCCGGCCACGGGCTCGAGCTCGCCGAGAACTGGGAAGTGCCGTTCTGGCTCACCGATGCCGCGATGGCCACGCAGAACCTGTTGCTGCTCGCGCAGGACCGTGGCCTCGGTGCGCTCTACTTCGGCATCTTCCGCAACGCCCGCGCCGCGCTCGACGAGCTCGGCGTGCCGGGCCACGTGTTGCAGGTCGGTGCCGTCGCACTCGGCCATCGTGCCCCCGACGACGCACCGAGCGGCTCTGCCCGCACCCGCGCCCGCCGGGCCCCCGTCGAGGTCATCCACCACCAGTCCTGGTGACCCGCCGCTCCGAGCCGAGGCGCGGGGGAGCGGTTCGCTAGCGTTCCCCGCATGGCGAACCAGATCCCTCTCGTCGAGTACCTCGAGCTCGGCGACCAGCCCCACCTGAAGGCCCTCGAGTGCACCTCGTGCGGCGCTCGTTACTTCGACCGTCGCAACGCGTGCGCCGGCTGCTCGGGCACCGAGTTCACCTCGGTGGTCGTGCCCTCCGAGGGCGTCGTCAAGGCGTTCTCCATCGTCACGTTCGCGGCGCCCGGCGTGCCGGTCCCGTTCGTGTCGGCCATCATCGACTGCGGCGGCACCAGCGTGCGCGGCAACGTCATCAACTGCGAGCCCTCGCCCGAGGTCGTGTCCCTCGGCATGCCGGTGCGGCTCGCCACGTACGTGCTCGGCACCGACGACAACGGCGTCGAGGCCATCGGATTCGGCTACGAGCCGGCGAACTGACAGGAGATCACCATGAGCGACGACATCTGGATCCTCGGCATCACGATGACCAAGTTCGGGAAGCACCCGGACAAGGACACCGTCGACCTCGCGGCGGAAGCGGCCATGGGCGCGCTCCGCGACGGCGGCGTCACCATGAAGGACATGGGCCTCCTCGCGGCCGGCTGCCTGATGCAGTCGAACGCCGGCATCGGCCAGCAGCTGCAGAAGCAGATCGGCCAGACCGGCATCCCCGTGTACAACGTGGCCAACGCGTGCGCCACCGGCGCCACCGCGCTGCGCACCGCCATCATGGCCGTGAAGTCGGGCGAGATCGACATGGGTCTCGCGGTCGGCGTCGAGAAGCTCGCCGGCGCGGGCCTCCTCGGTGGTGGCGGCACCCCGAAGAGCGACAAGAAGGAATGGTCGCCGTCGGGTCGCTACGGCGCCGTCACCAACACCGACGGACGCATCGGCGCGGCCAGCATGCCGGCCGTGTTCGCGCAGGTCGGCATGGAGTACGGCCACAAGTACGGCGGCACCAGCTTCGAGCTGTTCGCGAAGATCGCCGAGAAGAACCACGCGCACAGCACGCTCAACCCGCTGGCCGCGTACACGAAGCGGATGACGCTCGAGGAGATCATGAACGACGTCATGATCGCCTACCCGAACACGCGCAGCATGTGCTCGGCCAACTGCGACGGCGCGGCCGCCGCGGTGGTGGTCAGCGACGCGAAGCTGAAGACGCTGTCGCTCGAGCAGCAGCGCCGTGCCATCAAGGTGAAGGCCTCGGTGCTCACCAGCGACCCGTACGAAGAGGGCTGCCAGGTGTTGCCCAACGTGAACACGCTCACCAAGAACGCGGCGCGCATCGCGTACGAGAAGGCCGGTGTCGGTCCGGAGGACCTCGACCTCGTCGAGCTCCACGACTGCTTCGCCACCGCCGAGCTGGTGCACTACGACAACCTCGGTCTGTGCGAGGAGGGCGGCGCCGCCGACTTCTTCATGTCGGGTGCCACCTGGCGCGACGGCAAGACCCCGGTCAACGTGTCGGGCGGCCTCGAGAGCAAGGGCCACCCCATCGCCGCCACCGGCATCGCCAACATCTGGGAGGTCTGCCACCACCTGCGTGGCGAGGCCGGCGACCGTCAGATCGAGGGCGCGAAGGTGGGCCTGGCCCACGTCATCGGCCTCGGCTCGGCCTGCGGCGTGCACATCCTGGAGAAGTCGGGGCTCTGACGAGCCCCGACCCCTCGCGGTCGTCGGTTCAGCTGCCGGCGCAGGTGTCGTCGAAGTAGTCGCCGATCGCCGACGACGCCTCGTTCACCTCGTCGGTGCTGAGCGCCTCGAGTGCCGCCACGGCCTCGGGGTCGGTCATCGCCTTGGCGAGGTCGTTGTCGTACTTCTTCAGCACTTCGCCGTAGACGCTGAAGGCCTCCGCCATCGTCCGGGCCTCGTCCTTCAGCTCCTCAGGGACGGCCTCCTCGAGCGCGCCGAAGACCTCGCCGAGGTCCTCCGCCGACCCGGTGCCGATGGAGCCCATCGCGCCGAGGAACTTGTTGTACAGGTCGCGGCAGTCCTCGCTCACGCCGGGGATGGTGCCGGGCAGCGTGCCGAGGGTGTCGCCGCTGCCCTCACCGCCTCCGTCGGTGGCCTCTGCCGCGGCGGTGCCGCCGGCGTCACCGGTGGTGTCGTCGCTGCCGCAACCGACGAGCGTGAGTGCGCCGAGCGCTGCCGCGCAGAGCAGGGTGGGAATGCGTTGCATGGGGGTGCTCCTCCGCCGAGGGACGACACGGGTCGCCCCGGGCAGGGACAGCCTCGCAGATCTCAGTCGCGCAGCTGTGCCACCAGTGCGTCGACGTCGTCGACGGGCAGCTGGCAGGCGTAGTTGCGGCACACGTACGCATGGCCGGGGGAGCGCCCTTCCCAGAGCGGACTCTCGTACGGCTGGCCCCAGGCGAGCACTGCGTCGGGGATCCAGCGTTGCTGCACGACGGCCACCATCTCGGGCATGTCGCCGACGATGACGATCTCAGTGGTGCCCTCGGTGCGCAGCGCCACGGCCGTGAGTGCTTGCGCGCAGGCGCTCGGCACCTGGGCGAGTGCCGGCGCGAGGAGCTGCAGCATCTGATCGGCCTGGTGCACGTACCGGCGTTCACCGGTGAGCACGCCCAGGCGGTACAGCGCGACGGCCGCCATCGAGTTCGCCCCCGGCGTGGCGTTGTCGATGAGCTCCTTCTGGCGGGCCACCAACTGCTCACCGTCGTCGGGTGTGGTGAACAGGCCGCCGAGCCGGGTGTCCCAGAAGTGGTCGAGCATCGTGTCGGCCACCTGGCAGGCGGCGCCGATCCAGCGTGCCTGGCCGCTCAGCTCGCCCAGCCGGGTGAACGCGTCGACAAGGCAGGCGTGGTCGGCTGCGAGGGCGTGGTGGCGCGCCTGCGGGCGGCCGGACGCGTGCCACGACCGGAACCATCGGCCGCGGTCGTCGCGCAGCTCGCGCAACAGGAACTCGCCGTTCGCGATGGCGGCGTCGAACCAGTCGGGGCGACCGAACGTGCCGGCGGCCTCGCACAGCGCCGACAACATGAGCGCGTTCCACTCGGTGAGCACCTTGTCGTCGAGACCGGGTCGACGGCGCTGTTCGCGCGCCTCGAACAGTCGGCGGCGCGCGTCCTCGATGTGCTCGGGGCGCTGCCACAGGCCGCGGTGCTGCAGCCGGGTGGGGATGGTGCGACCCTCGAAGTTGCCCTCGGGGGTGAACTCGTACCATTCGAGCAGCGCGGCGGCGTCGTCGCCGAGCACCGCAGTCACCTCGTCGATGGTCCAGGTGTGGAACAGCCCTTCGTGACCGTGCCCGTCGTCGTCGGGGGAGTCGGCGTCCTCGGCGCTGAAGAACCCGCCCTCGGGGTGGCGAAGGTCGCGGAGCACGTAGCCGACGGTCTCCTCGACGACCTGTGCGTACCGCGAGTCGTCGAGCAGCGCGGCGGCGTGCGTGTACACCCGCACCAGCAGCGCCTGGTCGTAGAGCATCTTCTCGAAGTGCGGCACCAGCCACTCGCGGTCGGTGGAGTAGCGGGCGAAGCCGCCACCGATGTGGTCGTACATGCCGCCGCTGGCCATCGCGTCGAGCGTGGTGGTGAGCAGGGTGTGCGCGTGCTCGCCGGCGCCACGGTGCAGGGCCCGGGCCACCAGGTCGAGGTTCAGCGTGGACGGGAACTTCGGTGCGGTGCCGAAGCCGCCCCACTCGGGGTCGAACTCCTGGGCGATCTGGCCGAGGCCGGCGTTGAGCGCGTCGACGCCGGGCAGTTCGCTCGCGGGCTCCACGCGTGCCGTGCGCGTCAGCGAGTCGGCGAGCGCCTGCACGTTCTGCTGCACGTCGGCCGGACGGTTGCGCCACACGTCGTCGATGGCCGCCATCAGCTGCAGGAACTGCGGCTTCGGGAAGTAGGTGCCACCGTAGAACGGCGCGCCGGTGGGGGTGAGGAAGGCCGTCATCGGCCACCCGCCACGGCCGGTCATCGCCTGCACGGCGTCCATGTACAGCGCATCGACGTCGGGCCGTTCCTCGCGGTCGACCTTGATGTTGACGAAGAGGCGGTTCATCACCTCGGCCGTCTCGGGGTCCTCGAAGCACTCGTGCGCCATCACGTGGCACCAGTGGCAGGCGGAGTAGCCGACGCTCAGCAGCACCGGCACGTTGCGTTCGGCGGCGGCGGCGAACGCCTCCGGCCCCCACGCGTACCAGTCGACCGGGTTGTCCCGGTGCTGGCGGAGATAGGGGGAGGTCTCGTCGGCGAGGCGGTTCACACGGGGGACGTTACGCCCCCACGGCGTGGTACCCGCCGTCGACGTGGATCATCTCGCCGGTGGTGGCGGGGAACCAGTCGCTCAGCAGGGCCACGACGGCCTTCGCGACCGCGCTGGAATCGGTGACGTCCCAGCCGAGCGGCGCACGGTCGTCCCACACGTCCTCGAACTTCTTGAAGCCCGGGATGCTCTTCGCGGCGATGGTCTTCACGGGGCCCGCCGCCACGAGGTTGCAGCGGATGCCCTGCGGCCCGAGCTCCTTCGCGAGGTAGCGGCTGATGCTCTCGAGCGCGCTCTTCGCGACGCCCATCCAGTTGTAGGCGGGCCACGCGACGGTGTTGTCGAAGTCGAGACCGACGAAGCTGCCGCCGTTGGTCATCAGCGGGGCGAACGCCTCGGCCAGCGCCTTCAGCGAGTAGGCGCTGACGTGGATGGCCACGGCGACGTCGTCCCACTGCGGCGCCATGAAGTCGTCGCCCAGGCACGCCTCGGGGGCGAAGCCGATGCTGTGCAGCACGCCGTCGATGCGGCCCCACTTGGCGGCCAGCTCGGTGCGCACGTTGGCGAGGTGCTCGGGGTTGGTGACGTCGAGCTCGTACACGTCGACGGGTGTGGGCAGCTTGCGGCCCGTGCGCTGCGTGAGGCTGAGCGCCCGGCCGGCGCCGGTGAGCACGATGTTGGCGCCCTCCTGCTGCGCGAGCGCAGCCACCCCGTAGGCGAGCGAGGCGTCGGTGAGGACGCCGGTGATGACGATGTTCTTGCCGTCGAGGAGACCCATGCGGTCGATCGTAGCCACCCGGTCGTCTCGGGCCGGTCGTGTCGGTGCGGCGGACCGGCCTTCGGCCCGCGGGATGCGGTGTGCAAGGCTGCACGGATGCGCATCGGCATTCTCGGAGGGACCGGCCCTGCCGGCTCGGCACTGGCGGCACGCCTGGCCTCGGTCGGGTACGACGTCGTCATCGGCTCGCGATCCAAGTACCGGGCCATGGAGGCGCGCGACAGCCAGGTCGAGAAGTGGCCCGATCTCGCTCCGCGGCTCGGGTACGGCGACAACACCGCGGCCGCCGCGTGCGACGTCGTGGTCATCGCCACGCCGTGGGACGGTGCCGCCACGACGGCCCAGGAGAACGAGGACCTGCTCGCCGGCAAGGTGGTCGTCAGCATGGCCAACGCACTGGTGCGGGTCGGCCACGAGTTCCAGCCGCTCGTGCCGCCGCGCGGCAGCGTGGCTGCGCACGTGCAGGCCGCCGTGCCGCGGTGCCGGGTCGTCGCCGCGTTCCACCACCTGCCCGCCACCGAGCTCGGCCACATCGGTGAGCCCATCGACAGCGACGTGCTGATCTGCGGCGACGACGCCGACGCAGTGCGCATCATCAGCGAGATGGTCACCAAGATCCCCGGCTGCCGTCCGCTCGACTCGGGCGAGCTGTCGAACGCCACGGCCATCGAGGCGTTCACGGCCGTGTTGCTGCAGTTGAACGTGCGCTACAAGACCCGCGTCGCTCCGAAGCTCACCGGCATCAAGCGCGATCCGCGTGCACCCAAGGCTCCTGTCGCCGACGAGCAGGCGGTAGCGTCGCAGCCGTGACGATGCGCCTCTACGACACGGCCCGCCAGGCCGTGGTGCCGTTCGAGCCGGGTGCGCAGGTGTTGATGTACACCTGCGGCATCACGCCCTACGACGCCACCCATCTCGGCCACGCGGCCACGTTCATCGCGTACGACGTGCTGCAGCGTCGCCTCATCGACATCGGCCACAGCGTGAAGTGCGTCCGCAACGTCACCGACGTCGACGATCCGCTGTTCGCGAAGGCCCGTGAGCTCGGTGTGCACTACCTCGATCTCGCCGCCGGTGAGGAGGCGCGCTTCGAGCGCGACATGGAGGCGCTCCACGCGCTGCCGGTGCACAGCACCCCGCGCGCCTCGTCCGCCATCCCCGACATCCGTGGGTTCATCGGCATGGTGCTCGACCGTGGCTTCGCCTATGAGTCGGGCGGCAGCGTGTACTTCGACGTCAGCAAGTTCCCCTCGTTCGGTTCGGTCAGCCACTACACCGAGCAGGAGATGATCGCCATCGCCCGCGAGCGCGGTGGCAAGGTCGACGACCCCAACAAGCGGCACCCGCTCGACTTCGTGCTGTGGCACCCGAGCGAGCCCGACGAGCCGAGCTGGGACACGATGTGGGGCCCGGGTCGTCCGGGTTGGCACATCGAGTGCAGCGCGCTGGCGTTGCGCGAGCTCGGCACCACCATCGACCTCCACGGTGGCGGCAGCGACCTCATCTTCCCGCACCACGAGTGCGAGCGTGCGCAGAGCGAGGCCGCCACCGGCGAGCCGTTCGTGAAGCACTGGATGCACGTGGCCATGGTGTACATGGACGGCCACAAGATGTCGAAGAGCCTCGGCAACCTGGTGTTCGTCGACGCGCTCCGCCGCGAATGGGACCCGCGTTCCATCCGCCTCGCCATCATCGAGCACCACTACCGCCTCGAGTGGGAGTGGGACGACACGCTGATGCCGCGCAACAAGGCTCGTCTCGAGCACTGGAGCCGGGGCGGACACGGCGAGAGCGGTGTCGTCGACGACGTGCGCGCCGCACTCGACGACGACCTCAACACCCCGGCCGCCATCGCTCTCATCGACGAGGCGGCGGCCAAGGGACTCGGCGTCCACGACGCCGCCGCACTGCTCGGCGTGGTGCTGTAGAGCCACTATGATCCGCGCCATGTCGACGGAGGCGCGGTCCACGTGAAGGCGAAGGGCGCGGGCAAGGCGCAGTCGCGGTTCCGTCGCGTCGCGCGTCCCGTCGCCAACCAGCTCTGGGACTTCCAGCTCGAGGGGTTCGACCGGCTTCCGGCGGAAGGCCCCGCCATCCTGGCGCCCAACCACGTCAGCTTCCTCGACTCGGCGTTCCTGATGCTGCAGGTGCCGCGCAACATCAGCTTCGTCGGCAAGGCCGAGTACATGGACTCGTGGAAGACGAAGTACTTCTTCCCGATGATGGGCATGATCCCCATCGATCGTGCGGGTGGCGACAAGAGCCAGGCCGCGCTCGACACCGCGGAGGCCGTGCTCCGCCGTGGCGAGCTGTTCGGCATCTTCCCCGAGGGCACCCGCAGCCGCGACGGCTACCTCTACAAGGGTCGCACCGGTGCCGCACGCCTCGCGCTGAAGGTGGGTTGCCCCATCTTCCCGGTCGGGGTGGTGGGCACCCGCGAGATCCAGCCGCCCGACGCGAAGCTGCCGAAGATCCGCCAGTCGTGCACCATCCGCATCGGCCGACCCATCAACGTCGCCCGGTACCAGTCACGTGCCGACGACCACCTCTTGCTGCGCCAGATCACCGACGAGCTGATGTTCGAGATCCGCGAGCTCACCGGGCAGGAGTACCGCAACGTGTACGCCGGGAAGACCGCCGAGACCGAGCCCACGGTCACGGCGAAGGTCGGCACGGTGGCCGAAGGTCACGTCCGCCTCGGCCAACCTGTCGGAGTAATGGCCGGGGACTGATCGCGCCGCGCCCGTACAATGGGCGACCTATGGCCGAGATCACGATTTCTCTCCCCGACGGTTCGCAGCGCTCCCTCCCCGACGGTGCCACTGCGACCACCCTCGCGGCGTCGATCGGGTCACGGCTCGCGAAGGCCTCGGTCTCCGCGGTCGTCAACGGCGAGGAGTGGGATCTCGGTCGGGCACTTCCCGACGGTGCCGAGGTGGCCATCGTCACCGCCGAGTCCGACGACGGCCGCCACGTGCTGCGGCACAGCACGGCGCACGTGCTGGCCCAGGCCGTCACGCAGCTGTTCCCCGGTGCGAAGTTCTCCATCGGGCCGGCCATCACCGACGGCTTCTACTACGACTTCGAGCTGCCCGGTGGCCGCACGTTCACGGAGGCCGACCTCGAGTCCATCGAGGGTCGCATGCGCGAGATCATCAAGGCCGACCAGCCGTTCGTGCGCGACGAGCTGCCCGCCGCCGAGGCACTGCGCGTGTTCGCCGACCAGCCGTACAAGTGCGAGATCATCGAGCGCGTCTCGTCCGGTGCCGCCGACAGCGACGATGCCGGCGAGATCGGCAGCGGCGAGACCATCAGCGTCTACCGCAACACGCCCGAGTTCGTCGACCTGTGCCGCGGCCCGCACGTGCCGAGCACCGGCAAACTCGGCCACTTCAAGCTGATGAAGGTGGCCGGCGCCTACTGGCGCGGCAACGAGAAGGGCCCGATGCTGCAGCGCATCTACGGCACGGCGTGGGAGAGCAAGTCGGCACTCGACGAGCACCTGCACCGCCTCGAGGAGGCCGAGAAGCGCGACCACCGCAAGCTCGCCACCGAGCTCGACCTGCTCAGCTTCCCGCAGGCGCTGGGCGGCGGCCTCGCCGTGTGGCACCCCAAGGGTGGCATCGTGCGCAAGCTGATGGAGGACTACAGCCGCGAGCGGCACCTCCACGGCGGCTATCAGTTCGTCTACACGCCCCACCTCGCGAACGCGAACCTGTTCGAGACGTCGGGTCACCTCGGTTGGTACAAGGACGGCATGTACCCGCCGATGGAGATGGACAACGGCACGTACTACCCGAAGCCGATGAACTGCCCGATGCACTGCCTCATCTTCGGCAGCCGTCAGCGCAGCTATCGCGAGCTCCCGCTGCGCCTGTTCGAGCTCGGCACGGTGTACCGCTACGAGCGCGCCGGCACGTTGCACGGCCTGATGCGCATCCGTGGCTTCACGCAGGACGACAGCCACATCTACTGCACCGAGGAGCAGTTGCAGGACGAGATCGCCTCGCTCCTCGACTTCGTGATGAGCGTGCTGCGCGCGTTCGGCTTCCACGACTTCACGGCCAACCTCAGCACGAAGGACCCGCAGAAGTACACGGGCACCGACGAGAACTGGGGGCGAGCCACCGAGGCGCTGCGCCTGGCGCTCGAGAAGTACGGCCTGCCCTACAAGATCAAGGAGGGCGACGCCGCCTTCTATGGTCCGAAGATCGACATCGACGTGAAGGACGCCATCGGCCGCACCTGGCAGCTGAGCACCATCCAGTGCGACTTCAACCTGCCCGAGCGGTTCGAGCTCGAGTACGTCGGCGCCGACAACGCCCGCCACCGGCCCATCATGTTGCACCGCGCCCTGTTCGGCTCGGTGGAGCGTTTCTTCGGTGTGCTGGTCGAGCACTACGCCGGTGCCTTCCCCACGTGGATGGCGCCCGTGCAGGCTCGGGTGCTGCCGGTGGCCGACGCGCACCAGGCGTACGCCGAGCAGGCAGCGGAGCAGCTCCGCGCGGCCGGTTTCCGTGTCGACGTGGTCGATGCCAACGACCAGCTCGGCAAGCGCATCCGTGCCGCGAAGCTCGAGAAGCTGCCGTACGTGCTCGTCGTCGGCGACGACGACGTCGCCAACCAGACCTTGGGCGTCAACCCGCGCGGTGGGGAAGTGGAGCGCGGCGTGGGTCTCGGCGAGTTCATCGGCCGCCTGCGCGCCGAGATCGACGAGCAGTTGGCCGTCAGCTAGGTGTGACGACCAGGGAGGTTGTCCCTGGCGGGGTGGTGTTGGTGGTCCGCGGTTGAGGTGAGCCCTCCTTGCGAGGCTGTGGGTCTCTCACAACTCACACCGCACAAGGAGAAGCTCGTGT
>JBDKJP010000018.1:0-5744 GCA_039796575.1 Actinomycetota bacterium
GCGCTCGACTCGCAGCAGCTGCCGAAGCTGATGGACCGTCCGATGTCGATGGTGGAGATCACGGCCGCGCACGCCGTCATCACCGGCGACACCCCGCCGCCGCTCGAGGAGTCGAAGTACACGCCCGTCGCGGTCGAGGGCCTGCCCACGCTGCAGGGGTTCGCGCCACTCGCCGCAGCGACGGCCACCGTCGTCGAGGAGCCGCCGACCGAGGTCGAGGCGCTCACCGCCGACGAGGAGGCACCGCCGGCGCCGGCCATGGCGCCCACGACGCCGGCCGCGCACGACGGCATGCACATCCCGTCGTTCGAAGCGCTGCTCGACACGCCCATCACCGACTGGTCGACGCCCGCCCAACCGCCCGCCGTGCAGGAGATCTGGGACATGGTCGACGACCTGCTCGGCCTCCCCCACCACGACGTCGCCCCCGCCGCGCCGCCGGCGCCCACGGCCGCCGAGCCACCGCCCGCCGCACCGGACCGGCCCGACGAGGCCACCGACGACGACACCACGGAGCCGAAGCGGCGCACCTGGATGCGCAGCAGGAAGGGGTGACGCGATGAGCGAGCCCAGCACCGACGAGAAGATCCAACAACTGGTGCGGTCGGTGCTCCTGGCCGTCGACTCACGACTCGACGCGGTGCGCCACGAGCTCGCCGTGCACGCGGCCGAGGAGGAGCAGCGTCACCACCAGGTGCTCGGCACCATCGCGTCGCTCGAACGGCGGCTGAGCGACCTCGAACGGTCGGACGCCACGCGACGCACCTCGTCGACGAACGTGCTCGAACGGCTCGACGAGCTGAACGTTCGCATCGACATGCTGGCCCAGCACGGTGCCGCGCCGCCGCCGGCCGTGACCGGCACGCACGAGGTGGTGCCACCGGCACCCGACCTGGATCGCATCTCGCGGCCGCTCTTCCAGGCGCCGCACGTCACCACGCAGGTGCCGATCGTGCCGCCGATCACCGTGGAGGCGGAGCCGGAGCCGGCGCCCGCGCCCGCCGTCGAACCGGCACCCGACGCCGAGCCCGAGCCCGAGATCGACGTCGATCGGCTCACCGCGCTGCTGAGCGAGAAGCTCGGGCACTTCAGCCTGTCACCGCGGACCGACTGACACCGGGCCGCTCGGGTACGGGCCGCTCGGGTACGGGCCGCTCGGTACGCAGCGGCTCGTCATCGATCGGTACGGTGGCGCTCATGGGAGTACGCCTCGAACCGTCCGACGAATACATGCACGAGCTGGGCCCCGAGTCCAACTTCAACGAGAGCATGTACATCAACTGCTTCGACCCGGCCCAACAGGTCGGCGGGTGGTTCCGCATCGGCAACCGCGCCAACGAGGGCTACGCGGAGATGACCGTGTGCCTGTACCTGCCCCCGGCCGACGGCCAGGAGGGCCGCACGGTGGGCTTCATGTACAAGCGCCCCACCATCACCAACAACGACGAGTTCAACGCCGGCGGCCTGAAGTGGACCATCGTCACGCCGTTCGAGGAACTGCACATCGACTACGAGGGCAAGGTGGTGCTGCTCGACGAGCCCGAGCAGATGGCCAACCCCAAGGAAGCGTTCACCAACAACCCGTACGCCGAGTGCGAGGCGCACATCACGTTCACCGGTCAGGGCCGCCCGAGCATGTTCGGCGGCGAGCCCGACACGCCGCACGAGGCGCCCGGCGAGGAGTTCGCGAAGGGCCACTACGAGCAACTGGTGCAGGCGCACGGCACCATCCGCGTCGGTGACCGTGAGTGGGAGATCCGCGGCCACGGCCTGCGCGACCACTCGTGGGGCCCGCGCTACTGGCAGGCGCCGTGGTATTACCGCTGGCTCACCGCCAACGTGAACGAGGACTTCGGCTTCATGGCCAGCCGCGTCGCGAAGAAGGACGGCCCCGGCACCCGTGGCGGGTTCGTCTGGGAGAACGGCCAGATGCACTACTGCGACGACGTGCAGATCCGCACCGAGACCCGCGGCGACGACCAGTACCACCAGCGCATCGAAGGCACGTTGAAGTCGTCGCGTTCCGACCGCGAATGGAAGTTCTCGGGTGACGTCATGGACCTCATCCCGCTGCGCAACCGTCGTCAGGACCCCGACGGCAACTGGTTGATGACCCGCATCAGCGAGGGCATGACCCGCTGGACCGTCGAGAGCGGCCCGTTCGAGGGTCAGGTCGGCTATGGCCTCAGCGAGTACCTCGACCAGATCATCGACGGCAGCCCGGTCGGCATCGCCGAGTAGGTCGCGGCGGCGCCGACCTCAGTCGAGCGCCGACGCAGCCACGAACCGCGCCGCCACCTCGGCGTCGCCCACCACGTCGCACGCACTCAGCGGCGCGCGTCGCCACAGCGCGAGCAGGATGTCGTGGGCCGCGCCACGGATGGCGCAGTCGCCCTTCGCGTGCTCTCGCGTCACCTCGAAGCCGTCGGCACCCTCGCGGATGGTCCACTCCCCCGCCACGTCGGTGCAGTGGATGTGCACCGAGCCGCCCACCGCACCGTGGTGGGTGTTGAGGAAGAACTCGAGGAACTCGTCGATGCCGTCGGAGGCGAGGGCCGCGTCGATGGGTGCCGCCGTTCCCGCGGCGAGCTCGGCGTCGACACGGTGCACGGCGATCTCCTGGGTCATGCGCCGGATGAGCCACGACAACTGCTGCGGGCCGGTCCAGGTGGAGATGGGCGTGTCCGTCGGGAACGCGGCAAGCATCGCCGCATAGCCGACGTGCTCGCCGCGCACGAGACCGATCAGCGCGTCGTCGGCAGGGCGTGCCGGCATCTTCATCGCATCGAAGTTCTCGCGTCGCTCGCTGGTGACGCGGTTCCACAGGTACTGCACCTCGTACAGGTGGTACAGCAGGTCGCCCACCGACCATCCGGGGCACGAGGGCACCGGCGTCGACGTGCCGGCGCGTTCGCACGCGGCCAGGAAGGCGGCGTGCTCGTCGTCGAAGATGCGGAGGAGTTCGGCGGGGGTCATGCCGCCGATGATGTCACAGCGACGGAATTGCGGTGGCGAGCTCGCGCCACTCCTTCATCGGCAGCCCACGCTGGTCGTGCGGCAGCACCTGCACGCACACGTGGTCGGCACCCGCCTGGTGGTGGGCGCGCACGCGATCGACGATGGTGTCGAGCGAGCCCCACGCCACGATGGCGTCGACCAGCGCGTCGCTGCCGCCACCGGCGATGTCGTCGTCGGTCCAGCCGAGGCGCTTGAGGTTGTTGGTGTAGTTCGGCAACCCGAGGTAGGTGGCCATGTGCGTGCGCGCCACCTGGCGGGCCGTCGTCGGGTCGGTCTCGAACACGACGGCCTGCTCCGGGGCCAGCAGCGGGCCGGCACCGAGCACGGCGCGCGCCTCGGCGGTGTGCTCGACCGGCACGAAGTACGGGTGGGCGCCGAGGCCCCGTTCGGCCGACAGCTTGAGCATCTTCGGGCCGAGCGCGGCGAGCACGCGCTGCGGCGCCTCCGACGGGGCGGACGCGAAGTACAACCCGCGGTCCATGGCGTCGAGGTACTTCACCATCGTGCTGTACGGCTTGTCGTACGAGGTGCCGTGGAAGCCCTCGACGGCCGGCTGGTGGCTCACGCCGAGCCCGAGCAGGAAGCGGCCCGGGTACGCCTCGGACACGGTCTTCCAACCGGCCTGCATGGTCATCGCGGTGCGGGCATGGATGGACGCGATGCCCGTGCCGACCGCGATGGTGCTGCCACCCGACAGCAGCATCGACGCGTTGGCGAACGGTTCACGACCGACGGCCTCCGGCACCCAGATGGCGCCGTAGCCGAGCTGTTCGAGCTCGGCCACCGCCTCGCGGGCGGCCGACATCGGCTGGAGGTCGAGCTGGAAGGTCCACAGGCCAAGGCGTCCGAGTTGCATGGCGGGGAAGTTAGGCCAGCCCGCGACGACTACCGTCATCGGGCATGACTTCCGTCGAACTCGCCGAGCGCATCATCGGCAACATCGCCCAGGCCTCGGCACCCGCCGTCTCGCCCGACGGCCGCACCGTCGCCTTCGTGGTCACCCGCGTCGACATGAAGAAGAACAAGTACTTCTCGCAGGTGTGGCTGGCCGACACCGACGGCGCCACGCCGCCGCGTCCGGTCACCGGCGGCGAGCACGACGGCAACCCCGCATGGAGCCCCGACGGCCGCCACCTCGCGTTCACGTCACGGCGCGACGCGAAGAAGCGCCACACCACGCTGCACGTGCTGCCGGTCGGCACCCCGGGCGAGACCCGCACCGTGGCCACGATGCGCGACGGCGTCAGCGAGGTGTCGTTCAGCCCCGACGGCCGGTGGCTCGGCTTCCTCAGCCGCACCCCGCACGAGCGCTACTCCGCGCCGGGCGCGGAGGACGGCGACGAGAGCTGGCAGGCGCCGCGCAAGATCGAGCGGTTCTTCACCCAGCTCAACGGTGAGGGGTGGACGTACGACCGGCCGAGCCACGTGTACGTGGTGGCCGCCGACGGCACGGGCGCACCGCGCAATCTCACCCCGGGCGAGTTCGAGCACGGCCGGTTCGGTTGGCTCGCCGATTCGAGCGGCGTCGTGTGCGGTGCGCAGCGCCACGACACCTGGGACCTCGACTTCGCCAACGACCTGTACGTGGTCGGCCTCGACGGCGCCATCCGCGAGCTCACCCACCAGACCGGCATGTGCCAGTGCCCGTCGCCGTCGCCCGACGGCACGCAAGTGGCGTTCCTCGGCCACGACGACCAGAACACCTACCCGCAGAACGTGAAGATCGGGCTCGTGCCGCTCGACGGCGGGCCGCACCGCTGGATCAGCGGTGGACTCGACCGCACGTTCGAGTGCACCGCCGGCACGATGTCGCCGCGCTGGATCGACGACTCGACGTTGCTCGGCAGCGCCGAGGACCGCGGCGAGACCCACATCTGGACCGTCACCACCGCCGGCGCGACGCCCACCCGCGTCACCAACGGCGCCATCACCGTGAAGGCGTTCGACGCCCGCGGCGGCACGGTTGCCTACGTCGGCTCGTCGGTCGACCAGGTGGCTGACGTCTTCGTGCTCACCGACGGCGAGCCGCGTCGCCTCACCTCGTTCGCCGCCACGTACGCGGCCGAGGTCGGTCCGCTGTCGTGGGAGCGGTTCGCCGTGCCCACCACCGACGGCACGGCCGAGATCGACGCGTGGATCATGCGCCCGGCGGGCTTCGACCCGACGAAGCGCTACCCCGTCATCCTCAACGTGCACGGCGGCCCGCACACCCAGTACGGCGAGACGTTCTTCGACGAGGCCCAGTTCCAGGCCGCGGCCGGCTTCGTGGTGCTGATGAGCAACCCGCGGGGCGGCTCGGGCCGCGAGCAGGCCTGGGGTCAGGCCATCCTCGGCCCGACGCATCACACCGCGCCCGGCAGCGGGTGGGGTGGCCTCGACGTCGACGACGTGATGGCGGTGCTCGAC
The DNA here is from genome assembly GCA_039796575.1 of Actinomycetota bacterium. GTDB lineage: Bacteria > Actinomycetota > Acidimicrobiia > Acidimicrobiales > Ilumatobacteraceae > UBA668. Next base: position 5,425 of record JBDKJP010000018.1, read on the forward strand.
ACCACGCTCGAGCGGTACGCGTTCTGCGACCCCGACCGCGTCGGCATGCAGGGCGGCAGTTACGGCGGCTTCATGGCCACCGAGCTCGCCGGTCGGTTCAGCCACCGGTTCAAGGGCATCTGCAGCGAGCGGGCCGTGAACAACCTCCTCACCGAAGAGTTCACGAGCGACATCTCCACCATCTTCCGCATCGAGCACGGGCCGCGTCACATCGACGACCCGCAGGCCTACGAGTCGTTGTCGCCGATGCGCAACGTGCGCGACATCACCGTGCCGATGCTCATCATCCACAGCGAGCGCGACCTGCGGTGCCCCATCAA
>JBDKJP010000019.1:0-47066 GCA_039796575.1 Actinomycetota bacterium
CGCATCTCGGCGCGGAACAGCGCGAGGTCGTCGGCCACCCGCAGGTACCCGCGGAGCTCCACCAGACGACGATCGTCGAGCGAGTCCTGCAACTGCTGCGGCCGGTACGACGCGCCGATGCGGCCCCACAGCACCACGTCGGCGCTCGGCGCGACGTGCGCGGTCTGGTCGTGCTGCACGGCACCGAGGTGACGGATCACCTCGACGAGGTCGGTGGGCCGGTGCGCGTCGAGCAGTTGGGCGCGCACGGCGATGCGGCGGGCCTCGGTGCGGGTGAGGCGGTGCGCGGCGGTCATCCCGTCGACACTACGACGACGAGCGTGACGGCCGCGGCGGCGGCTGGGTGACGCGTGGGCGGCGCAACACCTTGAACGTGGCCGTGACCATGCGGGTCCAGAGGCGGTCGCAGTCGAGGATCACGACGTCGGCTCCAAGGTGAGACGCACCGGGCCGCCGAGGGGCACCACCACCGAGGCGGTGCCGTCGTCGCCGGCATGCACCGTCGCGTCGACGCCGTCGCCGTGCAGGCGATGTGTGCCGGGCGCGAGCCGCGAGAAGCGCAGCGTCGCATCGCACGCCGCCGCGGCGGGCTCGATCGCGAGGTCGAGTCGCGCGCCGTCGTCGCACCGGGCGAGTGTGACGAGCACCGACTGGTCGGTGTCGAGCAGCGGGCCGACCGGCGGCATCCAGCCGCGGATGGCGAGCTCGGCGAGGTCGAGCGGTGCCGACCAGCGGACGAGCATGTACGAACCGAAGCCCGAGCCCCCGACCGCGACCGGGCGGGCCGGCCACTGCTCGCCGGTCGCGCACTGCCGCGCCGACGCGTCGATGGCCGCGTCGATGAGCGCCGCGTCGCCCACCATGCGAGCGCCGCCGATGACCTTGATCCACGGCAGCACCGCGCTCGACGACGTGTGGTGGCGCTCGGGCTCGGCGGGCAGCTCCATCGGCAGCGTGCCGTCCTTCACCAACGAGGAGAGCATCTTCATCTTCGGGCCGGCGCCGCGCAGGTCGAGCGCCTTCGCACGGCGCGCGTGCTCGGGCAGGATGTCGGCGAAGCGGTGGGTGCCGTTCGCGAAGTAGTGCCCACCGGGCACCTCGCCCGTGTCCCACGAGACACCGATGTGGTTCGAGCGGATGTGCGCGTACGAGCCGTCGGGCGTGAGGTACTCCTCGTCGAGGGTGCGCCGCCAACGGTCGCGCACCGCGTCCCACTCCTCGGTGCCGTGGATGGTGTCGTGGCCGTGCAGCGCCTGCGCGCCCATCACGTTGCACACGGTGAACGACCAGCCCGGCTCGCACGGGAAGAAGCCGAGGCGGCTGCGGTCGAAGTTGCGACGCACCGCCGCGGTGATGGTGTGGTGGTCGTACTCGAACGTGCGACCGTCCTTCCACACGAACGTCATCGAGCCCGGCTCGTCGAACCGCAGGTCGCCGGTCGCGGCCTCGAAGCTGTTGATGACGTCACCGAGGAACGCCGAGAACATGATGTTGTCGCGGCGGATGGGGTCGGGGTTCGGATCGAAGTTCCCGAGCAGGTTGAGCGTGTGCCAGTAGCTCCACACGCGCAGATCGGTGTGCTTGTGCACCACCTTGGCGAGTGCCTCGGTCATCCGAGCGGGGGCGTTCGGCAGGTAGTTCGCCGCGTACAGCGACATGGCCCACGACACGGCGTTGAGCTGGTAGCGCAACTGGGTGCCGCCGTGGAACTGCTCGCCCCAGTCGAGGCCGGCGAGGCCGTCGTCGGGTTGATCGGCGAACGCGTAGCACCACCGCAGGAGCTCGGCATCCATGCGGTCGGGCGGGCGCAGCGTGGTGACGCGCGGCGGGATCTCCGCCTGCGCGAGGTACGCGTTCAACTCGGGCACCTTGGCGCGCTTGGCGCGGAAGCGTCGCTCGATCTTCCACACCATCACGCCCACCACCCCGAGCGCGCAGACGTACGCGACGACGATGGCCCACTCCCAGGTGGTGCCGCGGTCGACCCACAGGCGCGGCCCGTCGGCCAGCAGTCCCGCGCCGGCGGCAGCGAGTGCCCACACCAGCGGGATGGAGAAGTGCGTGCTGAGCCCCCACCACAGGACCAGCGCCACCACCAGCAGCACCTGGGTGAGCAGGAACAGCAACGGCGACGCGGTGAACAGCAACCCGGCGCCGGGGTACACGAGGCCGACGCCGACCGCACGCCACGCATCGCTGTCGGCGGTGAACACCAGCACCGCACCGACGATCTCGACCAGCGCGAGCGCGACGACCAGTCGGGCGAGCAGCACCCGGCTCGTCGGGCCGAACCGGCGCGGCTGCTCGGGAAGCAGCAGCGGCTCGGGCGACACGTCGGGACGGTCGGCGACGGTGGCGGTCATCGGGTGACTCCTCGGGAGTGGAGTGGTGGTGCCTCGTAGGTGACCTGCGGGCGGCGGGTGACCCGGCACGCGAGCCGCACGAGGTGGGTCCACACCTTCGCGCAGTTGAGGTACATGGAGATCACGGTGCGACCACCTCCGGTGCGAGGTGGAGGCGCAACGGGCGGTCGACCACGAGGTCGATCGAGGACGTGCCGTCGGCTGCGGCGGTGAGGGCGAGCTCGATGCCGTCACCGGCGAGCCGGTAGATCGCGCCCGGTGTGAGCGCCGCGAGGTCGAGCGTGACGGGCGCATCGGTGGCGACCGGACCGGGGCGGATGCCGAGGTCGAGCGACGCACCGTCGGTCGAACGGGCGAGCGTGATGAGCACCTGCGGCCACGGTGCCGCCGTCACCATCGGCCCCGCCGGTGCCTCGTAACCGCGCAGGTTGATTGACGCGTTGTCGAGCGGCGTCGACCACCGCACCAGCATGTGCAGCGCCAGGTTCGCCACGCCCGCGGTGAGCGGTCGCTCCGGCCAGCGTTCGCCGGTGGCGCACTGCTGATCGTGGGCCCGGATGGCCGCCTCCGCCACCGTGTCGTCGCCCACCGCGCGTGCACCGCCGATGAGCTTCGTCCAGCTCGGCGTGGCTGTCCTCCGCGCACGGTTGCGCTCCCACTCCTCCGGGAGTTGCAGTTGCAACACCCCGTCGGCAACGAGCGCGCGCAGCCCCGCCATCTTCTGCGGCAGGCCGCGCAACTGGAGCGCGCGACCGCGGGCGTGCAGGTCGCGCGCCACGTCCTTGAAGCTGTGCGAGCCGGTGGTGAAGTACTCGCCGCCCGGTGTCTCACCCGTGTCCCACGACAGCCCGGTGTGTGTGGACCGGATGTTGGCGTAGTTGCCGTCGGGCATCAGGTACTCGGCCTCGAGCGTGTCGCGCCAGCGCTGCTCGATGCCCGACCACAGCGACGTGCCGTGCAGACGGTCGTGGCCCAGCAGTGCCTGCGCGCCGATGGTGTTGCACGCGGCGAACGCCCACCCGGGCTCGCACGGGAAGAAGCCCAGCCGGCTGCGTTCGAAGTTGCGGCGCACGGCCTCCATCCACGAGTGGTGGTCGTACGCGAACGTGCGGCCGTCCTCCCACACGAACGTCAGCGAGCCCGGCTCGTCGAACCGCGTGCTCCCCGTGGCCGCCTCGTAGAGGTTGATCTGGTCGCCGGTGAAGCCCGAGAACATGATGTTGTCGCGCACCAGCGGATCGGGGTTCGAGTCGAGGTTGCCCACCCGGTTGAGCAGTTGCCAGTAGCGCCACACGCGCAGGTCGAGCTGCTTCAGCACCAGGTTGCGCATCACCGGTTCGATGGTGGCCACCGCGTTGGGCACGTAGTTCACGGCGTACGGGGCGAGCGCCCAACCGAGGTAGTTCAGCTGGTAGCGCACCACCGTGCCGCCGTGCAGCTGCTCACCCCATTCGAACCCGTCGAAGCGATCCACCGGCTGCAGGCACAGCTCGTACGCCCAGCGCAGCAGCTCGGCGTCCATCTCGTCGGGCTCGCGGAGCAGCGTCGACGATGCGGGCACATCGGCCGTTCGCAGGTACTCGTTCAGCTCGGGCACCTTCGCCCGCTTGCGACGGAACCGCGACTCGAACGTCCACACCAACGCGCCGATCACGGCGAGCGCACCGACGTACGCGACCGGGATCGCCCAGTCCCACGTGGTGCCGCGATCGACGAACAGCCGCGGCCCTTCGGCGAGCAGCGCGCTCACCACCGCGCTGACGGCCCACACACCGGGGATGCCGAGGTGCAGGCTCATCCCCCACCACAGCACCACCGCGATGCTGAGCAGCACCCACGTGAGCACGAACAGCAACGGCGCGCCGGTGAACAGGAAGCCGGCACCGGGGAACACCATCGAGAGCCCTGCTGCCCTGACTGCGGTGCCGCCGAACACGACGAGCAACGAGCCGACGACCTCCACCAGCGTCACCACGGCGGCGAGTCGCAGCACCAGGAAGCGCGTCACCGGGCCCATGCGCCGCGGCTCGGTGGGCAGCAGCGGCAAGTCGCCGGGCGAGCGGTCGACGACGGGACGTGTGACCGTGTCGGTCATGCGAGCACCTCCGGGTGCGAGACGGTGAGCGAGTCGGGGTCGTCGGCCAGCCGGCGCGCCAGCAGGTCGAGTGCCACCGCGAGCGGGTCGTGGCGAACGGTGGGACGCGCCAGCAGCGACGCGGTGCGCGGATCGTCGACGTACACCAGCCACACGCGCGCGGCGGCGATGAGCCGTTCGTCGTGCGGGTGCTCGACGCCGCGCGCCGACGCGCCGAGCGCGCGTGTGCGTAGCGCCGCCCAGTCGTCGTCGCCCACCCAGCCCATCGCGCGGGCGAGCGCCGTGGCGGTGGCGTGCTCCCACGCCGGGGCCGATCCGGCGGGCCAGCCGAGCGGGGTCCAGTACCAGGCGGGCCGGTGGCCGCGCCGCAGCGAGAGCTCGGCGCCGAGTGCGCGCTGCCATGCGCCGGTGTCGCCGCCGGCGTGGTGCACGGCGATGGCCGCGAGGGCACCGTCGACCGGCCGCACCCACGTCGGCTCGCTGCACGGCACGCCGAGTGCAGTGCGCGCGGCGTCGTGCAGGAGCATCGGGTCGGGTGTGCCTGCGAGCGCGAACGCGGCCCGGGCATGGGCGTGATCGACTCGGAACGCGTCGCCGCCGCGTCGCCCGCGCGCCCAGGCACCCACCCGGCGAGCGCGGCGCGCCACCTCCGGATCGGCGGCGATGGCAGCAGCCGGCCCCGGTTGCCCCGCGAGCGCGAGCACGGCGGCGGTGCGCGACCGGTCGGCCGGGCGCAGTCGGTCGACCGATGCCAGCCCGTCGGACGTGCGGGCCCGTCGCCGCGCCAGGTGGGAGAGCCCGGGCACACGGCCGACCACGCCGCGCGCCCACGAGACCAGCCCGGCCGCCAGCAGCACCAGCGGGAACTCGTGCGCGGCCATCACCGGCCGCGACATCGCGGCGGCGGTCGCGTGCGGAGCGTCGGTGACGAGCCCGCTGGCCACCACAGCCACCGCCACCACGCCGGCGAGCAGCCAGTCGAGGCCCCACTTCACCCACGCCACGGTGGCGGAGATCGCGGCGAGCAGGCACGCGGCTGCGGCGACGTTGTTCGACCCGACCAGGCCGGCGCCCGGCACCACCATGCTGCGCACCATGTGCACGCCACGGTGGCCGAGGCCGAGCACGAGCGCGACGGGCACCGCCAGCGACGCGCAGAGCACCATCACCCTGCGGCGGCGGAGCACCGGCGCGGCGGCCATCTAACCGAGCAACCCCTGCACGTCGAGGTCGATCGCGTGTCGACCGTGGCGCTGCGCCATCGTGGTCAGCATCTGGTCGCCGCGTTCGGTCTGCGCGGCGAGGATGGTGGCGATCACCGTCATCACCACGCCCCACAGCGACCCGATGCGGTAGTCGTGCCACAGCATGTCGGCCGAGATGTCGACGCCCGCCGCGGCCATCCGCGAGCGGTAGTCGTCGAGCAGGTCGCGCTCCACGGCGGCCCGTTGCGCCGGCTCGAAGCTGCCGCCGATCATGTACGCGAGATCCCACATCGCATACCCGTCGGTGACGGTCTGCCAGTCGACCACCACGAGCGGCGGGGCGTCGGGCGTGACGCCGAACATGAAGTTGTCGGGCCGGTAGTCGAGGTGCACCACGGTGCGGGGAGCCGTGCACGCCGTGACCCACCGCTGCACCGCTGGCGCCACGTTGCGCACGAGGTCGATGATGTCGGCGTCGAGACCGGGCCCGAGACGGTCGAGGAACGGTTCGACCATCATCCCGTAGACCATGCCGAGTGCGGCCGCTGCGTCGTCGCCCTTCGGCCGGTGCCCTGCGAAGTCGGCCAAGGTGGGGTCACCCCAGCGCGGCGCGTGCAGCCCGACGGCCTGCTCGACCGCGAGCGCGGCCTCCTCCACGGTCAGGCCGGCCATCTGGTCGCCCTGCCGCGAACCAGCGAGGTCCTCCATGATCATCACGAAGTCGGGTGCGTCGTGGTCGTACGCGGCGAGGTGGCACTCGGGGATGCGGATGTTCAACGACGGTGCGAGGTCGCGGTAGAACGACACCTCGGTCAGATACGTGCCGTTCACGAACGCGTTCGCCCGGGCGTTCTCGTCACCCGACGGGAACTTGCCCACCACGCTGACCGGTCGGCCGTCGGGCTGGTCCCACGTGAGGCCGAAACGGGCGTTGCGCCCGGTCTGCCCGGTGCCGATGAACGACTGCAGCTCCAGCCCGGTCACCGTGGCGCCGCGCGCCACGCCGGCGGCGTCGAGCACGGCCGTCATCCAGCCGGCATCGAGATGTGTGGGCTCGCCCCGAACTCCGAAACTCATCGTCCCCCCGAACGCTCGCGGTCGACGTCGCGACCGTGGAGGAACGGTACTCCCGCATCCACGCTGCATCCGGGTCGTGCTCGGTTGCCCCGTGAGGCGTACGACGAATGTCCACCTGTGTTCGTGCTCATGCACGGCCGATGCAATGCGGCCACCACGAGCACCAGGAGACCTCCATGCGCCGCGCCGCATTCATCGCACTCACCTTCGCCCTCATCGCGGCGGTCCCCACGATCGCCACCGCCAAGGGCGGATCCGGCGGAGGCGGCGGTGGCGGCGGCACGACGGCCGGCCCGTGCGTGACCATCTCGCTGCCCAAGTCCGTCGAGTCGTTCAACGTCGCCGGCAAGACCGACCTCAGCGTGCAGCTGCAGACCAAGATCAGCAGCTGCACCGGCGGCTCCTACGTGATCGACGTCGTCGAGATCACCGGCCCGGACCCGGCCACGGCGAGCATCGGCTCGGTGTACCCCGGCTGTGCGTTCCCGCCGTTCACGGTCGGCCCGTTCTCGTTGAAGCAGGGCGAGTCCCGCAGCGTCAACTGGGACACTCCGCAGCTGCCGCAGACCCAGTGCACCCACTGGCTGATGGAGACCCTGCGCGACCCGGTCACCGGCCAGACCTGGGGTCCGGTCGTGCAGCGCCTCGACCACACGTCCCGCCTCTGAGCACGTGAGGTCGCGCGGCCTCCACCGGAACGGTGGATGCCGCGCGACGTCGGCGTGACACGATGCGGTGATCGACACCGCACGACTCGACGTCTGGCTGTGGGCGGTGCGCCTCACCCCCACACGATCGGCCGCCACCGAACTGTGCCGCGCGGGGCACGTGGTGGTGAACGACGCACCTGCCAAGGTGGCGACGACGGTGAAGGCCGGCGACCGCATCGAGGCGCGCATCCAGCAACGTCAGCGCATCGTCGAAGTGGTGCGCGTCGTGTCGAAGCGAGTGGGTGCGCCGGTCGCCGCCGAGTGCCTCGTCGACCACAGCCCACCGCCACCGCCGCGTGACGACGTCCCCGTGTTCCAACGCGACCGCGGCACCGGGCGACCGACGAAGCGCGATCGCCGACAGATGGACCGTCTGCGCCGCGACCCCTGAGCTCGCGACGCTCCGACACGACCTGCACCACCCGACGGTCGTACGGTTCGCGTCACGTCCACCGTTGGGGAGGTTCGACGTCATGGCACTGACCATCGCTGCGCAGAAGCCCATCCACGCGACCCACGCGGTCGTGGAGGACGGCGCCGTCGACGCCGACGGCCACATCCTCGAACCACCGACACTGTGGGAGGAGTACATCGACCCGCAGTTCCGCGACCGGGCACTGCGGTTCCGCATCGACGAGCACGGGCTCGAGGAGTTGGAGATCGACGGCCGCCGGTCGCAGATGTCGCGCGCCGGCTTCCCGTCGACGCTCGGCGCGATGGGAGCACCCGACCTGCCGGCGATGCAGAAGGACCCCGAGCGCACGTACCTGCGTGAGGCCCCGTTCGGTTCGATGGACCCGCAGGAACGCATCCGGGTGCTCGACGCCGAGCACATCGACACGGCCATCCTCTACACGACGGTCGGGCTGCTGTGGGAGGCCGAGGTGCAGGACCCCGCACTCGCACAGGCGTACACCAAGGCGTACAACCGCTGGATCTGCGAGTTCTGCGCCGACGAGCCGCGCCTCGCGGCCACTGCGCACCTGTCGCTGAGCGACCCTGCTGCGGCCGCACGCGAGTTGGAGCGGGCGGTCGGCGAAGGGGCGGTCGGCGGGTACGTCGCACCGTTCACGCACGACGGCACCCCGCTCGGCCATCCCGACAACGACGTGCTGTTCGCCGCCGCACAGGACCTCGACGTGCCGCTGGCCATCCACCCCACGTTCGAGCCGCAGTGGACGAAGGGCACCCGCATGGGCACGTGGGAGAACGTGAAGCAGTTGCGGCTGCTCGCATCGGTCACGGCGAGCGACGGTGTGCGGCAGCAGTTCACCACGCTGTTCGACTACGGCGTGTTCGACAAGTTCCCACGGCTGAAGGTGCTCGTGCTCGAGTCGGGTGCCGGGTGGATCGGGTACTGGCTCGACCGCATCGACGCGGTGTACGGCCACACGTTCATCGGGAACCGAGTGCCGCTGCAGCACAAGCCGAGCGACTACTTCCGTGAGCGGATCTGGATCAGCGCCGACCCCGACGAGCGGATGATCCCCGCCCTCGCTGAGCGGTACGGCATCAGCCGCTTCATGTGGGCGAGCGACTTCCCGCACGCCGATCACACGCCCGAGTACATCCACGACCTCAACGAGCTCGTGGCGATGTTCCCGCAGGAGCAGCGCCGAGCGTTCATCGGCGACAACGCGCGGGCGTTGTTCAAGCTCGCCTGAGTTCAACCGTCGACGAGCCGACGGGCGAGATCGTCGTAGAGGTCGCGTGCGTCGGCAGTGGCCACGGCACGCGACGCGAACCAGGTGCAGATGTTGTCGCAGTCACGGCGCAGGTACTCGAAGCCGCGCGGGTTCGTGACCACGTCGACGGCCTGCGGCAGGTCGATGAGCACGACGCGCCCGTCGTCGACGAGCACGTTGTAGGCCGACAGGTCACCATGCGCGTAGCCGGCGTCGGCCAGCAGTCGGAGCGCGGCGACGAGCTGACCGAACAGCTCGCGTGCTTCGCTCGGCGTGGTGTGCACCTGCGCCAGCCGCGGTGCGGCCACGCCGTCGGGCGAGCCGATGAACTCCATCATCAGCTCGGTCCCGTCGAGTTGCACCGGGTACGGCACGGCGGCACCGGCCGACCACAGCTGCGAGAGCACGACGAACTCGGCGCGCGCCCACTGGCCGGCGATCACCTCCTTGCCGAACGCGGTGCGGGTCGCGACCGCACGCATCTCGCGGCTCTTCTTCAGCCGCCGGCCCTCGAGGTAGCCGGCGTCGCGGTGGAACATCCGGTGCTCGGCGCTGCGGTACTGCTTCACGGCCATCAGCGACGTCTGTCCGGTGTCGACGGCGACGCGTCGCAGCAGCGACACGTCCGCCTCCTTGCCGGTCTTCATCACACCGAGGTCGTCGTCGACGGCCTTCGGGTCGCGCACGACCCACTCGGGCACCGGCGACGGGCCCTTGGTGGCGCTGGGGTAGGTGGACCAGTTCGGTTCGTCCAGCTCGTCGTCGAGCGTGGGTTCGACGGGCACCGTGAGGCGCTCGTCGGGCAGCCATTCGTCGTCGTCGAATCGACGCGCGCGGGGCCGGTTGCTGCGGGGTGCAGCCATGGTGGTGTGCTCCTGGGGTGCGGTGCACCGGAGGCGGGTCGGCAGCTGTGCTCGACGCCGAGGATCAACCGATGCGGGGGCGTGCAAGGTCGGAGAGTCGGGCAATGGCAGTCATGTCGCTCTCCTCCTCTCGGCGCCCTCGGCGCGGTCGTCGTTCCACCCGTCACCGTACGACGAGGCGGGCCGGCGCGCCAGCGAATTCCGCGACCGCGCGATGTGCTCTGCTGGGAGCATGTCGAACGCGCTCGCCCTCGCTGCTGCCGAACTGCCCACCACCGACGTGGAGCACCTCCGCATCCCGACGGCGAACGCGGTGAACTTCCACGAGGCCATGTCGCCGGCCGGTCCGGCGATGCGACTCGACATCGATGCACTGCTCGCGCTGCCCGACGGCGGCGGGCCGCACCCGACGGTGATGATCGTGCCGGGCAGCGCGGGCGTCGCCGCCAACCACGTGATGCACGCGGGTGCGCTGGTCGCCTCGGGGTACGCGGTGTGCCTGGTCGACCCGTTCGGAGCACGTGCCGTGGAGTCCACCGTCGCGAACCAGACCCAGTACTCGTTCGCCGCCAGCGCCTACGACGTGGTGGCCGCGCTCGGCGTGCTGGCGGCCCACCCGCGGGTGGACACGACGCGCATCTCGGCGCAGGGCCACAGCCGCGGCGGCGCCGCGGTGATCATCGCGGCCATGCGCCGCTTCGCGCAGCCGATCGTCGGCGACCTCGCGTTCGCCGGCGTGCTCGGCGCGTATCCGTGGTGCGGGCAGCAGTTCCGCCGCCCCGACGTGGGCCGCACCGTCGTGCGGGCCATCATCGGCGACCAGGACGACTGGTGCTCGGTGATGGCCGTGCAGGCCCAGATCCAGGCGATCGCACTCACCGGCGGCGACGCCACCATGCGCGTCGTGCCCGGCGCCCATCACAGCTTCGACCGGCACGAGGACGTGCATGCGATCGCCGAGGCACGCGTGTCGCCGCACGCGCCGATCGAGTTCCTCGACGACGACGGCTCGATGATCGATCCCACGACGGGCATCGCCGACCCGGCCCGCACCGACCTCGACCAGTTCCGCGCGGCGATGAAGGCCGGCTTCGGGCAACAGGGCGCCACGCTCGGCAGCACCGGCGACCAGCCGGCGATCTTCGCGGCCGAGATGCTCGCCTTCCACCGGCGGGTACTGGGCGAGCCGTCCGCGGCGGCGTCGCACTAGCGTCGCGACGATGCACCCTCGCTGGCCCGAGGCCGGATCCGCCGCTGCCGCACTGGCCGCCGACATCTGGGTGCCACTCGGCGTGCCCGGCTACGCAGGCATCGACAAGGCACGCCGTGCGGCGGTGCTCGGCGAGCGCTTCGGCACCGACGGCTGGCGGTACGCGCACGTGGTGCGCGGCCAGGTTGTGTCGTTCGCCGACGCCATCGCCGAGTACGAGGAGTCGTACCGACGGTTCCTGCGCGACCGCCCGGCGCTCGTCGCACTGCTGGTGCACGAGGCCGGCAACGTGTACGACGACAACCCGACCAACGTGTTCGACCACGATTACGAGCAGCCACACACCGCGATGAACCACTACCAGGACATCTCGGTGCGTCGGGTGATCGCCGAACTGGCCGACGACCCCGAGTGGCCCGACGTCACCGCCGACGGCGCCGGCGACACGGTCGACCTCGTCGACCTCCGCACGGGCGAGACGCACCGATGCCCGCGGGCGAAGGGCTTCCGCGGCAACGGCCTGCTGCAGATCCGCGATGCCGGCTCACCCGGCTACGTGCTCAACCCGGCGCTCGTGCCGGCGCACGATCCGGCGCTCGTCACCACGCTGCCGGGCCGCACCGACTGGTACCACGTGGAGGGGTGCGCGCACCTCTCCGTCGAGGCGTTCTGGCAGATGAGCAAGGTCGTCGAGGTGCGGTACGACCGCTTCCTGGCGCTCGACGCGGCGCTCCGCGACGATCCGATGGCCGGCCTGTGAGCACACTGCTCGTCGGCCCGCTCAGCGTCGATCGCTACCTCGACGAGGGCATCGACCTGCCGGGCGGCGGCGTGCTCAACATGGCGTACCACTGGTCGCACCGCGGCGTGCCCTTCCGGCTGCTGAGCCGCATCGGCGACGACCGCGCCGAGCTGTTCCACGCGTTTCTCGACCGCCACGGCATCGACGCACTTCCGTCGTTGGTGGCGCCCGGCGTCTCGTCGTCGATCGACATCGTGATGCGCGCCGATCGGCAGCCGTGGATGGACCACTTCGTCGAGGGTGTGTGGGGCAACGTGCGGTGGACCGATGACGACCTGGCGCAGTTGGCCGCGGCCGAGCGCGTGCACTGCGTGCTGGTCGACGCCGTGGCCGACGCGGTGGAGCAACTGGGCGTCGACGGCGTGCTCGATCGGCCCGCCGTGTCCGGCGACTTCCTGAGCTTCCGGCACTACACCGTGGAACGGTTCGCCCGCACGATGCAGCACCTCGACCTCGGCTTCATCGGCTGGCCGGGCTCGCCCGACGACGAACCGATCAGGGGTGTGCGCGACATCGCGTTCGACCTCGGTCGGCTGGTGGTCGTCACGCTCGGCGCCGACGGTGTGCTGTTGCTCGACGGCCGCCCGGGTCACCGCGTCGAGCGGTTCGTCCCGGTGCACGCCATCGCAGTGGAAGGCACCACGGTCGGCTGCGGCGACGCCTTCATCGCCGCGTTCCTCGCCGCGTGGTGGCGCACCGCCGACCTCGACGTCGCGGTGGAGGCGGGCATGGCTGCGGGTGCCGCCGCTACGAAGTGGGTGCGCCCGCTGCCCGACGCCGCCTTCGCGCTCTCCTGACCGCCGGCCGCGCCGTTTCCTGCCATGCCTTTTCCGAGGATTCCTCGGTACGGGCATGACATGAACGGTGGGTTGGGGGGGGTCAGGGGGTGGTGGGGAGGCGGTCGAGGAAGCGGAGGGCGGCCTGTGACGACTCGCTGCGCCACAACGCCACCACGTCGCACGGCTGCTGCTCGACCTGCGCGGCCAGTGCCTCGGCGAGCTCGACGATGTGGGCGCGCTGGGCGGCCAGCATGTCGGTGACGTCGATGCCGCAGATGTCGGCGACGACCAGCTTCAGCAGCAGCTCGCTGCGCAGGTCGCGCAGGTGCACCACCGGCGACGCGAGCCACTTCCGCAGCTGCGCCCTCCCGCTGCGGGTGGCCGCGAGGATGGTGCGGTTGCCGCCGGCCCGTCCCGGCTCCTCCCCCACGACCTCGACGTAGCCGCGTATCACCAGCTGGTCGATCGAGCGGTACGTGAGCGCACGCGACAGCGACCACACGCGGCCGATGTCGCCGCTGGGCTTCAGCCGGGCCGCGATCGCGAACCCGTGGGTCGGCGCCGGGTACAGGATGCCGAGGCACGCCCACTCGCCGAGCAGCAGCTGTTGTTCCGAGGTGCGTGCCATCACCAGGGTCGTCCCGGCTCAGGGCGCCAGGAAGCCGTAGGACGCGAGGATGTCCTGGCCTTCGGCGCTGGTCACGAAGTCGATGAACGCCTGCGCGCCCTCTGCGTCGACTGCAGTGCGGGTGACGGCGATCGGGTACTCGGCGACCACGTTGATGTCGACCGGGATCGCGACGCCCGCCGCCTGGTCGCCGGCCGTCTCGACATCGGTGGCGTAGACGATGCCGGCGTCGGCCTCGCCGAGGATGACCTTCGAGACCACCGCCTTCACGTTCTCCTCCAGCGACTTCGGGGTCACCGTGAACCCGGCGTTCTCGAAGATCTGCGCGGCGTACTTGCCGCACGGCACCTCGGGTGCACACGTGACGACGATCAGGTCGGGGTTCGCGAGATCGGCCACGCCGGTGATGCCCTCGGGATTGCCACGTCCGACGATGATCTCGAGCAGGTTGGTGGCGAAGACCACCGGCTCGGTGGCGTTGTCGCCTGCCGCAGTGAGCTTCGTCATGTTGTTCAGGTCGGCCGAGGCGAACACGTCGGCCGGTGCGCCCTCCGCGATCTGCGTCACGAGCTCGGACGACGCAGCGAAGTTGAACGTGACCGTCGCGTCGGGGTTCGCCGCCATGAACGCGTCGCCGATCTCGGTGAACGCTGCCGTCAGCGACGCCGCGGCGAACACCGTGATGTCGCCGTCGGTGGTCGCGGCGGTGTCGTCGTCGGACCCGCACGCCGCGGCGACGAGGCCGAGCAGTGCGACAGTCGAGAGGAGGAGTCGGCGCGTTCCACGCATGCGCCACACAATAGTCACATGTTGACTACTCCGGCGCCATGGCCGGCCGGGCGCCTACCCGAGCGCTCGCTCGGTCGCGGCGAACCCGAGCTGGTGGGCCACGATCACGGCCTGCACCCGGTCGCGCACGCCGAGCTTGGCGAGCACTCGCGACACGTGGGTCTTCGCCGTCGCCTCGCCCACCCCGAGACGGTCGGCCACCTCCTGGTTGGTCAGCCCCTGCGCGACGAGCCACCACACGTCGCGCTCGCGCTCGGTGAGCCGTCGCTGCGCGGTGTCGGCGTGCGCCGGCACGCCACCGGTGTCGAACCGGGCGAACACACGGCGGTGCACCGACCGGTCGAGCACCGCGTCGCCGGCGGCCACGCGTCGCACGGCGTCGACGATGGCCTCGGGGCCGGCGTTCTTCAGCACGAACCCGGCTGCCCCGGCGCCGAGTGCACCGAACAGCACCGCGTCGTCGTCGAACGTGGTGAGCACCAGCACGGCGACCTCGGGATGATCGCTCACGATCGACGCCGTCGCCGAGATGCCGTCGCGCGTGGGCATCCGGACGTCCATCAACACCACATCCGGTCGATGACGACGGGCCGCTGCCACCGCGGCTTCGCCGTCGCCGGCCTCGTCGACCACGTCGAGCCCGTGTGCCTCGAGCACCATCCGCAACGCCTCGCGCATCGAAGGTTGGTCGTCGCACAGCAGCACCCTGATGCGGCCAGCGATGCGGTCGGTCATGCGGGCACCGCCGACATCGTGGCCACCACGCGGAACGAACCGTCGGCGACCCGGCCGGCCTCGAGGGCACCGCCGCACAGCTCCACCCGTTCGCGCATCCCGGCCAGGCCGCGGCCCGTGCCGCGGTCGTCCGACGCCGGGCGGGGCGGCCCCGGATCCGTCACCTCGACGCGCACCGACTCGTCGATCTCCACCCGCACCGTGGCCGACCACGCCGCCGAGTGCCGCTCGACGTTCGTGAGGGCCTCCTCCACGATGCGGTACGCGCACGCCGACACGGTGGGCGCGACGCGACCCGGGTCGCCGATGAACTGCGCCTCGACGTGCACGCCGGACGCCCGCCAGTGGCCCACCAGCACCGGCACGGCCGTGAGGTCGGGCTGCGGCGGCACGAGGCCGTTGCGTGGCGACAGCACGTCGAGCAGTTGGCGCATCTCCCCCACCGCCGACCGGCTGCTCTCCTCGATCGCCGACAGCGCCGCGGCAGCGCGGTCGGGTGCGACGGTGAGCCACGACCGGGCCGCGCCGGCCTGCACGCCGATGAGGCTCACGTGGTGCGCCACCACGTCGTGCAGCTCGCGCGCGATGCGCTGGCGCTCCTCCACCACGGCCACGCGTGCGCGCTCGTCGCGATCGCGTTCGGCGGCAGCGAGCCGGGCTTCCACCTCGGCCAGGTACTGACGGCGCGTGCGCGCGGCGTACCCGAGCACGGCCGGCAGCGCCACCAGTGCGAACGCGAACGCCGTCGAGGCGGCGACGGCACCACCGTCGTGCACCGCGCTCACCGCGGCGAGCACCAGCAACGCGAGCACCACCGTCGCCGCCACCCATCGCCGCTCGGACCAGGCACCGACGGCGAAGAGCAGCACCACGCCCAGCGCGGCGATCTGCGCGCCGAACAGCCCGGGTTCGACGATCGCTCCCGCGAGCACCACGAGCACCAGCGCGGCGCCGAGCATGCCCAGCGGCCAGCGGCGCCGCCACAGCACCGGCAACGTGGCCACCGCCGCGACCACGGCGGACAGCACCGTCAACGGGGCGGCATCCGCGTCGGTGGCGGTTCGCGCCGCCGCCATCCCGGCCCAGCCGACGGCCGTCACGCCGACCACGATCGCGGCGTCGGCCCCGCGACGCAGCCGCTCGACAGGGCTCCACGCGCGCTGCATCTCAGCCAGTGTAGGAACGGTCGGCACGGCGCTGCGCGCGACGGCTGGTGCGGCGGGCCGACCTGGCCACCTGCGCCAGCCCACGCCGCACGGCGAGCACGGCGGAGCGGAGGCTGCGCCACGGGTGCCGCAGCACCGTACGAGGCGACGGGAGCCCTCGGAACGGGTGCACCAGCTGACGAGCGATGCCCGTCGGCGTCGGCTCGGCCACGCCGTACCGCTGCGGCCGGCGGTCCGACGGCATGAAGTAGGTGCCGAACGCGATGTCCCACAGCGGCAGGAACACCGAGTAGTTGCTGTTGATCGCGCCGGGCTCGTCGGCGTGGTGCCAGTGATGGAACTCGGGCGTGAACACGATGCGGTGCAGCGGCCGGAGACGCCACCGCACGTTGGCGTGGGCGAACAGCCCGGTGAACAACTGGATGACCGCGAGCAACCCGGTGAACTCGGGCGAGAACCCGGCAACGGCGAGCAGGATGAACGCAGGCGCGAGGAACACGCCGTCGAACGGGTGGTTGCGGAACCCGCTCACCCAGTCGAGGCGGCGGGTGCTGTGGTGCAGCGAGTGGAAGCGCCACAGGAACGGCACTTCGTGCGCCCACCGGTGGGCCCAGTACACCGCGACGTCGAACAGCAGCACCCCGAGCACCACGCGCAGCGGTGCCGGCGCAGCGGTCACCAGCGGTCGTAGCAGCAGGCCCGGCAGCCAGGCCAACGAGGCCACGCCGACCACGGTGGCCACCAGCGTGCCCACGAAGCCGAGCGGCGTCGCCACCAACGCGTACGCGACGTCGGTGCCCAGCTCGGGTCGGCGGAGACGCCGCCCGTGTCGAGGGAACGCCATCTCGAACGGCACGACCAACACGAACAGCGCGGCGAGCACCAGCGCGGCCGTGGCGTCGACGGCCATGGTGGCGGCGATCGCCGCGAGGGCGACGAGCGCGAGCGGGTCGAACCGGCGGCTCCCGTCGCGGCGTGCTCGACGGGGCACGCAGGGCGGCACGGCGCTGCGGAACGTGCGCGGATCGGGTGGGTCGAGGGGCGTCGCCTCGGGGAGGGTGGCGGTGAGCGTCATCGCCACAGCATCCGCGAGGCGTCGGCGCTCGTCGTCCCCCGATCGGCGGACCTCTTCCGGTGCGCTGCGACAACCACCGCCGACGCGCCAACGCCTACGCTCCGCCGCATGAGCGCTGCGCCTCTCCTCACCACCGACCAGATGGCGTCGTTCGTCGCCCGCGGGTTCCTGCGTCTCGACGCGGTGGTGCCCGCCGACGTGAACGCCCAGGCGATGGAGGAGCTGCCCGGCCTGTTCCGTGCGTGGCTCGACGAGTTCCGCGGCGTGTCGGCCGGCGCACCGACCACCGACGACGAGGCGCCGCTGCCCCGGTCGGGCACGCCGCTGCACACGGCCTACGCGCCCGAGTCGGCGTTCGGTCGGATGGTGCGGTTGCCGGTCATCGCCGGCGCGATCGCCTCGCTGGTCGGTGCCGAGCCGGTGGTCGACCACCACTTCGTCCACATCAAGACCGCCGGCGACCTCCACGCGCAGGGGCTCCACTGCGACGCCATCGTCGACCAGGGCCCCGCCTTCGACATCCAGCTGTTCTGGTTCCCGCACGACGTGGCGCCACGCGAGGGCGGCACCCGCTTCGTGCCCGGCAGCCATCTGCGGCGGGTGAACATGGACGACGTCGCCCGCTACCACCACCTCGCCGGCGAGCAGTACTTCAGCGGCGAGGCCGGCACCGTGGTGATCTTCCACCAGGGCCTGTGGCACGCCGGCGCCCCGAACCACGGCAGCCGCGACCGGGTGATGGGCAAGCTGCGCCTCAACCCCACGCAGCCGCAGGTCCGGTTGTGGGACACCAGCGACCTCGCACCGCGCAACCGAGCCGACGACCACATGTTCGCCCGCATGGAGCCGGGCATGGTGGCCGCCGAACTGCGCCGCAGCGAGCCGTGGTACGAGCCGTCGGTGCATCGCCTCGAGACCGTGCAACGCGCTCGGCTGTGGCGCTACCTGACGGGCGACGAGACGTTCGACGTCGACTGGTACCTCACCCGCACCGAACGCCGCGCCGCGCTGGTGACGCCGTGAGCGGGCGTCAACAGGTGCTGATGCTGTGGTTGGCGAGCTCCGCGCTCGACAGCCGGGTGCTCGGCTGGTCGATGTTCGACGGCACCGCTGGCCGCGGACCGCAGCTCGACGGTGACCCGCCCTACGGCACCGGCGTCGCCGCGCTGGTCGACGGGTGGCGGCTGCTGCAGATGTCGCCGCTCATCCCGCCCACGCCCGGCCATGAGCGCGACACGTCGTTCCTCAAGCACGAGTTCCTCTTCGAGCGGATGGTCGACGTCGACTGACAAGTGCCCCTGGGTCACAGGGTGCCGGCGTCGAGGCGGGCCAGCACCTCGACGGCACGTTCGCGCACGGCAGGCAGGTCCGACAGTCGGCGCATGCCGGCCAGCGGTTGGGCCAGGCGATGGTTCTTCGCGAACGCCGCCTCGTTGCGTGCGAGGAAGTCCCAGTAGAGCGTGGTGAACGGGCAGGCCCGCTCACCGGTGCGCGTGCCCGGGTCGAACCGGCAGTCCTTGCACGAGTCGCTCATCTTCTTCAGATAGGCACCGCCCGAGGCGTAGGGCTTGGTGGCCATGCGCCCACCATCGGCGTGCAACGCCATGCCGATCACGTTCGGCAACATCACCCATTCCGCGCCGTCGACGAACGTGACCCGCATCCATTCGCTCATCGCCCACGGGTCGACACCCGCGGTGAGCGCGAGGTTGCCGAGCACCATCAGTCGCTCGATGTGGTGCGTGTACCCGTGGTCGTGCAGGTGCCCGGTCACGTTGCGCACGCATGCCATGTCGGTCGGCGCGTCGCCGGTGAACGCCGGCGGCACGGGGCGGTGCGCACCGAGGTGGTTGGCGCGCCGGTACTCGGGCATCCACCGCCAGTAGACGCCCCACACGTACTCCCGCCAGCCGATCACCTGACGGACGAACCCCTCCACCGATGCGATGGGGGCGCGCCCGGCGTGGAGCTCGGCCACGGCGGCGTCCACCACTTCACGCGGGTGGAGCAGACCGATGTTCATCGACGACGCGAGCACCGAGTGAGCGAGCTTCCACTCGCGGGCGAGCATCGCGTCCTCGTGCGGTCCGAACAGTGGCAGCGCGTGCGTGACGAAGTCGTGCAGCCGGGTGAGGGCCTGCGAGCGCGTCACCGGCCAGGTCCCGTCGGGCATCGCACCCACCAGATCGTCGGGCATCCGTGAGAGCACGGCGCGGTCGATGTCGTCGAGCTCGAAGCGGGTGATGGTGGGCCACGACCGGCCGTCGCGCGGCGGTGGTTCGCGGTTGTCGTGGTCGTAGTTCCACCGGCCGCCGAACGGTTGCGGCCCGTTGCCGTCGTCGTCCATCAGCACGCCGAGCCGCAGGCGCTGCCAACGGTAGAAGTCCTCCATCGTGAGGCGGGTGCGCCCTTCGGCCCACCGTGCGAAGTCGGTCGGGTGGCACAGGAAGCGGTCGTCGGGCACCAGCTCCACACCCCAGCGCGGCAGCCGCTCGCGGGCGTCCCAGCTGGTGGGCTCCATGGCGATCACCGCCGACGGTCGATGCTCGGCGCGATGTGCCTCGAGGCCGGCGCGCAGCGTCGCGGCGCGGCGATGGTCGACCTCGAACCCCTCGGTGCGCAACTCGTCGGCGAAGTGCGCCATCGCCGACAGCACGAGGTGCAGGCGCTGGCGGTGCCAGCGAGCGGAGCCGACGAGCGACTCGCTCTCCACGAGCAGCACCCGCACCGCGCCCGGCACGCGTCCGCGCAGCGCGCCGTGGTGCCGGGTGAGTTGGTCGCCCAGCACCCACACGGTCGGCATCGGCGGGGCGGTCACCCGGCCATCGTGCGGCACCGTGGCCGGGGCGTCCAATCCTGCGGCTCGAGCACGCACGCTCGGCCGGACGCCGTGAGGTTCCGGCGCCGTGCTCCTCGTCGTCCACCTCGTCGCCACCGTGGCCATGATCGGCCTGATCTGGTTCGTGCAGGTGGTGCACTACCCCCTGTTCGACGCCGTCGGCCGCGATGCTTTCGTCGCCTACGAGGACGCCCACCGTCGGCTCACCGCCTACGTGGTGGGGCCGTTCATGGCGGTGGAGGGCGTGACCGCACTGTGGATCGCTGCTGTGCCGCCTGACGGCGTCAGCCGTGTGACCGCGCTCGCCGGCTGCGTGCTGCTGGCCGTGATCCACGGCAGCACCGTGTTCCTACAGGTACCGATGCACGTCGCACTGTCCGAGGGGTTCGACCGGGCGAAGGCCGAACGGCTGGTGCGCACGAACTGGATCCGCACCATCGGCTGGACCCTGCGGGGTGTGCTCGCCGCTGGCATGGTCGATTCCGCGCTCAGCTGAACTCCGCGTCTCGACCGGCTGCGCCGGTCTGCTCAACTGACGCGATGCAGTTCGGGGTCTTCTACGAACACCAGCTCCCCAAGCCGTGGAGCGACGACGACGAGTTCCGCCTGCTGCGCGACGCACTCGCGCAGGTCGAGCTGGCCGACCGTCTCGGCTTCCACTACGCGTGGGAGGTGGAGCACCACTTCCTCGACGAGTACTCGCACTCGTCGGCGCCCGAGGTCTTCCTCGCCGCGGCGGCAGCGCGCACGTCGCGCATCCGGCTGGGGCACGGCATCCGCCAGGTGATCCCGAAGTACAACCACCCGGCACGCACCGCCGAGGGCCTCGCCACGCTCGACCTCGTGTCCGACGGCCGCGTCGACTTCGGCATCGGCGAGGGCGCCACCCGACTCGAGCTCCACGGCTTCGACATCCCCGCGAAGCAGAAGCGCGCGATGGCGCTCGAGGCCGCCGAGCAGATCGCCAACATGATGGTGCTCGACCCGTACCCGGGTTACAGCTCCGAGACGTTCTCCATGCCGTGCCGCAACGTGCTGCCCAAGCCGCGCCAGAAGCCGCACCCACCGATGTGGATGGCGTGCACCAACCGCGACACCATCAAGGTGGCGGCGCGCAACGGCATCGGTGCGCTGGCGTTCAGCTTCGTCGACCCCGAGGAAGCCAAGTCGTGGGTCGACGTGTATTACGACATCATCCGCAGCGAGGAGTGCGTGCCGCTCGGCCACTCCGTCAACGCGAACATCGCACTCGTCACCGGCTTCTCGCTCCACGAGGACAGGGCCGAGGCCATCCGCCGCGGCCAGGAGGGCTTCGAGTTCTTCGGCTACGCGCTCAACGCACTGGTGGCGCACGATCAGGTACCGGGCCGCACGACGGTGTGGGAGGAGTTCCAGGCGAAGCGTTCACCCGACAGCGCCGAGCGTCGCATCGCCGCGGCCGACGAACAGGGCGACGCGTACGCGAGTTGCATCGGCAACCCGCGCGACGCGGCGCGATGGTTGCGCCAGATGCGCGACGTCGGCGTCGACCAGATCATCTTCATCCAGCAGGCGGGCCGCAACCGCCACGACGACATCTGCTCGTCACTCGGACTGTTCGCCGCCGCGGTGATGCCCGAGTTCGTGGCCGACGAAGCCGAGCGCCAGCAACGCAAGGCCGCCGAGCTGGCGCCGTTCGTCGAGGCGGCGCTCGCCCGCAAGCAGTGGATGCAGCCGCTCGAGGACCACGAGATCCCCGTGGTGCGAGCCTCGGTGGCGAAGGCGCAGACCTCCGGCAGCCTCGCCTGAGCGACTCGCCTCGGCGGCCCGATCAGCCCGGCGTGAGACGACGTCACCGGCGCGGCGCGGCCGTCGACGACCGGACCACGAGCCGCGACGGGAGCACCGTCTCGATCGGCGGCGCGTCGGGCTGCTCGAGCCGCAGCCGCACCGCCGCGATCGCCGCTGCGGCCAACGCGGCAGGGTCCTGCCGAACCGACGTGAGGTCGACGTACGAGCGCCGAGCGAGATCGCTGTCGTCGTAGCCCACCACCGACACGTCGGTCGGTACGTGCACACCGCGTCGCGCGAGCTCACCGAGAAGGCCCACGGCCGACCAGTCGTTCGCTGCCAACACCGCCGTCACGTCGGTGCCCCCGTCGAGCAACGCGCGCGCTGCGGCCGCGCCGCCCTCGTCGGTGTAGTCACCCTCGAGCACCATCACCTCGGCGGCCAGCCCGAGGCGACGCATTCCGGCCCGGTACGCCGCCGCACGTTCGGACGCGCCCGGCATGGTGCCGCCACCGACGAACGCGATGCGACGATGCCCCAGGTCGGCGAGGTGACGCAGTGCGACGCTCACTCCACGCCGCTCGTCGGACCGCACCACATCGACCGCCGCGGACGACGGCATGCGACCGACACGCACGAGCCCCAGCCGCCCACGCACCTGCTCGAACCATCCATCGGGACGGTCGAGGCCCACCAGCACCAGGGCCTCGCACCGATGACCCACCAGCTCGTCGACCGCTTCGTCGAGGTCGCGGGTGCCGGCCATCGCGCCGAGCACCACGGTGTAGCCGTGCGCGTCGGCGGCGGGATACATCGCCTCCACGATCTCCACCTCGAACGGGAAGCGGGGCGAGAACAGCACCCCGACGTTGTGACTCCGCGACCGGCGGAGCACCTGGGCCGCAGTGTTGGCCCGGTAGCCGAGCGCGGCTGCGGTCTCCTTCACGTGCTGACGCATGGCCGCGCTGGCGCCCGGCGCGTCGCGCATCACGATCGATACCAAGGCACGCGACACGCCCGCGGCACGTGCCACGTCGGCCATGGTGGGGTCGCGGTGCCCGCCGGGGGGTGGGAGTGCAGCCAGGTCGATCTCCTTCGTCGCGGCGGGTGTGGCGACAGCCTGGCACCCGACCGTGGACGGAGAAACTAGCACGTGCTAGATTTCGGCGATGGATGACACCAGGTTCGGTGCGCGGAACGCCCGCGGCGAGTGGACACCCACCCGGCGGGCCGCGTACGCCCCGCTCCTCGACTGGCCGGTGCGCCCTGCCGCCATCGCGAGGTGGTTCGTGCACGGCTACCTGTTGCCGTGGAACGTGCTGTACGCCGGCGTGGCGATCGCGGCGTACTTCCTCGCCACGCCGTCCACCGCGACGATGCGCGAGTTCGCTCCGGGTTGGGTGGCACTCGTCCTGGCGCGCAACACGGCGATCGTGGTGATCTGGTTCGGCGCATTCCACTGGTGGCTGTACCAGCGCCGCCGTCAGGACATCCGGTTCAAGTACAACAGCCGTTGGCCGCGCGAGAGTGACCGTTGGCTGCTCGGCAGCCAGACGCGCGAGAACGTGTTCTGGGCGCTCGTCAGCGGCGTGCCCATCGCCACGGCCTACGAGGTGCTGGGCCACTGGCTGTTCGCCAACGGCTACGTGCCATGGCTCTCGTGGACCGCGAACCCGGTGTGGTTCGTCGCGCTGATGCTGCTCGTCCCGTTGTGGCGAGAGGTGCACTTCTACTGGATCCACCGTCTCATCCACGTGCCGGTCATCTATCGGCGGGTGCACGCGCTGCACCACCGGTACACCAACCCGGGTCCGTGGTCGGGCCTCTCGATGCACCCCCTCGAGCACCTCGTGTACTACAGCGCCGCCGCGATCCACTGGGTCGTGCCCTCGCACCCGATCCACATGATGTTCGACCTCGTCCATCTCACGATGGCGCCCGCCCCTGGTCACGTGGGCTTCGAGACCATCGAGCTCGGCGACGAGCGGGGCTTCGACACCGGCGGCCTGAACCACTACCTGCACCACAAGTACTTCGAGGTGAACTACGCCGACGGCGCGATCCCGTTCGACCGGTGGTTCGGCTCGTTCCACGACGGCTCGCCCGAGGCCCACGCCGCGATGAAGGCCCGCCTCGCCGCACGCAACGTCACCACCACCGAGGACATCCCCACATGAACCACCGCCCCACCGTGCACGACCTCCACCAGGGAAAGGGCACCAGGACCTGGGTGCAGTTGCACGTCGACACCCCGGCCGAGGCCGCCGCAGCAGCGGAGGCCGGCATCACCATCCTGTCGTGCGAGCCCGATCATCACCTCGAGGGCATCCGTCGCGAGGCACCCCACGCCTTCCTGTCGGTGGGCATGCCGCACGGGGCCGTCGCCACCCCGCACGAAGCGGTGCGACTGGGCTTCGACCTGCTGCGGCGCGGCGCCGACGCCGTGTACTGCTCGCACTCGCCTGCGTTCATCGAGGCGATGGCGACGGAGTCGATCCCCGTCACCGGTCACGTCGGCCTGGTGCCGAACAAGGCAGCGTGGACCGGCTTCCGCGCCATCGGCCGCACCGCAGAGGAGGCCCTCCGAGTGCTGAAGGAGGCACGGGCCATCGAATCGGCGGGTGCGGCGTTCCTGGAGGTGGAGGTGGTGCCGGTGGAGCTGGCCGACCACCTCACGCGTTCCACCCACATGGTCACCATGGGCATGGGCTGCGGCGACGTCTGCGACACGCAGTACCTGTTCTCGTGCGACGTCCTCGGCACCAACACCGGCCACTATCCGCGACACTCGAAGCGGTACGACGACTTCGCGGCCGTGGAGGTCGAACTCCACCACCGTCGGGTGGCGGCGATGCAGGCCTTCGTCGACGACGTGACCAGCGGCGGATATCCGACGGCGCGGCACGAGGTGCACATGGATCCCGCGGAGCTCGAGCGCTTCGTCGAGCGGGCGTCGACACCCGCCTGAGCCGGTACGCTCGCCGCGACCTAGGGGGATCAACGTGGAACTCACACCTCGTCCGGAGCACCGCTTCACCTTCGGCCTGTGGACCGTCGGCTGGCAGGCACGCGACCCGTTCGGCGATGCGACGCGCCCGCCGCTCGATCCCGTCGAGACCGTGCACCGGCTGGCCGAGCTGGGCGCATACGGCGTGACGTTCCACGACGACGACGCCGTGCCGTTCGGTGCCTCCGACAGCGACCGCGCGCATCATCTGCAGCGGTTCCGTGCGGCGCTCGACGCCACCGGCCTCGCAGTGCCGATGGTGACCACCAACCTGTTCACCCACCCGGTCTTCAAGGAGGGTGCCTTCACCGCCAACGACCGCGGCGTGCGTCGCTACGCGATGCGGAAGGTGATGCGCAACCTCGACCTGGCGGCCGAGCTCGGCGCGCAGACGTACGTGTTCTGGGGCGGCCGCGAGGGCAGCGAGGTCGACGTCGCGAAGGATCACCGTGCCGCCCTCGACCGGTTCCGCGAGGCCATCGACACGCTCGCCCAGTACGTGAAGGACCAGGGCTACGGCATCCGCTTCGCCCTCGAACCGAAGCCGAACGAACCTCGCGGCGACATCTACCTCCCCACGGTCGGCCACGCACTCGCGTTCATCTCCACGCTCGAGCACGCCGACATCGTGGGCCTCAACCCAGAGGTCGGGCACGAGCAGATGTCGAACCTCAACTTCGTGCACGCGATCGCGCAGGCGTTGTGGCACGGGAAGCTGTTCCACATCGACCTCAACGGGCAGCACGGCCCGAAGTTCGACCAGGACCTCGTGTTCGGTCACGGCGATCTCCTCAGTGCCTTCGCGCTGGTCGACCTGCTCGAGCACAGTGGCTACGACGGCCCGCGCCACTTCGACTACAAGCCGTTGCGCACCGAGGCCATCGACGGCGTGTGGGCATCCGCTGCGGCCAACATGCGCACCTATCTGCTCCTGAAGGAGCGGGTGCTCGCGTTCCGTGCCGACCCCGAAGTGCAGGAGGCGCTCGCCGCTGCTGCCGTGCCGGAACTGTCGGTACCCACGTTGTCGCCCGGCGAGACCTACGCCGACCTGCTCGCCGATCCCACCGCGTTCGAGACGTTCGACGTCGAGGCGAAGGGTGCGCGCTCGCACGGTGCGGTGCGCCTCGACCAACTCGCGCTCGAGCACCTGCTCGGCGCACGCTGACCATGCCGCTCGTCGCCGGTGTCGATTCGTCGACGTCGGCGTGCAAAGTGGAGATCCGCGACGCCGACACCGGCGAGCTCGTCGCGTCGGGACGCGCCGCGCATCCGGCCACCACCCCGCCTCGGAGCGAGCAGCATCCGGCGGCGTGGGCGGAGGCGTTCGACGTGGCATGGGCCCAGGCGGGTGCCGACGGGCCGAACCGCCCAGCGGCGCTCGCCATCGCCGGGCAGCAGCACGGGCTCGTGGTCTGCGACCGACAG
The DNA here is from genome assembly GCA_039796575.1 of Actinomycetota bacterium. Classification (GTDB taxonomy): domain Bacteria; phylum Actinomycetota; class Acidimicrobiia; order Acidimicrobiales; family Ilumatobacteraceae; genus UBA668. Next base: position 26,224 of record JBDKJP010000019.1, read on the forward strand.
GGCCGGCCACTGCGCGCCGCGAAGCTCTGGAACGACACGGAGTCGGCCGACGACGCCGCGGCGCTCCTCGAGCGGTGCTCGCCCGCCGAGTGGGCGAACGCGTGCGGCGGCGTGCCGGTGCCCAGCTTCACCATCACGAAGCTGCGCTGGCTGCGCCGCACCGAGCCCGAGGTGTTCGACCGCATCGAGCGTGTGATGCTGCCGCACGACTGGCTCACGCACCGGCTCACGGGTTCGGTCACCACCGACCGCGGCGACGCGTCGGGCACCGGCTGGTTCTCCCCCGCCGACGACCGCTATCGCACCGACCTGCTGCAGCTGGTCGATCCCGATGTCGACTGGGCACCTCGCCTGCCCATCGTGCTCGGCCCCACCGATGCCGCCGGCGACTGGAACGGCATCATGGTGGCGGCGGGCACCGGCGACAACATGGCCGCCGCACTCGGGCTGGGGCTGCGGCCCGGCGACATGTGCATCAGCCTCGGCACCAGTGGCACCGCGTTCGCTGTCAGCGACGCACCGTCGAGCGACCCCACCGGCATCGTGGCCGGCTTCGCCGACGCCAGTGGCCGCTACCTCCCGCTCGTCTGCACGCTCAACGCCACGAAGGTCACCGACGCCCTCGCCCGGCTCCTCGGTACCGATGTCGAAGGGCTCGGGCGGCTCGCCGAGCACCAGCCACACGACACCGCGCGGGTGACCGTGGTGCCGTACCTCGACGGCGAGCGCACGCCGAACCTGCCCGATGCCACCGGCAGCATCCTCGGGTTGCGCTCCGACGTGAGCCGCGAGGAGCTGGCGCGCGCCGCGTTCGACGGCGTGGTGTGCAACCTGCTCGACGGCGCCGACCGCCTCGGCGCCGGCACGGGTCGGCGTTTCCTCGTCGGCGGTGGCTCGCGGAGCACCACCTACCGCCGCACCGTCGCGACGCTCACCGGCACGGCGGTGCTGGTGCCCGACGAGCAGGAGTTGGTGGCCCGAGGCGCCGCGTTGCAGGCGGCGGCCGCGCTGACCGGCGTCGCGCTCGACGAGGTCGCGCTGGCATGGACGCTCGACGTGCACGAGGTGGCGCCCGACCCGGCGGTCGACCATCGCTCCGTGCGTGCGCGCTACTCCCAGGCCGCGCAGCGCGCCGCCCGCCACTGATCCGGCGTCAGCTGCGCACGTCGGTGACGAGCACCTTCGTCGGCGTGATGTCGACGATGAACCGGCCGTCGTCGGGGCGGTCGAACGAACGGAAGTCGGCGTCGTACTTCTCACCGATCACGTCGGCGACCGCGTAGTCGTGGTCGGGCACCAACTCGGCGGTGCCGCGGATCTCGGCGAAGAAGTCGTCGGTGTCGGGGTGCGCGATCAGGAACGACACATCGCAGTTGGCCCGCAGATTGCGCAGCTTCTGCCGCGTGGCGTTGATGGAGATCAGCACATGACCGTCGCGGATGATGAACCACACGATGGTGAGCTGCGGCCGGCCCGCCGCATCGATGGTGGCCAGCACCCCTGTGCTGTTGCCGATGATCGCCTGGTCCACGTCGTCGAGCTGCATGACGCCGACACTAGAACCTGCCATCCACCGGTCGGGTCCGATTCGAGTCATTCCTGGTGCACCTCGGACCCACGGGTCCGTTTCGCGCCATTCATGGAGCGATTCCCACCCGTGGGTCCGAATCCGGTCACCGGAGGTGCGGGCGAAGTGGCACAGTGGACGCCATGCAATTCCTGATCTCGGTGATCGACGACCGCACCGGCTCGGCCACACCGGCCGAGATGGCGGTCATCGACGCGTTCAACGCACGACTGGTTGCGGCGGGCCACTGGGTCTTCGCCGGTGGCCTCACGGCACCCGACGCCGCCGTGCTCATCGATGGTCGCGTCGATCCGCCCAACCACATCCCCGGCACCCTGGCCACGTCGCACGACTACCTCAGCGGCTGCTGGATCATCACCGCACCCGACCTCGACACCGCACGCGCGCTCGCCGCCGACGCATCACGGGCATGTCACCGGCGCGTCGAGCTCCGCCCGTTCCTGGGAGCCTGACCGTGTCGACGGCCGAACACCGCATCTACGGCACGAGCGTTGCCAGCGTGTACCCGCACTACGTGGCCAAGGCCGAGAAGAAGGGCCGCACGAAGGACGAGGTCGACGAGATCATCCGCTGGCTCACCGGCTACGACCAGACGGCACTCGACGCGCAGCTCGCGCAGGGCACCGACTTCCGCCAGTTCTTCGACGACGCCCCGCAGATGAACCCGTCACGGCGCGCCATCACCGGCGTGGTGTGCGGCGTGCGCGTCGAGCAGGTGGAGCCGCCGTTGATGCAGGAGATCCGCTACCTCGACAAGCTCATCGACGAGCTCGCCAAGGGCAAGGCGATGGCGAAGATCCTGCGCGAGGGCTGAGCCCGCTCACCAGATGTCGCCGACGGTCCAGCCGTTGGGGAACGGGTCGGTGGGATCGACGACGAACTGCGCAAACCCGGTGATCCAGCCGGTGCCCGAGATGGTGGGCACCACCGCCGGGTGATCGCCCACTCGGGTCTCGGCGAGCAGACGCCCGGTGAACACGGTGCCGAGCACGCTCTCGTGGCGGAAGTCGCTGCCGATGCCGAGCAGGCCGCGTGCGTGCAGTGTGGCCATGCGCGCGCACGTGCCAGTGCCACACGGCGAACGGTCGAGCACACCGGTCCACGTGGACGGCCGGTCCCAGTCGAGCGTGCCGGTGGACACGGTGACCGCGTTGCGCATCGAGTTGGCGGGATCGTGCGCAGGACCACTGAGCTGGGCGATGGTGATGCCGGCGAACCCGGGGTTCTCGGGATGCACCACCGGCACCTGCTCGGCTGCGGCGGCCTTCACCATCTCGGTGATGCGCGTGATGTCGGCCCCTTCGTCGGGCGTGAGCCGCAGACCGAACTGGGTGCCGTCGGCGATGGCGAAGAACATGCCGCCGTACGCCACGTCGACCAGCACGGTGCCGAGCCTCGGCACCTCCACCGGATGGTCGAGGTGCACGGCGAACGCCGGCACGTTGGTGAACGTCACCGAGGTGACCTTGCCGTCACGGCATTCGGCGCGGATCTCGATGAGGCCCGCCGGTGCCTCCATCACGAACGTGGTGACGGGCTCGACCATCGGCAGGATGCCGGTCTCGAGGATGGCCGTTGCGGTGCAGATGGTGTTCGAGCCGCTCATGCCCGGGTACTCGACGTGCTCCATGATGACGAAGCCGATGTCGGCATCCGGATGCGTGGGTGGCAGCACCACGTTGCAGCACAGCGGCGGGTTGCCGCGCGGCTCGTTGAGCATGCGCTTGCGGATGTGGTCGAGGTGCTGCTCCATGTACTGCGCCTTGGCGAACATCGTGTCGCCCGGCACCGGCGGCACCCCACCGACGATGACCCGACCGGGCTCACCGCATGCGTGCACGTCGACGGCGTGGATCATGGACGAGAAGCGCACGGCAGCACCCTTTCGTGAACAGTCGCGGCAGCGTACCCCTGGGCGTCAGGCTGCAGCGGCGATTTCGACGCCCCGCGCGAAGGCGTCCTCGTTCACCGTGAGATCGGCGCGCTTGCCGTGCAGGGCCGACCGGATGAGCGCGAGGAACGTCTCGGCCGGGAACAGCTGGGTGAGCTGCTGCAGCGCCCCGAGTGCGACGACGTTCTTCACCTGCAGCACACCGAGCCCGCGGGCGACCTCGGTGAACGGCACGCCCACCACGCGCACGCCGTCGGCGAGGCCCTCGGGCACCGCACCGACGGTCGAGCTATCGTAGAGCACCAGGCCACCGGCCCGCACCATCGGCCCGAACCTGGCGAGGCTCGGTGCGTTGAACGCCACCAGCACGTGCGGGTCGGGCGCTGCCGGCGCGAGCACCTCGGTGCGCGCCACGTGCACGTCCGCGTACGACGTGCCGCCACGCGACTCCGGCCCGTAGCTGGGGATGTGCGTCGAGTCGAAGCCCTCGTTGATCGCGGCACGGGTGATGAGCATCGCCGCGGTCTGCGCACCGTCGCCGCCGGCGCCGGCGAGCTTCACGCTCACGTCGTCGGGATCGAGGTGCACGGGGAACCCGGTGGCGAACCGATCGGGATGGTCGGTGGTGGCACCGAGCGTGGCGAGCGTGTGCTCGACGTCGAACGTCGTCGTGGGGATGCCGGGGTGTCGGGCGTCGGCCGTGATGTCCTTCTTCACACCGAGCGGGAAGACCGGCTCCATCGTGTCGTGCACCCACTGCTCGGCCTGCTCGGGCTCGAGGTGGAGGTGGATGGGGCACTCCGACAGCACCTCGATGAACGCGAACCCGACGCCGTCGACCTGCAGACGCAAGGCCTTCTCGATGGCTCGCTTCGCGTGTGTGCGGTGCTTGTTGTCGTACAACGCGACGCGCTCGACGAACACGGGGCCGTCGAGGGCGGCGATCAGCTCCGCCACCTTCAGCGGCTGGCCCATGAACGGGTCGCGTCCGTGCGGCGACGTGGCGGTGGGTTGGCCGACGAGCGTGGTCGGTGCCATCTGCCCACCCGTCATGCCGTAGATGGCGTTGTTGGCGAAGATCACCGTGATCGGCACGCCGAGCTGTGCGGTGCTGATGATCTCGGCGAGGCCGATCGACGCGAGGTCGCCGTCACCCTGGTAGCAGACCACCACGGCGTCGGGGTTCGCCGTCTTGTGCCCGAGCGCCACCGCGGGCGCCCGGCCGTGCGCGGCCTGCGTGTTGCCGACGTCGAACCAGTAGTACGAGAACACCGAACAGCCCACGGGCGACACCAGCACGGTGCGGTCCTGCACGCCGAGGTCGTCGATCGCCTCGGCGAGGAACTTCTGCACCACACCGTGCCCGCAGCCCGGGCAGTACGAGGTGGTGTGCGCCTTGAGACCGTTGGCGTGATCGTGTCGTTCGAACTGGCGGTAGAAGACCGGCGACGGCATCACTGCACCCCCTTCAGACTGCGTACGTGCGCCACGATCTCGGCCTGCGACGGCAGGATGCCGCCCTGTCGTCGGACGTGACTGATGGGCGGTGCGTGCACCTCGGCGTGGCTGAGCGCGAGCCGCACCTCGTCCTCCAACTGACCCTCGCTCGCCTCCACCACCACGACGTGGCGGGCACGATCGATGGCGCCGCGCAGCGCGTCGACCGGGAACGGCCACAGCGTGATCGGCCGGAACAGCCCCGCCCGGATGCCGTGGTCGCGCAACTCCTTGATCGCGCCCTTCGCCAGCTGGGCCGGCGTGTTGCACGCCACCACCACGACGTCGGCGTTGCCGCAGCGGTGGAGGTCGGCACGCTGCTCGCTCGCCGCGATGCGCGCGTACTTCTCGTCGAGCGCCTCGTCGCGCTGCTCGAGCTCGGCCTCGGCGAGGTCGATGGAGCAGATCAGGTTGCCGCGGTGCGAACGGTCACCTGACACGGCCCACTCGGGCGTGCCGGGCACGAGCATCTGCTCGGGCAACTGCACCTTGCCGGTCATCTGGCCGAGGTACCCGTCGCCGAGGACGATCACCGGGTTGCGGTACCGGAATGCGAGGTCGAAGGCCGTGATGGTGAGGTCGAGCATCTCCTGCGGCGTCGCCGGCGCGAGCACCGCCGCGTGGGTGTTGCCGTGCCCGAGCCCACGGCACGCGAGCTTGATGTCGGCCTGCGCCGGCCCGATGTTCCCGAGGCCGGGACCACCGCGCATGATGTTGACGAACACGGCCGGCACCTCGGCACCGATCATGTACGAGACACCCTCGAGCATCAGGCTGAAGCCGGGCGAGCTGGTGAACGTCATGCACCGCTTCCCCGCGCCGCCGGCGCCGTACATCATGTTGACGGTGGCGACCTCGCTCACCGCTTGCAGGAACACGCCGTCGAGCTCGGGCAGCACCTTGGCCATCAACTCGGCCCCCTCCGTGGACGGCGTGATCGGGTAGCCGTACACGTGGCGGCAGCCGGCCAGCACCGCGCCGACGGCCGACGCGTACGTGCCCTTCACCACGAGCGGCGCCCTCGCCGGCAGCGTCACCGAGGTGTCCGGTTGCGGTTCGGGGACCGGCGCGTCGAACGGCCGCGGGCCGCCGAGCCGTACCGGGTCGATCAGTTCGCACGCCGCGACACCCGACGCCGGCTGCAGGCCGAACGGTTCGGGGCAGGCGTCGATGCACAGCCCGCACCGGTTGCACGCGGTGAGGTCGAGCAGCACGGGCACGAGCCCGGTGACGGGATGGATCTCGGTGCCGGCGACGATGCAGTCCTTCGTGCAGGCCGCGATGCATCGGCCGCAGCCCTTGCAGTACTCCGGCAACAACGCCGGGAGTGGACGTTCGTCGAGCGTGGTCACAGCATCACCCCCGTGGGACGGTGGATGTGGATTCCTGCCTCGATCATCGGCCTGCGTGCAGGCCCTCACTAGGGCCAAGGGACCCACCCCGCGGACGCGGCCACTGACGAGGGCCCACGGGGCATGTCGTACGCTCCCGGCCATGTCCGACGCCACCTCACCCTTCGCCGACATCCAGATGTTCACCGGCGTGCCGCAGCACGAGCGCTTCGACCGGCTGTACCGCATGCTGCCGAGCAGCCGTCTCACGGCCAGCGCGGCGCCCTACGTGTTCCCCGACGGCCCGCGCGCCGAACTGCCCGCGTCGTTCGAGTTCGACGGCACCACCTTCGACACCGAGTCGTTCCTCGACGTCACCGACACCGCGGCGCTGCTGGTGCTGCGCGACGGCCAGGTGGTGCACGAGCAGTACCGCCTCACCGGTGGCCGCGACGTGCAGTGGATCTCGTGGTCGGTGGCGAAGAGCTTCGTGTCGGCGCTCGTCGGCATCGCGGTCGAGCAGGGTCACATCCGCTCGATCGACGAACCGATCAGCGACTACATCCAGGTCGAGCCAGGCTCCGCCTACGACGGCGTGAGCATCAAGGACGTGCTGCAGATGTCGAGCGGCGCGCGCTGGAACGAGGACTACAGCGACCGCGAGTCCGACGTGGTGCGCCTCGGCGCGGCGATGGCACCGGGCGGCAGCCTCGACGGCTTCGTGGCCTCGGCCGCACCCGACGTGGCACCCGGCACGGTGTGCCAGTACAACTCCACCGACACGCAGGCACTCGGCGCGCTGCTGGTGCGCGCCACCGGTCGCTCGATCACCGACTTCATGCAGGAGCACCTGTACGACCCGCTCGGCATGGAGTGCGACGGCTACTGGCTGCTCGACGCCGAAGGGCGCGAGATGGCGTTCGGCGGCCTCAACCTCACGGCGCGCGACTTCGCGAAGCTCGGCGAGCTGTACCGCCGCGGCGGCGAGTGGAACGGTCGCCAGGTCGTGCCCGCCGCATGGGTGGCCGCGTCGATCGTGCCCGACGCATCGCACCTCGAGTGGGGCGCTCCGGTCATCGCCGGCGAGCACCTGCCCGACGGCTACGGCTATCAGTGGTGGCTCATCCCCGGCGGCCTCGATCAGTACAGCGCGATCGGCGTCTACAACCAGTGGGTGTTCGTGTCGCCGCGGCACGGCGTCACCATCGTGAAGCAGTCGTGCACCCGCACCTACGGCACCACGATGGGCGAGGAGACCAGCTACTCCGGCACGCACGAAGCGTTCCTCCAGGCCGTCGCCGCCCACGTCGCGGCCTGACCGACCTCAGGTGTCCCCAATCGACGAGGAGGTGGGCGTATCCGATGCCCGCAGCGCACCGCGGCGTTCCGTCGGTATGACAACGATGGCGCCGGTGCCGTTCCCTGCCCGCCGAAGCTCCAGCGCACCACCAACGGCTTCGGCGAGTCGAAGCGCGACCGCCAATCCGATGCCTGCGCCGGTGTGAGGCGTTCCTGCATCCTGGGGAATGGAGCGGAACGGAATCAACAGTTGATCGCGCTGTACATCGTCGATCCCCGGCCCACTGTCGGCCACGCTGAGCGTCAGGATGCGGTCCGCCAGACCGAGCCGGGTCCGAACCAACCCGGGATCTGCGTGCTGAAACACGTTCTCGAGCAGGAGGTCCGCGATGCGCCGAAGTCGAGCCCAGTCGGCCCTCACCGGGTTCACGTCTCCGTCGGCCTCGGTGACCAGCAACTGACCTCGTCCAGCGAGTCGGCGCTGCCAGGCCCCTTCGATTGCATCGAGGAAGTCGAGCGTGCTCGACTCGCCGGTCACCATGGCGAACGGGCGCGCCTCCGACGCTGCCAGCTGCAGCAAGCCGTCGATCACACTCCTCAGCTGTGCCGCGGATGCACGCACCGTCTGCAGTCGGGCGCGATCGTCATCAGCCAGGGCCGCGCCGTCGATCAACTCGAGGTTGCCGAGGACCGCATGGAGTGGCGACTCCAGTGCATCACCGATGTGTGCCAGGAACGTCGTCTTCACGCGGTCGGCGCCTGCTGCCACTTCGCGCCAATGCTCGGTCACATCTCCTGGCTCCGCTGCGCTGGCTCGATCGGGCCCCGTCATGCCGGAGGGCCCACCGGATTCGCACTCTTCCACCGCTCCAACACTGCTTTCGCCTCCGACGTCTGCTGACGCAATTGCAGCACAGATTCCCGCACTGTGTCGGGTCGGACGCCGCCCTGTTCGAGCCGTCGGCACGACGCCGCCAGATCAGTCAGCCCCAGCAAGGCCGAGCTCGACTTGAGCGAATGCGCACCCTGGCGCAGTGCCTCGGCTATCCCGCGTTCGAGCGCGTGATGCAACGCGAGTGCCCTATCGTCGAGCTCAGCCAAGTACGTGTCGATCAACTGGTGGACGATGCCCACGTCACCCAGCTCGGCGGCCAGGATGTCGAGCTCCGTCGGACCCACCGCAGTCGGAGCAACAGCCACGGATGAGCCGTCAGTGGTCGGCACCGCCCAACGGCGCAGCATGTCACCGAGCGCAGCGAGCCCGACGGGTTTCGCGAGGAAGTCATCCATGCCCGCCGCGAGGCACGACTCGCGGTCAGCCACCATCGCGCTCGCAGTCACCCCGATCACTACGCGGCGCACAGCACCGGACTCGGACAGACGGAGTCGTCGCGCAGTCTCGAGGCCGTCGATGCCGGGCAACTGGAAGTCGAGCAGAACCACCCGAGGTGCGTCGCTCGACTCGAGCACTTGGAGCGCCTCCTCGCCCGAGCCGACAACGACGCATCCGTAGCCCAGACGGGCAAGCTGGCTGCGCGCCAACGTTTGATTCACCGGGTTGTCCTCCACCACGAGCACCGTCTCTGAGCCCCGATGGTCGGCCTCCACGGTCGGCGCCGCATCACCCGTTGACTCCACGAGTGGCAGCCGCACGACGAACGACGAGCCGACTCCAACGACGGACGAGGCCTCAATGGAGCCACCCATGGCGTCGACCAACTGCCGGACGATGCTCAAGCCGAGACCCGCGCCGCCGCTCTCTCCTGCGTTCGTCGCAGAGACGAACGGGCTGAACACCTTGTCGATCTCGTCGGCCGGGATACCTCGGCCGGAGTCGGTGACGACGAACCGCAACATGCTTCCCGACTCGACCGCGACGTCGAGCTCGACCGCGCCGCGCTCGGTGAACTTCACTGCGTTCCCGAGCAGATTGGTCAACACCTGACGAAGGCGCGACGAATCCGCCTCGATCAACTCGGGGACGTCCGTCGCGACGTTGCCGACGACCGTCACCTCACTCCCACGTGCGGCCGACGACATCACTTGGACGAGGTCGTTGCAGACGGCGCGCACGTCGACAGCGCGTACTTGCAGCTCGACGCCGGACGCGGCCAGGCGCGAGGAGTCGAGCAAGTCGTCCAGCACTGAGGTGAGGGCGGTGACCTGTCGATGCATCGTCGCCGCAAGGTCGGAGAACTCGTTCGGCAGATCACCGGTGGCGAGCAACTCGGCAATGCCACCGATCGCGTGTAATGGATTCCTCAACTCGTGACTGACCGTTGCGACGAGCCGCGAGCGAAGTGTTGCCTCGCGTTCCGCACGTTCGGTGCGCTCGGCCAGCGCAGCCAGCATCGCCTTCTCTGCAGCAATGTTGCGTGAGGTGACCACGATGCCGGCGACGTCGGGATCGTCGAGAAGGTTCACGGCTGAGACGTGGATCGGCTCGTAGTGTCCATCGACCCCGCGCACCCTGAAATCCTGTTCGATCAGGTGTCCCGGCTCCGCAAGTACTTGCTCGCGGAGTTCGAGCACCATGGCCGCATCCTCCGGATGCAGCAGCTCGAAGATCGTTCGCGTTTCCCAGAACTCGGCCGGGTAGCCGAGAATCGGCCGATAACGGCCGCTCGTCTCGAGCAGGTTGCCGTCAGCGTCGATGAGCGAGATCGTGTCGCCGATGTTCTCGATCAACTTTCTCACTCGCCCATCGACCAAGCCGGCGCGAGGCGGCACTGGGGTGACCGTCGAGATGATCGCCGGCCCTCGGCCAGACCCGGCCACCCGCCACGCAGTCACACGGGCCATCCGCTCGTCCCCGTCGGGAAGGAGGAACACCCGGTCCGTGGTGAGAAACCGGTGCTCGCCGCCAGCCAGTTCACTCAGCCACCGAAGGCTCCACTCCACGTCGGAGGGGCGGCTGATGTCGCTGAGTCCGAGCCCCTCCAGCGACGCCGGCGTCCGGCCGAGCATCTCCGCCAGCCGGCCGTTGCCACCAAGGATTCGCCCGCTCGGCGTGAGCACTGCGATGCCGATCGGCGCAGCCTTGTATGCCGCAACCAGGAGCGACCCGATCGAGTTGGCCGAGGTGGGCATCATGACCCCTTCTGAACCAGGTACAGCGAGCATCGTGCAACGTGTGAGAGGATTGTAGACATGGCGTCAGTCGATGTGCTGGTGGTCGAGGATCTCCCCGAGTTCACGCAGATCGTCACTGCCGTGCTGCGCGGCGCGGGCCACCGCGTGCGGTCGGCCGGGACGATCGCCGACGCACTCACCTCGATCGCTTCGGTGCCTCCGGACGTGGTCATTCTCGATCTCGGCCTCCCCGATGGTGACGGTCTCGACCTGTGTCGGACGATCCGTGATCGGAGCACCGCGTACATCCTGGTGCTCACCGGGCGGGAGGACGAGGTCGACATGCTCCTGGGGTTTCGGCTGGGTGCCGACGACTACATGACGAAGCCCTTCTCTCCGAAGGAGCTCGCTGCCCGAGTCGAAGCGCTCCTACGTCGGCCTCGGCATGCAGCATCTGAGACCAGCACGCGTCAGTTCGGCGACCTTCGCATCGACCCCGCCGGCCGACTGGTCACCGTGTCCGATCAGACAGTCGAACTCACTCGCATCGAGTTCGACATCCTCGACGCCTTGAGCGAGAAGCCGAACGTGGTGCTCTCACGAGTGCAGTTGCTGGAGCGGGTGTGGGGACCCGGTTGGATCGGCGACGACCATGTCATCGACGTCCACATCGCCAACCTGCGGAAGAAACTCGGGGCGGGCGAGGCAGGGACCAAGCGGATCCGAACCGTCCGAGGCGTCGGCTACTCCATGGGGGTCTGACGCCGCTTGCGGCATCGACAGCATCCGCTCCACGAGCGCGAGCATCCGTCGTCCGCCAGAGATGATGTGAGCGATCGCCTCGAGATCAGCATCGGTACGATCCGGACCGTCGAGCAGCTCGGCGAAACCGAGGATTGCATGCAACGGCGTGCAGAGCTCGTGCGCGACGACCGCACGGTCTGCGTCGCTGGTCGCGCTGATCGACCACATCACCGGCTCGACAGCATCGCCGACGCAGTCGGTGGGAGGCGTGTGAGTTGCGCACATGCTCCGAAGTCTGCGGCACCTTCACGAACCACAGGTGTGCGGTCGCTCAAGAACGGCTCAGGCCCTCGAAGTTCGCCGCACGAGTCGCCTTGAGCAAGTCCTGAACCTACGCAGCGTTTCGCTTCATCTGGCTTTCGTACCTTCACGGCATGACCTACAACGCATTCGACCAGTGGCGCCGCGAGGCAGTCGGCTCGGAGCCAGCCCTCTCCGTCGTCATCCCTGCGTACAACGAGACTCGTCGCATCGTGCCGACCATCGCGTCGATCGCGGCCCACCTCGCCGAGCGACGCATCAGCTGGGAGCTGATCGTGGCAGACGACGGGTCCACCGACGGGATGTGCGACGTGCTCCGCCAGCTCGAGCTGGTCAACTTGCGCATTGTCGGCAGTGGTCAGAACGAAGGCAAGGGCGCGGCCGTACGTCGGGGCCTGACGGCTGCTCGCGGTCGGGCGGTGCTCTTCACCGACGCCGACATGTCGACGCCGATCGACCAACTCGACGGCATGTTGGCTCGGCTCGATGCCGGAGCCGACGTGGTGGTGGGATCCCGCGCCGGCGATGGCGCCGACGTGAGCGAGAAGTCCGCGCTGCGTTCGCTGTTCTCGTGGACGCTGCAGGTCATCGTCAGTGCCGCGCTGCCGACACGGGTTCGTGACACTCAGTGCGGCTTCAAGCTGTTCCGACGTGACGCAGCGCATGCACTGGCGAGCGCACAGACGATCGACGGATTCTCCTTCGACCTCGAACTCCTGTACATCGCACGGCGTTGGGGTCTTCGAGTCGAGGAGGTGGGCGTGCAATGGGTGGACGCCCCCGGCTCGAAGGTCGACCCCGCACGCGAGGCGATCCGCTTCCTTCGTGACATCGCGAGGATTCGCGTGCGCTCCATGCGCGGCGCATATCGGCGCCCCGCCAGTCGTGACAGCGGCGACTTCCATGTCGCCGTCGTGACGCCGTACCCGCCGTCGACTCGGACGCTGAACGAGTACGGCACGCACCTGGTGGCCGGGCTCGCGACGAAGCCCGAGATCACCACGCTGAGCGTGTACCACGACGAGACCGACCTCGGACCGGCCACGGTGCCCGCCGGGGTGCGGGCAGTGCCGACGTGGCGGTTCGGATCATTGACGAATGCCATCAGGATCGTCCGAACCGTTCGCCGCGAGCGGCCGGACGCAGTCTTCTTCAATCTCCAGTTCGCAACCTTCGGCGACGGCAGGGTCTCTGCGGCGTTGGGGCTGTTGGCTCCGGCCCTCGTGCGCCTCACCGGCACCCCGAGCGTGGTGCTCCTGCACAACCTGGTCGACACCGTCGACCTCGAGCGGGCCGGATTCACGCAGAACCGCTTGATCGCACGGGTGTACCTGGCCATCGGACGTGCGCTGACCCGGATCGTGCTGGCCGCCACCAAGGTGGGCGTCACGCTGCCGGCATACGTCGAGATCCTGCAGGGTCGCTACGGCGCCGAAAACGTCTACCTCGCTCCTCATGGCACGTTCGACCTCGCCACCGACGACGTCTCCCTCGGTGACGGCCCGCGACAGGTCCTCGCGTTCGGCAAGTTCGGCACCTACAAGCGCATCGACTGCCTCGTTGCGGCGTATCGCCTCCTCATCGAAGCCGGCTACAACGATCTGGAACTCGTCGTCGGCGGCACCGATGCGGCCAACACACCGGGTTACCTGGACGGGGTCCGCGCTGCAAACCGTGACCTCGCCGGCCTGAAGTTCACCGGTTACGTCGCCGAGGAGGACGTCGAGGGCCTGTTCCGGGCCGCCACCGTGGTTGCCTTCCCGTACACCGCCACCACCGGCAGCTCCGGCCCGCTGCACCAAGCCGGGTCGTTCGGTCGAGCCGTCGTCCTGCCCGCCATCGGTGACTTCATCGAGATCATCGGCGACGAGGGATTCACCGGTGAGACCTTCGAACCAGAGGACGAGATGAGCCTCGCAGGTGCCATCGCCCGTCTCCTCGACGACGACGAACGACGCGATGCGATCGCGCTGCAGAACGCGGAGGCCGCGGGTGCGCTGCAACTCGTCGACGTCACGGACTGGCACGTGCTGCATCTGCTGCACGCCAACTGATCGCCCAAGCCGACGAGGCCCCTGCCGCACGCCACGTGCGGCAGGGGCGTCGTCGCGTCTGCACCGCTCGACCGGAACTGAGCCAACCTTGAGGTTGGCCAGGGCCTCCCTTGAAATGAGCGTCGCATCATGTCGAGCACCGGCACTTCCGCCGAACTCGACTGGAGCAACAATGTCTCTTCTCACCTTCGACCAGAGCACCACGCCGGCGGCCACGACGTTCGTAGCCCCGAAGCGATTCGACGTCCACACCGTCAGCTCGTTGCAGGACTGGGTCGACGGCCACGCCGACGCCGGGCGCGTCCACCTCACGATCGACGCGTCCGAAGTCCGGTTCGTGGATCTCGCCGCCATCGAGCACCTCGAAGCGTTGGCTGAGCACCCGGAGCGCAGCATCGGCATCACCTCGCCGTCGATCGCGATGGCGCTCACGCTCGAGTTCCTCCGGCCGAGCGCCGAGCTGGCCGAGGTGGCGTGATGAACACCGCAACGATCAGCGAACTCGGAGTCCACACCACGGACCATGCCGACGGCTCGGTGTCCGTCGTTGTCACGGGCTCGCTCACCGTGCTCACGGCCGCCCAGCTGCGCCGCCGTCTCCACGCCACGGCCGAGCAGCAGCCGGCGACCATCCACGTCGACCTGACCGATCTGAACAGCCTCGACGCTGCCGGCATCGTCGCGGTCACTGCGCCGTTGCTGAAGGCGCGCCGCAACGGCGTGCGCGCTGAGGTCTCGCTGCCGGTCCGGCCTTCCGCTCGGGACTTCGCCGATCAGGCCGGCGTGCTCCCGCTCCTCAACGCGCTGTCATGAGCCGCCCGGAGGACACCCGACGTCACCCGAGGCTGCTGAAGGGTGGCGTGAGCGTCGGCGCCGCAACGGCGTTCGCCAGTGCCGCCAACTACGGCAGCAACGTGGTGATGGGGCGCTCGCTGGACCCTGATGCCTTCGGCGACGCGGCGCTTCTCGTGAGCGGCCTGCTGTTCATCAGCGCCGTGGCCCTCGGCCTTCAACTCACCGTGGCCCGGGCGCTCGCCTCCGGCACCGGTCATGGTGCGCTCGTCCGCGGCCGCCATCGCGCCGCAGTGGTGGGCACCGCGGTCGCCGTCGTCATCGCGGCCGCTTCCCCGCTCCTGGCGCAGGCCTTCAACATGGCATCCGCACTCCCGCTGGTGCTGCTCGCCGCTGGTGTCCCGTTCTTCTTTCAAGCCGCGGTCGGCCGTGGCGCCGCGCAGGCGAACGGCGAGTTTGCTCGACTCGCCGCTTCGATCGGGTTGGAGGCGTTGGTTCGAGTGCTCGTCGTCGTCGGCGTGCTCGCCCTCGATTGGGGCCCGGCTGGCATCGCCCTCGCACTGAGTCTTGCGTTCGCCGCCGCAGTACTTCCCTGCTGGAACGTGGTCGGAGCAGATCAGCCTCGAACCAACGTCGCTGCTGGCAACGGCGCTATCACGGCAACAGTGCTGTTGCTCGTCGCCCAGGTCGTGATCGCGAACAGCGACGTGTGGATCGTCGCGGCGCGCCTTCCCGGCGAGATCGGTCGCTACGCCGCAGTCGCCCTCATCGGACGTCTCGTGTTCGTGACCGCCTCGTCTGTGGTGACCGTCGTGTTCCCCACACTCGTGGCCGGTGGCAGCTCGAGCAACGCCCTCCTTTGGAAGGCGGTCACCATCATGGTGGCCTTCGGCAGTGCGCTGACCGGTGCCGCGTACCTCTTCGGCGGGGCACTTGTCGAAGGGATGATGGGTGCTCAGTACGCGGGGAGCGGCGACCTGTTGTGGCCGTACGCCGCGGCGACGACGTGCTTCGTCGTTGCCAACATGCTGGCGATCAATGGTGTGGCACGAGGCCGGATCATGATGCCGGCAATGCTCCTCGCCGGCGCGATCACGCAGGTTGCCGTCCTCGTCGCCGGTTCGAGCTCGGGCTTGTCATGGGTGGTGTGGGCACAGGTGGCCGTCATGGCCACGCTGGCATTCACGATGCTCGCCGCGACCGTTGCGACACAGGTTCGCATCCCCTCGCTCGCGTGGTGGCACCCGCGAACGAGTCCGTCCAGGGCATGATGAGATGGTGAACGCAGTGCTTCGTCGATACCGATCACCGCGATGGTCGTGACCAGGTGATCCGCAGCCCACACGATGCGGTGACGCGCCGATCGATCCGTCGGATCGTGCTCGTCGTCGGTCTCGTGTACTACGTGGCAGCACTCATCATCTTCCGTCACGTACTGACATCGATCCCGTCGATCCTTCGCGGTGAGTCGGTCATCGTCGGCGACGAGCTCGTGCCGTACTTCAACCCTCGTACGCAGTTGCTCGAGCAGGCCGAGGGCCGGTTCAACGAGCTGACCAACGGATACGAGTTCCGTGTGCGATACGCATTCCTCACGACGTGGCTCCGACACTACCAGGTGCTGCCGTTCGCGATCCTGATCGTGATTCCCTCCATCTTCTGGGCCGTCTACTACACCACCGCGAAGTTCATCGACCGCGTCTTCACCGGACTAGCGCCGCAGACGGTGTACATCGCAACTGCGTTTCCGACCGCTCTGATCTACCTCATCATGACCTACGCCAAGGTCACCCACTTCTACACGTTGGTGCTCGGGCTGGCGATGATGACGATGTCGTCCCTGCTCATGTTGTGGGCTGTGCTGTTCGAGCCGGTGAAGTGGCGGCGTTGGATGGTGCTGTCGAGTGTCATCACGCTCTTCAACCCCGCGGTGCACTATCTCGTGCTGTTCACCTTGTTCTTCGCGATCGCCACGGTCACGATCGCCCTCGGGGAGTTCGCACGGTGGATCCGCCGCGGCGGCCCGGCACGCCTGCACCGAGTGCCCCGCACCGCGTGGCGGCTGGCGGTGCGACGAGGTCGGTGGCGAAAGTTTCGTGTGTTGCGACGCCGTCTCTTCCAGAATCCGCTTGGCCGATGCTTCGGCGCCGGCGCGATCTATCTCTTCGTGGCGCTCGTCCCGTACGCACTGTTCGTGAAGTTCGTCGCACTCCGAGGGGTACCGAACCTCTCCGAGACCGTGCCCGGCGATTACTACTTCATCCGTGATGCGTCGGTCTCGTGGCTGCACATCCTGTCGTGGGATCTGGCGGGCATCACCGACAAGATCCTCTTCGGCGACTACCTCGCCAAGGTGCCGCGGTACCCCAACATCGTCTACTCGCTGCTGCTGATCGGTCCGCTGCTCTTCCCACTGCTGCGACGGCAACTCCTTCCCTCGCGCGCGCACCGCCAACTGCTCGGGGTGGTCTACGTCTCGATCGCCTTCTCCATCTGGGCAACGATCGGCTACGCGGAGCCGATCTGGTTCCCGACGTTCCACCGTGCACTCGCGGGGCTCACGCAGGCCGCCAACGCGACCAACACGCCACTCGGCGGGCTCACGCTCGCAGTCACGAGCACCATCGTGCAGGTGCTGCGTTTCCCTCACCGATTCCAGCTGATCCTCTTCATGTTGGCGCCGATGGTGATGACACTGTCACTGGCCGTCGCGATCGACGGCTTGAGTGGACGGTGGAGCCGAAGTCTCACGGTGACGCAGCGGGAATCCCACCCACGCTTCGTCGACCGGACCCGCCGAGATCAGCTCGTCGTACGTTCGGTCGCGACCCTGTGGGTCGCATCGGTGTTCTTCACACCGTTCTGGTCGAACGGCCCCTACCGCCGGGTGTTCAGCTCGGGCGACATGGCCGGCTTCCTCGCGCCGTACCCGGTTCACGACCTCAAGGAGTTGAAGACTGCGATCTCCGCCCTCCCCGACGGCAAGACGGTGGTCCTTCCCCCGACCGAAACGGCAAAGCTGGTCACCGACGACAACGGCGTCGATCACAAGTTCATCGACAAGTTCTTCATCTACTACCTCGACAAACCCAGCTACTACTATGGCTTGACCGGTGACGTGAAGAACAAGTTCGAGTTCTTCCTGATGCTTCGAGGCATCTACTACCAGCAGGACTGGTGGGTGAACATCGCACGCGACCTCGACATCCGCTACCTCGTGGTGAATCGGAAACTCCGCGACAACCGCGGTGTCGGAGCCGAGTACCTGCCCGATGTCGAGAGCTACACCGAACCAGGCATCCAGCGTCTCGACGACCATTTCGCACTGCGGTTCGAGAACAAGACCTTCGCGCT
Organism: Actinomycetota bacterium; assembly: GCA_039796575.1. GTDB lineage: Bacteria > Actinomycetota > Acidimicrobiia > Acidimicrobiales > Ilumatobacteraceae > UBA668. Next base: position 44,167 of record JBDKJP010000019.1, read on the forward strand.
CTACGAACTCACCGACCCGCCTCACGAGAACCGCCCAACGCTGCTGGTCGACTCGAGTTGGAACACCTACCTCGACCTCGTCTTCACACGACTCGACCTCAGCCGATGCTACGACTTCGAGTATCTCCCCTACTTCGACCCGACATCGGTGGACACCGATGCGCCGATCGCGCTCCTGACCGACGATGAACGCACCTCGGCGCTCGACCTGTACCTGCTCGATCACCCAGAGCTCATCGGAAAGCCAGACACCAAAATCTTCGCGTTCAACCCCGACATCATCGCATCGAGCTACTACCTGTCGCCGATGTTCCGATCGTTCCTGCTGTTCTCCAACACGAAGTGGAACCGAACCGAGATGATCACTCCAGGCATGTTCGGGGCGTTGCGTGGCTCGTTCATCGGCGTGCCCAGGGCGACGGCGTTCGACGTGCCGCTCATCATCGACCAACCAGGCCGCTACCACGTGCTGCTCCGCGGTGCACCCACGATCAACGACGTGGAGATCACGTCCGCGTCGCTCGACTACGACGCGTCGTTCGAGCTCCGGTCACCAGCGGAGTCCGTTCAGTACTTCACACTCGACGAGGTGTACACATCGGACCGCGTGCCCGTCGACACCACGAGAATGGACTCGAGCGACCTGGAGTCGGCGATTCCCGATCGGCTCGTGCCGGTGAACGTCGGCTTCGGCTACCACGACCTCGGAGTGGTCGACGCGGCGGTCGGGGTCCACAAGTTCCGCGTCACGAAGTCCGACTCGAACCCGATGCTCGTGGAAGGCATCACGCTGATTCCCGAAGCCGAGTACGAGGCGTTGACCCTCGATCCCCGCATGTCCGTCATCGATGACCCGGACGAGCTCGACTGCGCCACGCGGTACCCGGTTCGGTCTCCCGAGGATCTGTACGTCGACCCTGCGGCGAACGCGGAACACCCGGACCTCACCAACGCGGAGTTGATGGACCTCGCTGCGGCCGGGGTGGAGGACCTCGTGCCCGACTCCAGCGGCGGGGTCGGGCCCACGTGGGTCGCATTGGCCACGACGTCGTTGCTGCTGGTCCTCAGTGGTCTGGTCATCCGCTGGCGGGCGCGCCGCACGGACGATGACGATGCCGCCGACAGCGACAGCGACGACAACGACGATGAACCCGACACCCAACCCCACCCTGAACGGCAGGAATGATGGAGACCAACGCCCGCAAGATCGTGTTCCTCGGCACGCACGGTCAGTACAACATCGGCGACGAGCTGTTGCTCGAGACGTTCCTCTTCACGCTCGGGGCAGAACACCGCTACGTGGTGAACACCTACGATCCGAGGTTCACCAGCGCCCAGCTCGACGGCCGGTACGAGGTCGAGCTCATCGACACCGGCGGCGACCGCCGGGCGCTCCTCGGGCACCTCCGCCGCTGCGACGCCGTCGTGTTCGGTGGCGGCTCGATCATCAAGGAGCTCTACGCCTCGACTGGCCGGAACCGATACTCGACGCTGTTGATGATCCTTGCGATCGTCACTTTTGCGAACGTCACCCGTCGTCCGATCGCAATGCTCAACATCGGCGTCGGTCCGATCACCACACGCACGGGACGGCTGCTCGCCCGGGCGGTGCTCGGACAAGTCGACCTGCTGACGGTTCGCGATCATCGATCGTACGAGACCTGCCGTGAGATCGGTCTCCCCGCTTCGAAGGTCCAACTCGCCACCGACGCGGTGTTTGCGGTCGACCGGCAGTGGCTGCTCGGAAGCGACACGACCACGACCTCTCCCGCGCCCGTCGACAGGCCTCTGCGGTTCGCACTCAATCTCAACTACGACATCGCGAACCCCGACAACTGGGAACTGTTCAACGAACGTCTCGCGGCGGGCCTGAACGGTCTGCACGAACGTCGACCGATCGAACTCCACCTTCTCCCGATGCAGGCCGGCTTCAAGACCAACGACGACGTGCAAGTACTCGACGCGTTCGTTCGACGCACGCCGGACATTCCAGTGATCCGCCATGCACCCACCACGTACCAGGACGTCGCTCGGATCATCGACGACTGCGACCTGCTCGTGAGTGAGCGGTTCCATGCGATCGTGATCGCGTCGCTCCTTGCAACGCCCAGTTTCGTACTTGCGTACGACGTCAAGGTGAGCGGCCTCAGCGTGATGCTCGACCTCACCGACTACACCATCGACATCAACACCGAGTTCGACGCATCGAGCGTGACCGACGGCCTCGAGCAACTGGCGCTCGACCTCGAGGGAGCAGCGCGTCGAGTTCACGAACATGCCATGGCGCTCCATGCGATCGCGACGACCCAGGTCGAGGCGTCGAAGGCCTGGATCGGGAGGACTCGAGGCGCTTCCTGAGCGCCGACCTCCGAGGGGCATTCACGAAGCGGGTGGGCCGCCGAGGTAGCTCTCGGTGAGCAACTCGGGGTGCTCGCGCAGCACGCTCGCGCGCTCGCTCAGCGCCAACTCGCCGTGGCGCATCACGTGCGCACGGTCGGCGATCGACAACGCCAGGTCGACGTGTTGCTCCACCATCAGCACTCCGGCACCCGACTCGTCGGCGATGCGACGCACCATCGGCAGCAGACGCTCGACGAGCACCGGTGCCAGACCGAGGCTCATCTCGTCGACCAGCAACAGCTTCGGCTCGTTCACGAGCGCCCGCGCGAGCGCGAGCATCTGCTGCTCGCCGCCCGACAGCAGGCCCACTCGACGGTCGAGCAGCGGTCCGAGCTCCGGGAAGTGCTGCAGCACCACCGCGGTGCGGGCACGGGCATGGCGACCGGCGACACGCAGGTTCTCGCGCACCGTCAGCCGGGTGAACAGGCCGCGGTCCTCGGGCACGTGCGCCATGCCGAGGCGCGCGATCGACGCTGCACGCATGCCCGACGTCGACCGCC
>JBDKJP010000020.1:0-13717 GCA_039796575.1 Actinomycetota bacterium
CCCCGCGACCTCCGCCGACGTGCGCGGCGCGGGATGGGTGGAGGCGCTGGTGCTGACCGCCCCCGACGACGGCTGGGTCGCCGCGCCCAACGGCGCGCGGGCGCACGCCGTGATCGACGACACCGGCGCGGTGCGAGTACAGGTGCAGTGCGGTGCGGCACTCGACCCCATCGTGTTGCGCAGCTACTGCATCGGCGCCGCGCACATGGCACTCGGATGGGTGCGCAGCGAGGGCATCACGGTGGGCGACGACGGCGCGCCGCTCGACCTCACGATGCGCAGCTTCGGCCTCGTGCGCGCGGTCGACACGCCCACCATCACGGTCGACATCGTCGACGGCGACGACCCGCCGGTGAACGGCTCCGACGCCGTGTTCGCCGCGGTGGCGCTGGCCGCGTGGCGGGCAGGCGGGTTCGCGCCCCGCTGGCCTACGATGCGCACATGAGCAAACCTCTCGGCCCCTACACCCCTGCCGTCCGCGCCGGCGACTGGATCATCGTGAGCGGTCAGCTCGGCCTGAAGGACGGCGCGCTGGTCGAGGGCGGCGTGGCCGCGCAGACCGCGCAGGCCGTCGAGAACCTGAAGGGCCAGCTCGCCTCGATGGGCGCCACCGTCGCCGACGTCGCGAAGACCCTCTGCTTCCTCACCGACATGGACACGTTCGCCACGTTCAACGAGGCGTACGTGGCCGGTTTCGGCGACAGCCGTCCGGCGCGGAGCACCATCGGCGTGGCCGCGCTGCCCGCCGGTGCCGCGGTGGAGATTGAGGCCTGGGCGTTCAAGCCACTAGGGTGACCGTCGTGCCCGGTGCCATCGCCATCATCATTGCGCTGCTCGTCTTCCCCGTGATCGCCATCATGGGGTCGGTCACCATCGCGGCCCTGCTCGGCTGGTCCCTCAACGCTGACGCCGAAGATCGTCACGAGGGCAGCGAGCTCATCGACGTCAACTACTGACGCCCGCGCCGCACCGCGGTCGCCTGGCAGACTGGCGCACATGCATTCGCACGACGCCTCCACCGAGGTGCTCACCCAGGCGGTCCTGCGCTACGCGGTCGACCGCATCCGTCTCGACCCGCCGCCGCTCGACGGCCCGCGCACCGCTGCCGAGCTGCGCGCCATGGCCGGGCGCACCATCACGCCGCGCGGCGTGGGCGGTCTCGAGGCGCTGCGCGTGTTCAGCGACGTGCTCGCGCAGGCCACCATCAGCACCGACCACCCCCGGTTCCTGTCGTTCGTGCCGGCCGCGCCCACCGAGGCGAGCATCCTGTTCGACCTCGTGGTCGGCGCGTCCAGCATCTATGGCGGTTCGTGGCTGGAGGGCGGCGGTGCCGTGCACGCCGAGAACGAGGCGCTGCGCTACATCGCCGACCTGGCGGGCCTGCCGGCCGAGGCCGGTGGCGTGTTCGTCAGCGGTGGCACCGCCGGCAACCTGAGCGCGCTCATCGCCGCACGGCATCGCTGGCGTGCGCGGGCCGAAGGTGCACACGACCGCACCCGCGGGCTCATCATCGCGTCGAAGGGTGCGCACAGCTCCATCGCCGCGGCAGGGCGTGCGATGGATGCCGACGTGGTGTCCGCCGCCGCCGACGACGAGGGCCGCCTGCTCGTGAGCGGGCTGCGCGACCTGGTGGCAGGGCTGTCCGACGACGACCGTGCACGCGTGTTCGCCGTGGTGGCCACCAGCGGCACCACCAACGCCGGTGTCATCGATCCGCTCGACGGTGCGGCCGACGTGGCTGCCGAGTTGGGTGTGTGGTTCCACGTCGACGGCGCCTACGGTGGCGCGGCCCTCGCCGCGCCGAGCGTGCGCGACCGGTTCCGCGGCATCGAACGCGCCGACAGCTTCATCGTCGATCCGCACAAGTGGCTGTTCGCGCCGTTCGACTGCTGCGCGCTGCTGTACCGCGACCCGCAGCTCGCCCGTCGCGCGCACACGCAGCACGCCGAGTACCTCGACGTGCTGCACACCGACGACGACCACGAGTGGAATCCGAGCGACTTCGCGCACCACCTGTCGCGTCGGGCGCGCGGCCTGCCGTTCTGGTTCAGCCTCGCCACCTACGGCACCGACACGTACCGCGACGCCGTCGAGCAGACGCTCACGGTCACGCGCGAGTCCGCACGCCTCATCGATCGGGCCGACCACCTCGAGCTCATCATGGAGCCCGAGCTCAGCGTGGTGCTGTTCCGTCGCGTGGGGTGGACCGACGAGCAGTACCAGGCGTGGAGCGACCGGTTGCTCGCCGACGGCACGGCGTTCGTGGTGCCCACGTCATGGGCCGGCGAGACCGTGCTGCGCATCTGCATCGTCAACCCGCGCACCACCGTCGACGACGTGCAACTGCTCGTCGACTCACTCGCCTGACACCGGAGCACACGATGGCCGACCTCCTCATCCGCAACGCCCGGCTCGTCGCCACCGTCGATGCGCAGCGGCGCGAGCTGGCCGGTGGGTGGGTGGCCGTCACCGGCAACGTCATCGAGGCGGTCGGGTCGTCGACCGACCCCGCGCCGCACGCCACGATGGTGGTCGACGCGAGCGACTGCCTGGTCACGCCGGGGTTGGTGAACACCCATCACCACATCTACCAGAACCTCACGCGCGCCTATCCGCCGATGACCGACAAGCCGTTGTTCGGCTGGCTGCAGAGCCTGTACCCGCTGTGGCGGGCCATCGACGAGGAGAGCGTGTACGCCAGTGCGTTCGTCGGTCTCGCCGAGTTGGCACTGAGCGGCTGCACCACGAGCACCGACCACCTGTACCTCCATCCGAAGGGCGCCGGCGACCTGTTGAGCGCCGAGATCGCCGCGGCCCACGAGCTCGGCATGCGCTTCCACCCGACCCGCGGGTCGATGAGCCTGAGCGAAAAGGACGGCGGCCTGCCGCCCGACGACGTGGTGGCCGACGACGACGACATCCTCGCCGCGAGCGAGGCCGCGGTGCTGCGCCACCACGACCGCGAACGCGGCGCGATGGTGCGCATCGCACTCGCCCCGTGCAGCCCGTTCAGCGTGACCGAGGAGCTGATGGTGCGCTCGGCCGAGTTGGCCGAGCGGCTCGACGTGCGGCTGCACACGCACTTCGCCGAGAACAGTGAGGACGACGAGTTCTCGCTCGCGAAGTTCGGCTGCCGGCCGATGGAGTACCTCGAGCGCACCGGTTGGTGCAGCGACCGCACCTGGGTGGCGCACTGCGTGATGCCGAACCCCGACGAGGTGCAGCGCCTCGGTGCGGCCGGCATCGGCGTGGCGCACTGCCCCAGCAGCAACTGCATCCTGTCGTCGGGCATCGCACCGGTGGTGCCGATGCGCGCCGCGGGCGTGAAGGTGGGCCTCGGTGTCGACGGCTCGTCGTCGGCCGACAGCGCGTCGCTGTGGCTGGAGGCCCGGTCGGCGATGCTGCTCGCGAAGCTGCGCGACGGCGCACACGCCGCCACGGCGCGCACCGCCCTCGAGATGGCCACGCTCGGCGGGGCCGGCTGCCTCGGCCGCGAGGGCGAGATCGGTGTCATCGCGCCCGGCGCCGTCGCCGACCTGGCCGTGTGGAAGCTGACCGGGCCCACGTTCTCCGGCGCCATCGCCGACCCGGTCGAGGCCTGGCTGCGGTGCGGGCCCACGAGCGCGTGGCACACCGTGGTGAACGGGCGGTTCGTCGTGCGTGACGGCCATCTGGTGCACCCCGATCTGCCCCAGGTGCTCCGCCTCCACGCGCAGCACGCGGCACGGATCCAGCAGCTCGCATGACCGGCGTCTCCCGTCGCACCGTGCTCGCCGCGGGCCTCGCCGCGCTCGGGCTCGCCGCATGTGGCAACCCACCGCGCGCGTATCCCGCCGACAGCCGCCCGCTCGACGACGGCGGCGACGAGCCCGCCGAGCGCGGTCCGGTGACGTCGGTGGCCATGGTCGGCGACTCCATCACCCAGGGCAGCACCGACGAACTGCAGGCGGCGTTCAACACGGCCGGCATCACCGAGACGCGCATCGACGGCGACACCGGCCGTCGCATCGAGGTCGGCAACGGCAAGGGTGACGGGCCGCTCAGCGGTGTGCGCACCCTCTACGCGATGCTCGCGGAAGGCGTGTCGCCCGACGCGTGGGTGATCGAGCTCGGCACCAACGACGTCGGCAGCTACGCCGATGCCGAGGCGTACGGCGAGCTGATCGACCTCATCCTCGACATGCTCCCCGAGGAGACGCCGCTGGTGTGGGTGAACACGTACCGCGAGCAGTACCTCGACGACACGAACGTGTTCAACCTCGTGCTCCAGCAGCGCATCGACGAGCGCGACAACGCCGCCATCGTCGACTGGTTCGGCGCCGCCACCGCGCCCGACGCCGACATCCTCCGCAGCGACAACCTGCACCCGAACACGAAGGGCCAGCAGGTGCTGGCCATGCTCGTCGTCGAAGCCCTCCAACAGTTCTGACGCCAGGCTTCTGGGCGTGGATCGTCCCAGGTCGCGTTCTGGGTGTTGTCCGTCCCGGAAACCGGGACGGACAACACCCGGAAGCCGTTCAGCGGTCGTCCTCGCGCGTCGGCTGGGCATGGCGCGAAACGGACCCACGGGTGGGAATTGCGCCAGGAATGGCTCACTGCGGACCCGTGGGTCCGGGATGCGCCACGGATGGCACGAAACGGACCCGACCTGCGGCGGCGGCGGGGGTGTCTGGACGACCTGGGTGGGTCAGGAGCCCCAGCGGCTCTGGCCGAAGCGGTAGCCGACGCTGCGCACGGTCTGGATGAGGTTGGCGTGCTCCTCGCCGAGCTTGGCGCGCAGGCGACGGATGTGCACGTCGACGGTGCGTGCGCCGCCGTAGTACTCGTAGCCCCACACCCGGCTGAGCAGCATCTCGCGGGTGAACACCTTGCCCGGGTTCTGGGCGAGGAACTTCAACAGCTCGTACTCCATGTAGGTGAGGTCGAGCGGGCGACCCTCGATGCTGGCCTGGTACGTCTCGAGGTTGAGCGCGAGGCCGCTGTACTCCACCACCTCGGGCCGGTGCTCGGTGCCGCCACGGAAGAACAGGTGGCGCAGGCGGGCCTCCACCTCGGCGGGGTGGAATGGGGTGAGGCAGAAGTCGTCGAACAGTTCGTCGCGCAGTTCGAGGTCGGCGAGCTGCCCGCCACCGACGAGCACGAGCACCGGCGACACCGGGGTGTCGCGCTTGCGGAGTGAGCGGCAGAACGCCCACGCGCCCTCCGGGTCCTGGTCGCAGCACACCACGGCACCGGCCCAGCCGGTGGCCGGCTCGTTGCGGGTGGCCTCGTCGGCCGAACCGACCGCCTTCCACCGGTAACCGGCGAGGTCGAGCGTGCGCGCGAGGTCGGGCGGCGGTGGCTCCGGGAAGACCGCCACGAGCTCCATCAGAGGGCCCTCAGATAGCGGTTCAGCTCGAACTGGCTGACGTGGGTCTTGTACTCACGCCACTCGGTGCGCTTGTTGCGGAGGAACCATTCGAAGATGTGCTCGCCCAGCGCCTCACGCACCAGCGTGGACCGTTCCATCACCTTCAGCGAGTCGCTGAGGCTCTGCGGCAGGGTGTCGATGCCCAACTTGGTGAGTGCCGCGTCGTCCATCTCGAACAGGTTGGCGTCGGCCTCGGGCGGCAGCTCGTAGCCCTCGGCCACCCCGCGCAGACCGGCAGCCAGCAGCACGCTGAACGCCAGGTACGGGTTGGTGGCCGGGTCGGGCGAGCGGTACTCGATGCGGGTGGCGCTGGGGTTGCCGCGCTTGGGGATGGGCACCCGGATGAGGCCGCTGCGGTTGTTGCGCGCCCAGCTGATGTGCACCGGCGCCTCGAAGCCGGGCACGAGCCGCTTGTAGCTGTTGACCGTCTGGTTGGTGACCGCGGTGATCTCGGCGGCGTGGCGGAGCAGACCGGCCATGAAGTGCTTCGCGACCGGCGACAGGTTGTACGCGTCGTCGCCCTCGTGGAACGCGTTCTGCTCGCCGTCGAACAGGCTGAGGTGCAGGTGCATGCCGCTGCCCTGCAGACCCTCGAGCGGCTTCGGCATGAACGTGGCGTGCACGCCCTGCTTCGCCGCGACCTCCTTCACCACCAGCCGGAACGTCATGATGCTGTCGGCCATGCTCAGCGCATCGGTGTGGCGCAGGTCGATCTCGTGCTGGCTGGGGGAGTCCTCGTGGAAGCTGTACTCCACGGGGATGCTCATCGTCTCGAGCGTGCGGATGGTCTCCTTGCGGAGCGTGCCCGACACGTCGGTGGTGGTGAGGTCGAAGAAGCCGCCCTCGTCGAGCGGCACCGGCGCGCCGCCGCGCTCGGGCGGCGCGAAGTAGAAGAACTCGATGTCGGGCGCCACGTAGAACGTGAAGCCCTGGTCGCGGGCGGCGCGCAGGTTGCGGCGCAGCACCTGCCGCGGGTCGCCCTCGAACGGGGTGCCGTCGAGGTTGTGGATGTCGCAGAACACCCGCGCCTCCACGGCCTTCTGGTCGCCCCAGGGCAGCACCTCGAACGTGTTCGGGTCGGGCATCGCCAGCACGTCGGCTTCCTGGATGCGGCTGAACCCGTCGATGGACGAACCGTCGAAGGTCATGCCGTCCTCGAGCGCGTTCTCGAGCTCGGCCGGGCTGATCGCGAAGCTCTTCAGGTTGCCGAGCACGTCGGTGAACCAGAGCCGGATGAGGCGAACGCCGCGCTCCTCCACGGTGCGCAGCACGTAGTCGCGTTGTTGATCGAGCATGAGGGCTCCCTGCGGGGCTCGAGGGATGGGTCAGTCTGCCACGGGCGTGTTCGAACCCGTCGGGAAAAGCCGCAGGGGCGGGCCGACCGCGTGGTCGACCCGCCCCATCCGGCTGGTGCGTGCGTCGCTCAGGAAGCGGCGCCGCAGACCGTCTCGATGAGGAGACGGGTCACGGTGTACGGATCGCAGTTCGCGTTCGGGCGACGGTCCTCGGCGTAGCCGCGGCCGCTGAGCTCGACCTGCCACGGGATGCGGATGCTCGCACCGCGGTTCGACACGCCGTAGCTGAACTTGTTGTACGGGGCGGTCTCGTGGGCGCCGGTGAGGCGGCTCTCGATGTCGTGGCCGTAGTTCTTGACGTGCAGGTCGACCTTCTTGCCGATGGCCTCGCAGGCGGCCTTGATGGCCTTCATGTTGGTGTCCTCGCGCATCGCCTTCGTCGAGAAGTTGGTGTGCGCACCGGCGCCGTTCCAGTCGCCCTTCTGCGGCTTGGCGGCGAGGCTGACGACCACGTCGTAGTCCTCGGCGATGCGGTGGAGCAGCCAGCGGGCCACGGTGAGGTGGTCGCTCACGGTGAGCGCGTCGGCCGCACCGATCTGGAACTCCCACTGGCCGGGCATCACTTCGGCGTTCGTGCCCTCGATCATCAGACCGGCGTCGAGGCAGGCCTGGGTGTGCTCCTCGATGATCTCGCGGGCGACGACGCGACCGGCGCCGACACCGCAGTAGTACGGGCCCTGCGGGGCGGGGAAGCCGCCGTTGGGGAAGCCGAGGGGCGTGCCGTCGAGCTTGAGGAACGTGTACTCCTGCTCGATGCCGAAGATCATCTCGTGCTTGGCGTACTTCTTGGCCGCCTTGGCGCACGCCGCACGGGTGTTGGTGGCGTGGGGCTTCTGATCCTTCGCGTTGTCGACCTCGCAGAGGACGAGCACGTTGTCACCGCCACGGATGGGGTCGGGGCAGGTGAAGATCGGCTTCAGCATGCAGTCGCTGTGCTCGCCGGTGGCCTGGTTGGTGGACGAACCGTCGAAGCCCCAGATCGGGGGCTCCTTGCCGTCGGCGACGATCTTGGTCTTCGAACGGAGGAGCGGCGTGGGCTCGGTGCCGTCGATCCAGATGTATTCAGCTTGGTAGGCCACTGGCGTTCCTTTGTGAGAAATGGGGAAGGGGCGGCAGCAGCCTGCCCATCAGGTGTTGCCGCCCCGTTGCCCGAATGTGAACGCTGTGTGAAGCGGATCACCCGGCGGTGCGGCGGCGCCACCAGGCCACGGTGGCCGCGGCACCCTCCTCGAAGGGTGTCGCGGTGAGGCCGAACGTCTGCTCGGTCAGCGTTGCGTCGGTGATCCACGGCTGTTCGAACTGGTACAGCACCTCCTTCAACTCCTTCATCGTCGGGTTGAACAGGCCGAGCACGCTGAGTGCCACGTTCGGCACCGTGCCCACCTTCACCGTGGTGCCGGCCGCTGCCGCGAGGGCCTCGATCGACTGGCGTTGCGTGAGGGTGGGCGCGTTGGGCACGTGCCAGGCGGAGCCCCACGCGCGTTCGTCGGTGGCGATGGTGACGAGCGTGCGGACCACGTCGGGCATGTAGCTGACGCTGTGCGGCTGGTCGAGCGAGCCGAGCACGGACACCTTCTTGCCGGCGAGCACGTTCGGCATCACGCGCTCGCCGAGCGATGCGCCGAGCACCTCGGGCCCGTAGAAGTCGCTGGCCCTGGCGAACGTGGCGCGCAGTCGGCCGTCGGCGTGTGCCGCGAGCAGATCCTCGGCCATGCGGGCGCGCATCGCGCCCTTCGTGCCGGTGGCGAGCATCGGGTCGTGCTCACGCATCGGCATCGGTCGACCGGGTCCGAACCCGTACAGGTTGTCCATCATCACCAGCACGGCGCCGGTCTTCTCGGCCGCGGTCATCAGCGACTGGTGCGCGGGCGGCCAGTCGACGCCCCACCGGTGGTACGGCGGGTTGATGCAGTTGAAGACGGCGCCCGCACCGTCGGCGAGGCGGGTGATCGCCTCGGCGTCCGACGCGTCGGCCTTCACGCGGGTGATGAGCTCGTGGGACGGCCCGCTGCCGCTGCGGGTGACGACGGTGACGGGAAGTCCGCGGGCGGCGAGCTCGGTGGCCACGCCGGAACCGACCGGGCCGGCGCCGAGGACGAGATGGTGGTGCATGACGACTCCTGGTTCAGATCGATGCTCGCAAACGAGAGCAGTGCTCTCACATCATGGTGGACGCGCGAACGAAAAGCGAGAGCACTGCTCTCATTTTCTTGTGACCTGCGCTACAGTGGCCCCGTGAGCGGAGTGCGAGAGCGTGCCCGTGCGGCCACCACCGCCGAGATCCTGCGGCTCGCCCGCGAGCAGATGGCCGCCGACGGTGCGGCTGCCCTGTCGTTGCGCGCCATCGCGCGCGACCTCGGCATGGTGAGCTCGGCGATCTACCGCTACTTCCCCAGTCGCGACGAACTGCTCACGGCGCTCATCATCGACAGCTACGACCGCCTCGGCGCCGCGGTGGAGGCGGCCGACGCCGGTGTGCGCCGCCGCGGCGACTTCCGAGCTCGCTGGCGAGCCGCAGCGCACGCCATCCGGAGCTGGGCGGTCGAGCACCCGAGCGAGTGGTCGCTGCTGTTCGGCACGCCGGTGCCGGGGTACGCGGCTCCCGTCGACACCATTCTCCCGGCCACCCGCTACACCGCGGCTCTCACGGGTCTGCTCGCTGACATGACGGCGGCGGGTCCCCGGCACCGGGTGGCCGTGCCCGCGTCGCTGCGCGCCGACCTCGCCCGCCTGCGTGTCACGCTCGGCGGCGACGCACCCGACGGCACCCTGGTGGTGGGGCTCACCGCCTGGGCAGCCGTGATGGGTGCCGTCAGCCTGGAGTTGTTCGGGCACCTGCACAACGTGATCGACCAGCCGGGCGCGCTGTTCGACGCGGTCGTCGAACAACATGCGCGCATCATCCTGGGAACCGACCCCGGCTGACCGCCGTCGGACCGGCATGGACCGACGCAGCTTCCTCTCCGCCATGGCCGCCACCCCGGTGCTGGCCGCCCTGCTCGCCGCCTGCGGCGACGACTCCGTCGCCCCGGCCGACACCGGCACGCCGGGCACCGGCGGCGACACCACCACCCCGACCGCGGGAACCATCGCGCACCCCACCGGTGCCGACGAGATGGTGTTCCGCGTGGGCTACGAGGGCGGGTTCACGTCGCCGGGGTACCTGTTCATGAACATCCCCACGCTCCTCGTGTCGGGTGACGGTCGAGTGGTGCAGACCGGTGCCACCCCTGCGATCTACCCGGGCCCGCTGCTCCCGGCGCTGATGGAGCGCTCGATCGACGAGGCCGGCATCCAGACGCTGCTGGCCGCGGCGAAGGACGCAGGGCTGCTCGCCTCGCCGCCCGACTACTCGCTGCCCGACGGCATCGGCATCGCCGACGCGGCCGACTCGGTCGTGCGCATCAACGCCAACGGCGCCAGCTACGTGCACAGCGCGTACGCGCTCGACATCACCCAGTCGGAGTCGATGGCCAGCACGCCGGCACGCGACAACCTGGCAGCGTTCATCGCCACGGTGTCCGACCTCGAGACGCTCGTCGGTGCCGAGCACCTCGGCGCCGAGGCGCCGCTCGTGGCGTCGCAGTACCGCTTCCAGGCGATGGTGGTCGATCCCGCGCAGTACACCGACATCGAGCCGACCGTGGTGCCGTGGCCGGCCGGCACCGGTGTGGTGCTGGCGGACGCGGCCGAGTGCGGCGTCGTCGCCGCCGATGCGGTCGGCAGCTTGTTCGCCGACGCCACGCAGCTCACGTTCTTCCAGGAGGGCGAAGCGGTGTACCAGCTGTCGGTGATCGCCGTTCTCCCCGGCGACACGCTGTGCTGACCGCCGGTCGCTAGTCGGTCGTGTCGGGCGCCACGGTCTCGACCGTGGTGGCCGGCTGGCCGAGCGCGATGTCGCGGCGGAGCAGCTGCAGGTACGTCTTCAGCTTCGGGTAGTCGGGGTCGCCCGGCTCCACGATGGGCGGTACCAGACCGACCGACTCGAACTTGCCGTCGTCGGCCTGCAGGAACGCGAGCAGCGTGCGCGCCTCCTCGACGGTCATCGACGTGCGCACGTCCTCCTTCACCGCGTTCGCGAGCTCGGTGAAGTTGGTGAGGAGGTCGCCGATGCCGATCTCGCTGGCGATGGTCTGCAGCAGCGTGCGCTGGCGCTCCATGCGCTGGTAGTCGGAGTCGGCGGCGCGTGAGCGCACGTAGCCGAGCGCCTTGGTGCCGTCCATGAACGTCTCGCCCGGTCCGATGGTGGGGGTGAGGCGGTAGTTCGAGCAGCGCAGCTTCGCCGGCATCGGCAACGCCTTGTCGAGCGTGATGGTGACGCCGCCGATGGCGTCGACCACCTTCACGAAGCCGCACGAGTTCACCATCACGTAGTCGTCGATGGTGACGCCGAGCGTGTAGCTCAGCCCCTCCATCAACGCGGTGATGCCGGGCTCGGTGACGCCGTCGTCGTACGCGGCCTTCAGTTCGGGATCGAGCTCCACCGCCTCGTACACCGCGTTCACCAGGTCGTCGAACCCGTTCGGGTACGCCTCGGCCATCGCCGAACCGGGCGGGAACTCCACCTTGGTGAGGTTGCGCGGCACGCTCACCATCACGGTGTGGCCGGTGGCCTCGTGCACCATCGCGAGGATCATCGTGTCGGTGCGCAGGCCGAGGCGGTCCTCGCCCTCGTCGCTGCCCATCATCAGCACCGTGTGGTACTCGTCGGCCTGTGCGTCGTTCACCGCGGTGACGGTGGCGGCGTCGGCGGTCGCGCCGAACACCTCCTTCACCACGGCACGGGTCTGCTCCATCCGCCACACGGTGAACGTGACCGGCAGGGCCAGCAGCGCCACCGCCACCGCGCCACGACGACGCATCAGCTGCGCGGTGCGACGGTCGGGCACGCGTTCGGCGGTGAGGAACACGGCGATCAGGCGGCTGGTCATCGCGGCGAGCGCCACGATGGCGACGCCGCGCAGCACGTTGGGACGGGTGAACAGGCCGACCAGGTCGTCACGGTGCTGGAACACCATCAGCAGGACGAAGAACGGCGCGATGAAGCCGGTGATGAACAGCGCCGCACCCACGAGCGGCGCCCGGCGCCAGACCGCGAGGCCGGGGAACAGCAGCACACCCGCGAGACCGGGACCGGTCGCTCGGGACGGCGCAGGGGGTGCCCCCTCGTCCGGGAGCTGGCGGTCGTCGGTCATCCGGCTCGGAATGCTAGTTCTCGCCCTCCCGGCCCCGGGGGGCACCCCCGGCGAGGGTTGGGTAGGGTGCGCACGGGCGGTGCATCCAGGAGGTTGGGTCCATGGGGAGTTCCGTACGTCGCCGGTGGCGTTCGATCGCGCTCGTCGCTGCGCTGGTGGTGACGGTGGAGATGTCGACCGTCGACGCTGCGCCGTTGCCCCGCCCGACGGCGACCCTCGCCGACGGCACCATGGTCGACCAGTTGGTGAGCAGCTCCCTGTCCGGACCCGTGGCCGTGGCGGCACTGTCCGACGGCCGTGCCGTCGTGCTCGAGCAGGGTGGACGCGTGCGCCTGTCCCTCAACGGCGTCGTGCAGGCCACGCCGGCGCTCACCCTCTCGGTGTGCTCGAACAGCGAACGCGGCCTCCTCGGCGTGGCACCCGACCCGGCGTTCGGCGCCAACGGCTTCGTCTACCTGTACTTCACACGTCCGGCGCCCACCGCGCCCGGCGGCTGCGTGAACCGGGTCAGCCGGTTCACCCTGCGCGGCTCGACGATCGACCCCGCGTCGCAACTCGTGCTGCTCGACAACATCGGTTCGCCGGCGGGCAACCACAACGGCGGCGACGTGGCCATCGGCAACGACGGCTACCTCTACGTGTCGGTGGGCGACGGCGGCTGCGACCCGCGGGGCAACAGCGGCTGCGCCGGTTCGAACGACGCCGCGCAGGACCTGAGCCTGCTGAACGGCAAGATCCTCCGGGTCGACCGCACCACCGGTGCGCCGGCGCCCGGCAACCCGTTCACCGGCGCCGGCACCGCGGCCTGCCGCGTGCGTGGTAACACCTCGGCCACGCCGACGACACGGTGCCAGGAGATCTACGCCTATGGCCTGCGCAACCCGTGGCGGTTCGCGTTCGATCCCGACGTCGGCTCGACGCGGTTCTTCATCAACGATGTCGGCCAGGGCACGCGCGAAGAGGTGAACATCGGTGCGGTCGGCGCCAACTACGGCTGGCCGATCCGTGAGGGCACCTGCCCGCAGGGCCAGAACCCGCCGTGCGCGGGGCCGTCCGCCGGCCTCACCGACCCGATCGTCGACTACCCGCGCAGCCGCGGTGCGTACGTGACGGGCGGCGCGTTCGTTCCCCGTGGTGCGTGGGCCAGCGGGTACGACGGCAGTTACCTCTTCGCCGACGGCAACCCCGGACGCATCTTCCGCCGCACGGTGGGCGGCACGGTCGACTTCGATGCGCCGTTCGCGACGAGCGTGGGCGGCATCTCCGACATCGACTTCGTGATGGAGTCGACGGGTTGGGCGCTGTACTACGTGCTGCCCGGCAGCGGGCAGCTGCGGCGCATCACCCAGCCCGCGGCCGCGGAGCCCGACCCCGGGCCGTTGGCGTTCGTGCCCACGGCATCGCGTCGCGTCTTCGACAGCCGCAACCGTGGCGGCGAGTCGGGCCCGGTGCGCGCCGGCACGACACGACTGGTGAACGTCACCGACGGCGCGGCGCGCGGGTCGCACCGGCAGGCGCTCGTGAACCTCACCATGGTGCGACCCGCGAGCGTCGGCGTGCTGTGGGCGTGGCAGGCGCGCACGCCGCGCACGCTCTCGTCGGCGTTGAACGGTGATGCACTGCAGATCACCGCGAACACGGCGGTGGTGCCCATCGACGCGTCGGGCAACATCGTGGTGCTCACCAACGCCACCTCGCACGTCCTGGTCGACGTGGTGGGCTTCTTCGACGCCACCTCGGGCGGCGCGTCGACCTTC
>JBDKJP010000021.1:0-37445 GCA_039796575.1 Actinomycetota bacterium
ACGCCGAGGGCGGGGGTGAGCAGCGCGTGCGCGCCGGCCGGCATGGGCCGTCGCCACACGAAGGCTTCGGCGGCGAGGGCACCGGCGAGCACCATCAGGCCGAGGTACCCGGCGTAGCGCAGCAGCCAGCGCATCCAGTCGGGGGTGCTGCCGCTGTCGGCCCCGGCGTCGTCGACGTCGCTGTCGGGCACGGCCGCGGCGACGGTGGTCGACGGGGTGAGGGCCGGTGCGGTGGTGGTTGCAGCGCCGACCACGACGGTGAACTGCACCCGGCCGGTGACGGCGTGGCCGTCGGCACCCACGAGTCGCCAGCGCACGGAGTGCTGGCCCGCCGCCAGGATGGGCAGGGGCGTGACGACGATGTTGGTGGCGGCACCGTGCACGCTGCCGGCCAGTTCGGTGCGCACGCCGGTGGGGTCGATCCAGGTGACGGTGAGGGTGTCGAGCGGGACGTCCTTCGCGAACACGAGCTCGATGTCGGTGGGCGCGACGTCGACCGTGGTGCCGTCGGCCGGTGTGCTCGCGTCGAGCGAGTTGTGCGCGAAGGCGGTCGACGCGACGCCGGTGCCGAGGGCGAGCAGGGCGAGGGTGGTGAGCAGGAGACGGCGGAGCATGCGGGGCGGGTGCAGTGCGAAGCGGGAGACTCACTACACCGTGTAGGAGTGTAGGAGGCCGTGGCCCGTCGATCAGGTCGTGCGGGCGGCGGGCCGGTTCAGCCGAGGCAGAACGCGAGCACCATGTCGACCAGGTGGCGCATCTGCAGCGCGGCGAACACGGCGGTGAGGCCGATGAGCGCCGTGAGGCCGAGCAGTTGCAGCCGGCGGTGGCCGTGCACTGGTGGCGACATCAGTGCAGTCATTCGCGCCGGCACGCCGAGGCCGGCGAACGCCAGCGCGGGCTGGGTGGCGGTACCGATGAGCGCCACTCGTCCGAGCGTGCGGGCCACCAGGTTGCGGTCGCCGCACTCGCGAACGGCTTCCTCGTCGGCCCATCGTTCGACCGAGAACCGCAGCCGGTTCACCAGCGGGTGCAGCGGCACGAGCAGTGCGGCGGCGAGTTGCGCGGCGAGCAGGTAGCGGTCGTGACGGTGGCGGGCGTGGGCGCGTTCGTGGGCGAGCACGACGTGAAGTTCGTCGGCGGTGAGGTGTTGTTCGAGCGTGGTCGACACGATGATGCGGCCGCCGCGTCCGGGAGTGGTGAACGCGAACGCCTCGGGGTGCTCCACCACGTGCACGCCGCCGTCGGTGTGGCGGAGGTGGAGGTAGGTGCGCAGCACGGCCACAGCACGCCAGGTGCCCAGGGCGGCGAGCGCCACTGCGGGCACGCCGATGAGGGGGTTCACGGCGTGGTGGTGGGTGAGGTGGCCGACGCACGAGTCGAGCCAGTCGCCGATGAGCGGGGCGTGGGTGAGGAAGCTGAGGCCGGCCATCCACACGGTGGGCACGGCGACCGCGGCCACCAGCACGAGCACCACGGTGGTGGCACGCGTGGCCAGCGAGGGCGGTACGCGGCGGTGGCACAACGCGACCGCGAGCCCGAGGCCGGCGGCCAGCAGCAGGGGCAGCACCATCGCGTCGGGCATCAGTCGACGTCCTCACCGAGCAGGGCGCGCACGGCGGCGATGTCCTTCTTCGGCAGGGAGCCGAGGAAGCCGGCGAGCACCTGGCGCTTGTCGGAGGCCGACGAGTAGAGCTCGGCGATGCGCTTCACCGCGAGCTGCGATTCGTCGATGGCGGCTTCGTAGGCGTACGCGCGGCCCACTTCACGGCGCATCACCATGCCCTTGGCGTGGAGGCGGCTCAGCACGGTGGCGACCGAGGTGTAGGCGAGCGGCACGGTCAGGCGGTCGCGCACGTCGCTCGGTTGGAGCGGTTGGTCGGCGGCCCACAGCACGGCCATCACGTCGTGCTCGAGCGTCCCGTCGGGGCGCTTCGTCATGGGCGAGATGGTAGCGGTCGGGCGTGGGCGGGTCGCAGCGCGACAGCACACGCCGCTGCCTTCCCTCTACACTCTGTAGTAGTTCGACGTCTCCGCCCGAAAGGTCTCCCCCCATGCGTCTGCGTCTTCTCGTCCTGCCCGCCGCCATTGCCGCCCTCACGGTGTCGGCGTGCGGCGACGACCACAGCTCGATGGATTCGATGAGCACGTCCGCCACCGATGGCGGGTCGGCCGCCACCATCCCCGCCGATGCCGACTTCAACGCGGCCGACGTGGAGTTCGCGCAGGGCATGATCCCGCACCACGAGCAGGCCATCGAGATGGCCGACATGGCGCTCGACCCGAACGTGGGCGCGAGCGCCGACGTGGTCACCCTGGCCACTGCCATCCAGGCCGGGCAGGACCCGGAGATCACGCTGATGCGTGGCTGGCTCGATGCCTGGGGTCAGCCGGCGATGGAGGACATGGAGGGCCATGACATGTCGTCGATGGTCGGGATGATGTCGGCCGAGGACATGGACGAGCTCGGCACCCTCACCGGTGTGGAGTTCGACAAGGCGTGGCTGGAGATGATGATCGCCCACCACGAGGGCGCGATCACAATGGCCGAGGACGTGAAGGCGAACGGCAAGAACGCCGACGTCGCCACTCTGGCCGATGCCGTGATCGCCGCCCAGACCACCGAGATCGAGACGATGACGGCGCTGCTGGGCAGCTGACCACCACGGGCGCCGGTACCGTCCTCCCCCGTCATGGCGCGCCGCACGATCACGCTCACCGACATCGCCCATGGTCGTCTGCCCGACGACCTGATGGGGGTGCGTTGGCCCGACGGCACGGTGGAGTGCCGGTTCAACGTGCGCGCCGACGACTACCTGGCGCGAGTGCGCGAGGCAGGCGTGGGCGAGTTGGGCGAGGGCGAGGTGCTCACCGATCCGTCGGTGGAGTGCGATCGCTGCGCCGACAAGTGCGGCTGACGACCCGCGGCGACCGGCGACCTAGTGGCGCCAGAAGATGTGGTGGCTCACGCCGCTCGGGCTGGGGATGACCTCGAGGTGGAAGCGGTCGAGCAGTTCGTCGGGCGAGTCCCACAGCTTGCAGCCGCGGCCGATCTCCACGGGGGCCACGGCGACATGCATGGTGTCGACGAGGTCGGCGTCGAGGAACGATCGCAGCGTCGACACGCCGCCACCCATGCGCACGTCCTTGCCGTCGGCGGCGGCCTTCGCCTGACGGAGCGCCTCGGCCGGGGTGGCGTCGATGAAGTGGAACGTGGTGTCGGCGAGCGTGATGGAGGGCCGCACGTGGTGGGTGAGCACGAACACGGGCGTGCGGAAGGGCGGGGTGTCGCCCCACCAGCCCTGCCACTCGAGGTCGGTCCACGGGCCCTTCTGCGGGCCGAACTTGCCGCGGCCCATGATCTCGGCGCCGATGTTGTGGTGGAAGTCGCGGGTGAAGTAGTCGTCGAGGCCGCGGGTGCCGCCCGGGTCGGTGCGGTTCGGCCAGTTGGCCGTGGCGCCGGCCCAGGAGGCGAGTTTGGCGGGGTCGGCGTGACCGAAGGGGCGTTCGAAGCTCTGGCCCTCGCCCGAGCCGTAGCCGTCGGTGGAGAGCATGAAGTTCTGCACCCGGAGGAGCTGTTCGGTGGGTCGGCTCATGATGCGTCGTCCACCGACGCGAGGCCGAGATCGGCGTAGTGAGCGCGGGCGGCGGCGAAGGCGCCCCAGTCCCACGGTGTGGGCGTGCCGGCGAGACAGGGTTCGAAGCGGGCGAGTGAGTTGTACAGGCCGACGAGGTAGCAGTTGTCGATGGCTTCCTGCACGTCGGGCACGTGATGGCTGAGGCGGAGGGTGCAGCCCGTTTCGGTGGGCTCGAGCTCCCAGCGCATGGTGGAGCCGGGTGCGGGATGGGTGTGCTCGAAGTACGTGGGCGGTTCGAGGCGCAGGATGGTGCAGGTCATCACGATCGGCTCGCCGTCGGCGGCGCCGGTGAACACCATCTGGCCGCCCTCGCGGAGGTCGACGGTGATGTCGGCGTCGAACGGGAGCCACCATTCGGCCAGCCGTTCGGGGTTGGTGATCGCGTCCCACACGTCGTGGACGTCGTGCGCGAGGTGTCGTTCGAAGCGGATGATGCCGCCGTCGGTGGTGCGTTCGAGCGCGCCGTCGTAGCGGGCGGAGAGGTCGTCGGTCATGGCTGGCGCTCCTTCGGGGCGGTGGTGGCGGCGTTGCGGTCGAGGTGGCGTTCGAGTGCGTCGAGTTGGCGGTGGAGCTCGGCGCGGTAGGGCTCGAGCCATTCGTCGAGCTCGCGCAGCGGTTCAGGGCGGAGGCGGTAGAGCCGCCGTTGGGCGTCGCGGCGCACTTCCACGAGGCCGGCGTCGCGGAGCACTTTGAGGTGACGAGAGACGCCGGGCTGGTGCATGCCGACGGCGTGGACGAGCTCGGTGACCGAGCACTCGCCGTCGCGCACGACGTCGAGGATGCGGCGCCGAGTGGGTTCGGCGATCACCTCGAGGACGGCGAGTTCACTGGGCACGGGTGAGAGCATACATCGTTGCGTATATATGTGCTGACGTATGCACAGCGGCGAATTGGCTCGTTCGGCGGCGACAGGCGGTGCCGACACGCTCGGCCGTACGACCGGTCAGCCCGGGTGCGCGTCGCGGTAGGCGGCGGTGATCTCGGGGCGGATGCGGCCCTTCGCCGCGACGGCGAGGCCCTGTGCGGTGGCCCAGGCGCGGATCTCGGCCGGTGTGGGTTCGGCGGGCGCGAGCGGGCCGGCGGCGGGCAGGGTGGCCTCGAGCCGTTCGGCGGCGGCGTGCTCGCCGTGATGGGCGATGGCGGCGCCGAGGAAGCGGTACGCCCACTCCTGGGCGAGTGGTCGGGTCTCGCAGAACACGATCGGCACGGTGGGGAACCGCACCTGTGCTTCGGCGAGCCCTTCGGTGACGGTGGACGGTCGCACGTGGGTCAGCTTGAACACGGCCGACCAGCGGTCCTCCACCACGAGCGCGGCTCGTGGGAGGGCGGCGAGGTCGGCCATCAGGTAGCGGAGCTTGCCGGTGGTGAGGGTGCTGACGAGGTCGGCGAGGCTCTTGCGTTCCACGGCGGCGGCGAGGCGGCCGTCGAGCAGCACACCGTAGTCGCCGGCGGGGAGGGCCTGGCGTCGGGTGGTGGCCTGTTGGGCGGAGAAGGTCCACGGGTAGCGCTCGTGGCTGTCGACGACGATGTCGAGCACGAGGCCCGAGGCGCGTGCGGTGGGGATCGACACGGCGGGGCGAGCCTGTTTCGCGGTGCGGGCGCTCTGCCAGAAGATGACTTCGCGGCCGCGGGCCTGGGCGAACACGAACTGTGATCGGTTCTCGCGGCCGCGGTCGAGCACGAGGTCGATGGAGGCGCCGCGGCGGATGCAGGCGCGCACGGGGACGCGTTCGAGGATCTCGGCGTCGGCGGGCCATTCGTCGGCGCGGTGGGCGTAGACCTTGGCGGTGCGTGGCCAGGTGTCGCGCACCTTGAGGACCACGCCGTTGGGTCCCATGGGGAGGCGCACCAGGTAGGGCAGGGTCGACACGGGGTCGGGGTTGCGTGCGATCACGAACTCCACGACGGCCATTGTTGCCGGTGGCGACGGAGTGGTGGGCCACACTCTTCCGGGGAATGCCTTGGGGTGGCGCGCTGACGTGCCGATGAAGATCACGTGCGACGGGAGCAGCGATGACGAACGGGTTCGAGGCGCCGAGCGGTCAGCCGCGCCCGCTTCCTCCTCCTCCGCCGCCGCCGGTTGCGCCGAGCCTGCCGCAGTTGGCGCCGCGGCCTGCGCCGCCCGCGCCACCGCGGATGGAGACGCCACCGGCACCCGGTCTGGTGGCGGTTCCGGCCGGCGCTCGTGCGCCGCGTGCGGCTGCGTCGGGCGAGTGCGAGCTGTGCGGTTCTCGGCCGGCGCGGCGGGTGTCGTTCAAGAACCAGACCGCGTTCCTGGTGGCCGCGTCGTTGCACACCACCCAGCTCACGCTGTGCCGTGATTGCGGTACCGCGGTGGGTCGGAAGGTCCAGAACCGCACGCTGCTCGGCGGGTGGTGGGGGATGCTGTCGTTCTTCCGGAACCTCTCGTACGTCGCGTCGAATGCGGGCGAGTTGCGTCGGTTGCGGTCGATGGAGGAGCCGACGAAGTTCGTGTCGCTGAGCACGCCGCTGGCGACGCCGATGTCGACCGGCCGGTCGGTGTTCGCCCGGTCAGGGCTGTGGCTCACGGTCGGCGCGGTGGCAGCCACCGCGGCCGCGGTGGTGATGGCCAGCCCGAGCGACACGGCCGCGCACGGCGGAGGGAGCACCGACACCGAGTTGGAGTGGCGCATCGGCAACTGCGTGGCGTGGGATGCCGACACGATCTTCCCTGTGAGGTGCGACGACGGTGCGATGGGCGTGATCGCCGCCCGTGCGCCGAGCGAACCGCAGTGCCCGGCGAACTCCGAGAGCTACGTGCAGGAGACCGGGTTCGTGTGGTGCATCGACGAGGACCGGTGACGGATCGGGTGCCGCCTCGTCGCGGGGCTCGCCTTCAGTCGCCGTGATCGAGCGACGATGATGGAGGTATGAGTGCGAGGCGGACGGCGGGCATGAGGCGGCCCGCCGCGCTCGCAGCCGTGGCCGTGCTGGCCGGCTGTGCGGTGCCCGACGACCGACCGGTCGTGGTGGCGCCGGCCGAGCCCGCCGCTCCGTCGTCAGACGATGCGGACTCGACATCGGTCGCGACGACCACTGCGGCGTCGACCTCGACCACGGCGGCCGCCAGCACCACGTCGACGGCGGCGCCGACCACCACCGCAGCACCGACGACGGTCGCTGCGATGCCGGGTGGATTGTTGGCGTTGGACGTGTTGATGTTCGTGCCGGTGGAGAACGAGCACCGGGGCGGGTACGTGCGGGAGTCGTTCGGGTATCCGGCCGATCTCGACGGTGACGGGTGCGACACGCGTGACGAGGTGTTGCTGAGCGAGTCGGTCTCGACGGTGAGCGTGGGTGGCGGGTGCTTCCTGTCGGGCGGGCAGTGGTGGTCGCTGTACGACGGGGTGGCGCTCGGGTCGCCGAGCGAGATCGAGATCGATCACGTGGTGTCGTTGAAGGAGGCGTGGGACTCGGGTGCGTGGGCGTGGGACCCGTTGACGTTGATCGCGTTCGGGAACGACCTGACCGACACACGCACGTTGCGCGCGGTGTCGTCGGCGTCGAACCAGGACAAGGGCGAGAAGGACCCGTCGAACTGGTTGCCGTCGGAGCCGACGGCGGTGTGCCCGTACGTGGGCGAGTGGGTGGCGGTCAAGGCGCGGTGGTCGTTGTCGATGGACCAGTCGGAGTTCGGTCGCATCCGCAACCTGTTGAGCGGGCCGTGCGTGGGGACGACGATCGCACCGTTCGGGCCGATCGCTGCGACGGCCGGGTACCGGGCGAATCCGTACGTGCCGGCCCCGGCGACGACTGCGCCGCCCGCGACGGCGCCGTTCGTGTCGGCGCCGTCAGGCGGCGACGTGTACTACGCGAACTGTGACGCGGCCCGGGCGGCGGGTGCGGCGCCTCTGTACGCGGGCCAGCCGGGGTATCGGCCGAAGCTCGACGGCGATAGGGATGGGGTCGCGTGCGAGTGACACGTGCAGCCGAGGCCCAACGGCTAACACGCCGAAGGCTAACTGATCCCTGCGAAGCGGCTTCGTTCTCGCATAAACCAGCGAGGCCCCCAGAAAGATAGATGCAACACGGAGCACCAACTGTCGGGCCCGGGGGCACGCGTGCCGCGGTCACAAGCCCACGCTAGAGGACGAACGATCGCGACCTCTCTCCAGTTGCCTCACCACCCTCGAACTCCGACGAGCGCGTCCTGAGGAAGCTAGGTCGTCATCGGCTAAGGACGGTCCAGCGGTGACACAACAATCGGCCTTCGCGCAGGTTGAGCCGTGACCATGTAACTGTGGGACAAGATCTGCTCCAGTGCCCCGGGATCCATGTACGCGCCGATTGACAGATACTCATCATCGATCGATGTACTGAACAGCCCCGGATCATCAGTGCTGATGCTGCAGAGCAGATCATTCTTAAGAAACGAACCGAGTGGATGGCCGCCAAAACCAAGCCTCCCGAGCCTGCAGTTGCTCGTTGGGCAGGCCTCAATGGTGACGGACTCAGAACGGAGGTCCTGAATAACGTAAGGAACCAGTCGTTCATAGAGCGTCGACTGCAAATCACGAACCTGGCGCGAGTGAACAGTGCTGGTCGCATGGCGACGAAGGTCCACTCTAGAGAAGCAATGGGGGTGGTAGACAGCGTGAACGAGCTCGAATGGAACATTCCCCACGTCGCCGAGAAGACACCTCGACGTATTGGAAATCGGATCGAACGGCAAATGTGATGCGAAAGCTTCAAAATGCTTGCAGTTGAACATTAGACGGTAGAACGCTATTAGGTCCTCTACGTCTGGGTCCAAACCAGGAAAAAGAGTATCGGATAGGCTTCGAATAACATCTCCGATCAGGGCACCACTAGCGACAGAATCGAGGTCGAGACCGGGGGTTCTGTCTGCGAGGTCGATCGACCAGCAAAGATCGAGAAGCGCAGGAAATGCCCTTGGGGGGAGCGACCTATACGAGATCATGCGGCGGCCCATCTCGTCTACATCAAGGGCCAATGCATGACCGATGCGCTTTACACCTCCGAAGGTGCAAAACTCGTGAATAGCCCTCACACCACTCAGCGGGTGATCGAATGACTCACCAGCGTGAGCCGAAAACACTGGCTCGTTGCCCTCTACGGTGACACCCGCGTGCTCTAGTTCGCTCCTAATGATATTGAAGCAATTGACGAACACAAATGACTGCTGGAGAGTCTCGTTGCCAGCTACATCAAACGCCCAGAAGTGTGGACGAACATCGTGGTCCAAGCCCACTAGAAACTCCACAAAGGCGCGTGACAGTGCAAACTGGCCCCGGATCACGTGAGGATCGGCCTCGCTCCCGACATCCTTCAAGAAGCCAAGAGGCATCTGCGGAACAACGTCGTCGTAGGTGCTCGCCGATGCGATGAACGCATCCGCCTTCGAGCGGATCGCCCCAACGGATGTTCCTGGCAGAAAGGTCTTCCTCAACTCAAGGCGGGTTACGCTCTTGGCGCTCGACCGGAATGCAGACTCGAACGTCGAGGGAACGTCTGGCCAGCGTCGAAAGTCCCCAACGAAGACATCTAGTGAAGCAACATCGGACGTGGTGAGAACGCGGTTAAGAATACATACAGCAAGAAGGAGAAACGACCTGACTTCGGGATTGCCGTTGCCGCCCCGTAGGACTGAAAGCACGTCCGCCCATCTGGTCGGACTCGCCGTCGGGTCCACCGGTGCACGACTCGGCTCACTCGACAAGTCAGAGGTTTGACTCTCGCTCAATCGCTCCCAGCTGAGCAGGGCCAGCATGTCGGAGATTCTCCAGGTATCAGGCAAGCTGCTTCTCATGGAGCTTCGAAGGTGCTCGACTGCAACTCTAATACACATTGCTGCATGGTTTACATCAATGCGTTGGCCAGCAACGTCGAGCCCAGCGCCGTTCGCGAGGCGCTCAGCTTGATCACTTGATGTCGAGCCCGCCAGAAGCTGCTCGACGCAGTCCTCGAAGGGGACTGCGCCTCCGGCGTGCACATGCGAGTCGCTTAGGCGCGAGCGATCAAAGCGGTAGCCGCCACGACCCAGGCCGGCACGACCGTCCCCGGCGATCATCTCAATGATCGCAACGGGCACGGTCGATCGAAGCCGGACTAGGTCGTCAGGGGTGGCGATATCCTCGCATGCAGACTTAATGATGGACGTCGCACGACATCCTTCTTGCGTGAAAGAGCTCCACGACGCTTCTAGATGGCGGGTAGCGTCCGTGAACTGCACATATGGCTGCAACGACTGACTCAACTCAAGCCACCGATCGCGATCCCCCCACGGAGGATGACCAGATTGTGGAGCTCTCCCGAGCGCCAGCGCGCAGATATCTATTGAAGCCATCGATCCTAATGCCCGTCGAAAATCGCGATCTGATGCTCGGTCTCCTTTTGGAGTGCCGCTAACTCACTCCTCACGGTTTGAGTTAGCCGGTCCTGGTCCGCCGTGTTTGAGGAACCGGCAGCATACGACAGCAATTCACCGCCTAGGGCTTCAGGACGATTCGCGAGTTGCCTCGATCGTGCGCGTTCTTGACGAGCCCGCGCCACTCTGCCTCGTTCCTCATCGAGCATCTCAATACACTCGACCAGGGGATCTACCCAGTCCTCACCGATGGCCTGAACACACCGCAAGTTCAAGTCCTCGGCAAGTGACGGCCTGGCGACATCGAGTCTTCCAACCTCGGCAAGATGGCGTAGATGATCGCCAAACAGCTCTCGCCATCGATTCTCGCCGACTAGAAGCGGGTGGAAGACCATCGGAAGCGCATCCTCGAAGTAGTGGAAGAAGTCGCGGCTTCGTACGTCCTCCAGGCTAAATACCTGCTGATAGCACGTCCACGCCTCATCAATCGAGATCGCTAGTTCGCGGCTCACTGCGACCTTGTTGGACCATCCGGCCACCCGTAGACCGGTCGCGGCAGTGGACCGCGACGTCGTGATTTCGACGACGGCAGCTATCAGTGCTGCAACCCCGAGGGCGGCGGCGTCTGTCGGAGCGACCTTCAACAGATCAAGTCGCCGTGCGACATCAGCCCAGAAGCGCGTCAAGAGCCAATAGTCGTAGTATCCGTCCCAGAGCGGCAACTGAACAAACTGGTCGTCAGTCTTATCGATTTGCACGAGCCGCTTTCTCGAGCCACCTTGACGGGGCGGAATACCACGCAGCGATTCTGGGAACCCCATGGCATCAACAACACCGAACTCTCGCGCTAGCAGCATGCTTTCCGATAGCGCCAACGACACAGATGCACCTTCAGATCCGTCCTCCATACGAAACTTCGCGAACGAACGCGAATCGACCCGTAGTCGGATCGTGTGCTTGCCATCCAGCGCCACGTGTTCCTGTTCAGAATCTTCGGCGGCGGCTCGCTTCCCAGCGGCGAAGCCGGAGACCGCACGACCACCGTCGAGGTCATAGCTTCTCCGCGCTCCGCCTCCGAAGTAGGCCAAGTTCGAGAAGTCGAGAAACACCTCCGGCTCCCCAAACTCATCCGTCCCAAACCTAATGAAGTCGCTCTCGCGCAGTCCCAGAACGCCCGTGGTGCGAAGACCTTCGGATACCCCGTGCTGTACGAGCAGCTGCGCAGCACGCTCTAGTTGATCGTTCCGCGGACCGTCCAGCGCCGACAACTGCCGATGCAACACCGCGAGCCGTCGACGGTTTGAGGACAGGCAGTCTGCGTAGAGGGTTGGGACAACCGATTCGCCCTCCTGTGACGCGAAGAGATCGCCCAGAGTTCGCGGCAGCTTTCCAGGGTGCAGTTCAATAGCCCGCAGGAGATCGAGTATCGAACTGACCCCCGATATCGGCGTGAAACTGAGCCGTTCGATCGTCGAGAGCTCGTCGAGGACAACTCTGAGGTCAGGGCGCAACAGCTTGGTGAGTTGACCCTCCACCGCCGCGACGGCCTGTTCTGCGTACACGATCTCCCGCCCGGTCTTGAGCGTCTTTCGCAGAGTCGAGGCGTCGTAGTCACGGTGATTTTGCTGAAGGAAAAGTACCCGTCGAATCTCCTCAATGTCGAGAGCAACGATAACGCAAATCCTTGGTGAGCTAACCAGAATTCGGATGTCCTCAATCAGTTCATCAACGCGACGTGCCGCAAGATCGAGATCATCAATTCGAACAAGAATGCACCCGTCAGTGACGCTCTTAGTGTAGTCGATCCAGTCACGCACGAGCGAAAACGCCGCCGACGATGCTCGGTAGCTGTCGGACGCGAATGATTCCAAAGAATCTGCCGAGATGGTCGCTTGGCTGCGCGACAATGCCACCTTTCTCCCCATCCGCACCGTCACCTCACCAAGCTTCAAGTCCATTCCATCCGAGAATTTTGCGACTTCTCCAAGTCGATCCTGTGACCGAAGAATCGCCGTAATCTCTTGAATCACTGCGGAGATAATGGACTCCTGAGGGGCCAGAAGGTCTGGCTCGATAACGGGTAGCCGAATGATTTCTGCACCTGTCACACTCTGCTGGATGAGGTCCGCTGCAGACCGCAGAAGCGTGGTCTTCCCTGAGCCTCGTCCACCGCATACCGAGACGACTCGCAGTTCGTCCACGGTGTCCGACAGCTCAGATGCGGATTGGCGGGTAGCAATAGCTAAGGCTCGTTCGAGTCGACCTGACTCGGTAGCGGGCTCGATACGTTCAGGACTCACTTCTGCTCACTATCTCGCTCAATTCTCGTTCCAGACGTTCGTACTCCTGCGCAACGACCTCGCCGTAGTCAGGAAACTGCTCGGCGAGCCATCGACGTGCAATATCCTCGTCATGGCGCACACTCTGTTCGAATTCGTCAAGCTGCCGATTGTTCATGTGCTCGCGAAGCCGCAAACCAACGCGAGATTCCAAGAGCCGATAGATGTCGCGTAGAACGAGATTCGCATTGCGCGACTCGAGATTCCCCAACCCCACCCGCTGGAGTAGTTCTGGCCCAAGCGTGATATGCACATTCGCGACTGTAGCCCGTGAGCGATGGAGCTGTCGCGCAGTCCGGCCCATGAGGCCTTGGTCCTACAGCCGGCCACCTGTCCCCCTCACTCTGCCGTGATCCCGAGCCGTGGCAGGCTCGACGTCCGCCTGTCGGGGCATTGGCCTTCCGTCGGGAGGAGCGATTCCCCCAGTACTTGCCAGCCGGGGCGGTCTACGATCGTGAGTGATAGCGCCGGCACGCTTCAGATACCAAAGGCGGGATCATGGTCGACAGCCCCAATGCAGCAAATCAGTTGGTTTCGTTCTTCCACGAGCAGCCCAAGAAGCTGGCACAAGCCAACGCTCTCGGAATCGAGCTCCTCCCGATGCAACAGAAGGCTGAGTTCAGCCTCGCCGGGCCGGCTGTCGCAGGCGTCATCTACGTGCGACACCCACTCAACTTTCACGAGCTGGTGACCTTCGCCGACTACGACGAGCGATTGGCACAGGACCGGTACGAGGAGGCCCTGCGGGTCTTCACCAGTCTCGGCGCAGCACGAATCGTGGCTACGTCGAGCCGCCAGACCGCTAAGCGACGGTCCGGCCGATTCCGCCTCGCGGGCAACGGCGTGGTGGTGAGTGCGTCGAAGGACGCGTCGGTGAGCCTCGCATTCGACCAGGAAGGCGATGGTGGGAAACCGGTCGATCCCCGTCCTCTTCGCTTCCGCGACATCGCCGGGCTCGGGCAGATTTGTGAGAGCGTGCTGCGCAACGGGTGCAAGAAAGGCCGCATTCAGATCACCAAATCGTCCGCGCTCGGAATTGACGGCGACCTCGCCGGTCGGCTGCAGGGAGCCGGTTTCGAACTCGGGCTCAGCGGCACACGCTCCACCGTGACGGAGTTCGTTATCGAGGCCGCATTCACAAAGGATGCGGTCAAGGACCTCGACCAGCTTGCCGCCCAGGCTGAGTCCGAATCACGCCCCAGCCGCCGCAACGCACGACGAGCGAAGTGACGCGGCGAGATGATCGTGTGATGCGGCACCACGTCGGTCACGTCACACTTCAGCCCTCAGTGTGCGTTGAGCACTCAGCACTGACGATCGGTGGGTGAGAGATGGCGTCATCGCTCAGTTGGATGGACTTCTCTGAGGCGGACAACCGGCGCGCCCGGGAGATCGTGCAGCTGTTCAGCCAGGCGGATAGTCGCGATGAACTCGGGGTTGGGCTCATTCGCGACGTCTTCAGCAACCTGCTCTTTCCCGGGGTTTCTGTGATCCAAACCCGCGCCCGGTATCTCCTGTTCGTTCCCTGGCTGTTCCAAGCCGGCGAGCAACGTCGGCTGCGCGGTGCGGAACTGCTTCGTTGGGTCGACAAGGAGGAGCGCAAGCTCATCGAGACGCTCCGCAAGGGCGGCGATCTCCGCGGTCTCATCGGTGTCGAGGCACGGCAGAACGTGAAGATTCTTCCGTCGAGCATCTACTGGAGCGCGTTGAGTTCGTACGGCATCTGTCGCTGGCCCGGCTCTAAGGAGCAGTTGGCCGCCGCGGCACGCCGCGAAGCTCTTTCGGAGGATGCACTCACCGAGCTCGTGGCGAGGAGTGGCGACGCCTGGGACTCAAGCATGCCGAAGCCACCCACCGGGTTTCCCAGCCTGCCGAGCCTCGACTTCACCCTGCCTGCCGATGAACGCGACTGGCTGAAGGAACGACTCCTCGCCTCAACGAGTGGCTCACTACTCCATTGGCTCGTGCTCAACGACGTTGCACCCCAAGAGACAAACGCGTCGGGACGCACGAACTGGGCCTGGACGGAGCCCGGCGCCGCGGGGGCGCCACTTGAGGTTCAACGAGTCCTGCGACATGCCGAGATGTTCTCGCTGGCCCTGCACGGCAGCGCATTGCTGTACAACCTGCTGCTTGCGCGACGAGCCGACGAACTCTCCCTGCCGATAGAGACCAGCGACTACGAGCAAGCCCTCGACGAGTGGTGGGAACAGGTCGCCGACTCCTCTTTCCCGAGCTGGGACGTCAACGACTTCTGGACGCTCGTCACTGATCACTACGCAACCCCAATCCCGCGGACGCAGGTGTTCGTTAATCGGTGGATTGACGTTCTTCGCCGCGGTGGCCCTTCGGCGCCCGCACTGCGCGATGAGGCAAGCACCCTGATCCGCGAACGCGAACGCGACCAGAAGAAGGGCCGTGCTCGGCTCTACAACGACAAGATGATGCTGCAGTGGACAGGGGCGAGCGGCGCAGGACGACTCTCGTACCGGTGGTTCCAGGTCGTGCGAATGCTCAACGATCTGAACTCAGACGTGGTCGACGATGTTTGAGCCGAACGTTCGGACACTGCTCCTCGACGCACTTCGGCCGCCGCCCGGCTGCACGCTTGACTACGCGGTTGGCACCACCTTCACGCTCGATCTGCAGAGCGCGCTGACCGTTCCCCTTGCACTCGCCGGCTACAACCTCGGGGGCGACCCGGATCCGTTGGCGGTAATGCAAGCGCTCCGGTCAACGGCAAACAAAATCGACGTGTTCGCACAGGCCGGGATGATCTCCGCTCGGTCATGGCCCGGCGACCTCGCAGGGTTGCTGGAACCCATGGTGCACACGGTCGGCCGTCCAAAGTCTGGTCATCTGTTCCACCCCAAGCTCTGGGTGCTTCGGTTCATCGACGCCGACGAAGAAGTGTCGTACCGATGCATCGTCGCGTCGCG
This sequence comes from Actinomycetota bacterium, assembly GCA_039796575.1. Taxonomy (GTDB): domain Bacteria; phylum Actinomycetota; class Acidimicrobiia; order Acidimicrobiales; family Ilumatobacteraceae; genus UBA668. The sequence continues at coordinate 15,263 of JBDKJP010000021.1, forward strand.
CAACCTAACCCCCGATCGGAGTTGGGATCTCATGCTTCGCCTCGACAGTGAGCCCGGACCTCAGCGGGTTAACCCGCACAACGGTGGACTCGTTGCCCTTCTCGAGGCATTGCCAGATCTCGCTGGTGGAACCCTCCCCATCGAGCGACGAACTCGCGTACTCGAGCTCGCCGCCGAGGTCCGAGGAGTCACATGGGAGTGCCCAGACGGTGTCGACAGCATCCGCTTCCTCGCATTCGGTGTTCGAGGAGGTCTCTCGAAGGTCGCGAGACGCGAAACCTTCACAGGGTTCCGCCACCTGCTCATCGCTCCGTTCCTCACCAGCGATGGTGTTCAGGAGCTCCTAGGGAACAGTGGCGGTACCGAACTGACCGTGATCAGTCGCCAGGAATCGCTCGACGCGCTGAACGCAGAAGGCGCGGTTGACGGCAGGCTGCTGACCCTGAACCCGCTCGCCGAACTGCGCGAGGACGGCGGGGAGGTGGAGGCGGACCGGCAGCTCGGCGGACTTCACGCAAAGGCGTACATCATTGAGGCAGCACGACGTGCGTACGTCTACGTGGGCTCGGCCAACGCGACCGGGGCCGCGTTCAACGGGAACGTCGAGGTCCTGTGCGAACTCGGTGGTGGCCCGAAGGCACTGGGGGTGCGGTCGCTCCTCGACGCCGACTCGCCGTTCCTGTCCCTGCTCGTGGAGTACGCGCCGAGCATAGGAGAGGCCTCACCTGAACGACCGCCCGTCGAGCGACTTCTCGAAAACCTGCTCGTAGACATCGCATCGAACCAGTTCTCGCTCGACGCTTCGCAGAACGAGACAGGCTGGACGGGTCGACTTCTCTCGGACTGGCGTTTGCCCGCAGACGACAGGATCGACGCGCTCAAGATCACGTTTGCGCCATTCAGCGTTCCTCAAATGACGCAGGTGTCTTTGCCCGGTCGACGTGTTGCATTGGAGTTCCCCGCCGACGCGGCCGCCTCTCTGACTCCGTTCTTTGTCGCTACCGTCTCAGGCCGTGCTGAAGGAATCTCAGGTTCGCGCTCCGCTGTGATCAAGGCGGAGTGGCTCATCGACATCCCGGGGCGTCTTGACGATCTGATGGTGCGCCAGATCGACACCCCAGAGAAGTTCCTTCGTTTCGTGATGCTCCTTCTGTCGTTCGTCGACGATTCTCCAACCGGGCTCGACGCCTCACTCGGCGGCGCAGGCGCTTGGCACAAGTCACCGACCTCTATTGGAATGTTCGAGTTGCTGGTTCGTGCCTTGGCCACGGCGCCGGCCGCCATCGACCGTCTCGACGTGCTTGTTGAGCGACTGCGAGACACAAACCCCACCGTGCTGCCGGCAGGGTGGAACGACGAGTTCTGGGACGCGGTCAAGAAGGCTCGACACCTCGTGGGAACGGAGTCGGCATGACCAGCGCCGATCCCCTCGCCGGGTTGAAGGACTTTCAACGAGCCAGCGTCGAACACGCATTTCAACGCCTCTACGGCGACCCATCCTCGTCCCGGCGGTTCCTGATCGCCGACGAAACAGGTCTTGGCAAGACGATGGTGGCACGGGGTCTCATCCAGAAGGTCATCGACCACTTACAGCACGACGATGGGATCCGACGCATCGACATCGTCTACGTCTGCTCGAACAGCGACATCGCAGATCAGAACCTCAGGAAGCTCGCGACATCGAAGGACCAGCAGGTTGCCCCAGCAACGCGGCTGAGCATGCTCGTCTCGCAGCCGAGACTTCTGCAAAGTTCGGCAACCGGCGGTACGAAGCCGGTCACGTTGGTCGCGTTCACTCCCGGCACATCGTTCAACATGGGCGAGCAGTCAGGCCAGGCAAGCGAGCGAGCCATCCTTGTGAGACTCCTCGAGGAGCATCTCGGATACCGACGCGGCGACTCGACGGCACTTCGTCGCATCCTTCAGGGCGGCGTCGGCACGCTCGAGCGGTTCAACGGCTACGTCGCGGCGCAGCCCGGGAACTGGGAGCCCTCAATTCGCGCGCAGTTCCTGCGCGACTTCGACGCATCACCCGCCGCCGAGGAGCTTCCAACGCTTGTCGCCGAGGTCCGAGGTCGATCGGATCTCACCAAGGAACAACGACACGCTGCGACTGCCCTCACGGGGAGACTTCGGCACCTGCTCGCCCGGGCGGGTGTCCGCGCGCTCGAACCAGATCTCATCATTCTCGACGAGTTTCAGAGGTTCCGGAACTTGCTCGACCCTCTCGACCCTTCCGCCGAACTCGCGCACCACCTGTTCTCTCAGGATGACGCCCGGGTGCTGCTTCTCTCGGCGACGCCCTACAAGCCCTTCACACTCGCCGAGGAAGCCGCGTCCGGTGAGGACCACTACACCGACCTCTTCAAGACCCTGGAGTTCCTCGATCACCGCCGTGGGCTTGTCGCAGAGATTCGTCGAGACCTCGCCGCGTTTCGCGATGCAACCCTTGCCGGTCGTGCGACCGACGATCTACGTGCTGTGTTGCGAACCTCCCTCCTACGACTCATGAGCCGTGTAGAGCGACGAGACCTGTCCACCGGCGTCACCCACACGCAATCCGGGCCAGTGACTGCGGCCGACCTCGCTGGCTATGTGGCACTACAACGACTCGCGTCCGCGCTCGAGTCGCCGCTCACCGTCGACTACTGGAAGTCGGCGCCGTACTTCGTCAACTTCCTCGACGGCTACAAGGTCGGGCGAGAACTGAAGGCCGCACTCGCGGCGGACGACCGCCACCACGACCTCGTTCCGCTGATCAAGGCATCGCAGCGGCTTCATCGACGAAGCATCGAGCGATTCGAACCCATCGATTGGGGCAACTCACGCCTCCGCCAGCTCGCCGCTGACACCATCGACCAAGGTTGGTGGAGGTTGCTCTGGACGCCGCCATCGCTGCCGTACTACCGACCCGCAGGGCCATTCGCCGACCCACTGGTACAGAACATCACCAAGCGGATCGTGTTCTCGAGTTGGGTGGCCGCGCCCTCGGCAATCGCCTCGCTGATGAGCTACGAGGCTGAGCGTCGCATTCGCACGGAAAGCGGAGACTTCGACCGAGACCGATTCACCGCCAGGCTGCAGTACCGGACACGCGACGGCGAGCCGGCTTCGATGATGACGCTCGCCTTGTTCTGGCCCAGCCCCTCGCTGGCGGGCATCACCGACCCACTCGAGCTCGCCCGACAGAGCCAGACGTTTGACACGGACTCTGACGACATGATGTTGCGAGCAGAGGCAAGGGTGCAGCAGCGGTTCGGAACCGACGGCACCGGCACATCGAGCGCCAGCACCGCCTGGTACTGGGGCGCCCCCTTCGATCTCGACGGCCGCAGCTCCATCCGTGACGCGCTCGGCGGGCGCCCGTATGCCCAGATGCGCGACGCCCTTCTTGGCTCGCTCGAGTCCGGTGAGGCGCTTCTCGAGGACGCAAAGGACGGCATCACGCTCCATGCGGGCCTGGCGTTCGACCGGATGAATGGTCTCAGCGATACCGCCAACGTCGAACGTCCCACCGACTTCGTGAGCACGTTGGCGCTCCTCGGCGTTGCGGCGCCCGGCAACGTTGCGTGGCGCTCCCTCCGAAGGTTGCTGCCGGATTCTCACAGCGTCACCGAGATAGGCCTCTGGGATGCGGCAGCGGTCATCGCATCGGGCTTCCGCACGTTGTTCAATCGCCCGGACGCAACGTACCTACTGTCAACGCTTGGCGCGTCCGACGAGGAGACGTACTGGCGAGCCGTCCTTCAGTACTGCCGAAGCGGCAATGTGCAAGCAATGCTGGACGAGTACCTACATCACCTCGTTGGCTCGGAGGGTTTGGAGCTCACCGACGACCAGCAGATGCTTCGTCTGGCCCACACGGCGCGACGCGCGCTCGTCGTCCGTGGCGCCACCTATCAGGCAACTGATGTTGACCACCCAGATCGCGCTCCGATCTCGTTCTTTGGCCGGTTTGCCCTCAGGTATGGGGGTCTCAAGCAGCAGCAGGACGACGCTCGCTTGCCCGAAGTACGCGCGGCATTCAACTCGCCCTTCTGGCCATTCGTTCTTGCGACGACATCCATCGGACAGGAAGGTGTTGACTTTCACTGGTGGTGTCACTCAATCGTGCACTGGAATCTCCCAGCGAACCCGGTCGACTTCGAACAGCGCGAAGGTCGCGTCAACCGATTCCATGGACACGCGATCCGGAAGAACCTGGTCCATCACTTTCAGACACACGCCCTGGTGACTGACACCGCAGATCTCTGGTCCACGATGTATGCGGCAGCTGAGGCGGCCCGGGCTCCTGGCGTCAACGACATGGTTCCGCATTGGGACCTCGATGGACCCGCCGCGACTGAGCGCCATGTCCTCAGCTACCCGATGAGTCGGGACGAGGAAGCATGGGCGAACCTGAAGAAAGTGATCGCCCTCTATCGCCTGGCCTTTGGACAGCCACGGCAAGACCTCATGATCGAGTTGCTCGCTCAGGGCTCTCAGCTGCCGGCAATGCTCGACCTTTCACCACCGATGGTGCTCTCCGGCGGCGGCGAGTGACGCACGCATGTCGCGACACCGCCGCCGCCACCTTTCACATAGATTCGAGAGTCTGTGACCGCCGAGACTTCGCCGTTTCTGGAGATTCCACTGTCAGATTGGCTGGCCTCGAACCGGTCCGCGTTCGCCATCAAGGATCGCTTTCCTGTGTCGCCGGGCCATTGCCTCGTCGTGCCTCGAAGGCTGATCTCTCATTGGTGGGAGGCCTCATCAGACGAGAAGGTTGACCTTTGGAATCTTGTCGACCAAGTGAAGCAGGTGATCGATGCGAGCCATCGGCCAGATGGCTACAACGTCGGCTTCAACGCAGGCGCTGCGGCGGGGCAGACGGTCGACCACCTTCACCTTCATGTGATTCCGCGGTACCACGGAGATACGCCTGACCCACGGGGCGGAGTCCGGCTCGCGATTCCGAGCCGAGGGAACTACCTCGCCACTACGGTCGACCAACCCGACGAACTTGACCTCTTCGACGCAACCAAGGAGCGATACCTGCTCGCTGAGTTGCACCGGTGCCTGACGAACATCGGGTACGACCGCATCGACCTGATCGTGAGTTTCATCATGCGATCAGGTCTCGACCTGATCGAGGACCACCTTGCCGATGCCCTCGAGCGCGGGGCACGCGTTCGCGTGATCACCACCGACTACATGAACGTCACCGATCACCGGGCGCTCGCCCGACTACTCGACCTGAGGGACAACTACGGGTCAGCCATCGAGACGAGGGTCTTTCGCAGCAGTGGCGTCAGCTTCCATCCGAAGTCATACATCTTCTGGTCGTCGACGTCCCGGCTCGCCGCCGGGTTTGTTGGATCGAGCAACCTCAGCGCAGCCGGAATCGACGGTGGAGTCGAATGGAATGTCGGCACGCGTGACGTCGCGCGCCTGCGTGCGAGCTTTGATGGTGTCTGGGACGATCCGCGCTGCGAGCCGCTCGAGGCGGGCTTTCTCGACAGCTACCGCCGACATGTCAGCACAGCACCATCACCAGGTCTCGAGGACGTCGTCGATGAGCCCGAGCCGCAGCCCGTAGCACCGCGCCCGATTCAACGCGAGGCCCTGACAGCACTCGAGGCGACTCGGTCCGCCGGCTACACCGGAGGTCTTGTCACCCTCGCCACAGGGCTCGGAAAGACCTGGCTTGCGGCGTTCGACTCCTCTCGCCCGCAGTTCTCAAGAGTGCTGTTCATTGCTCACCGCGAGGAGATCCTCACCCAGAGCCGCGACGTGTTCCGTCAAGTTCGCGCTGACGCGAGCCTCGGGCTGTTTCACGGTCCCGAGAAGCGGCCGGCCGCTCAGATCGTGTTCGCGAGCATTCAGACTCTGAGCCAACGGCTGACTGACTTCGAGGCCGACGAGTTCGACTACATCGTCATCGACGAGTTTCATCACGCCGCTGCGCCGACATACCGGACCGTCATCGACTACTTCAGACCAAAGTTCCTGCTTGGTCTCACCGCTACCCCTCGACGGATGGACGGCGCAGATCTTCTTGCGCTGTGCCACGACAACCTGGTCTACGAGTGCTCGCTCGTGGAAGGCATCTTGCGACGTGAGCTGGTTCCGTTTCAGTACTGGGGCGTTCGCGACACCGTGGACTTTGAGCCCATCCCCTGGAGGAACGGACGCTTCGACCCACAGCAACTGACCGAAGCACTCGAGACTCGCGAACGCGCAGAGCAGGCGTACCAGGAGTGGGCTCAACGGCGTGGCGCCCGCACGTTGGCGTTCTGCTGCAGCATCACCCATGCCGACTTCATGAAGGAGTTCTTCACTGCGAAGGGCGCCCGAGCCGCCACAGTCCATAGCAGTCCAACCTCCGATCCGCGCCGCGAGACCGTCCATCGACTTCGGGCAGGTGCACTTGATGTGATCTTCTCGATTGACGTCTTCAACGAGGGATTCGACGCGCCCGAGGTCGACACGATCTTGCTACTCCGCCCGACGGACTCACCCGTGATCTTCCTGCAGCAGATTGGCCGAGGCCTCCGGACCAACGACGAGAAGGATCACCTGCGTGTAATCGACTTCATCGGCAACCACCGCTCGTTCCTGACACGGCCGAGAGTGCTGCTCTCACTCGGATCACGGGCCACGCCCAGCGACATTGCGGTACTCCGTGCAGTGAACGATGGCAGCTTCGAGCTTCCGCCAGGGTGCTCGGTGAGCTACGACCTCGACGTCATCGAGCTTTTCAAGCACATGGTCAAGCAGTCCGGTACCTCGGGGATCGAGGAGTACTGCCGGAGGTACTTTGACGATGAAGGCGTGCGGCCGTCTGCAGCGCAGGTCTTCCAAGCGGGTTTCAACCCGGCCGCACTTCGGGCCCGGCATGGAGGATGGCACGGCTTCCTCGGCGACATCGGACTTCTCGAGCAACCGCAGTCAAGAGTGTGGTCGCTTCACAGCGATGTGCTTCGGTCGTTCGAGACCGAGTCGATCAACAAGTCGTACAAGCTCGTCGCCCTCCGCGCGCTCTTGAGGGACGGAACGCTTCGGACAGGTACGACCGTTTCTGGGGTGTCTTCGACCTCACGCTCCATTCTGCTCGGCGATCCGCGTCTCATTGCCGACGTTCGAACGGACGAGCTCCCCGATCCCGCGACGGCAGACGCTCACGCCTGGGAGCGGTGGTGGCGAAAGTGGCCGCTCACTCACCTGGCCGGTGATCATCCCGGCGCCCTTTTCCGGATCGCTGGCGAGATCGCTGAACGATTCGAGCCAACCTTCGCAGTGGACGTTGACAATGCGAACGCGTTTGACTCGATGGTCGCCGAGATCGTGGAATGGCGACTGCAGCGCTACCTCCTCGACAAGTCACCGCCCGAGAGCACCGATGCTGTGCTCAAGCTGACCCACGCCGGCGGCAAGCCCATTCTGATGCTCGACCGGGGAAAGCACCCTGACCTCCCGGAGGGTGAAGTCGAGTTCCTCGCAAACGGCGATCGCTACCTCGGGCGCTTCGTGAAGGTTGCGATGAATGTGGCCACGCGAGCGGGCGAGCCAGGGAATGCTCTACCAACGCTTCTGCGTGGATGGTTCGGACCTGCTGCCGGTCATCCAGGGACCGCGCACCGGGTACGACTGCGGCAGGAGAACGGGTTCTGGGTTCTTGCTCCCCAGCAACTCGAGTCGATCGACGGCAACAGCTCAGCGGTTCCGCTCTTCGCTGACTACGCCGTGGCGTGCGGAGCGTTCGGTGCAACCGACCTCGCAACATACGGTGCTGGGCGGCTACAGATCCTCGGTGAGGGCGACCATGACGGTGCGAAGGAGTTTGTCGTGTTTGCCCGGGGCGACTCGATGGACGGAGGCGAACAGCCGATCCGGCACGGAGACCCATTGCTCTTCGAGTGGGCAGGGACCCAGAGCGCGGGCGAGCTCGTTGGCCAGCGGGTTCTCGTGGAGCAACGCGACGGGGGCCCCGTGACGAGTGCGCTGAAGGAGCTCGGTCGTACGGCTTCCGGGTTTGAACTTCGCTCCGCACACGTCGACTACCCAACGATCCACGCTGATGCGTCGATGCGCGTCGTCGCTCGGTTGATCAGGCCGCTCGCACAGTCCGACGTCAACCCCCTTGCAGGTCGAATCGGAGACCGGCTGATCCGTCGCGAGGCCGGGGCGCTCTATTGCATGGAGCACAACCCGCAGTTCCAGCAGTCCGGTTACTCCACCAACGGGACCGACGCCGTGCTCCTCGTGACGCTCAACAAGGAGGCGATGTCGACTGGTCAGCACTACATCGATGCGTTTGAGTCGCCCGACATCTTCACCTGGAGCTCGCAGTCAGCGACAGCCCCTGAGAGCAAGCGAGGCCGCGAGGTGCTCGACGCACTCGCGACCGGTATTCGACTGCATCTCTGGGTCCGGCCCGACAAGAAGACTCGCGAGTTCGAGTACTGCGGGCTCGTCGCGCCGATCAGCCACGAAGGCACCAAGCCCATGCAGGTTCGTTTCCGCCTGCTTACACCGCTGACCGAGGTCGCTTGGGCACGACTGGGAAGCTTCGAGTCAGAGCAGACATCGAAGCAGACAGGCCTCGGAGGGAACGAGTGAGCGACACCACGAGACAACACATTGATGGCTTTGACGTCATCGGCGACGTGCACGGCCACCTCCACGCGCTGCTCGGCCTGCTCACACAGATGGGCTACGCCGAGATCGAAGGAATCTGGCGGCACCCAACCCGCCAGGCCATCTTTGTCGGCGACCTGGTCGACCGCGGGACGCAACAAGTCGCACTTATCCAACTCGTGCAGAAGATGGTCCAGGCCGGCAGCGCTCAAATGGTGCTCGGCAACCATGAGTACAACGCTGTGGCGTGGCACACGCCGGACCCTGGCGCGCCTGGACGGTTCTGCCGCGATCACACCGAGAAGAACCGAAGCCAACATGCCGAGTTCCTGGCACAGGTCGGCGAGGGCTCGACGCTGCACGTCGAAATCCTTCAATGGTTGGTCTCGCTTCCGTTGTGGCTCGAGCTTCGACTCGGCCGAGCAACCCTTCGTGTCGTGCACGCTTGTTGGGACCAGGCGTCAATGGAAGTCCTCCAGCCCAGGTTGGCGCCGGCCGGTGGCCTCACCATCGAGGCCGTGGTCGCGACCTCGATAGAGGGCTCGCAGGAATACGACGCACTCGAAATCCTGCTCAAAGGCCCCGAGATCGAGCTCGGCGGCTTGTCCTACATCGATGGGGATTCGTTTCCTCGCGACATGGCTCGACGAAAGTGGTGGGACCCAACCGCGAACACCCTCCGCAAGGCAGCGATCATTCCGAACGGCGCCCGCACACCGGAGAACCAACCATTTCCGGAGCTTGCCGACACTCCTATTCCTCCGGTGGGGCCCACCGACACGACTCCGGTCATCGTCGGTCACTACTGGTGCACGCCGCCCGTGCAGCTTTGGTCGTCGACCGTCGCGTGCGTCGACTACAGCGTGGCCCGCAAGGGCCCGATGGTTGCCTATCGCTGGGGCGGCGAGGGAGTACTCACAGTCGACAACTATGAGGTGCACCAAGCGCACCAACCGTCGACGGAAGATGAGGACGGGTCGGGAGGGACGTAGCCCGCGCGCCGTCTGTCGCGCACGACGCCGCGGCGTTGAGGCGTGAGATCGCCGCCCTCACTTGCGGCCTGACTGGAGACGTGCCCAATGAGCCGCAAGGGATGAACAACGGCCGGGGAGGCTCGTCCGAGCCAACAGGAGTCGGGCTCAGCCCTGGAAACAGACTGCGTTGGATGCCGTCGAATCAGAGCGCGTTGAGTGCCATCGCCGCACCAACGATGACCCCAAGGCCAGTCGCGGTCGCCAGAACCGCAATCGAGAAATAGCGCAACGTCGGGTTCGTCACGCGCCCACGTAGCCCGAACGCAGACATAGCCAAGGTCACGGCCGCAACGATCGTCCAGAGCCCGGCCGGTTGGACGGAGGCCGGGGCGAGTACAACGGTGGTCGTGGCCACGACGGCCGCCGCAACAACGCACCCATCGACAACCCCGTAGATCGCGGGTCGAACGAACGAGCCGCTCTCGGCGATCTCTGCGATGTCACGTCGACGGCTGTTGTCTGCAAGCCGCGTGTAAGCGCTCTCGACCGCGTCATCGTCGAACACCTTCGGTAGGCGGGAGAGCACCCCGACAAGGTCGACGCCACAACAGAACCGGACCTGGTTGACCTCGAACGGCTCGGGGTACAAGTCCCGTACCCCCGGCCCCCACATCACAACCCAGGCTTTCGTCGACGCCTTCGGGCCGAGCCGAGGCCGGAGGCGCTCCGCACCATGGCGTGCCTGCGCTGCGATCGCGACGAGATCAGCCGACGCCCAGTCCGAACGAAACTTCGTCTCGAGCGCAAAGAACCCTCCCGGTCCGAGTGCAACATGATCGACATCGGCCTTCTCCAGCCAGATGTGATTCGCCGTCCTCCATCCGTCCCGCATCTGGCGGAGCCGCCGCAGCTCCCCAGCAGTCCACTCCTCTGCAGCGATCCCCGTCTGATGGCCGCCAATGCCGCTGAACTGCATCATGAGCACGTAGAGCCACCAGCCGCATGATGCGATCACACCGCCGATCACATAGGGCGCCAGGCTCTCCGCAACGACGGCGCTCAATACCGCGCTCGTCAGGAGGCCAAGGGTGCTGACAACGACAATCACACCTTTGTTCCGGAGAAGCCAATCGCGTTGTGCCTTGCGTACCTGTCGTCTCGAGTACGCGCCAGCCCGCGTGTCGCTGGTCAAAGAGGGCACGCTATGCGACGAGCGGCGGGATTGAGTTTGAAGGTTTCGGGTATTCAATGCCATGTCCGAGCACGCCGTTTCATTTGGCGAAGAGTCATCGGCGAGAGACCACCGAACCCTGAGCGTCTTTGGCTGTGGTCCGCCGTCGGTCGCGTGCGCGGCGCCCCATGACAGACTCTCCCCCATGAGGGCACTCGGCATCCATCACGTGTCCATCAACGTCTCCGACGCCGCCACGGCCATCGACTTCTACACCAACGTCCTCGGCCTCACGCCTCGCACCGACCGGCCCGAGTTCCCGTTCGCCGGCGCATGGCTCGACCTCGGCGACCAGCAGGTGCACCTCCTCGAGATCGACACGCCCACCCAGATGGGCCAACACTTCGCGATGTGGGTGGCCGACCTCGACGCCACCATCACCGAGATCCGCTCCCACGGCGTGAAGGTGAGCGACCCCGAGCAGGTCGGCCCCGGCCGGCAGGCGTTCCTGCGCGACCCGTCGGGCAACCTCATCGAGCTCAACGAGCCCGCGTCATGACCACGATCGACGACCTCGCCGCACTGCTCCGCCGCGAGCACGGCCTCTGCGTGGTCAGCACGCTGCGACCCGACGGCACCATCCAGTCGTCGGTGGTGAACGCCGGCGTCACCACCAACCCCATCACCGGTGAGCCGGCCGTCGCGTTCGTCGCCGCCGGTCGGTCACGCAAGCTCGTCCACCTCCGCGAACGACCGCAGATCACGCTCACCGCGCGTGTGAGTTGGGAGTGGGCCGCCGTCGAGGGCACCGCCACGCTCATCGGGCCTGACGACCCAGCACCGGGCTTCGACGCCGACGGCATTCGCCTGCTGCTGCGCGACGTGTTCACCGCGGCCGGCGGCACCCACGACGACTGGGACGAGTACGACCGCGTGATGGCCGCCGAACGCCGCACTGCGGTGCTCATCACGCCGACCCGCGTGTACTCCAACGGCTGACTGCCGAGCCCGGCAGCCGCCACAACTAACCCAGCCGCTCGACGGCCGCGGTCACCACTTCCCGGTACCGCGGCCAGCAGGCCTCGATCCACGCCGGGTCGTCGTCGAGGAACGCGCCCCGCACCTGGTTGCGGATTGCCTCGGCCTCGGGTGCCGACGGGTCGCCGTGCGCGTGCAGCACGGCATCGGCCCGCAACGACTGCAGCACCGTGATCGGGTCGACCGTGCCGTACTCGATGGTGATGCCGGTGACCTCCGCGTGCGGGGCGAACCCCGGCGCGGCCTTCAACCAGTCGCCCTCCAACTCGGCCGACACGCTGTCGTCGAACGCCTTCACGTCGTGCCACCACTCGCTCTGCCGTTCGAAGATCTCCGACCCACGCCCCTCACTGCTGATCAGTTCGCCGTGGCCCCACGGCCCGAGGCCGGTGTGCAGATCGACGATCGCGACGCGCCGCACGCCGGCCAACCGCGTGTCGGCGAACGAACGCAGCCAACGGTGCGACCACGTCGGCCCCGTGCCACCGTGGAACACGCCGGTCGGGTGGTCGTACTGGCCGCCGCTCACGATGGCCTGTAACCGATCGAGCCCCACCTCCTCCAATTTCGCCAACAACCCCAGCAGCGTGCGCCCCTGCTCCTCCGCCGACCACGACGTGGGCACCAGCAGATCGGCCAGCTCGGCGTAGTCGGGGTTCGCGGGCGGCGGCTGCGACCAGTCGACGAAGTTGCGGTTCAGGTCGACGTTGTCCTCGTTCACCCGCCGCACCCACGAGAACCCGTACGGGTTCAACGCGTGCACGAACACCAGCGTCGGGCCGGCCCACTGCGCAGCGTCGAGGGTGCGCAGGTGCGCGGTCTGCAACGCCGACCCGCAGTAGCCCTCCACCCCATGCGTGCCCGACACGATCACCAGCACGTCGTCGGCATCGGCCGGGCCGATCTCGGCCACGTCGACGAACAGCTCCTCACCCTGCACGCCACGCATCGGGTGCGGGAACGACTCGATCCGCGCCCCGGCCGCGGCCGCCGCATCGAGGAAGGCGGTGCGAGCATCGACGTACGAGGTGCTGAGGCGCGGGGTCATGCAACCGACCGTAGTGGCGGCACCGCACGCCACCCGCGGGTGTCTAGTCGCTTGCGTCAACTGCACACAACGACTAGACACAGGGCACCACTCGCCGAGCCCGCCCGCTCGAGACAGGAGACACCGATGTCCGCCCCCACCCCGATCAGCCGCCGCACCGTGCTCCAGGGCGCCGGCGCCGGCGCGCTGTTGGCCCTCCTCGCCGCCTGCGGCAGCGACAGCGACAGCACCTCCACCACGGGTGGCACCGACGGCACGGGTGGCAGCACCGACACCACCGGCGGCAGCGCCTCCGCCCAGGAGATCGACGTGCTCACCGTCGCCTTCCCCAGCTCGGTGTCGAACATCTACCCCGGCCAGGAAGCCGGCAACTTCAACTACTACATCGCCGCCCTCGTGGCCGAAGGCCTCGCCGCCCCCGACAGCAGCGGCAAGCTCGTCGGTGCGCTCGCCGAGAGCTGGGAACAGCCCGACCCCACCACCTACGTGTACACGCTGCGCAGCGGCGTCACCTTCAGCGACGGCTCGCCCCTCACCGCCGACGACATCGTCTACAGCGTCGGCCTCGCCAAGGACGAGACCCTCTCACCGAACACCGCCTACTACTGGGCCAACGTCGAGGGTGCCGAGAAGACCGGTGAGAGCCAGGTCACGATCACCCTCGCCTCGCCCGACGTGGCGTTCGAATGGGGCCCCGTCGCCGCCAACGCGATGTGGGTGACGGCCGAGCGCTTCGTCACCGCCACCAACGGCGAGATCGGCACCCCGGCCGCGCTGTTCACCGGCACCGGCCCCTACAAGGTCACCAGCTTCGAGCCCGACAAGGGCGTCGAGCTCGAGCGCGTCGACACCTACTGGGGCGGCAAGGCCCCGGTGAAGACCGTGAAGATCGAGTTCATCCCCGAGGAGACCACCCGCATCCTCGCCCGCGAGGCCGGCGACATCGACATGGCCGTCAGCATCTCGCTCGACCAGGAACAGCAGTGGGCCGACACCGAGGCCACCGACGTGCTGTTCGCCCCCGACAAGAGCTACGTCGGCATCGACTTCAACACCGCCGTCGCCCCGTTCGACGACATCCACGTCCGCAAGGCCATCGCCCTCGCCTGCGACCGCGTCACCTACGTCGAGAAGCTGCTCAACGGTCACGGCGAAGTGGCCACGGCGCTCACCGTGCCCGAGCAGATCGAGTCGGTCGTCGGCGACGCCGCCGCCGCACGCGCCACGCTCGCACCCATCTTCGACCTCCCCTACGACCTCGAGGCCGCCAAGGCCGAGCTCGCTCAGTCGTCGGTGCCCGAGGGCTTCACCACCAAGGTCGGCGTGTCGACCAGCGCCCCGCAGGTGAGCCAGTTCTTCCAGGCGCTCGCCGCCACCGTCGCCGAGATGGGCATCACCATCGAGGTCGAAGAGATGCCGGTCGAGCAGTGGTACGACACCATCGGCTCGCCCGACTGGGGCCTCGCCTACATGTGGTACTTCAACGCCACCGGCGACCCCGCCGAGCTGATCAGCTGGTTCCTCGCCGAGGGCAACCCCGCCTCGTACGCCAACGAGGAAGTCGCCGCCCTCCTGCAGCAGCAGCGCGAAGAGGCCGACCCCGCGAAGCGCGTCGAGCTCATCGTCGAGGCCCAGAAGATCGCGATGGCCGACGTGCCGTACGTGCCGCTGTGGTGGGGCGAAGCCGCCACCGCCATCAACGACAAGTACACCATCGAGGACTTCGGCCCGTACACGCTGCTGTCCCCCTGGACCGTGCGCATCCTCACCAAGGAGTGACCGTGAGCGTGCTGGCCCGAGGCTCCCTCGGGCGGTACGTGGCGGTGCGACTGGCCGCCACGCTGTTGCTGCTGCTGGCCCTGTCGTTCATCGTCTTCGGCCTGCTGCACCTCACGCCGGGCGACCCGGCGCGCAACCTGCTCGGTCCGAAGAACCCGTCACCCGAGGCACTCGAGGCCATCCGCGCCAAGTACCACCTCGACGAGCCGTTCCTCCGCCAGTACTTCCTCTGGCTGGGGAACGTGCTCCACGGTGACTTCGGCACCTCCATTCGCAGCGACGTCCCCGTGACGACGCTGCTCGCCGAACGCATCTGGCTCACGTTCCAACTCGCCGGCCTGTCGTTCGCGATCACCGTGCTCGTCGGCGTGCCGCTCGGCATCGCCGCCGCATGGCGAGCCGGCAGCGCACTCGACCGCTCCGTCAGCGTGGCATCCATCGTCGGTGTCGGCGCACCCAGCTACGCCGTCGGTCTGATGCTGCTCTACGTGTTCGGCGTGTGGCTCGACATCTTCCCCGTCTACGGCAGCGGCGACGGCGGCCTCGACACGCTGTGGCACCTCGTGCTCCCCGCCATCACCCTCGCGTTCGGCATCGGCGCACTCGTGTTCAAGCTCACCCGCACCGCCGTGCTCGGCGAACTGCAACAGGACTACGTCGCCTTCGCCTACAGCCGCGGCCTCGCCCAACGACAGGTGCGCGGGCTGGTGCTGCGCAACGCGCTCATCCCCGTGGCCACCAGCCTCGGGCTCGTTTTCGGCTTCCTGTTCGGCGGCACCATCCTCGTCGAGGTCACGTTCGCGCTCGCCGGCATCGGCAACCTGCTCGCCAGCTCGGTCACCTTCAAGGACATCCCCGTCGTGCAGGCCATCACCCTGCTCACCGCGCTCGTCATCGCCCTCACCGCCCTCACCGTCGACCTGCTCTACTACGCCGTCGACCCGCGCGTCCGCAAGCGAGGCCTGCAGTGAAGCGCATCCCGTGGACCCCGATCATCGCGGGCATCCCGCTCACCGTCGTCGGCATCTTCGTGCTGTTCTCCGGCTGGATCGCCCCCGACGCGACGCAGCAGGACATCCTCACCGGCGTCACCCCGCCCGGCACCCCCGGCCACCCGTTCGGCACCGACCAACTCGGCCGCGACATCCTGCAGCTCGCCATCGCCGGCGCACGCTCCGCCGTCGTCGGCCCCATCGTCATCGCATTCGGCTCGATGCTCATCGGCCTGCTGCTCGGCACGCTCGCCGGCTACATCGGCGGCGGCCTCGACATCGCCCTGTCGAAGTACGCCGACCTGCTGCTCGCGCTGCCCACCACGCTCATCGCACTCGTGGTGGCCGGCCTCGTCGACGGCGGCTACTGGATCACCGTGCTCGTGCTCACCGTGCTGTTCTCGCCCACCGACATCCGCATGGTGCGCGGCGCCGTCATCGCCCAGGCCTCACGCCCGTACATCGAATCGGCGAAGGTGCTGCGACTCAGCAAGCGCCGCATCATGTTCCGCCACATCGTGCCCAACGTGCTGCCCATCGCCCTCACCACGATGCTGCTCAACATCGCGTTCGCACTCGTCGCCATGTCGGCCCTGTCGTTCCTCGGGTTCGGCGTCGGCCCCGGCACCCCCGACTGGGGCCGCCAACTCAGCGACGGCCGCGACCTGCTCGGCCAGAACTGGGGCGCCATCGTGGTGCCCGGCGTGCTCATCATCGTCACCGCCGCCGCCATCAACCTGATGGGCGACTGGCTCCAGGAACGCTTCGACGCACGGGCGGTGGCCCGATGAACGCCCTCGAACTGCACGACCTGCAGGTGCAGGGACCGTCGGGCCCCATCGTCACCCGCATGGACCTCACGCTCCAGCCCGGCCGCACCGTCGCCCTCGTCGGCGAGAGCGGCTCCGGCAAGTCGATGACCGCGAAGGCGATGACCGGGCTGCTGCCCCGCGGCGTCACCGCCACCGGCACCCTCGTGCTCGGCGACACGCGCGTGTCGCTGGCCGACGGGCCGTCGGCGCTCGCACCGCTGCGCGGCCGCCGGCTCGCGCTGCTGCTGCAGAACCCGTTCACCAGCCTCAGCCCCGTGCACCGCTGCGGCATGCAGATCGCCGCCGCACTGCCCGCCGACCAACGCACCGACACCGAGATCGCCCGCCGCCTCGACGAGGTCGACCTGCCCGCGCGCGTCGCGCAGCAGTACCCGTTCGAACTGTCGGGCGGCATGCGCCAACGCGTCGCACTCGCCGCCAGCCTGGCCGCCGACCCGCAGGTGCTCATCGGCGACGAGCCCACCACCGCGCTCGACGTCACCACCCAACGCGAAGTGCTCGACCTGCTCGCCCGCATCCAACGCGAACGCTCGATGGCGCTGCTGCTCATCACCCACGACCTCGGCGTCGCCCGCGAACGCGCCGACCGCATCCTGGTGATGTACGCCGGCCGCATGCTGGAGGAAGGGCCTGGCGACACCGTGTTCACCACGCCCCGCCACCCGTACACGGCCGGCCTCCGCGACAGCGAGCCGCCGCTGGAGGACCGCCTGGAACGGCTGCCCGCCATCGCCGGCTCGGTGCCCCGCGCGTGGGACGTGCCGGTCGGCTGCGTGTTCGCGCCGCGCTGCTCGCGAGCCGATGACCACTGCCGCACCGCCGACCCGGTGCTCGAGGGCGACCCGACGCGGCGTGTCGCGTGCTGGAAGCCGCTCGCCGACGACGAGGCCGTGCTCGTGCCGCAGGTGGCCGCCGCTTCGCCTGATGCCGCCGACACGGCGGGTGCGCTCGTCTCCGTGCGCGGCCTCACCCGTCGCTTCACCGCCGACGCGCCGCCCGCACTCGACGACGTCAGCATCGTCGTGCGACCCGGCGAAGCCGTCGGCATCGTCGGCGAGTCGGGCTCGGGCAAGACCACCCTCGCCCGCTGCCTCGTCGGCCTCGAACGCGCCGACACCGGCACCATCGAATGGGCCCGCGCCACCGACGACGCACGCCGCGCCCAGATCGTGTTCCAGGACCCCACCTCGGCGCTCAACCCGAGCATGACCATCGGCGCCTCCCTCGCCGAAGCCCTGCGCGCCGGCGGCCGCGACCGCGACGAGGTGCCCGCGCTGCTGCAACTGGTCGGCCTGCCCGTCGAGTACGCGCAACGTCGGCCGAGCGGCCTGTCGGGCGGCGAACAGCAACGCGTCGCCATCGCCCGCGCCATCGCACCCCGCCCCGAACTGCTGATCTGCGACGAGCCCGTCAGCTCGCTCGACGTGTCGGTGCAGGCGCAGATCCTCAACCTGATGAACGACCTCCGCGAACAACTCGACCTCACCGTGCTGTTCATCACCCACGACCTCGCGGTCGTGCGCCAGGTGGTGCACCGTGTGTACGTGATGCACCGTGGGCGCGTGGTGGAATCAGGGGTGATGGACGACCTGCTCCGCGCGCCCCAGCACGACTACACCCGACAGCTCTTCGCGTCGGTGCCCGGGCGGTCGGCCTCATGAGCGCGCAGTCCGGTGCCCACGAGCACACCGCGGGCGACCCCGCCGACGAGAGCGCCGTGGTGCGCGCCGCCGTCGCCGCCAACATGCGCAAGGCCCGCCTCGCCCGCGGCATGAGCCTGCGCGACATGAGCGCCATCACCGGCCTCAGCACCGCGCTGCTGTCGCAGATCGAACGCGAAGTCGCGAACCCCACCGTGGCCGCGCTCACCCGCATCGCCCAGGCACTCGACCAGACCTTCGCCGAGCTCACCCGCGCCGCGCTCAGCGCGCCCGAGATCATCCGCCGCGAACAGCACGACGGCGACGGCCCGCGCGCTCGCATGCTGTTCGCGATGATGGAGCGCCGCCGCTTCGACATCAGCGAAGGCGTGCTGCCGCCGCACCAGGCCGGCGTGGCCAGCGACCACGGCCGTGGCTCGGTGGAGCACGGCTACGTCGTCGCCGGCCGCTGCACGCTCACCATCGGCGACGAGGCCTACGAGCTCGAGGAAGGCGACGCCGTGCGCTTCTCGTCGTCGGTGCCCCACGCCTACAGCACCGGCGACCAGCCGGCCACGCTGCTCACCGTGGTGGTCTACGCGGATGAGTGAATCCTCCACCGCCCGGCTCCTCGCGCTGCGCGCCCCGCACCATGCGTCGCTGTCGCCCGACGGCACGCGCCTGTTGCTGACCGCGTCGTCGGTGCCGCTCGGCACCACCGACGAGGTCACCACCGTCACGGTCATCGACCTCGCCACCGGCGCCGAAACGCCCGTGCCGGTCATCGGCGACGGCGACCACTCGGCCGTGTGGGCGCCCGACGGCGTCGGCCTCGCGTGGTGCACCACACTGCCCGACGGTACGGCCGCCATCGCCGTGGCCGACCGCATCGACGGCACCGCCCGCGTGCTCGACGGCACCGCCCGCGCCACCGACGCACCGGTGTGGTCGCCCGACGGCACGATGCTCGCCGTCACTGCGCGGCGCGGCGACGTGCTCGACCGCACCCAGCCGTGGCGCTGGACCCGCCCCATCGTCGCGTTCGACGGCCTCGGCCCACTGGAGGACCCGCCGCAGCTGCTGCTCGTCGACGTCGCCACCGGCGACACCCGCTGGCTGAGCGACGACGAGTGGCGCTGGTCGAGCCCCGCCTGGTCGCCCGACGGCACCACCATCGCGGCCGGCACCTCCGTCGACCCCGAGGGTCACCGCACCGGCACCCACCTGCGCATCGTGCGCCTCGACGGTTCGGTGGTGTGCCACGACGTGCCCGCCGGCCGAGCCGCCGTCACCGCCTGGCTGCCCGACGGCCGGCTCGCGGTGCTCGTGGCCGAGCCGCGGACCGCACCGCTGGGCGGGTCCGCCGCCCTGTTCGTCGTCTCGCCCGACGGCACCCGCCGCATCGACGTGCCGCACCTGTTCGGCGACGTCTACGGCGACAACCCCGCGCTGCTGCCCGAGCTGTACGAGCACGTGCTGCTCTCCGACGGCACCGGTCGCCTCGTCGCCCGCGTCGGTTCGCGCGGCACCATGGGCGTCGTCCGGCTGCACCCCGATCAACCGGACGGCCTCGAGGTCGTCGCCGACGGCGCCCGCTGCTGCAGCCCCGTCGCCGCGGTGTGCGACACCGTGGTCTTCACCAGTCAGTCGGCCGCGGCGCCCGCCGAGGTCGCGGTGCGAGTCGACGGCGCGCCCGAGCGCGCGCTCACCCACTTCGGCGCCGGCGTCGCCACGGCCGACGTGCGCCGCTTCACCATCGCCACCGCCGAAGGCTGGCCGCTCGACGGCTGGCTGATGCGCCCGGCCGGCACCGACGGCCCGCTGCCCACCGTGCTCGCCATCCACGGCGGCCCGCAGTTCACGTTCGGCGAGTGCTTCCACTTCGACGCGCAGGCACTCGTGGCCGCCGGTTTCGCCGTGCTCTACACCAACCCGCGCGGCAGCACCGGCTACGGCGACGAGTTCTCGTTCGCGGTGCACGGCGACTGGGCCCACGGCCCGACGCGCGACGTGCTCGCCGGGCTCGACCACGCCATCGCCGAAGGCTGGGTCGAAGGGTCGCGCCTCGGCGTCACCGGCAACTCGTACGGCGGCTACCTGTCGGCCTGGCTGGCCAGCACCACACGCCGCTTCAGCGCCGCCGTCATCGAGAACCCCGTCACCGACCTCGTCGCGATGTGGGCCACCAGCGACATCGGCGCCGCGTTCTTCCCCGCGCACTTCGGCGGCACCCCGCACGAGGCCATCGACCGCTACCGCGAGCAGTCGCCACTGCTGCGCGCGCACGAGTGCATCACGCCGTGCCTGTTCCTCGTCGGCGCCGACGACAAGCGCTGCCCGCCCGCCCAGGCGTGGGGCATGCACCGCGTGCTGCGCGGCGTCGGCACGCCGAGCGAGGTGCTCGTGCTGCCGAACAGCCCGCACGAGGGCAGCACCTATGGCCCCGTCACCGGTCGCCTCGCGGCCGACGACGCGCTGGTCGACTGGTTCACCCGCTGGGTCTGAGTCGCCCGCTCGAAGCGACAGTCGCCTCGCCGTCCGCGAGGCTGGTGGGCATGATCGCCGCACCCATCCGCCGCCTCGTCGGCGTGTACGACGCCGACAGCACCATCCGAGGCGAGCTCGCCTACTGGGTGGGCGCCCGCCTCGGCCGCCGGCACTGCTCGCTGTGCGACATCACCCATACGTCGGTGCGCACCAAGCCGGAGTGGAAGGAGTGCGCGCTCGGCCTGCCGGTGCCGTTCGACACCTACCACCGCAACGACCAACCCGCCGCCGTGCGCGACACCCTCAAGGGCGTGTACCCCGCCGTGGTGGCCGAGACCGACGACGGTCACGTGCTGCTGCTCGACCCCGCCACGCTCGACGCCTGCCACGGCTCGATCGACGCGATGGTGCAGGCCATCTCCGACGCCGCCGCGCGCCACGGTCTCGAATGGACCGCACCGTGAACGACGAGATCACCGTCTACTGGCGGCCCGGCTGCCCGTTCTGCCTGTCGCTGCGAGCCGGCCTGCGTCGGTCGCACACGCCGTACCGCGCGGTGAACATCTGGCAGGACCCCGACGCCGCCGCATTCGTCCGCTCCGTCGCGAACGGCAACGAGACCGTCCCCACCGTCACGGTCGGCGACACGTTCTTCGTCAACCCTTCGGCCGGGCAGGTACGCACCGCCGCGGTCGAGGCCGGCATCCTTCCCCCGTCGCCGCCGCGCCGCCGCTGGTTCCGGCGATGAACGGCCGCCGCGACCTCCTCGCCCTCGCGCTCGGCGGGTTCATCACCTTCGCCGGCGTGATGCACTTCGTCAGCCCGACCTACTTCGACGACATCGTCCCGCCCTGGCTGCCGCCGAGCGAACGGTTCTGGACGTACGCCAGCGGCGTCGCCGAACTGATCGTCGGCCCGCTCATCCTGTTTCCGCGCACCCGCCGCATCGGCGCGCTGGCCGCGATCGTGCTGTTCATCGCCGTCTACCCGGCCAACCTCTACATGGCCTGGGACTGGCACGACCGCCCCGCCGGGGAACAGGCCGTCGCCTGGCTGCGCCTGCCGTTCCAGTTCCTGTTCATCTGGATCGCCTGGCGCGTCGCCCACCGAAGTCGCGCAGAAACGACCGAAACGGTCGTTTCCATGTGACCTCGACGGGTCACTCGAGCGTGTGGATCAGCAACGCGCAGGCGAACCCGAGCGTGGTGACCACGCCCACGAGGTTGCCGCCGTACGCATAGGCCTGCGGCATCATCGTGTCGGCCAGCATCGTCAGGATCGCGCCGGCCGCGAACGTGAGCACGAACGCCACCACGCCCGGCGACGAGTCCTGGAACAGCCCGTAGCCCGCCATCGACGCCAGCCCCGAGATCAGCGCGATCGACGACCACATCAGCAGGATGCGACCCTTCGTCCAGCCGTTCGCCACGAGCCCGCTCGTCGACGCGAGTGACTCCGGCAGGTTCGACAGCAACACCGCAGCGAGGTACGCCAGACCCACCTCGCCGCCGGCGTAGATGGTGAGGCCGATCACCATCGACTCGGGCACACCGTCGAGCACCGTGCCGAGCACGATGGCCAGCGGTGAGCCCTCCTCGTCAC
>JBDKJP010000022.1:0-4390 GCA_039796575.1 Actinomycetota bacterium
CCAACATGCGTTCCCTCGCGCCCGGGTCGGCGGTGCCGATGAGCAGGTCGTAGCCCGCCTCGGCGAACACCTCCTCCACGCCCGCCACCACTTCGCCCGTGTACCAACTGGTGAGCACGGGCGCGAGCAGCCCGACGGTGCTGGTGGCACCCGAGGCGAGCCGCGCCGCGTTGGGGTTGGCCACGTACCGCAGGCGTGCCGCGGCCGCCTGCACACGCTGGCGGGTGGCGTCGGCCACGTACGGGTGGTTGCGCAGCGCCCGGCTCACCGTGGCGGTGGACACCCCGGCCTCGCGGGCCACGTCGTCGATGGTGGCGGGGCCGGTGGACTCGTTCATTCCGGGCGCAATTCTCGCAGGAAGCCGACGAGGAACGTGGCGGGCTGCTGGCCGCGGGGGATGGGGACCACGAGCTGCTGCTGCTCGGCCTTGTGCAGCGCGCTGCGGCTGACGCGGCGCAGGCGGAGCTCCTCGCTCGTCTTCAGCTCGATGGGGCCGAGGCGTGCGTCGTTGCCGGTGATCTGCACGTCGCGCAGGCCCAACCGGTGGCATTCGGCGCGCAGCGCGCCCACCATCAGCAACGACTCGGCCGGCGCGGGCACCGGGCCGTAGCGGTCTTCCCACTCGGTGCGGATGTCGTCGACCTCGGCCTGCGACGTGACCGCCGCGAGCCGACGGTACGCCTCGAGCCGCAGCTCCTCCTTCGGCACGTACTCGGTGGGCAGGAACGCGTCGGTGGGCACGTCGAGCTTCACCTCCGACGGCGGCTTCACCGGTTCGCCCTTCATCTCGGCGACCGCCTCGTTCACCATCTGGCAGTACAGGTCGTAGCCGACCGCGGCGATGTGGCCGCTCTGCGACTCGCCGAGCAGGTTGCCCGCGCCGCGGATCTCGAGGTCGCGCATCGCGATCTTGAAGCCGCTGCCGAGCTCGGTGGCCTCGCCGATGGTGCGCAGGCGTTCGTACGCCTCCTCGCTGAGGCGCGCATCCGGCGGGTGGAACAGGTAGGCGTAGGCGCGCGAACCGCTGCGGCCCACACGGCCGCGGAGCTGGTGCATCTGGCCGAGGCCGAGCAGGTCGGCGCGCTCGACGACGAGCGTGTTCACCGTGGGCATGTCGATGCCGCTCTCGATGATGGTGGTGCACACGAGCACGTCGAAGCGGCCTTCCCAGAAGTCGACCACCACCTGCTCGAGCGAGCCTTCGTCCATCTTGCCGTGGGCGATGGCGATGCGGGCCTCGGGCACGAGCTCACGCAACCGGCCCGCCGCCATCTCGATGGTCTGCACGCGGTTGTGCACCCAGAACACCTGGCCCTCGCGCAGCAACTCGCGACGGATGGCTTCGACGGCGACGCGCTCGTCGTAGCCGCCGACGAACGTGAGGATGGGCTGTCGATCGGCCGGCGGGGTCTGCAGCAGCGACAGGTCGCGGATGCCGACGAGGCTCATCTCGAGCGTGCGCGGGATGGGCGTCGCGGAGAGCGTGAGCACGTCGACGTTGTGCTTCAACTTCTTCATCGCCTCCTTCGCCTGCACGCCGAACCGCTGCTCCTCGTCGACCACGAGCAGGCCGAGGTCCTTGAACTCCACGCCGTCCTGCAACAGGCGGTGTGTGCCGATGACGCAGTCGATCTCGCCGGTCTTCAGGCCCTCGACCACCTTCTTCGCCTCCTTCGCGGTGAGGAAGCGGCTGAGCACCTCGACGCGGATCGGGTAGCCGGCGAAGCGGTCGGCGAACGTGTTGCCGTGCTGCGTGG
Organism: Actinomycetota bacterium; assembly: GCA_039796575.1. GTDB lineage: Bacteria > Actinomycetota > Acidimicrobiia > Acidimicrobiales > Ilumatobacteraceae > UBA668. Next base: position 1,758 of record JBDKJP010000022.1, read on the forward strand.
CGAGCAGCGTGGTGGGGGCGAGCACCGCCACCTGCTTGCCGTCCTGGATGGCCTTGAACGCGGCGCGGATGGCCACCTCGGTCTTGCCGAAGCCGACGTCGCCGCACACGAGGCGGTCCATCGGCACGGAGCGCTCCATGTCGGCCTTGATGTCGTCGATGGCCTTGCGCTGGTCGGGCGTCTCGTGGAACGGGAACGCCTGCTCCATCTCCTGCTGCCACGGCGTGTCGATGGCGAACGCGTGGCCGGGCGAGTTGACGCGCTTCTGGTAGAGCACCACCAGCTCCTGCGCGATCTCGCGCACGGCGCTGCGCACACGCGAGCGAGCCTTCGCGAAGTCGGCACCGCCGAGGCGGTGCAGCACCGGTGCCTCGCCGCCCACGTACTGGCGCAGCGTGTCGATCTGGTCGCTCGGCACGTACAGCTTGTCGCCGCCCTTGTAGGCGAGCAGCAGGTAGTCGCGCTCCACCCCGCCGATGGTGCGCTTCACCATGCCCTCGTACTGGCCCACGCCGTGCTGGTAGTGCACGACGTAGTTGCCGGGCTTGAGGTCCTCGAACAGGCCGGTGCCCTGCCGCTTGCGCGGGCGTGCCTGGCGGTGTGCGCGGCGTCGGCCGGTGAGGTCGGCCTCGGCCACCACCGCCACCTTCGCCTCGGGGACGGTGCAGCCGCGGTGCAGCGGTGCGACCGTGATGTAGCCCCCGGGCTTGGTGAGGTCGGTGTCGGGGCCGGCCATCGAGAAGTCGAGGCCGCGGTCGAGCAACAGCGACGCAAGACGCTGCGCCGAGCCCGGGCCGTCGGCCGCCACCACGACGCGGAACTTGTCGACGAGCAGTTCGCGCAACCGGTTCGCGAGCCCTTCGCCGTCGCCCACCACCGGGCCCCAACCGCTGGCGTTCACCATCGGCGAGTCGGGGGTCTCGGGCACGCTGCTCACGGTCCAGACGGCCTGCCCGGCCGCGAGCAACCGGTCGGTCTCGGCGTGCAGGCGCGGGAAGTCGAGCTCGGGGTTGCGGCCCCAGGTGCTGGCGAGCGCCTTGGCGAGGTCGTCCTCCTCGGCGAGCAGGTCGTTGGCGCGGTCGCGCATGCGACGCGGCTCGACCAGCACCACCTTTGCCGATGCGGGCAGCAGGTCGGTGAGCAGGCGAGGTCGGTCGACCAGCCACGGCAACCAGCTCTCCATGCCGTCGAACAGCGCGCCTTCGCTGAGCCGTTCCCACTGCTCGCGGCCCCAAGGTTCGCTGCCCACCAACGACGCGGCGCGTGCGCGCACCTCGTCGGAGGGGATGAGCTCGCGCGCCGGGAAGATGAGCACCTCGTCGAGGTCGTGCGTGCTGCGCTGGTCGTTGACGCCGAACTCGGTGAGCCGGTCGACCTCGTCGCCCCACAGGTCGATGCGGATGGGTGCGTCCGCGGTGCTGGGGAAGATGTCGATGATGGCGCCGCGCTTGGCGACCTCGCCGCGGTGCTCGACGAGCTCCTCGCGGCGGTAGCCCTGGTGCACGAGCGTGGCCAGCAGCTCGTCGGGGTCGAGCACGGCACCCTTCGTGACGTGCACCGGGTCGACCGTGTCGGCGCCCGGCCCGAGGTGCTGGAGCAGCGCACGAACGCCTGCCACCACCACGCGCGGTGCGGTCTCGGGCTGCCGCAGGCGCCACAGCACCTCGAGTCGGCGGCCCATGGTCTCGACGCTCGGGCTGACGCGCTCGAACGGCAGCGTCTCCCATGCGGGGAACAGCACGACCGAGCCCGACGGCATGTACTGGGCCAGGTCGTCGAACAACTGACCCGCATCGGTGCCGGTGGGGCAGGCGATGACGAGCGGGCGACGGTCGCTCAGTTGCGCGAGCGCCGCCACGCTGATGGCGCGGGCGCTCTCGGGGACGGCGATGAACCCGCTCTCCGAGCCGATGGCCTGGGTGAGCGCGGGTTCGTTGCGAAGGAGGCGGGGGAGCGAGGCGAGCGACATCCGACCGGTCAGGGTATCGGTGCCTGGCATCGGCGTACCGTGGCCTGGCACGATGAACCGGTGAACAAGCGTGCAACGTGGTTGGCAGGGTTCGTCGGGATCGCCGTGGTGCTCCTCGGCGCATGCAGTGACGACGGTGGTTCCGCCGACTCGGTGGCACCCACCTCGGTGTCCACCGGTGGCACGGTCGACACGTCGGCCGCATGCGCAACGGGCAACTGGGTGAGCACCTCGATGGACGCCCCGTCGCAGGCGGGCATCGGTGAGATCACCCCGACGGGTGGCGGCGACGGCATGGTGATCGAGATGAAGCCCGACGGCACGTTCCAGATCGACTTCGGCCCGATGAAGCCGGCCACCGCGACGTTCACCACCGGCGCGAAGCAGGGCATCCTCGAGACCACGTTCTCGGGTGTCGGTGAAGGCACCTGGACACCCGAGGGGCCGGCCACGTTCTCCGACTTCGGCACCGTGAAGGCCACGGCCACGCTGACGCTCGGCGAGACCGTGCCGCCCATTTTCGACGAGACGCTCGAGCTGCTCAACGCGAACCGCATGCTCGGCGACGAGCAGGTGGGCGTGTTCGCCATCACCGACTGCACGCCCGACACGCTCGTGCTCACGACCCCGTTCCCGGGTGGCGAGGTGGTCATCACCGCCGCCC
>JBDKJP010000023.1:0-33308 GCA_039796575.1 Actinomycetota bacterium
ATGAACACCTCCAGAGGTGTCAGAAGGACAAGGCGTTGCACCGCCGGGTCCTCGAGCTGATCAAGGACCCCCTTCTGGCACCTCTGGACCCCGAAGGCAAGACCCTCAGGAACTCATATCAGTCAGGCGTCCTCTTCCTTCAGCCGGATGGGCCCGACGCGGCCGTCCTTCAACCCCGTCTTGCCGGCGTAGAACTCGCGGATGCGATCCATGTCGGCGCGCACGTCGCCCGTGATGGCGATGGCCGGACCGAAGCCACCGCTGCGCGTCGAGCGGTCGACGAACGCCAGCACCACCGGTACCTCGGCCTGCTCGGCGATGCGGTAGAAGCCCGACTTCCAGTACTCGGTGCGCGAGCGGGTGCCCTCGGCGGGCACCACGAGGCGCAACTCGGGACGCGTGCGCAACTCGTCGGCGAGCGCCGCCACCATGCCGCCGGGCGCGCTGCGGTCGACGGCCACACCGCCGAGTCGCCGCATCACGGGCCCCATCGGCCCCTTGAACAACGAGTCCTTGCCGAGCCACGAGATGCGCACGCCGCTGACGCGCGCCATCGCGAGCGTGATGGGGAAGTCCCAGTTGGTGGTGTGCGGCGCGGCGATGACCACGCAGCGGTCGGGGATCGGCTCGGTGAGCTCGACCGTTCGCCAGCGCCACAGGCGCAACCAGCAGCGGGCGAGGAGGTCGATCACGAGGGCACCCTACGGGTGGTCAGGCGCCGAAGTGCGTCACGATGACGCGGCCGTCGCGCTCGCCGGCGCTCGGGGCGAGATCGGTGACCGCCATCGACCGCTGGATCCAACGGTCGAAGCCGTCCCAACGCGGCGTGTACGACGAGCGGCCGTGCACGGCCACGTCGTTGTCGACGATGAGCAGGTCGCCCGCCTCGAGCGCGAGGCCCGTATGGTGCGACTCGACGACGGCCGACAGCGCACGCAGCGCGGCATCGGCCTCCTCGTCGATGCCCACCATGAGGTCGGCGTCGAACACCATCGTCGGGCGCTGACGGTCGCCGCTCAGCACCGGCATCGGCGCGCCGAGCACGTTGCTGCGGCCGTGGAGGTAGCTCTCGTCGACCGCGGTGCGGAAGCGCGGCTGGAACAGCGTCTCGACCACGCGCTCGGGCAGCAGCGGCAGCACCTCGAAGATCGACGACAACGTGGTGATGGCGTTCGCGTCGCCGCGCAGGCACAGCAGCAGGAGGTACTTCGGGCGGTGCGGGTGGAAGGCCGCCTCGGTGTGGAACATCAGATCGACGCCCGACGACGTGCTCACCTGACGGTGGGCGTTGGCCTTGGTGGGCACCAGGTTCTGCACGAGGTCGCCGCCGTGCTCGGGCTGGTAGCCGACCGGCTGGCCGAGGCGACGGGCCACGGTGAGGAGCACGAACTCGCTGAGGTGGTCCTTCTCGGTGGGCGCCGTCGGCGACTCGGGGGTGTGGGGGAGCGTGCCCACGGGGACGCCACGGAGCACGAGCGCGCCCGACTGCGGAGCCGCGTCGGCGAAGTCGACCAGGGCGTCGTGCACCACGGACGGCAGCAGGCGGGCGGCGTGACCGGCGGCGCGGACGAAGCGCTCGTCGCCGATGGCGGTGTCGGGAACGGGCAGTGACGGCCAGGCCGGCGACTCGATGACGGCGGGCGTCACGTGCTCGGTGATGGTGGTCATTGCGGATGGCTCCCTCGTGCGACGTCCGGAACGGACTGGAATGGACATTCCAACTATAGCGGGCAATGGAATGACAATTCGGGTCAGGGGGCGGCGACTACGCTGCCCGACGTGGAAGTGGAGGAGCGGATCGGCAAGGCGGGAGCCCAACTCACGCCGGCGGAGCGACGCGTCGCCGAGGTCGTGCTGTCCCGCCCGCAGCTCGTGGCGTTCGGCACGGTGGCCGAGCTCGCCGAGACGTCCCAGTCCGGCGCCGCGACGGTGGTGCGCCTGGCCACCAAGCTCGGGTACGACGGGTTCACCGGCCTGCAGCAGGCGGTGCAGCACGCGCTGGCCCGGCAGTTGCGGCCCGCCGCCGAACGCATCCGCGAGCCGGCGGCGTCCGACGCCATCGCCCGGCACGTCGAGCTGGAGCTCGACAACGTGGCCTCCACGCTGCGGTCGCTCGATGCAGCGGCGCTCGACGACCTGGTCAGCCACCTGGCCGACCCCGCCCGGCGAGTGCACGTGCTGTCGGGCGACGCCTCGACCGGGGTGGCGCAGCAGATGCTCGGCGAGCTCCGTGCCCTGCGCCACGACACGCACGCCATCGAGGGCAACGACGTCGCGGTGCGGCGCAGCATCGCGCAGCTGCGCACCGGCGACGTGGTGGTGGCCATCGACCTGCGTCGTTATGACAGATGGGTCATCGAGGCGGCGACGGCCGCACACGGTCGGGGAGCCTGGCTCGCCGCCATCACCGACAGCCTGCTGTCGCCGCTGGCGGCCGTGAGCGATCGCACGTTCACGGTGGCCGCCGCGGGTGGCGGACCCTTCGACAGCCACGTCGGCACACTGGCGCTCGCCAACGTCGTGGTGGCCGGCGTCGCCGACCGACTGCGTGCCGACGCGACCCACCGGCTCGATCAGGCCGAGGCCGCGTGGCGCGATGGTGGCGCGCTCACCGACCGCTGATCTCCTAGAGTTTCGTCATGACGAAAGTCGTCGATGAGGGACAGGTGCGGCGATCGCGGTGCAAGTGGTGCCGTCGAGTGCTGCCCGAGCAGCGTCGCGGCCGGCCGAGGGAGTTCTGCTCCCAGGCGTGCCGCCAATGGCACTGGGTCGGCCAGCAGCGAGCACGCGAGCTGCAGCTCAACGAGGACGAGTTGGTGATCGCCAAGGCGAGCCTCGACGAACTGCACGACGAGCTGTACGTGCTGGCGTGCGCCGTCAACGACGCCGAGCGCGACCTGGCGGCGGCGGGAGCCCGACCGACCGCGGCCGAGCTGCGGGAGATCGTCGACTGGCTGCTCGAGGCGGGCCGTCCGCTCCGCGACCGGGAGCTCCGTCCAGAACGCCCATAATCCTCGTTATGTCAGAATGATGTGAGACCGCCGGGCGGCACCTCACCCCTTCTTCTTCGAGCCCTTCTTCTTGCCCGACTTGGCGTCGTGCTTGCCCTTCGCCTTCGGGGCATCGGCCTTCGCCGGGGTGGGCGCCTTCTTCGCGACGGTGGCCGCCGTCTTCTTCGCGGCGGTGCTCGACAACGCCGGCGTCGACGCGGCGGCCCGCTTCCCCACTGCCGCCGCGGGGGCCTTCTTCGCCGGCGCCTTCTTGGCGGGTGCCTTCTTCGCCGGGGCCTTCTTGACCGGTGCAGCCGTGGTCGGGGCACCGAACTGCACCAGGCGCGCGCCACCGCCGGCCAGTGAGGCGCCCATGGCCTCGAGGTCGCCGCCGACGTCGCCGAGGCGGTCGCCGAGCTTGCGCACCTTCTGACCCACCACGTCGAGGTTGTCGGCCACGTCGCCGATGGCACCGAGCTGATCGCCCATCACCTTGCCCATGTCGCCGATGAACGGCAGGTTCTTGAGCATCCCGCCGGCCTTCTCGAGCGCCTGCAGTACGGCCCTGAGCTGGTGCTTCGAGGCTTCGAGCATGTCGGCGGCGTGGCCGGTGTACTCGCGCACGTCGCCGGCGAGGTGCACGCTGGCCTGCTGGGCGCGCTGGCCCGCCTCGCGCATCTGGTCGCCGGTCTGCTGCAGCAGCAGCGGCAGCTCCTGTGCCATCCGGGCCAGCTCCTCGCGGTGCTCCCAGATCGAGTCGACCATCGCGGCGAGCTTCGTGTCGTCACTTGCGGTGCGGTTGCCTGCCATGTCGGAGCCCCTCTCGTCCTCCGGCATCATGGCACGCGCCAGGAGCGACTTCACTTCCGGCGCCGACGGGTCTACGGTGGTCCCCCAGCGGGCCGAACGAGGAGACAGCACATGCCTCACGTCGGCGTACATCTCAGGCGCATCGTCATCATCGGGAGCAGCTTCCTCATCGCTGCACCTGTACTCGAGGTCCAGGCTTCACCTGCCGTGGTCCACGCCGTGCGCGGCGAGACACCCGTGCTCCCCCAGCGGGGCGAGCAGTCCGACCTGGTACGCCGCCTGCAGCAGCTCCTCCTCCAGGCAGGGGTGCACGTCCCCGGCGGTGCCGACGGCTTCTACGGCAAGGGCACGGCGTCGGCCGTGTCGGTGTTCCAGCAGGCCAAGGGCCTGCCGGTGACCGGCGTGGTCGACCTCGCCACCGCCACGGCGCTGGGCCTGGTGGCTGCCACGCCGCAGCTCGCCCAGGGCTCGTCGGGCACCGCGGTGCAGCAGCTCCAGCAGCGCCTCATCGCTGCCGGCATCCGCGTGCCGGGTGGCGCCGACGGCCAGTTCGGCCCCGCGACGGCGAAGGCGGTGGTGGCGTTCCAGACCGCACGCAGCCTTCCCGCCACCGGCACGGTCGACGCGTACACGGCAGCGCTCATCGCCACACAGCCCCCGAAGCCGGCGGCGCCCGCAGCGCCGAGCCTGCCCACCGTCGGCAGCAGTGGTCCGGCCGTCACCGCCGTGCAGCGCCAGCTGATCGCCGTCGGCGCGCGTCCTGCCGGTGGGGCCGACGGGGTGTACGGCAGCGCCACGAAGAAGTCGGTGGCACTGTTCCAGCGTTGGATGGGCCTGCCCGCCTCCGGGTTGCTCGATGCGGCCACCGCGAAGGCGCTCGACACCGCCGCCGGTCAGGCCCCCACCGTGGCGCCGCTGGCCTCGTTCCCGCTGCCCACGACCTGCGCCTTCTGGGACACGTGGGGCGCCCCGCGTGCCGGTGGACGTCGCCACGAGGGCACCGACATCTTCGCCAAGCGAGGCACGCCGGTGCTGGCCGTGGCCGACGGCCGCATCACGCGCCTGCGCACCGACTCCCCCGGTTCGCGCGGCGGCAACCAGTTCTGGCTGACCGCGAAGGACGGCACGAAGTACTTCTACGGGCACCTCGACGGCTTCGCCAAGGGCATCGGCCTCGGCGTGCCGGTGCGGGCGGGTGACGTGATCGGCTACGCCGGCAAGACCGGTCTCACCACGGTGGTGCACCTCCACTTCGAGGTGCATCCGGGCGGCGGGAAGGCTGTGAACCCCTACGCCATCCTCAAGAAGACGGCCGGCTGCTGAGTCAGCGCAGCACTTCCTTGCGCCGCGCCACGTAGTCGACCAGGGCCTCGTCGACGGCGGGGTCGAGCGGGGGCTGCTCGTACTCGTCGCGCAGCTGCCGCCAGATGCGGTTCGCCCTGGTGGTGGCGTCGTCGCTGCCCGACTCGGACCACGTCTCGAAGGTGCGCCAGTCGCTCACCAGCGGCGAGTAGAAGGCGTGCTCGTAGCGCTGCATCGTGTGCGGTGAGGCGAAGAAGTGGCCGCCGTGGCCGACCTCGGCGATGGCGTCGAGCCCGATGGCCGCCTCGGAGATCTCGATCGGCTGTAGCCATTCCCCCACCATCTGGAGCATCTCGGCGTCGATGACGAGCTTCTCGAACGACCCGGTGAGGCCGCCCTCGAGCCACCCGGCCGCGTGGTTCACCAGGTTGGCGCCACCCATCACCGCACCCCACAGCGACATCGCGCTCTCGTACACCGCCTGGGCGTCGACCACGTTGGAGGCCGTGGTGTTCGAGGACCGGAACGGCAGCCCGTAGCGGCGGGCGAGCTGCCCGCTGGCCTGCGCCGCCTTGGTGTACTCCGGGGTCCCGAACGCGGGCGATCCGCTGCGCATGTCGACGTTGGAGGTGAACGAGCCGTAGACGACCGGCGCACCGGGGCGGACCAGCTGCACCAGCGTGGCGGTGGCCAGCACCTCTGCGTTCTGCAGCACCAGCGCCCCGGCCAGGGTGGCGGGCGCCATGGCCCCTGCCAGCGTGAACGGGGTGACACACACCGCCTGGCCGGCCTCGGCGAGCTCGATCAGCCCCTCGGCCATCGGGATGTCGAGGGTGAGCGGCGTGTTGGTGTTGATGATGGTCACCAGCGCCGGCCGTGCGGCCAGGCCGTCGCGGTCGGTGCCGAGGGCGATGGCGGCCATCTCGATGCAGTCGTGGGCACGTTCGCGGCCGAGGGCGACGCCCTGCCAGTTCTTGTCGAGCAGGCGGATGAGCGAGAGGTACAGATCGAGGTGGCGTGTCTCGGGTGGCAGGTCCATCGCCTCGAACGGGCCGCCGCCCTCCTGGTGGACGATGTCGAGCTGCTGCACCACCTTCAGGTACTCCGCCTGCTCGTCGTGGGTGCCGGGACGGCGTCCACGCTGCAGGTCGGAGGCGAACGCGGGGCCCCCGACCGACGTGAACACGACGTGATCGCCGCCGATGACCAGTCGTTTGGCCGGGTCGCGGGCCTCCAGCGTGAACGACGACGGTGCCGTGCGCAGGGTCTCCTCGATCATCGCCGGGTCGAAGCGCACGATCAGGTCGTCGACCTCGCAGCCGGCACGAGCGAGCCGGGCCCGTGCCCCGTCGTGCAGCACCCGCATGCCGGTGGTGGCCAACAGCCGCAGCGACGCCGTGTGCACCTCCTCCACCTGTTCGGGATGGAGCGGTTCGAGCGGCCGGTACGAATTTCGTAGCGGCCGCCACGGCTGTGGTCGAGGCCCGGTGTTGGTGCGGCGTTCCCGGGTCCGGTTGGTTCGACTCACGTCCGTAACAGTACTGGACAATTTTTCGCCACCGTGACCAGCGACGATGCAGGAAGGTTTCAAGGAACCGTAAAGTCTCACCCTCAACCTGCCGATGAGAGTGCATGCTTCGCTTGCACCGTGTCGTGATCGCCGCGTGCATCGGGATCGGTCTCACCACTGGCGTGGTGATGGAACCGGTCGCCGCCGCCCCGGCCGCCCCCGAAACTGTCCAGTCGAGCTACACGGTCCGCGCCGGTGACTACCTTGCGGGCATCGCTCTCAAGCTCAATGTGAGCTTGAAGGATCTCCTCCGCGTCAACGAGCTGACGGCGACGAGCCTCATCCTCCCCGGCATGCAGCTGAAGGTGCCGACCAAGGGCACCACGACCGCCACCTCCCCCAAGGCGACGGCCACGGCCTCGACGCCGAAGGCCGCGGCGGCCTCGACCTACACGGTCGTGTCCGGCGACTACCTCACGGGCATCTCGGCCAAGCTGAAGGTGTCGACCACCGCCCTGCTCACCGCCAACGGCCTCAAGCTGAACAGCCTCATCTGGCCGGGCATGCAGTTGAAGGTGCCCGCCGGCGGCACCGTGCCCGCCTCCTCGACCGCACCGTCGACGACGGCCCCGAAGCCCACCACCACGCCGACGAAGTCCGCTGCCTCGGTCTACACCGTGGTGCGCAACGACTCGCTGAGCGGCATCGCCCAGAAGCTCGGCGTGAGGCTCGGTTCGCTGCTCACCACCAACCAGATGACGGTGACGAGCCTGATCTACCCGGGGATGCAGCTGAAGGTGCCCGCAGGCGGCACCGTGCCGTCGACCCCGGCACCGGCGACCACCACCCCGGCCGCACCGTCGACCACCACGCCGAAGGCGTCGACCCCCGCGCCGTTCACCGGTTCGGTGCCGGCCAAGGTGCAGGCGGTGCTGTCGTTCGCCCGGGCCCAGCTCGGCAAGCCGTACAAGTTCAACACCGCCGGTCCGGACAGCTACGACTGCTCGGGCCTCACGCTGGCGGCCTACGCCACGGTCGGCATCGATCTCCCCCACTACAGCGGCGCCCAGATGGCGTTCGGCACCGTCGTCGACTGGACGGTCGAGCCGATCCGCCCCGGCGACCTCGTGTTCCTGGAGACGGCGGTCGGTTCGGGCATCATCGGCCACGTCGGCATCGCGACGAGCTCGAACACCTGGATCCAGGCCCCGCGCACCGGCGACGTGATTCGTGAAGGTTCCTTCACGACCACCCGCGTGGTGGGCGTGCGTCGCCTGGTCGCTGACTAGCCTTTCCGCTGCGATGGACGACCGCTCCGCTGCCGATGTGCCGGCGCCCTGCCGGGTGCCGATCCATCATCTCGACGCGCACCAGGTCGACCTCCTCCGGGCGGTGCTGCGCGCCGGCGACGTGCCGTTCGGCATCGTGCGCGGCGAAGTGGTGGCCGCCGGGACGTACACGGAGGAAGTGAACAAGGCGGTCGCCTGGGCCGCGGTCGACCCATCGGCACTCGCCGACGACTTCGACGACCCGGAGTACCGCTCGGACAAGCCGCCGCTCGTGAAGCCCCCGCGACCGCCGCTGCGTGACGGACGCCATCAGGCGACACGTTGGCGTCGACTCTCGGCAGGCCTCGTCGACGAGCTCCTGGTCGGTGTGCCGACGCTGCTGGCCGTCGAGTCGGGCGCGCCCGACTGGACCACCGCGGTGGTGCACGGCGTGTACTACGTGGTGCCCACCGCGATGTTCGGCTGGTCGATCGGCAAGTTGTGGATGGGCACGCGGGTGGTCGATCGGCACACGTTGCGGCGACCGAACCTCATCGCAGCGATGATGCGGTGGCTGGTCGCGGCGATGCCGATGCTGCTCGGCCTGTTCGCCGGTGTGTCGAACAACGTGGTCACGGTGCTGGTGCTGGCCGTGTACGCGCCCATCATGGCCGACCTCCGCGGCCTCCACGACTATGCCGCCGGCACCGTGGTGGCGGAACGAACCGCGGCCGGTCCCGGCATCTGGGTTCGCCGTCCTCGCCGCGACGCCAAGGTCCGCTGACGTACCGCGGTGCCCGGCGCGTCGGGCTCAGCGAACGGCGACGAGGTCGACGACGAAGACCAGGGTCTCGCCGCCACGGATGACGCCGCCTGCTCCCCTGTCGCCGTAGCCGAGGTGCGGCGGGATGGTGAGGCGTCGGCGGCCGCCGACCTTCATGCCCTTCACGCCCTTGTCCCAGCCCTCGATGACCTCGCGGGCGCCGAGGCGGAAGTCGAACGTGTCGCCACGGTTCCAGCTCGCGTCGAACTCGCGGCCGTTGCTCCACGCCACACCGGCGTAGTGCACGATGACGCGCTTGCCGACCGTGGCCTCCTCGCCGTCACCGACGATCTCGTCCTCGATGAGCAGGTCGGCGGGCGGCTCGCCCTCGGGAATGGTGATGACGGGTTTCTCGGCCATGGCCGGTCACGCTAGCCCTCGGTGGGTGTCGGGCGCACGTATGTGCCCTGCGCGACGGCGACCGGGCGGTGCTCGTCGTCGGTCCAGGCGGTGACCGTGCCGATCACCGAGCGCCGGCCGGCGTGGTGCAGCACGGCACGGGCCCGCAGCTCTGCTCCCCTGGCCGGGCGGAGGAATCTGATCGACAGCTCGCTGGTGAGGGCCATCGGCTCGAGGCCGACCGCGGTGAACACGGCGTAGTACAGCGCCGCGTCGCACGCCCCGAACACGGTGGGGCCGCTGACGATGCCACCGGGACGCAGGCTCAGCTCGCCGGGTCGGATGACGGCGACCGCCCAGCCGGGGCCGACCGACTCGCACGAGTTGGCGGTGCCCGGGAACTGGGCGGCGAGGAACTCGTTCACCTCGTCGGCGGTGACACGGCACTCGTGGAACGTGGTCATCGGTTCAGCCTCCCAGCGCGATGAGCGCGACGGCCACCGCGGTGGCCGCGACGCCGAGCGCCTGCCACCAGCGCATGCGCTCCTTGTTGAACAGCACCGAGAGCACGACGGCCACGGTGGCGAACTGCGACGACGCGACCGACACCGGGCCGGTGTCGCCGCGTTGGAACGCGAGCTGCAACGAGCCGATGGCGACGAGGCCGAGCAGCCCTGCCCCCATCGCGTAGCGGCGGCCGGTGCCCGAGGCGAAGAACGGTTCGCTGCGGAACAGCGAGATGGTGGCGAGCAGCAGGAACCCGCTCCCGCGTTGGAACACGACCGGGAGCAGCCCGGACGCCTCCCCCACTTCGCCCATCAGCGTGAACGCCACGCCGAACACCACGCCGCTGGTGATGCCGAGCACGGCGCCCATGGTGACGCTGCCCGTGCCGCCCGGTGTGTACGACGTGAGCACCACGGCGACGAGCCCCAGCACCATCCCGATGGCCGCGGTGGAGTTGGGCTGCACGCCGTTGACGAGGTCCCAGAGCACGGGCACCATCGCCAGCAGGACGGACGTGAGCGGGGCGACGATGCCCATGCGGGCGACCTTGTAGCCCTGGTACAGCAGCATCAGCCCGCTGATCATGAACAGCCCGGAGAGGCTGCCGATGACCACGTCGTGCGTCACCCACTCCCAGTCGACGAGCAGCAACAGCAGCGGCGACAGGGTGACGCTGGTACCCACCGCGGTGCGGGTGACGGTGATCGACAGCGTGGTGCGTGCCGAACGCGCCGCGAAGAAGTCGGATGCGCCGAGCAGGAGCGCGGCGGCGATGGCGAAGACGAGTGCGGTGTCCACGGACGGTCAGACCGGGTCGGCGTAGAACTGGGCCGCCCATTGGCGGAACTGCAGGAACGGTCCGTCGGTGTCGGCCAGTGCCGGGCGCTCGACGAACACCTTGTGCTCCCAGATCGGCTTGTCCTCGAGGAGTTGGCGGGAGATCTCGTTGATGGCGGCCTCGGCGACGCTGGTGGTGGCGCGCTCGTCGGCGAAGCGGCGGACGGTGAACGTGAACCGCATCTCGCAGTGGTCCTCGTCGATGGGCGTGGCACAGCCCAGCAGCATCGTGTCGACGATGCCGGCGAACCGGACGACGCTGAAGCCGGGACCCCACGCGTCGCTGTCGATGCGCCCCTCGACGTTGCCGCGCGGGGTGACGAAGAACTGCTTCGACCGCATGTGCGAACGGGGGCCGTCGGGCGTGTACTCCTCGAGGATCGGCACCTCGGCGGTGCCGTGCACGTAACGAAAGTGCGCGGCGTCGACGCCGTTCTCGGCCATCTCCTGCCACGCGGTGTCGATGGTGAAGTAGCGACACACCGGTGGCGCCCACTCCCCTGCCACCTCGCCTGCTGTGTCGCCGAACTCGGGCACGACGGGGATGTCCCACATCGGCGGCTCGTCGTGGGGGTGGTACCAGGCCATCACGAGGCCGTTGCGTTCGAGCACCGGGTAGGTGCGCAGCCGGGCCTTGCCGTTGGTGCGTTCGCTGTACGGGATGCACGTGTTGCGACCGTTCTGGTCGAACTGCCAGCCGTGGAACGGACAGACGATCTCGCAGTCGCTCACCGTGCCACCGTGGCCGAGGTGTGCTCCGAGGTGTGGGCAGAACGCGTCCTGCAGGTGCGCGTCACCGCGATGGTCCCGCCACAGCACCAGGTCGCGACCGAACGCGCGGTAGGGCACCACGCCACCGGGCGACACGTGCGCGCTCCACGCGACGGCGAACCAGCCGTACGGCACCGGCCACGGGAAGCGGCTCACGCCGGCAGGCCGAACACTCGGGCGGCGTTGTGCCGCAGGAACTTCGGCCACACCTCGTCGCGCAACGGTACCTGCGGCAGTTCGGCGAAGATGCGCTGCAGGCTGAGCCCCATCGGGAAGTAGCCGGCGTACATCACCTTGTCGGCGCCACGTGTGTTGGCGAAGTCGATGATGTCCTTCGGGTAGTACTTCGGGGCGAACGCGCTCGTGGTGTAGTAGAGGTTCGGCCACTTCAGCAGCAGCTTCACGGCGAGTTCGGTCCACGGCTCCCCGCCGTGGCGCATCACGAACGTGAGCTCCGGGAAGTACCAGCACACCTCGTCGACGAGCTCGACGTGCTGGGGTGCCATCGGTAACCGCGGGCCGGGCACACCGACGCAGCAGAGCACGGGGAGACCGAGCTCGGCGCACTTCGCGTACGCCGGGTACATGCGCTTGTCGTTGATGGGCAGTGGCGGGTTGCAGCCGCTGGGGAACAACGAGACGCCCTTGATGCCGAGCTCGTCGTGGGCGCGTTGAATGTCGCGCAGCACCGGCACTCCCCCGTTGGGATCGACGTGGAGGCATCCGAAGAACCGCTCGGGGTGACGCGCCAGTGCGTCGTTCTGCACACCGCCCTCGAGCGAGCATCCGATGAGTGCCCGCTCGATGCCATGACCGTCCATCTGGTCGACGGTCCAGGCGATCATGTCGGCGGCGGAGGGCTCGTCGGGGATGTCCTTGAACATGTACTGCGCGGGCATCGCCATGTCGCGGCTCTCCGCGTCGCGCAGGTTCGGCTGCAGGAACCGGTACCAGTGGTCTCGCTGGCCCGGCTCGGGGATGCCCAGCATCAGGTCGATCACGCCCAGCCCCTGCGGCATCCCCATGTGGGCGACGTTAGCCGTCAGCGGAGCAGCGTTCGCAGTGCGGCGACGAGCGCGTCGGCGTCCGCGTCGGTGGTGTGCGCGGTGAAGCTGACGCGCAGCAACGGGATGTCGTTCCAACGGTGGAGCGGCACCTCGATGCGGTGCTCGTCGAACAGACGGGCCTTCAGCGCCACGACGTCGACGTGGTCGGGCAGACGGATCGACGCGAGCTGGCCGATCCATTCGTGATCGATCGGCTCATCGGGGCTGAGCGGTTCGAGCCCGGTGAGCTCGTCGACGAGACGGCGGGCGCGCAGGGTGCGTCGATGGCCGTCGGCCTGCACGGTGGCCCAGTCGTGCTCGGTGACGAACCGCACGGCGGCGCTCGCGGCGAGGAACGGCGAGAGGTCGCGCGTGCCCTGCCATTCGTGATGGTCGACGAAGGGCGACGGGCCCGGGTGGTCGCTCTCCCATCCCCAGCTCACCACCAGCGGGTGCAGCATCGGCTGCACGTCGGGCCGCGCCCACAGGAACGAGCAACCCTTCGGTGCGCACATCCACTTGTGGAGCGCACCCGTGTAGATGTCGCAGTCGAGGGTCGAGAGGTCGAGCGGCACGTGCGCCGGTACGTGGGCGCCGTCGACGATGGCGAGGATGCCGGCGGCGCGGGCACGGCGGCACAGCTCGTGCACCGGGAACAGCAGTGCGGTCGCGCTCGTGAGGTGGCTGAGGAACAGCACTCGTGTCCGCGGCGTGACGGCCGACCAGACGCGTTCGACGAAGTCGGCCGCGGTGGTGACCGGCACGGGGATGGGTACGCGCACGTACTCGGCGCCGGCCTCCGCGGTGAGCTTGCGCCAGGTGCGATCCATCGCGCCGTACTCGTGGTCGGTGGTGACGATCTGGTCACCCGGTTGCAGGTGCAGGCTCTTCGCCACCATGTTCACCGCCGTGGTGGGGTTGGGGAAGAACACGAGGTCGTCGGGCTGTGCGCCGACGTACCGGGCGACGTCGGCGCGCGCGGTGGCCATCAGTGCGTCCGCCCGTCGTCCGAGCCACTCGACCGGGTTGCGCTCCATCTCGAGCTGCAGCCGCTGGTACTCGTCGAACACCACGCGAGGGGTCGCTCCGAACGAACCGTGGTTCAGGAACACGAGGTCGGGATCGAGCAGGAAGTCGTCGCGGGTGGGCACCGTCATCCCGTCGACGCTAGACGAGTAGCTTCGCCGCATGACGATGCCTCCGCACGGCATGAGCCGCGACGACGTGTTCCGACAGCTGCACGACTACACCGAGGGCGATGTGCGCTGGCGCGAAGGACGCGCCTTTACGCTCGCGTACAACGCCGGGCCGGAGGTGATCGCCATCGCGGAGGAGGCGTATCGACAGTTCGCATCCGAGAACGGTCTCAACACGCACGCGTTCCCGAGCCTGCAACGCATCCAGAGCGAGGTCGTCGGTATCGTCGCCGACTGGTTCGAGGGCGGCACCGAGGCGGCCGGGTTCGTCACCTCGGGCGGCACGGAGAGCCTGCTGCTGGCCGTGAAGGGCGCCCGCGAACGCGGCCGGAAGGAGCGCGGCATCACCGCGCCGAACGTGGTGCTGCCGGCGTCGGCGCACGCCGCGTTCGAGAAGGGCTGCTACTACTTCGGCGTCGAGAGCCGACGCATCCCGGTGGGCGCCGACTGGCGGGCCGACGTCGCCGCGATGGAGGCGGCGATCGACGAGAACACCGTCATGGTGGTCGGCTCGGCGCCGCAGTACCCGCAGGGTGTGATCGATCCCATCGCCGACATCGCCGCGCTCGCCGCCGCCCGCGACATCAACTGTCACGTCGATGCGTGCATGGGCGGCGTGACGCTCACGTACCTGCGTCGCCTCGGGCACGACGTGCCGCCGTGGAACTTCTCGGTGCCGGGAGTGACGAGCATCTCCGTCGACCTCCACAAGTACGGCTACTCGGCGAAGGGGTGCGGCGTGCTCGTGCATCGCGACAAGCGGCTGCGGTCGTACCAGACCTACGTGACCGACAACTGGCTCGGTGGCGTCTACGGCTCGAGCGGCGTGCTCGGTACCAAGAGCGGCGGCCCGTGGGCCGCGGCCTGGGCGGTGCTGCACCACCTCGGCGACGACGGGTACCTGCGCCTCACCGCCGCCGCACGTCACGCGTGCGAGCAGTTGACGGCGGCCATCGACGCGACGCCGGAGTTGCAGGTGATCGCCTGTCCGGACGCGACGCTCGTCGCGTTCCGCGCGGCCGACGGCAACGCGCTCGACGTGTTCGCGGTGGCCGATGCGCTCTGGCACCGCGGCTGGTACGTGGACCGGCAGGGACCGCCCGCCTCGCTGCACTGCACCGTGAACGCCATCCACGACGGCAAGATCGACGGCTTCGTGGCCGACCTCCGCGATGCAGTGGCGGAGGTCGTCGCCGCTACCGCCACCGGCGAGCAGGGCGCCTACGGCACCGTGGAGTAGACGCGACGACGGCGCCGGGCACGAAGCCCGGCGCCGTCGCCAACTCCTCAGGAGCTCAGGAACTCAGATGGGTGCCGCGATGGGCGTGGGATCGACCACCGGGCCCACCGTGGTGGCCACACTGCCGACGCTGCCGTCGACCGTGGTGGAGTAGCCGATCTCGGTGATGGCACCGTTGGTGATGACCACGTCGACATCGGCGTTGCCCTCCTGGGCCACACCGAGCGTCACCGCCGACACCGTCACCCGCAGGCGCATCGAGGTGCCGTCGTCGGACAGTACGGCCATGGACGCGGGCGCCAGCAGCGATGCCACCGGATCGCTCACCGGGGCGGCATCGTCGATCTGGTCCCAGTCGCCACCGTCGGGTTGGGCATAACTGCCCGCCGGGGTGGTGATGTAGTTCACGAGCGCACCGTTGGTGGACACCGTGAACCGGCTGGAATCGGCGATGCGATCGCCTTCGGCGCTGAGCACCTGTGCACCGTTCACCACGAAGGTCGAGGTGAAGTGGTAGCCCGCCGACAGCTGTGCCAATGCGTTCTGCAACACCGGACCCGGGTCCACGGACGACGCAACCGTGAACGGTGCCGACGTGGACCCGGCGTCCGCCACCGTGGTGGTGGCGTCCGCCGAGTTCGCGTCGACATCGGAGTCATCGGAGCTGCAGCCGGCACTCACCAGCAGCAGGGTTGCGAGGGCGGCTCCTCCGAGGAGGAGCCGCACCCGCGAGTGACCGAACGACATGAAGGTCAGTCGTCCTCGTCGTGATCACGACCGCCACCGTCACGGTGGTCGTCGTCATCGTCGTCGTGACCACCGCGGTGGTGGTCCTCGTCGTGGTCGTCATCGTCGTCGTCGTCGACGGTGGTCGACGTCGAGACGTTGGTGGTGGGATCGGCAGCGTCGCGGCAGCGGACCTTCTCCTCGATGCGCACCGTGATCTGGTCGCCGTCGATGCTGCTCCGGATCTTGACCCGAGCGTCCTTGCCGAAGCGGACTTCGATCTTGTTGCTCTCGGCCTTGGTCTCCGGGCTCGAGCCGTCGGTGTTGGTGGCGCTGTCGAGCGTGATGGTGCCATCGGCGTTCACCGTGTAGTTCACGGTGGCGGTGTTGACACCGTCGCACAGGGCGGCGGTCCAGACCTTCGGGCCGACTGCGTCCTCGACGCTCTGCGGCACGCCACGGAGCTTCGAGAGCGTGATGCGCAGCGACGCGCCCTCGGGGCTGTCGTCATCGTCGTCGTCGTCGTTCTCGACCTTCACCTTGATCGACAGGGTGCGGCTCTGGCCGTCGAGCGTGAACTTCACGCTGCCCTTGACCTCGATCTCGCCGTCGTCGTCGTCGCTCTCGGTACGGATGTCGCCGATGATGGCCTCGCCACCCGCGGCAGCATCGCCGGAGACGGCGCTGTCGATGGTGAGCGTCGGGGCGAGCTCATCGCCGCCGACCGTGAAGGCCACCGTGGAGGCGGCACCGGTGCCGAACACGTCGCCACTCCAGTTGGAGGTGCCGACCAGCTGGCCGAACTCGGCCGCCTTTGCGGTGACGCGCTGCTCGTTGCCCTTCGACTTCACCGTGAGCTGGAGCGTGCCGTCGTTGGCGACGAACCGCACCTTCTTGGCGCTGACGTCGGTGGCCGTGAAGGCACCGGCGTTGTCGAGGTCGGCGCTGGCGATCGCGCCGCCAGGGCCGGTGGTGACGGTGAGCTTGAGGGGTGCACCCGGGAACGGGAGCGTCAGCTCGGTGGGCAGTAGCGGATCGACCTTCGGCGCCGCACCAGCAGTTGCCGCACCCACGCCGAGACCGGCGAGCACGACAGCGGCACTGGTGAGAATGCCGGCCATCCATTTGGTTCGATTCATCGAATCCTCCGTTGATCTGTTGACATCGCCCGCAGCAGACACGCCAACGGTCTCCCGAACGTTTGGCTTGCTTCACTGCTTAGTCGTCAGATCGGAAGACGACGGTCGTTCTTGATCAAAGATTCGTCCAAATGGCATCCCGCGAGGTGCAAAGTACCTGGTCAGCGCGATGGCGGGCGGTCCGGCCCGCGATGGGATAGCGTCACTGGTGCCGATACACCCGAGCGGGAGAGCCACGACGCAGCCAGCGGCGGGGCGCCGAAGGAGCAACCTCCCCGGAATCTCTCAGGCAACAGGACCGCCCGGGTGGGCAACGCTGGAAAGCAGCCGGCTCGACCGGCTCGCCGACGGGGAAATCCGACATGTGCGGAGAAGCTCTCAGGCATCGATGACAGCGGGGGAAGCACCACCGGACACGCCCCAGGAGGCCTCCATGAGCGCACGCCCCACTCTCGCCGACCTGCTCGGCACCGACGACTTCGTCGGCCGTCACATCGGGCCGACGCCGGCCGAGCAGCAGCACATGCTCGACGTCGTCGGCGTCGAGTCGCTCGAGGCGCTGCTGCGGGCCACGGTGCCCGGCAGCATCCTCATGGACGGCCCGCTCCCCCTGCCCGGGCCGCGTGCCGTGACCGACGTGATGACCGAACTGCGTGGCCTCGCCGACCGGAACCGACCGCGCACCAGCCTCATCGGTCAGGGCTACTACGGCACCGACACGCCGCCCGTGGTGCTGCGCAACGTGCTCGAGAACCCGGCCTGGTACACGGCGTACACGCCCTACCAGCCCGAGATCAGTCAGGGTCGCCTCGAGGCGCTCCTCAACTTCCAGACCATGATCACCGAGCTCACCGGCTTCGAGCTCGCGAACGCCTCGCTGCTCGACGAGGCCACCGCAGCCGCCGAGGCGATGACGATGGCGCAACGCACGTCGAAGTCCACGAGCGACCGGTTCGTCGTGCACCACGACACCCATCCGCAGACCATCAACGTCATGGCCACCCGCGCCGAGCCCGTCGGCATCGATCTCGTGGTCGGCGACATCGACGCCGTCGACGCCGGGTGCTTCGGCCTGCTGCTCAGCCTGCCGACCTCGACGGGCGCCGTGCCCGACTGGCGTGCCGCCATCGAACGTGCCCACGCGGTGGGTGCCGTCGTCGTGGTGGCCACCGACCTGCTCGCCTGTGTGCTCACCACTCCCCCTGCGGCGCTCGGCGCCGACATCGCCATCGGGTCGGCGCAGCGTTTCGGTGTGCCGATGGGCTTCGGCGGCCCGCACGCGGCGTTCATCGCCACCACGGAGGCGGGTGCGCGTGCGCTGCCCGGTCGCCTGGTGGGCGTCAGCACCGACACCGCCGCCCGGCCGGCGCTGCGCCTGGCCCTGCAGACCCGTGAACAGCACATCCGCCGTGAGAAGGCCACGTCGAACATCTGCACCGCGCAGGTGCTGCTGGCCAACATCGCCGGGTTCTACGCCGTGTGGCACGGGCGCGGGGGCCTGCAGCGCATCGCGGAACGCACCCACCGCCTGACGTCGATGGCCGTGGCGGCCCTCCGCGCCGCGGGCGTCGAGCCGCTCCACGACACGTGGTTCGACACCGTCACGGTGCCGTGCGACGCCCCCGCGGTGCTCGCTGTGGCACGGGCCGACGGCCTCGACCTGCGCCACGTCGACGACCAGCACGTCGGGTTCAGCTTCGACGAGGTCACGTCGCCGGAACTGGTGGCGCGCGTCGTGGCGTTGTTCGGTGCCACGCTCGCCGACGATCTCGGCGATGCGCCCGAGGGTCTGCCCGCGCGCCGCACCGACGAGTTCCTCACCCAGAGCGTGTTCGAGCGCTACCACACCGAGCACGAACTGCTGCGCTACCTGCGCCGCCTCGCCGACCGCGACCTCGCGCTCGACCGCACCATGATCCCGCTCGGCTCGTGCACCATGAAGCTCAACGCCACCGTGGAGATGGAGCCCATCACCTGGCCCGAGTTCGCGCAAGTGCACCCCTTCGCCCCCGACGACGAGACCGAGGGCTACCGCTCGCTGATCGGTCAGCTCGAGCAGATGCTGGTGGCCGTCACCGGGTACGACGCCGTGAGCCTGCAGCCGAATGCGGGCAGCCAGGGCGAGTTCGCCGGCCTGCTGGCCATCCGCGCCTACCACCGCAGCCAGGGACAGCACGACCGCACGGTCTGCCTCATCCCGTCCAGCGCACACGGCACCAACGCCGCCAGCGCGGTGATGGCCGGTTTCAGCGTGGTCGTGGTCGCGTGCGACGACCACGGCAACGTCGACGTCGCCGACCTCGCAGCGAAGGCCGCCGCGGCCGGCGAGCGTCTGGGTGCGGCGATGGTCACCTACCCGAGCACGCACGGCGTGTTCGAGGAGGCCATCCGCGAGATCTGCGACATCGTGCACCGGCACGGCGGCCAGGTGTACGTCGACGGCGCGAACCTCAACGCGCTCGTCGGCATGGCGCAACCCGGCAAGTTCGGTGCCGACGTCAGCCACCTCAACCTGCACAAGACGTTCTGCATCCCGCACGGTGGCGGCGGTCCGGGCGTCGGGCCGGTGGCGGTGCGCGCCCATCTCGCACCGTTCCTCCCCGCGCACCCGCTCAGCGCGAGCGGCGGCGCGGTGGCGGCGGCACCGTTCGGGTCGGCGGGCATCCTGCCCATCTCGTGGGTGTACATCGCGCTCATGGGTGCGTCGGGCCTGCGCGATGCGACGGCTGCGGCCATCCTCAGTGCGAACTACCTCGCCACTCGGCTCGATGCGGCGTACCCGGTGCTCTACCGCGGCGCGAACGGCCACGTCGGTCACGAGTGCATCATCGACCTGCGGCCCATCACCAAGGCGACGGGTGTCACGGTCGACGACGTCGCGAAGCGGCTCATGGACTACGGCTTCCACGCGCCGACGATGAGCTTCCCGGTGGCCGGCACGTTGATGATCGAGCCCACCGAGAGCGAGACGCTGCGCGAGCTCGACCGGTTCTGCGATGCGATGCTCGCCATCCGCGCCGAGATCGACCGGGTCGCCGCTGGCGAATGGCCGGTCGACGACAGCCCGTTGCGGTGGGCGCCGCACACCGCGGAGGACCTGCTCGGCGAGTGGACCCGGCCGTACTCGCGCGAGTTGGGTGCGTACCCGCTGGCGTCGTTGCGTGCCGCGAAGTACTTCCCGCACGTCTCGCGCATCGACTCCGCCTACGGCGACCGCAACCTGGTCTGCACCTGCGAGCCGCTCGAGGCCTACGCCGACGCGTGACTCGAGGCTGCGCTACGGTCGCAACCATGTCGGAAGGTGGCTACGCGTCGGTCGGGCTCGGGGATCTCCTCGCGCTCCTCAGCACCAACAACCCGCTCGCGGGCGTCAGCAAGTCGATCGCCCAGTTCCAGACGGGCGTGAACCAGTTCCTCGAGAGCATCGAGCGGTTCAACGACACCATGGACCAGCTGAACCAGGTGGCACGTCGGGTCAACGGACTGCTCGACACGGTCGAGGAGCCCATCCAGGCGTTCGTGCCGCAGGTGACGCGCACCATCAAGACCGCGGACGCGCTCGTGGAGCAGCTCAGTGGCCCGGTGGAGAAGATTGCCCCGGTCCTGGCCGCGATGCCCACCGATCTGCTCGCCTTCATGAAGGTGCTCGACGACGTCGGCCGGCGCCTGCAGCCGCTCGGTCAGCTCGCCGAGTCCGCGGGCAGTGTGTTCGGTCTGCGTCCGCTGGCAGCGTTGCGATCGGGTGGCGGTCGTCCGCCCACTGCACCGCCGCCCGCGCCCGAACCGCCGGCGAAGAAGGCGGCTGCGCCGAAGAAGAAGGCCGCCGCGAAGAAGCCCGCGAAGCAGGCAGCGGCGAAGAAGAAGCCGAGTGCGAAGAAGGCGGCGCCGAAGCGCTGATCAGTGCTTGGCCACGAACGGCAACGGCACCACGCGACCGGGCAGCACCGAGCCGCGCACGTCGATGTCGACCTCCGTGCCGTCGGCCAGATCGGGCGGCAGGAACGCCAACGCGATGCCGTGCTCGAGCACGGGTGAGAAGTTGCCGCTGGTGACGACGCCGACCGGTTGCCCGTCGACCAGCACGGCGCAGTCGGCGCGGGGCGGACGCCGGCCTTCGGTGGCGATGCCGCGGAGCCGGCGGGCGAGGCCACGGTCGCGCTCGGCGGCCAACGCAGTGCGGCCACGGAACGCCGGCTTGTCCCACGCCACCACCCAGCCGAGACCGGCCTGCAAGGTGGTGATGCCCGCGCCGAGCTCGTGACCGTGGAGCGGCAGCCCTGCTTCGAGACGCAACGTGTCGCGTGCGCCGAGACCGGCGGGCACGACGCCCGCAGCCTGCACCGCGTCCCACAACGCTGCCGCATGGTCGACGGGGACGGCGATCTCGACACCGGCCTCACCGGTGTAGCCGGTGCCGGCGACGGTGCACTCGACACCGCGCCACGTGCACCGCTGCACGCGGAACCGGCCGACGGCGGCGGCCTCGGGGAACACGTCGGCGAGGCGCTCCTTCGCCCGCGGCCCCTGCACGGCGATGACCGCACGGGTGCTCGTGGTGTCGGTGCCGCCGATGGCGCTGCGCACGCCGTCGGTGTTGGAGGCGTTGGGCATCACGTCGAACACGTCGTCGTCGAGCCACCAGACGATGATGTCGTCCTGCACCGAGGCATCGCCCTCGTCGAGCAGGTGGGTGTACTGCGCGCGTCCGGGTGCCACCTTGGTGAGGTCGTTGGTGAGCGTCCGCTGGAGCAGGTCGAGCGACCCGGGCCCTTCCACTCGCACGGTGCCGAGGTGCGACACGTCGAACATCACCGCGTCGCGACGGCACGCGAGGTGCTCCTCGATGGTGCCCGACGGGTAGTTGACGGGCATCTCCCATCCGCCGAACGGCACCATCTTCGCCCCGAGGGCGCGGTGCACGGCGTCGAGCGGGCTGTAGCGGAGGTCGCTCATCAGACGGCCTGGGCGGTGTCGAGGCCGGCGTCGGCGGCGAGCTGCACGAGCTGCTCGTCGAGCCCGACCTTCAGGCCACCGATGGCGAGCACGTTGAGCACGCCCTGGCCGCGACGCATCACGTCGATCAACTGGTCGCCGTCGCACAGCAGCACGTCGTTGCCGGAGATGACGAGGTGGGCCGACGCGATGTCGGTGTCGACGTGCTCGCGCAGGTACTGGAACGCGGTGCGCACGGACTCGAGCTTGATGCCGGCGTCGAGCAGCGACTTGATGACGCGCAGCTCGAGCAGGTCGCGGTAGCTGTACTGGCGACGGCTGCCACTGCCACTGGCGTCGGCGAGGGACGGTCGCACCAGGTCGGTGCGGGCCCAGTAGTCGAGCTGGCGATAGGTGATGCCGACGATGGACGCCGCCTTCGTGCCGCTGAATCCGACTTCGTTGCTCATGGCCCGGCCTCCTGGGTGCTGACACGCGCGTAACTACACACGTGTCACCGGCCGTTCATGGTACGACTCGTCGCGCGCGCCGTCAAGCACGCAGCGCGCGAAACTTCGCGCGAACCGCGTGACTATTCGGCGAAGTCGTCGGGGGTGATGTCGTCGAGAAAGTCGCGGAACTCGTCGAGGATGGTCTCCTCGTCGTGCTCGCCCTCCGCCACCTGCGGCGCCTCCACGGCGGCCTCGTCGAGCAGTGACTCCTCGGCGAAGATGGGCGCCCCGGTGCGCACCGCGAGCGCGATGGCGTCGCTCGGTCGGCTCGACACGATGGTCTGCCCCGTGGCCGTGCGGAAGTGCAGCTCGGCGTAGAACGTGTGCTCGCGCACCTCGGTGATGACCACCCGTTCCAGTGTTGCGCCGAGCGCCTGGAACACCGTGACCGACAGGTCGTGGGTGAGCGGCCGGGGCGGCGTGATGCCCTCGAGCGCGGTGTGGATGGCCGACGCCTCAGGACCGCCGATGAGGATGGGCAGCACCCGCGCACGATCGGTGTCTTCGCGCAGCATCACCACGGGCGTGTTCGCCGGCAGTTCCACCCTCACCCCGAGCAGTTCCATCCGAATCACGTTCGTGATGGTATCCGCGAGCGAGGAGGATCAGGTCTCGAGATGGTGCCGCAACGCGGCACCGAGGAGCGCGGCCCGGAGCTCGGACCCGAGCGACGACAGCTCGGTCAGCGTGGTGGCCGCCTGCTGCCGGCTCTGCGGGTTGCGCTGGCGCAGCAGCGGCAGCACGAGCTGCTCGAACAGCGCCGCCTCACGCTCGGCCGACTGCTTCCACCCGCGCAGATGGCGTGCCTCGACGCCACGCGCGAGGAACCCGGCGGCGGCCTTCGCGATGAGCAGGTCGCCCGACGAGTACAGCGCCGTGGTGCCGCTCCCCCGCCCGGTGATGAGGCCGTACGACTCGAGCTCGCCGAGCTGCTTCGCGGTGAGGCCGGCCAGGCTGCACAGCTCGCTCGCGACGAACGTGTCGGGCACCACGTCGAGCTGCGGGGCCGCGGCTTCGGCGGGTGCGAAGAACTGTGCGGCCACGTTCGGCGCAGGGGTCGGAGCGGGTGCCGGCGCAGGGGACGGCACCGCCGCCATCGCGGCCCGATGCTGAGCGGCCGGATGGTTGGACGTGGTGACCTCGACGCCCTCGGGCAGCGTGTGGTCGCCCGTCTCGTCGTAGTCGCGATCGCCGCGCTCGAGCACGGTGACGTTGCGGATGCCACGCGGCGGCGTCAGCGCACCGGAGTCGTCGATCTGGCCGTTCTCGAGCCGATCGCGGATGACGCGCAACGGCAGGAAGTTCTCGCGCTGCTCGCGCAGGATGACGCGCAGCCGTTCCACATCGCCGTCGTAGAACTTGCGGTAGCCCGACGGGGTGCGCTCCGGATCGATGAGGCCCTGACTCTCGAGGAAACGGATCTTCGAGATGGTGACGTCGGGGAACTCCTCCAGCAGCAGCGCCAGCACCTCGCCGATGCTGAGGTACGGACGTTCTGTCACAGTCACCCTTCCGCCTTCTGGAAGAAGACGAGCCGGAACTTGCCGACCTGCAACTCGTCGCCCTGGAACAGGAAGACGGGCTCTTCGATGCGCTGCTGGTTCACGTACGTGCCGTTCAGCGAGCCCGCGTCGCGGACCATGTAGCCGTCGGAGGTGCGGGTGATCTCGGCGTGGCGTCGCGACACGGTGATGTCGTCGAGACTGATCTCGCTGTCGGGGTGGCGGCCGAGACGGGTGACCGGCGCCGCGAGCGACAACGCCGTGCCCGCCTGGTTGCCGTTGCGCACCACGAGCGTGGCGTGGTCGTCGGGCAGGTCACCGATGTTGACGACGACGTCGTCGGCCGGGCCTGCGGCATCCTGCAACGGGTCGACCTTCGAGAGCGTGATGGTCTTGTCGTCGAGGCGGTCGAGCACTGCACCGCACGACGAGCAGAAGCTCGACTCGGGCGGGTTGCGGTGGCCGCACTGGTTGCAGAACACGTACGCCATCGTGGGTCCAGTTCAGCCGGCGGTGAGCGACTGGTAGCCGGCAGCGTCGAGCAACGCGTCGACCTGCGACGCATCGGACATCTCGATCTCGCACAACCAGCCGTTGCCGTACGGATCCTGGTTCAGCGCCTCCGGGGTGCCGGCGAGCGCGTCGTTGACGGCGACCACCGTGCCCGACACCGGGGCGTACACGTCGCTGACCGACTTGGTGCTCTCGACCTCGCCGAAGCTGTCGCCGGCGTTGACCACCTGCCCCACCGTGGGCACCTGCACGTACACCACGTCGCCCAGCGCGTCCTGCGCGTAGTCGGTGATGCCCACGCGGGCTCGGGTGCCGTCGACCGACACCCATTCGTGATCGCTGCTGTACCGGAGGTGGGACGGAACCTGCATGCCGTTGACCTTAGCCGCGCCGCGCCCGTCCCGCCCGAAGGCTCGCACGGATGGTGGGCACGTACGTGATGGCCGTGTAGTAGCTGAGCAGCAACCCCGGGATCACGATCAGCCACGACGCCACGAGGAACGCCTGATGCAGCGGGAAGTCGGACGCGCCGATCATGAAGCCGGGGATCGCGAACATCAGCAGGAACGTCGCGGTCTTGCCCCACCACGTCACGTCGAAGCGCTCCATGCCGAAGAACAACGTGCACACCGCGACCGTGCCGCCGAACAGCACCTCGCGGACGACGATGAGCCAGAACACCCACGCCGGTGGGATGCCGTAGATGAGGATGCCGGCGATGCTGACGATGAACATCAGCCGGTCGGCCGTCGGGTCGAACATCTTGCCGAACTCGCTCACCTGGTTGAAGTGCCGAGCCAGCCAACCGTCGACCCAGTCGGTGGCGCCGAGCACGCCGAGCAGGAAGCCGGCACCCGCGACGTTGTCACGGCCGAACAGCAGGTACAGGAACACCGGGATGCAGCACAGGCGCACCAACGTGAACAGGTTCGGATAGGTGAGGTACTTGTGGCTCGAGAGCTGCGCGGCGTCGGACTCCATCGGTGCGGAGCGTACAAGTGCCGGTCACCTCGATGCGTACGATCGGCGCCATGACTACTGAGGGAGCCCTCGCAGGGCAGGTCGCATTCATCACCGGTGCCGGGTCGGGGCTCGGTGCCGCGTTCGCCCGACGCCTCGCCGCCGACGGTGCACGGGTCGTGGTGAACGACCTCAACGCCGAGGCCGCGGCGTCGTTGGCCGTCGAGCTCGACGGCGACACCGCCGTGTTCGACGTGTGCGACTCGGTCGCGTTCGACACCGAGATCGACAAGGCGGTCGAACGGCACGGTCGCCTCGACATCCTCATCAACAACGCGGGCATCGCACCGCCGGCCGATCCGTCGCGCACCGAACAGGCCATCGCCAACCAGATGGCCCGCATGGAAGGCCGGCTCGGCGACATGGTGCCGCCGAACTCGCTCGTCGACCTCAGCGACGCCGACTGGGACCGGATGATCCGCGTGCACCTCCACGGCTCGTTCTACGGCACTCGCGCTGCGCTGCGGCACATGACCCCGGCCCGCACTGGTGCCATCGTGAACGTGTCGTCGGTGCTCGGTCTTCGGCCCATGTCGGGCGCCGCGCACTACGCCGCAGCGAAGGCCGGCATCATCGCCCTCACCAAGTCGGCCGGCCAGGAGGTGGCCCCGTACGGAGTGCGCGTCAACGCCGTGTGCCCGGGCTGGATCGACACTCCCCTCCTCGCACCGATGGACCCGATGCTGATCGCCGGCATCGTGATGCAGATCCCGCGCGGTCGCCTCGGCACCGCGGAGGAACTGGCCGAGCTGGTGCGTTTCCTGTGTGGCCCGGAGAGCAGCTACTGCAACGGTGACGTGTTCGCAGCGTCGGGTGGGTTCGTCTGATGGCCACCATCTTCACCCGCATCATCGACGGCGAGATCCCCGGCACGTTCGTGCATCGCGACGACGTGTGTGTCGCGTTCCTGTCGATCAACCCGCTCGCGACCGGGCACGTGCTCGTGGTGCCCATCGCCGAGTACGACCACTGGGTCGACCTCCCCTCGGACCTCGCCGCGCACCTGTTCGCGGTGTCGCACCGCATCGGTCGCGCTCACCAGCGAGCGTTCGCCTGCGAGCGCGTCGGGGTCATCATCGCCGGCTACGAGGTGCCGCACACGCACATCCACATCGTGCCGACGAACGACATGCGCGAACTGAACTTCGCGAACGCGGCACCGTCGGTCACCCGCGACGAGCTCGACGCCGCGGCGGCCGCCATCGTCGCAGCGCTGCGCGACCTCGACTGACGCGGGCGCCCCGCTCAGACGGGGTCGATCAACTCGGCGCCCTTGTTGCGCACGTTGTTCACCGCGGTGCTCACCGCGTGCATCGTGAGGATGTCGTCGGACGCGGGCACCAGCAGTGACGTCAGCTCGGCGATGTCGGCGTTGGTGGGGTCGAGCCACGCCGCCCACGCCGACTGCGGAAGGATGACCGGCATCCGGTCGTGCACCGGCGCCATGGTGCCGTTCGACGAAGTGGTGATGACCGTGCAGCTGTGCAGCCACGGCGCCTCGGGCCCGAGCTCCTTGTCACGCCACGTCGCCCACAGGCCCGCCACCGCCAACGGCTCGCCGTCGACCTGGTGGATGAACATCGGCGTCTTGATCGGCTTGCCCGACTTCCCCACCGGCGCGCCCTCCCCCGGTGCCTGCCACTCGTAGAAGCCGTCCATCGGCACGATCAACCGGTGCTTCTTCAGCAGCGTCTTGAAGGCCGGCTTCTCGGCGATGGTCTCGGCGCGGGCGTTGATCATCTTCGAGCCGATCTTGGTGTCCTTCGCCCACACCGGCACCAGCCCCCAGTGGAACGCCTCGATCCGCCGCTCCCCCTCAGTCGAGGCAACGACGCCGTACACGTCGGTGGTGGGCGCCACGTTGTGGTTCGGCGGGAGGGCCTCACCGTCGAACGACGCACCGAAGAAGTCGGCGATCGCGTCGGGCGACTGGGTGGAAACGAAACGGCCGCACATCCCTCGCACCGTAGCGGGGATGTGCGGCCGAACCGGTCGGACAGGTTCGGGGCTACTTGCCCTTGCCCTTGTTGTCCTTGTCGTCCTTGTCGTCCTTCGAGTCGTTGCCCTTACCCTGGTCGTCGTCCTCGTCGGAGTCCTTGCTGTCGGACTTCTTGTCGTCGTCCTTTTCGTCGTCGTCGGACTTCTTGTCGTCGTCGGACTTCTTGTCGTCCTCGGACTTCTTGTCGTCGTCCTTCTTGTCGTCGTCGGACTTCGAGTCGTTGCCCTTGCCGTTGTCCTTGTCGTCGTCGGAGTCTTTGCTGTCGGACTTCTTGTCGTCGTCGGACCTCTTGTCGTCGTCGGACTTGGAGTCGTTGCCCTTGCCGTTGTCCTTGTCGTCGTCGGAGTCCTTGCTGTCGGACTTCTTGTCGTCGTCCTTCTTGTCGTCGTCGGACTTGGAGTCGTTGCCCTTGCCGTTGTCCTTGTCGTCGTCGGAGTCCTTGTCGTCGGACTTCTTGTCGTCGGACTTCTCGTCGTCGTCATGGCCCTGGTCGTCGGACTGATGGTCGTTGCCGCCACCGTTGTCGTGGTCGTCGGACGAGTCCTGATGGTCGTTGCCGCCTCCGTTGTCGTGGTCGTCGGACGAGTCCTGATGGTCGTTGCCGCCACCGTTGTCGTGGTCGTCACTCGAGTCCTGGTGGTCGTTGCCGCCACCCTGGTTGTCGTGGTCGTCACTCGAGTCCTGGTGGTCGTTGCCGCCACCCTGGTTGTCGGACTGCTCGTCGTTGCCGCCACCGTTGTCGTGGTCGTCACTCGAGTCCTGATGGTCGTCGCCGCCCTCGTTGTCGTGCTCGACGTGATCCGGCGTGGAGTTCTCGTCGTCACCCGACTCGTCGTCACCCGACTCGTCGTCGCCGCCCTGGTCGTCGGACTGCTCGTCGTTGCCGCCACCGTTGTCGTGGTCGTCGCTCGAGTCCTGGTCGTCGTTGCCGCCGCCCTGGTTCTCGTGCTCGACGTGGTCCGGCGTCTTGTTCTCGTCGTCACCGGACTCGTCATCGCCCGACTCGTCATCGCCCGACTCGTCATCGCCAGACTCGTCGTCACCAGACTCGTCGTCACCCGACTCGTCGTCACCCGACTGATCGTCACCCGACTGGTCATCGCTCGACTGATCGTCACCCGACTGGTCATCGCCCGACTCGTCGTCACCCGACTGGTCATCGCCCGACTGGTCATCGCCCGACTGGTCATCGCCCGACTGGTCATCGCCCGACTGGTCATCGCCCGACTGATCGTCACCCGACTCGTCGTCACCCGACTGGTCATCGCCCGACTCGTCGTCACCCGACTCGTCGTTGCCGTCCGGGTCGGAGCCGTCGCCGAGACCGAGGTCGGTGTCGACCACGGTGTCGTCGACGAGGTCCTCGTCGATCATGTCGTCGTCGTCCTGGTCGTCGACCACGTCGTCGCCACCGCGGCGCACGGAGGTCTGCTCGACACGGCCCGAGCCCGAGCCGTCGTCGGTCGCCTGGCCGCTGCCGTCGCCGCCGTTGCCGTAGGTCCAACCGGTGCCGCCCACGTCGCGGCCGTGGCCGGCGCCGCTGGCGTGATCGCCGCCGTCGGCGTGCACGCCGGCGCGACCGATCGAGTCGTGGAGCGGGCCCTTCACCAGGGCGCTGCGCGAGGTCATGCCGCCGCCACCGGCGACTGCGGTGCCGACGAGGCCGATCACCACGGCACCGGATGCGAACAGACCGGCCATCGCCGTGCGCTGCGAGCGGCTCGCGCCCATCAGCGCGGCGAGCCGCTCGACCACCGTGGCGCCGGGCTGCTGCAGGAAGCCGGCGAGCACTTCGATGTCGTCACGGCGCAGATCGACCGCGGGCGCCTTCTTCTGGCGGCGCAGGGTGCGTACGAGCTTCAGGTACGCCTCGAGCAGCGCGGTCGAGTTGTTCGGCTCGAACGCCGTCGACACACCACCGGCGCTGATGATGCCAGGGGTCACCACCACCGCGAGGCGGGTGGGGAGGATGACACCGAGGTCGCAGCCGTACAGTTCGGCGATGCGCTCGACGATGTCGTCGTCGAGCTGGACGGAGCCCTGCTCGAACGCCTTCAGCTGCGAGGCCGTGAACGCACCGCCGCTGGCCTTCGCCATCGCCCGTACGGACCGCCCTTGCTTGGACCTGGTGGCGACCATCAGGTTCGCCAACCGCTTCGCGAATGCGTCCGAACGCAGATCGAGCATCGAGTCGTCCATTGCCCACTCCTTTTTGAGGCCTGAGTGGATATCGGTCAGAACCTTCAGGACCTTGAGCACGGAAACAGCACGATTTGAGAGAACCTTGCGCCCTTCACCGGGCAGCGCAGAGGCGCGGCAAAGCCGGCGCGTCGCGTTCGGCTCAGCGTGCGGTCACGGTGCGGGCGGCGTGGGAACCGGCGGGCCGCCGGTGCCGACCTGCGTGGTCTCTGGCGGGAGGTTCGTCTCGATGCTCGGCACCGTGGTGGGCGGCGCCGTGACCGGCGGCTTGGCCGTGGTGACCGGCGGCGCCTGCGTGGTGACCGGCGGGGGCGCCACCGTGGTGGACGCGACCGTGGTCTCGACGACGAGGGTGGTGGTGCTGTCGACGACCGAGTCGGTGACGGGCACGGTGGTCTCGACGACCGAATCGGTGACGGGCACCGTGGTCTCGATGACGACGGTGCTGTCCGGGGTGCCGCTCGGCGTGGCATCGCCGACGCCCACGGCTGCGGCGGTACCGACGAGGCCGACGACCACGGCACCGGTGGCGAGCACGCCGACCATGGCGGTGCGCTTCGACTGGGTGGCGTGCATCAGCGTGGCGAGGCGGTGCACGACGGTGTCGTGCGGCTCCTGGAGGAACCCGGCCAGCACCTCGACGTCGTCGCGACGGAGGTCGACCACTGGCGAACGACGCTGGCGGCGCAGCGTGCGCACCAGGCTGAGGTAGGCGGCGAGCAGACCGTCGGGGTCACTGCTGTCGTACTCCTCGTGCACGCCGCCGGCGCTGACACGGTTTGCGCTGATGACGACCGGCAGGCGGAGCGGGAGGATGGCGCCGAGGTCGGCGCGGTAGAGCGAGGCGAGCTCGTCGATGGTGGTCTCGTCGAGGGCGCGTTTGCCCGACTCGAACTCCTTCAGGTCGCGCTTCGAGAAGCGGCCCTCGCTGGCCCGCACCATCTGACCCACGCCGAGCCCGTTCCGCGTGCGCGTGGCGACCAGGAGGTTCGCCAAGCGGAGCTGGAAGGCCTCGCTGTGGATGTCGACTGACTCGAACGCCGCCATGGAGTCTCCTCGCGAGCCGACGGGAACGGCTCACGACTCCATTGAACACCCGACTCCGCCACTCTGCGAGGTTTCTTCACCATTTTGTGACAAACCTGACACTCCGGCCACGGATCGCGCCGCCGCGTGACGATGCGGCCCCGGGAAGCGCACTCCCCGAGGCCGCACGCCACGGTCAGGTGTTGGTCGAGGCGACGGCGCCGTCGACGGCAGCGGCCACCGACGGGCCGCCGGCCTGGCCGAGCCGCTCGATCAGCGTGGCCGCCAACCCGTCGAGGCTGTTGCCCCCACCGGTGACCAGCACGTTCGGCACCACGTCCACGCCGCCTTCGGCGATGGCGTTGATGGCGGCCACGATGGCCGTCGCGGCGGCGCCGAGCGCCTCCTTCTGCTTCTCGAAGCCCTCGGCACGGGCGAGGCCCAACGCTTCGGCGGCCTTGGCCTCGGCGAGACCCACCGCTTCGGTGCGGCTCGCCTCGGCGGCACCGACCGCCTGCACCTTGGTGGCCTCGGCGAGACCGATGTTGGAGATGCGGCTGGCGTCGGCCTTGCCCATCACCTCCACCTTGGTCGCCTCGGCTCGCGCCGTTGTCTCCACGTACGCCGCTTCACCACGGGCCTGCTGGGCGCGGGCTTCGGCAGCGTTGTGGTTGATCTCGATGCTCACCTGCGAGCTGGCCAACTGACCCTGCATGTCGGCCGTACCGCGGGCCTTCTCCACCTCGATGCGGGCCGACTGGGCTTCGCGCTGCTCGTGGAACGTGGCCTTCTCCTGCTTGGCGATCTCTCGCTCGGTCAGCACCTGGACCAGCTCCACGGGGAACACGACGTCCTGGATGTAGACGCCACGCGTCTCCACGTCGTACGAGGCGAGGTACCTGGTGACGGCCTCGAGTGCCGCCTGTTGCACCTCGTCACGGGTCTCGATGAACCGCACGGCCTCGAGCCGCTGCAGCGTGTTGCGGAAGTGGTTGCCCACCGCCGACTGCAGCACTTCGTTCACCAGGTTCTGCATCGTGCCCACCATCGAGATCACCTTCGGCGCCTTGGTGTCGCTGACGTGGATCTGCACCTGGAGGTCGATGGAGAACACGAAGCCCTCACGGCTCTTGCCGTCGATCGCACTCAGCGACGAATCGAGGTCGTGCGCCTTGCTGCTCGCGCTCGCCCAGTTGAGGGTGAGGATCGACGTCGGCACGATCTCGGCCGCGTAGATGCGCGGGTTGATCGGGTACTTGCCGGTGCGCAGCGGCTCCTGCCAGATGCCGCGGCGACCGGGCTGCACGATGGAGCCGAACTTGAACTCCGCACCGCTCGTGTCGAGCGTGGGGAGGCCGACGAAGCTCTTCACCACCGCCACCTCGCCCTGGCGCAC
The DNA here is from genome assembly GCA_039796575.1 of Actinomycetota bacterium. Taxonomy (GTDB): domain Bacteria; phylum Actinomycetota; class Acidimicrobiia; order Acidimicrobiales; family Ilumatobacteraceae; genus UBA668. Next base: position 31,604 of record JBDKJP010000023.1, read on the forward strand.
CACGAGCATCGGCACCATCTCGACGCGCACCAGGAACGGGTTCAGCAGGTACGCGCCGTAGAGGAGCGGGTCGTGCTGCAGACCGATGCGACCACCGTGCCGCATGAAGGCCTGGAAGTCCTGGTAGTTGTTGTGCAGCTCGTTCTTGCGGCCGAGCAGGGTGTCGATGATCTCGGCGTCGGTGGCGCCGGCGGTCTCCATCTCCTCGACGTCGGCGAAGCCGCCGAGGCGGCTGGCGATGTCGCCCGCCGGGAGCGGCTCCCCTTCGAGCGTGGTGACGATGCCGACCATGTCGACCGTGCCGTTCGGCGCGATGACGGTGACCTGCAACTGCTCGCGGGTGAGGCCGAACACCTCCGGGGTGATGGCGCCGTACTGGCGCACCACGGCCTGGAGCTCGCTGGAGACGGGCTCGCCGTAGACACGGCTCGCGGTGATCACCAGGAACGCCGCCGGATGGATGGGCACGAGCGTGCCGGGAGGCAGCACAGGACGCTGCACACCCTTCTGCCCGCGATGGTCGAGGAATGCAACGAGGTCGTTGAAGTTCCCGAACTCGGGTTGGTACTCGGCGCTCTTCGCACCGATCTCGATGGGCTCGCCGACCTGCGCGATGACCACGCCGATCTCGCCCGCCGGCACCTGCACCCAGGGGTGCTTGGTGACGGCGTTGACGGGCCACAGCTTGAAACGCAGACCCGGCATGAGCAGGTCGGCCTGGTAGCCGGCCTCACCCTGCAGCGCGACAGGGTTGCCCTCGTCGAGGCTGCGGCGGGCGAGCCGCTTGTTGACCAACCCGACTTCCGACGGGCCGATGCTGTGGAGGGACCGCAGGACGACGAGCACGAGCCCGGCGACCAGCGTGAGGATGATGACAAGGAGAACGATGCCGACGGTCGACATCGCTCACCCCCTTTCTCGGGTTTCCCCGCGTAGGTGGAGCGTTTGCCGACCAGACTTCCCGGCGCACCAGACGAAGTGGATTTGTAGTGCACTTGTCTGCTTCTTGTTCTACGCCTGTCTACCCCAAAGTCAAGTACTCGCTCGGAAAATTCAGATCCCGCGCCGAGACAGCCGGAGAACGGGCGGTCCCGGGACTGGGCGTAGCCTTCGGCGATGCATGGTCTGACATTCGTAAAGGTGGCGAACTCGCCGAAACTCCTGCTCGCCGTGTTCGTCTTCGTGATGTTGGTGGCATCGGTGCTCTATGGCGAGTTCGAGGACGCCAACTTTCTCGACTCGTTGTATTGGTCAATCGTCACCGCCACCACGCTCGGCTACGGCGACTTCTCCCCCGAGACCACTGCAGGCAAGGTCTTGACCTCGGTCCTGATCGCCTCGACGGTGTTTTTGTTCATCCCGACGATCACGGCGAACCTTGCGAGCAAGCTCATCGTGGATCGCGACGCCTTCACACACGAGGAGCAAGAGAAGGTCAAGGAGACGTTGGCAGCGATCCTTGCACGTCTCGACGATCCTTCACGCCGCACTGCGTGACCGGTGCCGGTCGCAGTCGCGCCATTGCCGGGTACAGCTAGCCGCCTCAGGATGTCTACGCCAATGGGTCGAATGGTTGGTGGTGGTCGTATGAGTCCCGCGGAGTGGTGGGGTTTCGGGGGTCCACCGTGAGGTGAGCCATCGGCGTGATCCTTGGTGTGTTCCTGCAAGAACCACCATGAAGGAGAACACCGATGGCTCTCGATGA
>JBDKJP010000024.1:0-2921 GCA_039796575.1 Actinomycetota bacterium
GCACCCCGCGGATGACGAAGCGATCGAGCAGCAGGATGACGGCGGCGGTGACTCCCCATAGTGGGTAGACGATAGCGATGACGCCGATGATGGCCCACAGACCCCATCCGAACTTCACCTCGCGCGGTCGGCGGGGCAGGCCGGCGGTGCCCGGGCGGCGACGCTTCCAGAACATCACGAACCCGCTGAACACCGCCCAGATCGACAGGACGCACATGAGCGTCATCAGGACGCGGGTGACGATGCCCCACTGGGTGCCCATGTGCCAGCTGACGGTGGAGTCGAGCGCGTAGCTGATGCCGCCGTAGCCGTAGGCGTTCACCTGATCGAGGGTCTCGCCGCTGAACTGGTCGAGGAACACGTCACGTGCCTCGCCGGTCTTGCGCGGCCACGAGTTGCTGAGCGTGAACGACCCGTAGATCGGGTTGCCCGCCTCGTCGACGGTGCTGTTGTCGGGGAAGTAGATCGCGTAGCCGGGCTTCATGCCCTCGCTCGTGCCGATGGCCACCACCGCGTCGAGGCTGACCGGTGCGGGCAGGTCGCCCGAGGGGTCGGTGGCATAGCTGGCGGGGATGGGGATGGAGCCGGTGTTCCACGGGATCTTGTTGCCCAGGCGGTCGAGGTCGCCGCGGGTGCCGACGCTGCTGGCCGGTGGATCGATGAAGTTGCTCGGCGTGATCTGCTCGGCGACGGCGCTGAAGTTCGGCCCCCAGTAGGTGCTCCATGCCATGCCGCTCGCGAGGGTGACGAGCAGCACCACACACATCACCACGCCACCGACGGCGTGCATGTCGCGCCACTTGGCCCGGCCCTTCTTGCCGAACCGCAGACCGAACAACGTGCGGCCGTTCGTCGTCGCCGCAGCGGCGGCGGTGGCGTTGCGCGACTTCCGCGGCCACCACAGGTAGAGGCCGCTCGCGGCCAGCACCATCACCCACACCCCGAGGATCTCGAGCACGAGGTCGCCGAGCACGTAGTCGCGCATCACCGGGCCGTCGTCCCACACGAAGCCGACGCTCGGGAGCGGCACGGTGACGGTGTCGTTGTTCAGCGTGCCGTGCAGGCGGTTGGCGAAGCCGACGATGCCGCCGTCCGGATTGGACGTGCCGAGCACCTCGCCGGTGTAGGGGTTCACGTACGCGTTCAGGCCACTGTCGAGGCCGAAGGCGGCCGAATGCTCCGCGTCGACCGGCATCGTGAGCGACACGACCAGAGCGTCCGGGTACGCGGCCTCCACGTTCTGCTCCATCGCGTCGAACGAGGTCCAGTCGCCGGTGTCGGTCACCGTGCGCAGGTCGCCCTCGGCGAGGTCCTGGATGGGCTGGGTGTAGAGGATGACCAACCCACTCAACGCCATGAACAGGATGAACGGCATCGCGATCATCCCGGAGTAGAAGTGCACACGCCAGAGCGTGCGCCACCGGCGGCTGGCCCGGTCGGCGAGGTCGGTGGAGGTGACGACCGGTCGCTCGCTGCTGTTGCCGTCGGAGTAGGTGACTGCGGACATGTGCTGCAGGTCGTACGACGATCAGCGTTGGTTCCCGCTGTCCCGCGGACTTTTCCTCACCTACTGTGTGCGCCCATGAAGGAGCTCATCTACCACCGCCAGTTGCTGCCTGCCGTGAAGAAGTTCGCCGATCGGCCCTTCGCCACCAACGCGTCGACCGGATTCAGCACCACGTTCGCCGAGCACTTCGATCGTGTGGGTCGCCTCATCGGTGGCCTGCAGTCGATGGGCGTCGGCCGGTCCGACCGTTTCGCGATCATGACGCTCAACTCGCCGGAGTACCTCGAGCAGTACCACGCCGCGTTCCTCGGCGGTGGCGTGGTGAACCCTCTGAACCTGCGCTTCGCGCCGAAGGAGCTCGCGTACGTGCTGCGCGACTCGGGCACGAAGGTGTGCTTCGTCGACGGGTTCTTCGCGCCGCTCATCGACAAGGTGAAGGAGGAAGCCGGGCTCGAGCACGTCGTGCTCGTCGGCCCTGGCGACGTGCCGCACACCGTCACCTACGACGATCTGCTCGCGTCGTCGCCGATGGTCATCCCCGACGAGGGTGAGGAGACCGACCCGGTGGTGCTGATGTACACCGGCGGCACCACCGGTCTGCCGAAGGGCGTGCTGCTCGACCAGCGCGCCGAGATACTCAACGCCTACCACGTGCTGATGCGCCTGCCCTTCGACCGCGACACCGTGAGCTACGTGCAGACCCCGATGTTCCATGCGGCGTCGATGTTCAGCGTGCTCGGCGGCCCGGCCGCGGGCGCGCACACCGTGGTGCAGCCGATGTTCGACCCGGCCGCGGTGATGAACGCAGTCGAGCAGTTCTCGCCGACGGTCACCGTGATGGTGCCGACGATGATCGGCCTCACCATGGCGCACCCCGACTTCCGTCCGTCGGGCCTCGGCAGCTTCCGCGACCTCGTGTACGGCGCGTCGCCGATGCCGCAGGCGTTGCTCGAGAAGCTGCTCGCGCTGTACCCCGACATGAACATCTGGCAGGGCTACGGCATGACCGAGAGCAGCAGCGTGATCTGCATGCTCGGCCCCGACGAGCACCGCAAGGGCGGCAAGTACCTGCGCTCCGCCGGGTCGCCGTTCGTGGGTGTGGTGCTGAGCATCCAGGACGAGGAGGGCAACGAGGTGCCCACCGGCGAACCGGGCGAGGTGTGCGTGCGGGCCGGCAACTACATGATCGAGTACTGGAACAAGCCGGAGGCGACGAAGGATGCGTTCCGCGGCGGCTGGTACCACACGGGCGACGCCGGTTACCTCGACGAGGACGGCTACCTGTACCTGGTGGACCGCGTGAAGGACATGATCGTCACCGGTGGCGAGAACGTGTACTCCACCGAGGTCGAGAACGCCGTCGCCAGCCATCCCGCCGTCGCACAGGTCGCGGTCATCGGCATCCCCAGCGAGA
>JBDKJP010000025.1:0-13020 GCA_039796575.1 Actinomycetota bacterium
TGAAGAGCACGGCGCGCCGCGACGGCGACGACTACATCCTCAACGGCTCGAAGACGTTCATCACCAACGGCCCGTACGCCGACACCACGGTGTTCATCTGCAAGCTCGACGAGGGCAACGCGCCCGAGGACCGCAAGGTCCTTTCATTTGTGCTCGACCGCGGCATGCCGGGCTTCGTGCAGTCGAAGCCGCTCCGCAACATGGGCATGCACTCGTCCCCCACAGGCGAGCTGTTCCTCGACGACGTACGCGTCGGCCGCGACCGCCTCATCGGCGAGACCGAGGACCTGCCGGCCGGTGGCCGCGACGGGGCGAAGGCCACGTTCCAGCAGGAGCGCTCGGGCGTCGCCGCGATGGCGCTCGGCATCATCGAGGAGTGCCTGCAGCTGAGCGTGCAGTACGCCAAGGACCGAGTGCAGTTCGGCAAGCCGATCGGCGAGTTCCAGCTCATCCAGGACAAGCTCGCCCGCATGGAGGTGGCCCGCATGAACGTGCAGAACCTGGTGTTCCGCACGATGGAGATGGGCGCCGCCGGCCGCACGATGAGCCTCGCCGAGGCATCGGCGATGAAGCTGTACTCGGCCCGCGCCGCCACCGAGGTGGCACTCGAGGCCGTGCAGCTGTTCGGCGGCAACGGCTACATGAGCGAGTTCCGCGTCGAGCAGTTGGCCCGCGACGCCAAGGTGCTGCAGATCTACGCCGGCACCGACGAGATCCAGATCACCCACATCGCGAAGGACCTCCTCCGCGCCTGACCCGGATCAGGCGGGGGTGGCGAAGGCGGCGGCGATCTCCGCCACCATGCCGCTCTCGGCCAACTCCTGGCCGAGCTTGATGGCGTTGACGATGGCCGTCTCGCCCGAGGAGCCGTGGCTGATGATGCAGATGCCGTCGACGCCGAGCAGCACGGCGCCGCCGTACGTGTCGGGGGTCATCTGCGCGTACAACGGCAGGATGGCCGGCAGCAGCGCGTCGGCGTGCTCCTTGTAGTGCGGCTCGGAGGCGAACGCCTCGAGCAGCGCCGCGAACAACGTCTTCATGCCGCCCTCGAGCGCCTTCAACGCCACGTTGCCGGTGAACCCGTCGGTGACGATGACGTCGGCGGTCTTCTTCATCAGGTCGCGACCCTCGACGTTGCCGACGAACTCGATGCCGGCGGCGGCGGCCAGCAGCTCGTAGGCCTCCTTGCGGAGGGTGTCGCCCTTGCCGGGCTCCTCGCCGATGGACAGCAGGCCCACGGTGGGCTGCTCGATGCCGAAGCGCTTGCGGGCGTAGATCGAGCCCATCTGCGCGAACTGCACCAGCCACTCGGCCTGGACCTCGGCGTTGGCGCCGGCGTCGAGCAGGATGTTGGGCAGGTGGCCGGGCACCGGGATGGGCGTGGCGATGGCCGGGCGGTTCACGCCCCGCACGCGGCCCATGCGCAGCAGTGCCGACGCCATGGTGGCGCCGGTGTTGCCGGCCGAGACCATGGCCGACGCCTTGCCGTCGCGCACCGCCTCGGCGGCGCGCACCAGCGTGGAATCCTTCTTGCGACGCACACCGGCGGCCGGGTCGTCATCCATGGCGATGACTTCCGACGCGGCGATGAGCGGCAGGTCGCCGATGCCCTCGAGGCCCTCAGGGCCGACGAGGACGACAGGGATGCCCAGTGCGGCGGCGGCATGCGCCCCGGCGAGGATGTCGCCCGGCGCCTTGTCGCCACCCATCGCGTCGAGGGCGATCGGCAGCATGTGCGTGAGCCGGCTCAGCCGACTTCGACGGCGACGCGGTCCTTGTACCAACCGCAGGTGGGGCACACCGTGTGCGGCAGCTTGGCTGCGGCGCAACGCGGGCAGATGCTGCGCGCAGGCGTGTGCAGACGCATGTTGGCCGACTTGCGGCTACGCGTCTTCGACTTCGACTTCTTCTTCTTGGGAACAGCCATGGTGACTCCCGGCAACGGCGAGGGCGGTTCCCCTCGACAAACGACCTGGCGAGGATAACGGCCAGACGGGCCCGGTTGCTACCTGCCGGCCGGGTCGTCGTCGCCGTCGACGGCCGATTTCAGCTGGTCGAGCGCCGCCCAGCGCGGGTCGGCGGGCGGGCCGTCGCAGTTGCACGAGCCCTCGTTGCGGTTGATGCCGCACGTGGGGCACAGGCCGGCGCAGTCGGCGCGGCACAGCGGGGTGGCCGGCGTGTCGAGCAGCACCAGCTCACGGGCCACGGGACGCAGGTCGAGCTGCTCCCCCACGATCTCGAACGCGTCGGGGTCGGTGAGGGTGCGCTGGTACAGCTCGTGCACCTCGCTGACCGACACGCCCCCGGTGGGCTCGTTGCAGCGCCGGCACACGCCGTGCCAGGGCACCGACACGGTGCCGTCGACCACGATGCCGTCGTTCATGCTCTCGAGCAGCAACCGCACGTCGACCTCGGCGTCGGCCTCGAATCGCGGATCGTCGACGATGTCGAGGTCGGCGAGGGCGACCTGCACCGCGATGTCCTTCTGCGTGCCGGGGCGCCGCAGCACCTCGGCGGCGTTCACGAGGAACGGGTTCGCCACCTCGACCTCAGCGGTCCTGGTCGAAGAAGCCCTTCGTGGGGTCTTCCTCGTCCATCTCGACCACCTCGCGGTGGGCGCCGATGTTCAGCCGGCCACGGCCGGCCTGCACCGTCTTGTTGAGCTTGTCGAGCAGGATCTCGAAGCTGGCGAGGCGCTGGTCGAGGAAGTCCTCGGTCTCGTGGCGCAGGCGGCGGGCGTCGGCTTCCGCGGCCTCGTTGATCTGGCGGGCGCGGGCCTCGGCGGCACGCACCACCTCGGTGCGCTGCACCATGCGCTCGGCCTGCACGCGGGCGGCCTCGAGCAGCTCGTCGGCCTCGCGGCGGGTCTTCGCCACGAAGTCCTGGCGTTCCTTGATCATCCACCGTGCGTGCCGCATCTCCTCCGGCATGCGGCGCATGGCCTCGTCGAGCAGCTCGATGATCTCGTCACCGTCGATGCGTGGCGACGACGACAGCGGCATCTTCGGCGCGTTGGCGATGATGTCGATGGCGCGCTGGAGCAGCGCCTCGGCGTCGCCGACGTACCCGTTGGTGGTGCGGACGTACGCGTCGGAGTCGTCGAACTCGGGGTCGTAGTCGTCGTACTGGTCGTCGTTGCTCATCGGTTCTCGGCGTGGTTCAGGGGTTGCCCTTGGAAGGGAACAGTGTGGCGAGCTCGGCGGCGACCGGGGCGGGCACCAGCGAGGTCACGTCGCCACCGTACTGCGCGATCTCGCGGATGAATCGGCTACTGATGGACACGAGCGCCGGCTTGCACGGCAGGTACACCGTGCGCACGCCGCTGACCGCATGGTTGGTGTGGGCCATCTGCTGCTCGACCTCGAAGTCGCCACCGGTGCGCAGGCCCTTCACGATGAACGCGGCCTTCACCTGCTTCACCGCATCGACGGCGAGGCCCTCGAACGCGGTGACCTTCACCGACGGCATGTACGAGATGCTGTCCTTGATCATCTTCACGCGCTGCTCGAGCGTGAACATGCCGCTCGGCTTCGTGGGGTTGTGCATCACGCCGACGATGACCTTGCCGAACAGTGCGACGGATTGCTCGATCACGTCGATGTGACCGAGGTGCAGCGGATCGAAGCTGCCGGGGTACAGAACGGTGGCCATGAGTGGCTTCACGCTAGCCGTTCGAGGACCGTGACCCAGGTGCGCCCGTACCGGCGCGAACGGGCCTGCTCCCACCCCTCGGGTGCCTCGACCGGGTCGTCGGCCTCGGCGACCACCATGGTGACGTCGACCAGTGGCAGCAGCTTGTCCCAGGCGTCGAACGCGTACGGCGGATCGATGAACGCGATGTCGACGCCGCGCATCGCCGGCACCCAGGCCATCACGTCGGTGGCGTGCACGGTGGCCCGCTCGGCCAGGCCGAGCGCGGCGATGTTCTCGCGCAGTGCCTTCAGCGCGTTGCGGTCGCGTTCCACGAACACGCAGTGCTCGGCGCCACGGGACAGCGCCTCGATGCCGAGCGCACCGGACCCGGCGAACAGGTCGGCCACGGTTGCACCCTCGACGACGCCCATGCTGCCGAGCGAGTTGAACACCGCCTGGCGCACCTTGTCGGTGGTGGGGCGCGTCGTGGTGCCGTCGGGCGTCACGAGCTTCCGCCCTCCGAGCTCACCCGAGATCACACGCATGCCTGAACCGCCGTCATCCCGGCCAGACTACGGCTGTGCTCGTGCCGGAACCCACCATCGTCTGCGTCGACTGCGGCGGCCGCTGCCATCTGCTGACCCACGCGCCCGAGGACGGCATCTGGGAGCCGGGCGACATCGTGGCCTACCGCTGTGAGGACTGCCTCGATCGGTGGGACCTCGTGCTGCCCGACGACGACGAGGTCGACGGCGCCGACGACCCCACGTACTGAGGCCGGCGCCGGCTCGTTCAGCCGACGGTCTCGTCGGTGCCCTGGGCGCAGGGCGTGTTCTTCTCGGGCGTCTGCGGGCCGTTGTCGAAGTAGGCGACGAACTGGGCGAGCGCCGGGTCGTCGGCCGTCTCCACCTGCAACTGCTTGCCCCATGCCGACGCGACCACCGGCGTCGGCAGCCCCTCGAACGGAGAGACGAGCACCTCCTCGCCGCTCGCCTGCAGGGCCTTCAGCGCGTCGATGGACGCAGCATCGAGATCGGGCGAGTACGTGATCCACACTGCGCCGTGCTCCATGGAGTGCACGCCGCGCTCGGTCATGATGGCCACGTCGTAGAACGCGCAGGTCTGCCACACCGGGTTGTGCGGGCCGCCCACCGGCGGGGTCTGCGGGTAGTCGACGGGCGTGTCGACGTGGGTCTGCTCGAGATCGGTGAACGTCTGGGTGCCGGCGGGCTCCCCGTCGGCCGAGGGCGTGCCGTCGGTGTCGCCGGGCGCGTTGGTGGGCATCGTGGCCGCACCACCCGACTCGTCACCACCGTCGTCGGACGAGCAGGCGGCAAGGACGAGGGTGCCCACGAACAGGGCGGCAGCAATACGACGCATCGCAACATTCTGGCCCATGGCCGGCCCGTCGATGCGTCAGACGGTGCTCCTCATCCAGCGGGGACGACCTCGACGTCGTAACGTCCGAACGCGACGTCGGCGGTGACGATCGCCGCACCCTCCACCATGGCCTGGGCGATGAGCATGCGGTCGAACGGGTCGCCGTGGTGTGGCGGGAGACCACCGGCGACAACGGCGTGCTCGAACGTGATGGGCAAGGGGTCGAAGCCGCGCTCGACGCACAACTCGTGCAACCCGTCGGGAGCTCGGAGCTTGCCGAGCGCCCGTTTGATCTCGACCTCCCAGATCGTGGTGGCCGACACGAACACTGCGTTGCGCGGGTCGGTGATCTCGGTCCGCACGGCAGCGGGCAGTCGCCCTGGCTCGGCGAACGCCCACAGCACGACATGCGTGTCGAGCAGCAAGTGCTTCACGGCAGGTGACCGGCGAACCCGGCAGCGACGTCGCTCGGGAGCTCGTCGAAGTCGGCGGCCACCTCGACCTGCCCCTCCCAGCCGCCCAGCTGTCGGGGCTGCACCACCGGGCGATACGGCACGAGACGCGCCACCGGCACGTTGTGGCGACGGATGACCACTTCCTCGCCGGTGCGTTCGACCTGGGCGATGAGCTGCGACAGGTGCGACTTCGCTTCGTAGATGCTGACCGCCGACATGACGCCAGCCTACTGGATCTGGTCAGATCTGACCAGATCTCGATCCGCTCAGTTCTTGAAGAGGAAGGCCTCGTCCTTGTCGCTGAACAGCAGGCGCACCTCGTCGAGCAGCAGCGGGTGCTGCTCGAGCAGCGGGTCGGCGTCGACGAGCTCGAACGCCACTCCCCTGGCCAGCTCGACGAGCTCGCGGTCGCGTCGCAGCGATGCGAGCTTGAGGTCGCTGCGGCCCTTCTGCGCGGTGTTCATCAGCGTGCCCTCACCGCGGAGCTCGAGGTCGACCTCGGCGAGCACGAACCCGTCGGTGGTGTCGACCAGCGCCTGCACGCGCGGGTTGTGGTCCTCGACCTCCTGGGTGACGAGCCAGCAACTGCTCTCGTGCGCGCCGCGCCCGACCCGACCGCGCAGCTGGTGGAGCTGCGCGATGCCGAACCGATCGGCGTCGACGATGACCATCACGGTCGCGTTCGGCACGTCGACACCGACCTCGATGACCGTGGTGGCCACGAGCACGTCGATCTCGCCACGCCGGAAGGTGTCCATCACGGCCTCCTTCTCGGCCGACGGCATACGACCGTGCAGCAGCGCGAGCCGCAACCCTTTCAGCTCGTCGTGCACCAGCCGTTCGAACGTCTCCTGCGCGCTGGCCACCTCCAGCTTCTCGCTCTCCTCGATCAGCGGGCACACCACGTACGCCTGACGCCCCTCGGCCACCTGCTCGCGCACGGTGGCCCACGCACCCTGTTCCATCAGCGGCCCGTTGGCCCACTTGGTGCGGATGGGCGTGCGGCCGGGCGGCAGCTCGTCGAGCACGCTCACGTCGAGGTCGCCGTAGACGGTCATCGCCGCGGTGCGCGGGATGGGCGTGGCGGTCATCACCAGCACGTCGGGCACGAGCTCGCCGTCACCCTTGTCGCGCAGCGCGGCACGCTGCTCGACGCCGAAGCGGTGCTGCTCGTCGACCACCACCATGCCGAGGCTGTGGAACTGCACGCCCTCCTGGATGAGCGCGTGGGTGCCGATGGCGATGTCGACCGACCCGTCGGCGAGCCCGGCGAGCACGTCGCGACGCTCGCCGCCCGTGACGCGGTTGGTGAGCAGCTCGATGCGCAGCGGCCGGTCGCCGAACAGGTTGCCCGGGTCGGGCACGGTGACGCCCTCGAGCAGACGACGCACGCCGGCCGCGTGCTGCTCGGCCAACACCTCGGTGGGCGCCATGAGCGCGGCCTGGTGCCCGCCCTGCACCGCGGTGAGCATCGCGCTGACGGCGACGAGGGTCTTGCCGGCGCCGACGTCGCCCTGCAGCAACCGGTGCATCGGGTGCGGCCCGGCGAGGTCGGCCTCGATCTCCGCGATGGCGCGTTGCTGTGCACCGGTGAGCTCGTACGGCAACGCCGCCCGCAACCGGCCGACCAGCTCACCGTCGACGGTGTGGCGGATGCCCTTCGACTCGCGCTCGAGTGCACGCTTGCGCATCACGAGCACGGTCTGCACGCGCAGCAGCTCGTCGAACGCGAGGCGGCGGCGGGCGACCTCCTTCTCGGCGTACGTCTCGGGCAGGTGGATGCTCTGGAGCGCCTGGTGCCGGTCGACCATTCCCAATCGGCGCACCACCGCGTGCGGCACGGGGTCGGCGATGCCGCGGGGCTCGCACTTGCGCAGCGCGTCCTCCACCCAGCCGGCGATCTCCCACGTGCTCAACGCCGCCTTCTCGCTCTGCGGGTAGATGGGCACGATCTTGCCGGTGCGGTCGCCGATGAGGTCGACGATCGGGTTGGCCATCTGCAACCCGCCGAACTTCACCTCCGGCTTGCCGAACAGCGCCACCTGCAGCCCTTCGCGCAGCTGCTTTTCGCGCCACGGCTGGTTGAAGAACACGACATGGAAGCGGCCGCTGCCGTCGCCGACAACGGCCTCGACGATGCTGCGGCGGTTCTTCGCCATGCGCTTCGCCACGCTGCGGACCGTGACCAGCACGAGCGCCTCCTGCCCGGGCACGAGGTCGCTGACACGGCACTCGTTGGTGCGGTCGACCCAGCGGCGCGGGTACGTGGTGAGCAGGTCGAGCACGGTGACCACGCCGACCTCGCGCAGGGAGGCGAGCTTCTTGTCGCCGACGCCCTTCAACCGCTCGACCCCGAGGTGCGACAGGTCGCGCAGGGTGAGCGTCGGCGCAGCGGGGTCGCTCATCGCGTGCGGGTCACTCCACGCCGAACAGGTACGGGTACAGCGGCTGTGCACCGCGGTGCACCTCCACCTGCACGCCGGGACGGTGCTCGTCGAGCCACGCGTGGATGACGTCGGTGTGGCCGGGCGTGGCGTCGGCGCCCTCCACCACGGTGACGATCTCGGCACTCGGGCCGACGAGGTGGTCGAGCAGCGCGACCGTGGCCCCGTCGAGCGAGCCGCTCACGGCCACGATGCCGTCACCGCGGACGATGCCGATCCAGTCGCCCTCGCCGATGGGACCGGCGTCGCTGTTGGTGGCGCGCACCGCCTGGGTGACCTCACCGGTGGCCACGCTCTCGGCGGCCTCCGACATCTCGGCCCCGTTCTCGGCAGCGTCGGCCTCCGGGTCGTAGAGCACCAGCGCGGCGAGCGCCTCGGGCATGGAACGCGTGGGCACCACGACGACGGTCTTCGAGGTGAGCGCATCGAGCTGCTCGGCCACGGGGATGATGTTCTTGTTGTTCGGCAGCACGATGACCTGCTGCGCGTTGACCGCCTCCACGGCGGACAGGAGCTCGGCCGTCGACGGGTTGAGCGTCTGCCCTCCCGTGACCACACCCTGCACACCGAGCTGACCGAACAGCTCGGACAGACCGTCGCCACTGGACACCGCCACCACCGCGCACGTGACAGGCGGCAGGCCGGCGCCGGCGCGCGGCGGGTGCACCCCGAGCTGCTGCTCGCGGTGCGCGTGCTCCTCGGCCATCTCCTCGAACAGGTCGGTGACGCGGATCTGCTTCGGGCGGCCGCCCAGGTCGAGCGCGACCTCGACCGCGGCGCCGATGTCGTTGGTGTGGACGTGGCAGTTCCAGATGCCGTCGCCGCCGACCACCACGATGGAGCCGCCGATCTCACCCCAGCCCTCCTTGAAGGCCTGGATGTGCTGGTCGGGCAGGTCCATGAAGTACATGACCTCGTAGCGCAGCTCACTGACGTCGATCTCGCCGTCGACGTGGCGGTGCGACACGGCGTCGAGCTGTTCCATCGACGGGCCGTCGAACTCCTCGGGCTCGGGCAGCGGCACGCCGTCGACGACGTGGAGCGCCGAATCGAGCAGCAGCAGGAAGCCGGCGCCGCCCGCGTCGACCACCCCGGCGTCCTTCAGCACGGGCAGCATCTCGGGCGTGCGATCGAGCGCCGCCTTGCCCGAGGCACGGGCTGCGTGCAACACCCCGGCGAGCGACTCGCCGCGCTCGGCGGCGGCGTGCGCCCCTTCGGCCGACTCGCGCACGACGGTGAGGATGGTGCCCTCGATGGGCTTCAGCACCGCCTGGTAGGCGGATGCGCTGGCGGCCTTCAACGCCTCGGCCACCTTGCTGCCCGTGGCCTCGGCGCCGCCCTTCAGGGTGGAGGCCAACCCACGCAGGATCTGGCTGAGGATGACGCCGCTGTTGCCGCGAGCGCCCATGAGGCTGCCGTGCGAGATGGCGTCGCAGGTGGTGTCCATGCCCTCGGGGGCAGCCTCGAGCTCGGCCACCACGGCATCGAGCGTGCGGGCCATGTTGGTGCCGGTATCGCCGTCGGGCACCGGGTACACGTTCAGCTTGTTGATGCCGGGGGCGTGCGCCTTCATCGTGTCGCGGAAGGTGACGACGGTGTTGCGCAGCGCCTCGTGGCTGAATCGTTCCAGGGTGGGCACGGCCGCGACTCTACTGGCGACGTGGTGATCCGGGCAGTCCTGCTGGTAGCCTCGTCCCGCTCTATTGATCTCCGTGGAAGAAGTGTCGTCATGGCAGCAGTCTGTGAAGTGTGTGGCAAGGGCCCGAGCTGGGGCATGAACGTGTCGCACTCCCACCGTCGCACCAAGCGTCGTTGGAACCCGAACATCCAGCGTGTCCGCGCCCTCGTCGGCGGCGCCCCCAAGCGCCTCAACGTGTGCACGGGCTGCATCAAGAGCGGCAAGATCGTCAAGGCCGGCTGAGGCCAGCGGTGCAGGGCGTCGTCAAGAGCTACGACCCCGCGTCGGGCGACGGCATCGTCGTCGCCGACACGGCCGACCTTCCCGAGTTCGACCTCGCCGGCGATGCCCTCGACGGTTCGGTCTTCCGCATGCTCCGCCAGGGGCAGCGGGTGGTCTTCGACCTCGACACCGACGGGCGCGCCACGAAGCTGCGCCTCGGCAGCGAGGTCGACATGGAGACCCCCGGCGCCTGACCCGCACCGGCCCAGCGATGGGTCCCATCATCACAAGTGATCGCACGAACGCCCGGCCGACGGCCGGGCGTTTCGGTTTTCCGTGGAACGTTTGCAACAATGTTTCCACGGCACAACGGCGTGCCCGGTCTTCGCCGAAGGAGAACCCCGAATGAGCGGTACCACCACCAACCAGCGCCTGCAGCAATGGGTCGCCGAGTGGGCAGCCATCATGCAGCCCGACGACATCTACTGGTGCGACGGTTCGGCGGAGGAGTACGACCGCCTCTGCGGTGTGCTGGTCGACGCCGGTGTGTTCACCAAGCTCGACGAGGCCAAGCGCCCGAACAGCTACTGGGCGCACAGCGACCCGGGCGATGTGGCCCGCGTGGAGGACCGCACGTTCATCTGCTCGACCAACGAGTCGGATGCCGGCCCCAACAACAACTGGCGTGAGCCCAGCGAGATGCGCGCCGAGATGACCGCGCTCTACACCGGCTGCATGAAGGGCCGCACCATGTACGTGGTGCCGTTCAGCATGGGCCCGCTCGGCTCCCCCATCGCCCACATCGGCGTGCAGCTCACCGACTCGGCCTACGTGGCCACCAACATGCGCATCATGACCCGCATGGGTCAGGGTGCGCTCGACGTGCTCGGCGACGGCCAGTGGGTGCCGTGCCTGCACTCGGTCGGCGCGCCGCTCGAGCCGGGCGAGGCCGACTCGGCGTGGCCGTGCAACCCCGACAACAAGTACATCGTGCACTTCCCCGAGACCCGTGAGATCTGGAGCTTCGGCTCGGGCTACGGCGGCAACGCGCTGCTCGGCAAGAAGTGCTTCGCGCTGCGCATCGCCTCGGTGATGGCCCGCGACGACGGCTGGCTGGCCGAGCACATGCTCATCCTCAAGCTCACCAACCCGCAGGGCGAGAGCAAGTACATCGCCGCCGCGTTCCCGAGCGCCTGCGGCAAGACCAACCTCGCGATGCTCGTGCCCACCATCCCGGGCTGGAAGGCCGAGACCATCGGCGACGACATCTGCTGGATGAAGTTCGGCGCCGACGGTCGCCTCTACGCCATCAACCCCGAGGCCGGCTTCTTCGGCGTCGCCCCCGGCACCGGCTGGGACACCAACGCCAACGCGATGCACAGCCTGTGGGGCAACAGCATCTTCACCAACACCGCGCTCACCGACGACGGCGACGTGTGGTGGGAGGGCATGAGCGACGACAAGCCGGCCCGCGCCACCGACTGGAAGGGCAACGCCTGGACGCCCGAGACCGACACCCCGGCCGCGCACCCGAACGCCCGCTTCACGGCCCCGGCCAGCCAGTGCCCGGCCATCGCCGCCGAGTGGGAGGACCCCGCCGGTGTGCCCATCAGCGCCATCCTGTTCGGCGGTCGCCGCCGCACCACCGTGCCGCTGGTGACCCAGGCGTTCGACTGGGAGCACGGCACGTTCCTCGGCAGCATCATGGCCAGCGAGACCACCGCCGCCCAGCAGGGCGCGGCCGGCGTGCTGCGCTTCGACCCGATGGCCATGCTCCCGTTCTGCGGCTACAACATGGCCGACTACTTCGCCCACTGGCTGAAGGTCGGCAAGGCCACCGACGCCGACAAGCTGCCGAAGATCTTCTTCGTCAACTGGTTCCGCCGCGACGACAACGGCCGCTTCCTGTGGCCCGGCTACGGCGAGAACAGCCGCGTGCTGAAGTGGGTGTTCGAGCGTGTGGCCGGCACGGCCGGCGCCACCCGCACGGCCATCGGCGACCTGCCGCTGCCGGATGACCTCGACCTCGCCGGCCTCGACGTCAGCGAGGCCGACCTGGCCGAGCTGCTGAAGGTCGACGCCGACGGCTGGAAGGGTGCCATCCCGCAGATCGAGGAGCACTTCGCCAAGTTCGGCGAGGCCCTCCCCGCCGAGCTCCACGCCCAGCTCCGCCAGCTCGCCGCCAGCCTCTGACCGTCGCGCTCTGCCCGCGAACTTAAGAGGCCGCGCGGAAATAGGGATTTGGTGACCATCCACCAGTCGGGAGGTTGGCTCGGTTTTGATGCCGAGTGCGACCCAAACACCGACGACTGGAGGATGGTCCCGTCAATGATGCGCGCACTCGAACCCGAAGTGACGGATGCTGTGTGGGCGGCTGTCGAGCCGATGCTGCCCGCGAGCCCGCAGCGGCGTCGTGGCCGGCCCCGCAAACCTGATCGTGATGTGTTCATCGCGATCTTGTGGCGGCTGGTGCTCGGCTGCTCGTGGGAGACCGTCGAGCTCCTCCTCGATCGACGCGTGTCGGACACCACGATCCGTGAACGCCGCGATGAATGGATCGAACTCGGTGTGTTCGACCGGCTGATCAACCACGCGATCCTCGCGTTCGACCGGATCATCGAGCTCGACCTGTCACACGCATCGATCGACGGGTCGCTCCACAAAGCACCCTGCGGTGGTGAGGGAACCGGCCCGAACCCTTGCGACCGCGGCAAACGCGGATGGAAATGGTCGATCCTGACTGATGCTCACGGGATCCCGCTCGGGTTCGAGATCGACGGCGCGAACCGTCAAGACATGAAGATGATCGACGCCACCCTCACGGACGCGGACCGGCTGCTCCTCGTCAGCGAGATCGAAGAACTTCACCTGGATCGCGGCTACGACAACCGGATGGTTCGCCAGGTCTGCACCGATCACGGCGTGACCGAGTTGGACATCGCCACCAAACGCAAACCCGCGCGACGCGGTGTTCGTCGGCTCACCCCACGGCAGAAGGTCGGGCCCCGCTGGGTGGTCGAACGATCGAACTCATGGCTGTCGAACTACGGGCAACTCCGCCGGAACACCGACCGCCACACACGACACCGGCGCGCACAACTTCAACTCGCCTGCACGCTCATCATCACCATCAAGCTCATCGCCTACCGCGACCGCTGGAGCACTTTCCGCTGACCCTCTTAAGTTCGCGGGCGTTCGCGCGAACTTA
>JBDKJP010000026.1:0-4765 GCA_039796575.1 Actinomycetota bacterium
GAGAGCACGCTGATCTCGAAGCCCACCATGCTGGAAGCCGCTCGTGCGGCCGTCGCCATCGCCAACGGGAGCAACTGATCATGGCCATCTTCGTCAACGAGCACACCAAGGTCATCGTGCAGGGCCTTACCGGCGGCCAGGGCAAGTACCACGGCCTGCGCAACCAGGCGTACGGCACGCAGGTCGTCGGCGGCGTCACGCCCGGCAAGGGCGGCACCGATGTGGAGGGCATCCCGGTGTTCAACACCGTCGCCGAGGCCGTGGCGGCCACGGGCGCCACCGCGTCGTTCATCGCCGTGCCGCCGAAGGCCGCCAGCGCCGCCATCCTCGAGGCTGCGGCCGCGGGCATCGGCTTCATCGTCTGCATCACCGAGGGCATCCCGGCGCAGGACGAGGCGAAGGTCTACAACACCCTCGTGCGCGACTACCCGAACACGCGCCTGCTCGGCCCGAACTGCCCGGGCATCATCAGCCCCGGGAAGTGCAACATCGGCATCACCGCCGGTGAGATCGCCCAGGTGCCGTCGGCGTCGGGCCCCAACGTGGGCATCGTCAGCCGCTCGGGCACGCTCACCTATCAGGCGCTGTACGAGCTGAAGCAGCGCGGCATCGGCGTGAGCACCTGCGTGGGCATCGGCGGCGACCCCGTGCCGGGCACGAACTTCATCGACTGCCTGCGCGAGTTCCAGAACGACCCCGAGACCCACGCGATCATCATGATCGGTGAGATCGGTGGCTCGGCCGAGGAAGAGGCCGCCGAGTTCATCAAGGCCAACGTCACCAAGCCGATGAGCGCCTACATCGCGGGCGTCACCGCTCCCGAGGGCAAGAAGATGGGCCATGCCGGCGCCATCACCTCGGGCGGCAAGGGCACGGCGCAGGGCAAGATGGATGCACTGCGTGCCGCCGGCGTGAAGGTGGGCCTCAACCCCACCGAGGCCGGCGACCTGATGGCCGAAATCGTCGCCGCACTCTGACGCGGTTCGGTACGGTCGGCCCATGCCGATCGTGCCCGACGACAAGAACTGGACCTGGGTGCTGGAACGCGCCTGCCCGCAGTGCGGGTTCGAGGGCGAGCACTTCGCCGTCGCCGACGCGCCGGCCACCATCGACGCGAACGCCATCGAGTGGGCGCGACTGCTCGCGCACCCGAAGGTGCGCGAGCGGCCGAACGACCACACGTGGTCGGCGTTGGAGTACGCATGCCACACCCGCGACGTGTACCGGCTGTACCTGTACCGGCTCGACCTGATGCGCAACGAGGACGGCCCGCACTTCGCGAACTGGGACCAGGACGTGACGGCCGTCGAGGACCGCTACGACGAACAGGACCCGGTGGAGGTGGCGGGCGAGCTCGCCGTCGCTGCCGATCTGCTGGCTCGTGCGTTCGCCTCGGTGGGCGACGACGAGTGGGGCCGCACCGGTTACCGCAGCGACGGCGTGGCGTTCACCATCGACACGTTCACCCGCTACATGGTGCACGACCCCGTGCACCACGTGTGGGACGTGCAGCAGGGCTACGCCGCGCTGGGCGACTGAGGCTGCCGCCCGTACCAGCCGATCAGCCGGTCGAGGGTGGAGGCACCGTCGGTGACGGCCACCGCGGTGCGGAACGGGGGCCGGGTGGCCAGGTCGGGGGTGAACCCGGGCTCGAGCGCGAGCTGCGCGAAGTAGGCCTCGCGGTCGCCGGAGGGCAGCGCCTGCAGGGCCGAGGCGAGGGCCGCCTGCAACGTGGGCTCGTGCCACTGCACCGTCTGCCCGGTGGCGAGCGCGAGGTCCCAGGTGTGCACGGTGAGCTCGGAGGTGTACATGTCGAGCATCGCGGCCCCGGGCACGGTGGCCCACGGCAGCACCATGATCTGCTCGAGCTTCGCGTCGTCGGTCCATGCGGCCTGCACGGCGTGGGCGTCGGCCTGGAAGGCGGAGGGCCACGCGTCGTCGGCGATGCCGGTGGCCACGTGGGGCATGGCCATCGGGTCGTCGCCGTTGCCGAGCGCCGTGATGCGGCGCAGCACGATGAGCATGTGCCCGAGCATCGAGCGGACGTCGAGCTCGTCGCACACGGTGGGCAGCGTCAGCTGCTCGGGGCGCACACCGTCGACCACGGCGCGAGCCGTGATGACCGCGTGAGCGAAGTGGGTGCGTGGGTCGGTGGGGGAAAGGGTGTTCGTCATGCGGGCATCGTGCGCGGCGAAAGTGGCCATCCTCTGGCCATGTTCCGCGCGAAGCTGACGACGTGCGCGCCGACCGTCTCGTGGCCATCCTGCTGCTCCTGCAACGGCACCAGCAGGTGACCGCCGCGCAGGTGGCCGACGAGCTCGAGATCTCGCCGCGCACGGCGCGTCGCGACCTCGAGGCGCTGGGCATGGCGGGGCTGCCGGTGTACTCGATCCCCGGTCGGCACGGCGGTTGGCGCCTGGCCGGTGGCGGTCGCACCGACCTCAGCGGCCTGTCGGCCACCGAGGCGCAGGCGCTGTTCATGGTGGCGGGGCCGCAGTCCGGCACCACGCCCGAGGTGAAGGCGGCGCTGCGCAAGCTGGTGCGTGCGCTGCCCGAGCAGTTCCGCACCGCGGCCGAACGCGCCGGCACCACCACGTTGGTCGACCCGCGTGGCTGGGGGCAGCGTGGCGGTGTGCGGCAGGAGCCGCCGCTGCTCGACCAGGTGCGCGATGCGGTGGTGCACGGCCGACAGGTGGAGCTCGACTACACCGCCCGCACCGGCGACGCCACCACCCGCGTGGTGGAGCCGCTCGGCCTCGCGGCGAAGGCCGGTACCTGGTACCTCGTCGCCGACACGGCAGCCGGCCTGCGCACGTTCCGGGTCGATCGCATGCGCGGCATCCGGGCCACCGGCGCGCCGGCCACGGTGCCGGACGGCTTCGACCTCGGCCAGGCGTGGGCGCTGATCGCCGATCGGGTGGAGGAGATGCGCACCCCCGTGGTGGCGCTGGCGCGGGTGCAGCGCGAGGTGTTGCCGATGGTGGCGTTCCGCCTGCGCGATCGCCTGCGCGTCGGCACCGCCGACGGCGAGTGGGTGCACGTCGAAGCGCGCGGCCACCACGTGAACGAGTTGGCGAGTGAGCTCGCCGGGTTCGGTGGGGCGGTCGACGTGACGGCGCCGGCCGAGTTGTGCGAACGCCTCGCGGTGCTCGGCCGTGAGCTCGCGGCTCGTTACGGCAGCTGACCGACGTGCGCGAGCGCGAGGCGGATGAGGCGGTCGTGACCGCCGGTCATCTCGCGGCGCACCGCGTCGCTGACCGCCTGCTCGGGCGGGTACCACGCGAGGTCGAGGGCTTCCTGGGTGGGCTGGCAGTCGCCCGACACCGGCACCACGAACGCCAGGCTCACGGCGTGGTGGCGCGGGTCGTGGAAGCCGCTCACGTCGGGATCGGGGAAGTACTCGACGACGGTGAACGGTGCAGGGTTCGACGGGATCTGTGGCAACGCCACCGGCCCGAGGTCCTTCTCGCAGTGGCGGAGCAACGCCTCGCGGATGCGCTCGCCGTAGAGCACGCGACCGCTCACCACCATGCGGCTGATGGAGCCGTCGGCGGCCTGGCGGAGCAGCATGCCGACCGACGTGACGCGGCCGAGCTCGTCGACGCGCACGGGCACGGCATCGACGTACACGAGGGGCACGTTGGCCCGGATGTTCTCGAGCTGGTCCTTGGAGAGCCAACCGGTCTTGGTGTCGAGTTGTTCGTTCATGGCGGCGGTGGCGCAGCTTTCAGGAAGTAGCCGTTCACATCGATGATGACATCTCCACCGCGGCTCATGAAAGCGGTGACGGTGTTGGCCGAGGTGCCGCCGTCGAAGCCGGTGCCGAAGATGGCGCCGTTCGCGACGGTCTGGCCGGGCGAATACGTGACGTTGTACGTGCCCGGCCGGGTGAGCAGACCGTCGTACAACGTGAGGTAGCCCGTTGCGATGAGGCGGGTCACGGTGAGGTTCGCCGACAGTGCGAGCACGTCGCCGGGGGTGACGCCGGTGATGCTGATGGGTCGCGTCGTGGCCTCGGTGCCGTCGTAGGCGCGGTACACGCGGGTCGGTGCGATGGGCACGAACAGGCCCTCGGCATCGTCGGTCGCGGTGGCCGAGGTGATGTAGCCGACCACGTCGACGCTCACCTTCACGGTGTTGCCCGTGACGTTGTTGGTCTTCATCGTGAACTGCTGCAGGGCGCTGATGGGCACGATCGCGGTGTTGGTGCTGGGTGCCGTGACGCCGAAGTTGACGTTGCTGTGCGACCCCGGCGTCACGCCGGTCTCGTACGCCTTCAGATCGCCGGCGCGGGTGGCGCCTTCGGCGGTGAAGTTCACGACCAGCGCGTCGACCAGGCCGGCGTCGAGGTCGGTGGAGAGCGCGGTGGTGTCGGGCGGCGTGACCACCGACTCGACTTGGCTGGTCATCGTCAGCTGGTTCACCCACCGCTCGGGCGAGGCGAGCGGCTGGAACCGGCCGGCCGCGTGGGTGGCGGTGCCGGTGGTGAAGTAGCCCATGATGTCGACGATGAGGTCGCCACCGGTGGGCATGTAGATGCTCACCTTGCCGTCCTGCCCCACGGGCACGATGACGAAGTTCGGTCGCACACCGCCGGCCGTGCTGACGTTGAGCGTGCTGGTGGCGCCGGTGAGCGCCCGGAAGTACGGGTACACCTGCACGTAGCCGGCTTGTCGTGGCCCGACGAGCGTGACGTTGAGCGCGACCGCGGTGACCGGCACGGCGGGCAGCGAGCTGGTGACGTCGATGTCCATGATGGCGTGCG
>JBDKJP010000027.1:0-4490 GCA_039796575.1 Actinomycetota bacterium
CCATCAACGCCGTCACGATCGACGCCAGGGGGATGGCCAACCACAGGCCGCGGTACAGCGAACGGAGGCTCTCGGTCAGGCGGTCCTGCGAGCTGATGCCCACCAGCAGCAACTCGGTGCCACCCACCTCCACCTCGCGCACCACCTGCAACGTGCCGGGTGGTGCTGTCGTGGTGGTACCGGCCGGGAGCACCGTGGCGGTCACGCCGTCGGCCGTCGACAGGTTCGTGGTGCCGCTGCCCGACCGCACCGCCAGCTCCACCTGGTCGAGCACCTCCTCGATGCGCTCCTCGATGGCCGCCCGCCCACTGGACGCGATGCGCACGAACCCGACGGTGCCGAGCAGCGAGTACAGCACCGCCGACACCACGAGCACCGTGAACGTCACCCGCCCGCGCACGCCGTGGAACGGGTTCGTCATCGCACGCCGATCCGGTAGCCGAGGCCGCGCACGTTCTCCACGGCCACCGGGGCGAGCTTGTCGCGCAGGCGGCGCACGTGGATGTCGAGGTTGCTGCCGTCGATGCCCGCGTCGGGGCCCCACACGTCGTCCATCAACTCCTGCCGCGTCACGCACGCGCCGTTCGCCAACAGCAGCCGACGCAGCACCTGGTCCTCGCGGCTGGTGAGCGTGCGCGGCTCGTCGGCCACCGTGCACTCGCGGGTGCCCATGTCGTACCGCAGGTCGCCGCGCAGCACCACGTTCGACGCCAACGCCGCGTTGCGCCGCACCAGCACGCGCAGCCGCGCCGCGATCACCGCGATGCTCGCCGGCTTGGTGAGGAAATCGTCGGCGCCCGAGTCGAGCAGGTCGATCTGGTCGTACTCGCCTGACTTCGCGGTGAGCACCAGGATGGGTGTGGTGTTGCCCTCGCTGCGCAACCGCTCGCACACCGCGTACCCGTTCATCGTGGGCAGCAGCAGGTCGAGCACGATGGCCGCGTACCCGCCGTCGAGCGCCTTCCACAGACCCTCGCCGCCGTCGGCGCAGGTGTCGACCTCGAAGCCCTCGGCGCGCAACCCGCGCTCCACCACGCTCCGGATCGCGTCGTCGTCCTCGATCACCAACACCCGCATGCCGGGCACGGTACCGAGCGCCGCGGCCGCGGCGGATCGGGCCCGTTCAGCTCCCGTTCAGGTTCGCCCGTGATTCCATTCAGTCATCGACGCGGACCATGCACACAGGAGCTCCGATCGTCGGAGCGAACGGAAAGGAAGCGTCATGCAACGCAACACGTTGTTCGGAGGGCTCGCCCTGTTGATGGCCGGTGGTGTCATCGGTGCGGGGGCGATGATCTCGTCGAGCGCCATGGCCGACGAGGGCGGCACCCCGCCCGCCAACGAGGTCACCATGATCAACGTCGGCAGCGACGGCGAGGCCGTGCAGTGCACGTTCTCGGGTGCCGATGCCGAGGGCCTGTTCCCCGAGATGCCGAGCATCGGCATGGACGTGGCCATCCCTGCCGAGAACGTCGCCACCCCGGTGGAGGGCGTCGTCGGTGGTTCGGGCGTCATCGAGATCGAGGCGGGCAGCCTGCCCGAAGGTGTCGAGATCGGCGAGGCCATCGCCGTCGGCGACATCAGCGGGTCGGCACTGCCCACTGACCTGCCCGACGGCGTGCAGGTGCTGTCGGCCGACGACGCCCGCGACGGCACGCCCGAGGAGTGCGCCGCGATGCGCGAGCAGGCCGCGTCGGGTCAGCCCGCCGAGGGCTCGATGGTGATCGGCTCGGCCGTCGCCGAAGCCCTGCCGACCCAGCCCTGATCCCACACCTCGCTGCGATGCCGCCGGCCCCTGGTCGGCGGCATCGCCGCGTCCGAACGTGAAAACACGGTGCACCCCGGCCCCTCCCGGGCTTACGGTTCGCGCATGCATCTCGCAGATTGCTTCGACCTTCCTCGCGGTTACGTCGCCCGGCCATACGCCGGGCCCGACGACCTGCCCGAGATGCTCGACTCGCTGATCGCGTACCGCGAGCGCGCCGGCCTCGACGAGCGACCGACGCTCGACCAGATGCGCTCCACCTACGCACATCTCACCGACTGCGACCCGGACCGCGACATCGCCCTGTTCCGTACGGACGCCGGTGAGCCGGTCGGCTACTCGCGCACCGCGCACGACGACCTCGAGTCCGGTGTGCGCGACTGCCTCGTGTTCGCGCCGATCCGGCCGGAACACCTCGATCAGGCGATGTTCAACGCGGTCGTGCGAGGCATCGAACGTCACATGGCCGACCGCGCCGCCGAGGTCGGCCGGGCCCGCTACCGGGCTGACGCACCCCACCCCGGCCCTGGTCTGCCGCCGACCGGTGAGGCCGCGTGGCTCGAACAGCTCGGCTACACCGCCACCGAGTGGGGTGCGTCGCTACGACGCCCGCACCTCGACGACGTCCCCGACCTCCCCCTGCCCGCCGGCGTGGAGGTGCGTCCGGTGACGCCCGACCAGGTGCGGCACATCCTGGAGGTCCACCACGAGGCATTCCGCGGTGAGTGGGACTTCCACGAGGCATCGACGGACGAGATCGACCGGATGATCGAGGACCCGCTCACCGACCCCTCCCTCTGGCAGGTGGCCTGGGCCGGTGGTCAGGTGGTCGGGCAGGTGAAGCCGTTCATCAACCCGGAGGAGAACGCGGCGCGGGGTTACCTCCGCGGCTACACCGAGTACATCTCCACCCACAGCGACTGGCGCAACCGGGGCATCGCCAGCGCGCTGCTCGCCCGCAGCCTGGTCGTGCTCCGCGAGCGAGGGATGACCGAAGCCGTGCTCGGTGTCGACACCAACAACCCCGGCGGTGCGTTCCACGTCTACACCCGCCTCGGCTTCGAACTGCGCACGTACGAGGCGGTCTACACGAAGCCGATCGATCTGGTGCCCCCCCAGGGACTCGAACCCTGAACGGCTCGTACCAACGAGTGTCGAGCGGTGTTGGCCCGTGGCCATTCGTCCAGCTCAGGCACTACGGACCTGTAAGGAATGCGTTGCGTTCGTACCGCCCCGTACCATCCTGTCGTCAGGCGTTTGTGACCACGCCGTGACCACGAAATCGCTAGTAGCGCTTGCGCTCTCGACGGGTTTTGATGAAGTAGTCGTTGTCTCGATGAACGTCATGTGTGCCAGCCCTGACTCGTGCACAGGCTTCCGTCGCAAGCTGGCTGAACTGCTTTACCTGGCCTTTTGAACTGATGTGCGCTGCCACCGGCAGCGTCCGCCATGTGAGGTGTGAGGCGTCTTGCAGCAAGGGGTCGTCGTGGTCTGCCTCCAGAGCGAGGGCTACTTCGACGTGGTCGGCGTGAGGGTAAGCGGCGGCGACCATCTCGCCATCGATGTCGTAGCCGATGTAGATGGTCTTCACGTACGGGTGGCAACCGCTAGCGAGCAGCGCCTCATGGAGAGCGGTGAGCAGAGGTGCGACCCGTCGGTTCGCATTCCTGATGAACGCTTCAGCGTCACTATCGGGCATCA
Source organism: Actinomycetota bacterium (assembly GCA_039796575.1). Classification (GTDB taxonomy): domain Bacteria; phylum Actinomycetota; class Acidimicrobiia; order Acidimicrobiales; family Ilumatobacteraceae; genus UBA668. The sequence continues at coordinate 3,467 of JBDKJP010000027.1, forward strand.
GCACTCATGATTCCAGTCCGCCGAGCGCTTCGACAATTGCGGCGATCTCGGCTAGTGCGGCCTCCAGCTCGTCCATCATCTCCTGTGCGAGGACCTCTGGTGCCGGAAGATCGGCGGCGTCTTCAAGGCTGTCGTCCTTCAACCAGATGATGTCGAGGTTGACCTTGTCCCGGGCCACCAGCTCGTCGTACGAGAACGCACGGAACCGATCAGACTCGACCCGCTCGCTGCGGGGTTTACCGGGGCGGTAAAGGTCCACGAACTCGTCGAGGTGCTCACGCCGCAGCGGCTTGGTCTTCTGCGTAAAGTGCTGGTTGGTGCGGAAGTCGTAGACCCACAAGGTCTCGGTCCACGGGCGTTCCCCGGCGGGACGCTTGTCGAAGAACAGCACATTGGCCTTCACGCCCCCGGCGTAGAAGATGCCCGTCGGCAGCCGGAGGAGCGTGTGCACGTCGAACTCTTTCATCAGCCGACGGCGGACGGTCTCGCCAGCTCCCCCCTCGAACAGCACGTTGTCGGGCAGCACCACGGCGGCACGCCCGTTGATGTCCATGATCGTCTTGATGTGCTGGACGAAGTTGAGCTGCTTGTTTGACGTGGTCACCCAGAAGTCGTCCCGAACGATCTCCAGGTCCTCCCGGGTCCTCTTGCCATCTGCGGAGATCATGGTCACCGACGACTTGGTGCCGAAGGGCGGGTTAGCCAGCACCACGCTCCAGCGGCGACCGGGGTCGGCGGTGAGGGCGTCCTTGACCTCGATGGGTGATGGGCCGTCGGTACGGCCCATACCGTGGAGGATCATGTTCATGGCGGCGAGCCGTGCGGTCCCATCCACCAGCTCGACGCCGTTGACGAAGCCATCCCGGAGGTGGGTGCGCTGCTCCTGGGTGAGGTTCTTGGCATCACGTGCGACGTACTCGTAGGCGGCGAGCAGGAAGCCTCCAGTGCCGCACGCCGGGTCGATGACGGTGTCGGCCACGGTGGGCTGGACGCAGTACACCATTGCCGAGATGAGGGCACGTGG
>JBDKJP010000028.1:0-21298 GCA_039796575.1 Actinomycetota bacterium
CCACAGGGGCTCCCGCATTCGACGACGTAAGACACCGTCAGATTCGCAGAGCCCCTGTACCGCGCCCGGGGACCTACACCAGCACCCTCATCCCACCCTCAGATCCGAAGCGCCATGAAACCTCGATGGCGGAGTCTCACGCCCGATTGTCGGCCCATCGGATTCAGGGCGGGCTGAGTTGGTCGAGGCGTGACCGGTCGGATCTGCCGGCGTAGAGCAGTGCGCGGAAGCGGTCGTACTGAATCGGCGGATGCCGGCCTGTTCGCGGCCGCGTGGGCCACGCCGTCCTCGAGCCAGAACCGCACGCCGGTGGAGGCGGCGTTGAGCGCGCTCAGCTCTCGGAGCAGGTCGATGGTCTCCTCGACCGGGCCGACCAGCGGGGCGCTGACGCGCACCACGTCGGGGTGGCCGTGGTGCAGCTGCAGCAGCACCTCGCGCCGGAAGCCGCCGATGGCCCAGGTGCCGCGCCCGCGGTCGAGCACTTGCAGTTCGCCGAGCTCCTCGTCGACCTTCGGTGCCCACCGGTTGACCAGCGGCTGCACCAGCCACAGCGTGAGTCGCCACGAGTCGGCACGGATCTGCATGGCCGGTCGGGCGACGCGGTCGCGTTCGACGATGCCGATCTCGACCGTGAGCTCGGCCGGCTCGTCGGCGGCGTCGAAGTCGGGGATCTTGCGCAGGAAGCTCTCCAGCACGAAGTGGGGGATGGCCACCGTGGCGTCGCCGTCGTGGCGGATAGTGCGCACCCGGTACGTCGACCGGCTGGGCATGAAGTCGGTCCAGTCGATGTGCAGGCCCACCCATCCGTCGCCGACCTGCATCCACATCGGCGGCATCGGGTACGAGCTCTCGGACAGGCCGCTCGGCATGCACCGCGCCGACCACAGCATCCCGAGGAACTGACGGAATCCGACGGTGACGGCCGTGTCGCAGCGGAAGTCCCACGGCTCGGGTGCCACGTCGGTGGCGACCAGGTCGATGGCCGCGGTGGCCTCGCCCGAGGTGGCCACCACGGTGCGGTCGTCGGCGAGCGACAGCACGAGCGTGTCGTCGTCGAACATGTCGGCGAAGCGGCGGATGCGCTCGGACAGCGGCAACGGGCCGGCCGTGGTGGTGACCTCGGCGTCGTCGACGTCGATCACCAGCTGGCCGGTGTCGGCCTCGACGATCCACTGCCGCCCACCGGGTGCGGTGCGCAGGTGCATCGCCTCGCCCTTGGTCTCGTCGATGTCGATCGAGGCGACGGCGGCCCCGAGCAGCCACAGCTCGGCGTCGGTGACCGTGGTGATGAAGCCGCTCATCGCGGCACCACGAGGTGCACGGTCGACGCCGCGGACGGCGGCGCCACTGGACCGGCGGGGGCGCCGCCGGAGAACAGGCTCGGCCCGCCGCGCACGACGGTGACCTGCACGGTGCGACCGGCTGCGAGATCCTCGAGCAGGCAGACGAGGCGATCGAACTGCCGGGCGGTGAGGTCGCCGAAGCGCACGGTCTCGAGGTCGTCCTGCGTGGCCCACTCGGCCGGCACGGGCAGGCCGAGGTCTGTGGCGGCTCGGGCGAAGCGGCGCAGCTGCGGCTCGATGCGCATCATCCGCTCGTACGTGGCGGCCATCACGGCGTCCATCTCGGCGGTCAGTTGTTCGTCCATCGGCGTTCCTCTCGTGCGGTGACACGGGGAGAACGCAACGCGCGGGCGCGCGCGTGACGGTCAGCTGGCGAGGACGGCGTCGACCATGGCGGCTTCCATCTGGTCGAGCTGGTCGTCGATGCGGCGGTGCGCCTTCTTGCGCTGCACGAACGGCATCGGCTTGGCGATGGCGAGCGCCACCCGGAGGCCTTCGACGGCCTTCAGCAGGTCGGCACGGGCCGGGTCGTCGTAGTTCGGGAACGCGCGCACCACCACGGCGGCGAGCGACTCGACGCGCCGCTCGAGCGACTTCTGCCCGAACCGCGAGGTGGGGTCGGGCAGGCCGCGGCGGTCGGCGTTGCGGCGCTGGGCGCGCTGCTGCTGGGTCCAGTCGAGGACGATGCCGGGCGCGGCGATGAGCCGCTTGCGGACCTCTTCGTTGGACAGCACCTTCTGCGCGATCGCGATGGCCGTGACGACGGTGGGCTTGGGGATGAACTTCGCCATGTCGTGGGAGACGGTAGCGAGGATTTGCGGGGACGCGGGCTCAGGCCGGCCAGTGGTGCTGCAGGAACTCGCGGAACACGGGGTTCCACGGGTCGAACCGCGGCCAGGCGTCGGTGAGCCAGTCGTGGGCCTCGGCGGGCGACATGCCGTTGCCGATGGCGTACGCCTGCACCACGAGTGCGGTGCGGCTGCGGCCGCCGTGGCAGTGCACCAGCACGTCGCGGCCCTCGGCCCGCCAGGCGCGCACGGTGGCCACCGCGTCGTTGACCGCCGCGAGCAGCGCGGGGTTGTCGAGCGGGCCGGCCTGGTCGACCAGGTACACCTCGCGGCGGTTCGGCACGTGCCGGAACGCCGAACCGACCCGGCACAGCGACAGCACGGCGAACTCGCGCTCGTGCGCCGCCTGCACCGCGGCCGACAGGTCGGCGGCGAACACGCCGGGCAGTAGCTCCTGCGGGCCGGCGGGCGACTCGGCGGGCGGCTCGCTGCCGTTGCCCACGCCGATGAGGGTGCGCGCCAGCGCCTGCAGGTCGGCGTTGTGGAACGTGACCTCGCCCTGCGGTGTGCGCAGCCGGCCGTGCACGTAGGTGGTGAACCGGCTGGGGATGGCCTGGATGCCGCACCGGGCCCCGGCCAGGGCGCCCGTGACGCACGCGACGGTGTCGGTGTCGTCGCCCAGATCGATGGCGGCGGTGACGGCGTCGTGGAACGTGGCGTGGTGCCGCACCGCCCACACGGCCTGCGCGAGGCAGGTCCACACCGAACCGTTGCCGGGCTCGGCGGGGTCGCGCCCGGGTTGCCAGTCGGGTGCCAGCATGCGGGCGAAGCGTTCGCGGTGCGGGTCGGGCACCAGCGCCACCACGTCGAGCACCTCGGCCACCGGGTCGGCGCCGAGGACGGTGCGGCGCACCAGTTCGGCCGCGATGGCCGCACCCCAGCCGGCGGCCGGGTCGTGGTGGGTGACCGCCGACTGCTGCACGGCGCCTGCATGCACTCGGCCGTGGTGTGGACGACGAAGGCGAGCGCGATGGGCGTGACGCGCATGAGTGCGCCGTTGCCCGCGCTGCGCCCGAGTGCCTGGTGCGCGGCCTCGGCGGCACCGTCGACCGTGGGTCGCCGCAGCGCCGTGCGGGTGATGACCCCGACGTCGGGCGCGTCGGAGGCCCACACCGCCCACCGTGCGAACAGGTCGGCGGGGTGCACCTCGCCGTGCTCGACCAGCGACTGGGCGAGCGCCAATGCCATCTGGGTGTCGTCGGTGAACTCGCCCGGCCGCCACCCGAACCCGCCGCCGCCCAGCATCTCGCCGCACCCACCGAGCACCGGCTGGGGGAACGTGGCGCGGTAGCGGCCGCCGGGCTGGAACTCGAAGGGCGCGCCGAGGGCGTCGCCGACGGCGGAACCGACGAGTGCGCCGACGGCGGCGTGCTGCTGCGGGGTGGTGAGGGGGTTCATCGTGGTGCGCGCTCCAAGCTGGTGAGGAGGTGCTGGAGGGTGGTGTCGGCGGCCTGCCAGTTGGCGGGTGCCAGCAGTTGCTCGAGCGCGTCGTGGAAGTGGTGTCGTTCCTGCTCGGTGAGCGCGGGGGTGGCCCGTGCGGCCGCCGCCGCGGCGGCCGCGGTGCCCGGTGCGGCCATGCCGCGGGCGTGGTCGACCGTGCTGCCGAGCTCGCGGAGCAGTCGTGCGAGCTGGTCGGTGCGGTCGCGTCGGTGCACCGCCTCGGCCACCTGCCGGAGCGATCTCGACACGGCCGCCGCCTGGCCCGGTGGGGGCGCGCCGGTGCCACCGCACAGCGCGGGGAGCGCGGTGCGGCGGAGTTGCGCGAGGGGGACGGTGGCGGTGGCGTTCGCGAGGGCTCGGGCACGGGCCAGTGGGTCGTCGACCTCGTGGAGTGCGTGGTGGGCGGTGGTGATGAGGGATTCGACGACCGGCTGGAGCGCTGCCGGCAGCGGGAGCCGCCCCTCGGCGAACCGAGCGGCGGCGAACACGAACTGGAACCGGTGGAGGTGGGGGTGGCCGGCGGCGTCGCCGTCGGCCACCGGGGCCCACTCCACGGAGGTGTCGGCATCGGGGGCGTCGGTGCGCAGTTGGTGCGCATCGACCTCCCCGAGATGGATGACGCCACTCAGCACGTCGGCACCGGGCCGATAGCGCAGGGTGACCGGAGCAGTGGTGCTGCTCATGCGGGGGACTCCTGTTGGTGGGGCATCGCCGCGTGGTGCTGGCGGATGCGGCGGCGGGTGGCGTTGAGCCGGCGGCTGACCGTCTCGCGTGCCTGGCCCTTCATGCGGGCGACCTCGAGCACCGTGTAGCCGCACCCGTCGACGAGCAGCAGCTCGTGCAGGTCGGCGCGGCTGACACCCACACAGCATCGCCGCAGCGACTCGAGTGCGTCGAGGAATGCGACCGTGGCGCTGTCGAACTCGGCGTGCACGTCGCGCGCCGTGGCGAACAGCTCGTCGCCGCCGTCGAGCCCGGTGGCGTTGCCCGACACGTACGGCCGGCCGGGGGTGAGCAGGCCGTCGGCGCCGCGGTGGAGGCGGACGCCTTCGCTGCGCTGCGCCCGCTCACGCCGGTCGAACGAGATGCCGGCGTGCTTGGTGCGGCGCCGGGCGTAGACCACCGGGTCGGGGTAGCGGGCCATGATGACCTCGGGACGTCGCGCCACTTCGAGGGCGATGTCCTGGGCGATGTCGTCGGCGTCGAAGCCGTGCCGGACGAGTGCGACGCAGCGCACCACTTCACGGTGGACCGCCGCGATGTAGCCGTGGATGGCCTGATCGAGGCGGGGAGTGGTGTTCGTCATCGGCGTGCTCCTGTCCTGGTGTGACGACGTGGTGGGGTGGGTGTGCGAGGTGTTGGCCGGAGGCTCCTTTCGTGCTGCCCAGCTGCCCGATCCGCCCGGGCTGCGGGACGGTTCCCGTGGGCAAGGGTCAGTATGGAAAAGGGGTGTGACAGGGTTTCCGGGGTCAGGCGGTGCCGTCCTGATCGGTGTCGTCCGAGTACTCCGTGCGCCGGCCCTTGCTGGCGCTGCGGCTGCGGGCCATGTGGCGCTTCGCGTCACCGGCGTCCCAGTGGCCGGCGGTGAGCCGGTCGGCGTCGAGCGACAGCTCGTGGACCAGTGCCTCGCTCATCGGCAGCTGCTGCGCGCTCAGCGCGCCACGGCGCATGAACCCCGAGGCCTCCGCGTAGTCGCCGCGCTCGGCGGCCTCGCGGGCTTCGCGTCGGGCCTTCGCCACCTCGAGCCGCAGCACCTCCTCGGTCACCTCGGGCGACGCCCCGGGGTCCACCGCGTCGGGTCCGCCGTCGCCGGCACCGGCCGTGACCACCACGGGCACGGTCACGGTGTGCAGCGCGACGTCGCCGGCGGTGTCGGCCCAGCGGATGGTGAGCGTGGCCACGTCGATGGTGCCGGCCGCGGCGATGGGGCGGAGGTGGAACTTCGCCAGCACGCGCCGCTGCTCGCCGCCGTAGGCGTCGCCGAGCGCGACCTGCACGCCGTGCGCCACCTGGGTGACGGGGAACTCGTTGAGCACCGCGGTGGCGGCCACGGCCGACGACGGCGCGATCTCGACCGACACGTTCTGGGCCACCACCGAGGCGAGCCCGCCGAACTCGTCGGCGAACACCTGGGCGGCCTGGTCGGGGCCGGCGCACCAGTAGTCGTTGCCCATGCCGGCGTCGGCGAGCGCGGCGAGGAGCACCTCGTCGTAGTCGTCGCTGAAGCCGATGAGCGACGTGGTGACGCCCTGGCGGTGGCCGCTCTTCACGAGCGGGGCCAGCTTGCCGACGCCGGTGATGCCTTCGTTGGCCTGGCCGTCGGTGAGCAGGATGATGCGGCGCAGCGCGCCGGGGCGCTCGTCGCCGGTCAGCATCTCGAGCGCCTTCAGCCAGCCACCCGAGAGGTTGGTGGAGCCGCCGGCGTCGAGGGCGAGCACGGCGGGTGCGGCGCGGTCGGCGTCGTGCGTGCCGAGCGGCAGCACCAGTTGCGCGGACGAGTCGAACGCCACCACGCCGAGCCGGTCGTCGGGCCCGGCCAGCCGCAGCAGTTGCGCGGTGGCCTCGGTGACGGCGGCGAGCGGTGCGCCGCCCATCGAGCCGGAGCGGTCGAGCACCACCACCACGTCGAGCGGGGCGCGCTGCATCGGGGTGGCCGGCGGCGCGGTGAGCTCCAGCATCACGTGCACCACTTCGTCGACGAGGACGGTGACGAGGGTGCGGTCGAACTTCACGGTGGGCTGCATGGCGGCTCCTTCTGGTCAGGGGGGACGAGGAGCGAACGCAGCGAGGCCCGATGCGCGTGACGTGCCGGCGCCGCGGCGAGAATCGGGGGATGGCCACGCTCCTCCCGCGCGACTTCGACCTCAGCACGCTCGCGACGTCGGAGCAGCGGGTGTGTGCGGCGTTCCTGAAGGCCCTCGACGACACGTGGTACGTGGTGCCGAACGTGCCGATCACGGTGGGCGGGCAGGACGCCGAGATCGACGTGGTGCTGGCGTCGGCCACGCACGGCGTGGTGTGCGTGGAGGTGAAGGGCGGCCTGGTGAGCCTGCGTGCGGGCGACTGGCACCAGTACGACCGCAAGATCCAGTCGCCGGTCGGTCAGGTGATGCGGGCGAAGCATCAGTTGAAGGTGCGCTGCCGCACGGTGGGTGTCGACGCGGATGCGTTGAACCTGCGGCACGTGGTGGCGTTGCCGGACGTGGGTGAGGTGCCGCCGGAGGGTCTCGGTGCGGATGCGCCGCGCGACATCGTGTTCGCGAAGACCGACCTGGCGTTCGCCGGTCAGGCGCTCGAGCGGCTGCTGCAGCAGCGCACGCCGGTGGCGCCGGCGGTGCTCGACCGGTTCCTGCGCCTGCTGCGGCCCGACATCGAGCTCGACGGCAGCGAGGGTCGGGTGCTCGAGTGGGCGCGCACGCGCCTCGACGACGAGACCCGTGTGCACCTCACCAACGTGGTGGGGCTCGATGCGAACCAGCGCGTGCTGGTCACCGGTGGCGCGGGCACGGGTAAGACGATGCTCGTGCTGGAGTGGGCGAAGCGTGCGGCGGCGCGGGGTGAGCGCACGTTGGTGGTGTGCTTCAACAAGCCGATCGCGAACCTGTTGCAGCAGGAGCTCGCGGATCGTGACGTCATGGTGAGCACGTTCCACGACGCGGCGCTGCAGTTGCTCGAGCCGCACGGGTTCCGCATCGGTGAGAGCCCGTCGCCGGAGTACTGGCGCGACGCGCTCACCGATGCGCTCGCGTTCCACGCGGCGGCCATCGGCACGCCGTTCGACACGGTGATCGTCGACGAGGCGCAGGACTTCCACCCGCACTGGTTGGCCGCGCTCGAGCGACTGCTCGACCACGGCGGTCTTCCGCGGTTCCTGCTCGCCGCCGATCCGGCGCAGGCCGTGTACGTCACGCCGTGGACCGCGCCGGCCGACATGGTGTCGATGCCGCTCGTCTACAACTTGCGCAACTGCGGGTCGATCGCGCGGGTGGTGCAGCGGTTGGGTGGCCCGGTGCCGTTGCCGTCGGCGCCGTTCGGTGATGCGGTGGTGCACCTGCACGCGGGTGGTCACAAGGAGATCCGCAAGCGGGTGCGCGACGCGGTGCGTCGATTCACCGACGAGTTCCACGTGCCGTTCAGTCAGATCGCGGTGCTCACCACCCGCACCGATGTGCGTGATGAGCTGTTCCGCACACCGCCCGAAGGGTGCCCGTTGGTGTCGTGGGAGCAGCGGTCGGAGGAGGCCGTGCTGTGCGAGACGGTGCACCGGGCGAAGGGGTTGGAGCGGATGGCGGTGGTGCTCGTCGACATGTCGGGCGAGCCGAACCCGGTGCTGTTGTACGTCGGTGCCAGCCGGGCCGTGTCCGCATTGCGCCTGGTGGGGACACCTGCGCTGGCGGCGGCGTGCGGCGTGCCGGCCGGCGCCTCGTCGTCGGTGTGACCACGGCGGTGTGACGGCCACGTCAACGGGCATCACGGATCGTGGTGGGCCCACCGCAGAGGGCGAAGGGGTCCGGCGATACTGCACAATGCCCTCGGCATTCTTGAAGGAATTGTGGTGCATCGAACTTGAATGCAAAGTTCCGATCAAGCACAATTGGCGAGTCGGTGGCTGCGGGAGACACCGACGACGGGAATACGGGAGCACAGCAATGCCGTGTCAGACGGGAGTGGTGCGGGTCAGCGCCCGCGGGCGGGTGTGGCGCTGACCTTCGCTCCGCCACCGGGCCTCGAGTCCAACCCCCACGGGCTCGGTCCGATGGCGGAGCCCCGGCCCGGTCGCTGACCGGCGAAGCGATCGACTCGATCAGCGTGACTACATTGTCGGCCCATGGGCGTCCGCAGCAACCCACGCATCCGTCGCTGGACGTCGGTCGTGCTTGCAGCAGTCGCCTCACTCAGCCTCGCCGTCGGGCTGTTGGCGGCCTGGGCGCTGAGCACGGTGTTCGACGCCGGCACGATGAGTCGACGCGCGGTGCACGCGCTCGACAGCGAGGCCGTGCGCCACGAGGTGGCGGTGCAGCTCACCGACCAACTCGTGCAGAGCGGCAATCGCGAGATCATCGCGTTCCGTCCCGCCGCGTTGCTGACGGTGGAGGCACTGGTCGACACCGATGCGTTCAAGTCGATCTTCGCCACGGCGGTGCGGCGCACGCACTCGTCGCTCATCGCGGGTGACGGTGCGAGCGGCCTCGACCTGTCCGACTCACTGGCGCTGCTGGCCGAGGGGTTGCAGCTGAAGACCGAGCAGTCCGCGCCCATCGGCGGGAGCAGCACGAACTCGATGGCCGACGTGATGACGACGGTGGCGGATCTCCCGATCTGGGGCTGGCGCGGTGCGTTGTCGGTGGCCGCGTTCGGTGCGTTGGGCGTCGGCCTCGCCGCGGCGGTCGGCTCGGTGCTCGTCGCCGCGGACCGCCGCAAGGGTGTGGTGCGGGTGGGCTTCGCGCTGTCGGCGGGTGGCGCGTCCCTCGTGGTCGTCATCGCGGTCGCATCGGTGATCGCGGCCGGGTTCGCCACCGACCCTGCGTTGAAGACCGCGGTGCAGGAGGCGGTGTGGGAGGCCGCGGCCGACCTGCGCGCCACGGGTTTCGGGCTCGCGGTGATGGGCATGGTGGTGGCCGCCGCGGCATCGCCGAACGAACGCTTCTCGCCCGATCGTGTCCGCGAGGTGGTCACCGGCCGGTACCAGCGCCTGCGCAGTTCGGCGTGGGGCACGCTGCTGCTCGCGGGTCTCGCCGCAGCGGCCGGGTTGTGGATCGTCAGCGACGGTGAGACCGCCACCCGTGTCGCCGTGTTCATGGTGGGTCTCGGGCTGGTGTTCGTGTCGGCCCGGTTGGTGGTCAACGTGGCGTCCACCATGGCCAACTCGGTCGACGCCGACGGTCATGTCGTGCCGCAGCGCCGGTGGCTGGGTTGGGGCATCGCGGTGGTCGGCGTGTCGGCGCTGGTGCTCGGTTTCAGCGTGGTGAACTTCAACAGCGCGAAGGCCGCGGCCGAGAGCGCCGCGGCTCGCGAGTGCCTGGGCAGCGAGGGCCGGTGCGACCTCCGACTCGACGAGGTCACGTTGGCGGGCACCCACAACTCGATGGCCTCACCGGCGTATGCGGGCTGGTTGTTCGCCGAGCAGATCGATCCGATCGGCACCCAGCTGCGTTCGGGTGCGCGTGCCCTGTTGCTCGACGCGCATTACGGCCGCAAGAGCACGGTGAAGGTGCCCGGTTCGAACGTGCCGCTCGTCATCACCGACATCGCGGGCGAGTTCGCGGTGCCGGGTGCGGAGTTGCCCGACGAGGGCATCCGTCAGCGCGCCGAGGAGCTCGCCGCGTCGGCCCCGTCGTCGGGGTCGGGTCGGCGCGAGGTGTACCTGTGCCACAACTACTGCGAGCTCGGCGCGGTGAAGATGGTCGACGAGATGGTGTCGGTGCGCCGTTTCCTGGAGATCAACCCGAGCGAGATCGTGGTCATCGTGGTGCAGGACGCGGTGTCGTCGGCCGACATCGCTGCGGTGGTCGAGCAGGCCGGTCTGCTCGACATGGTGGCGACGCTCGACCCGAGCAAGCCGCTGCCCACGTTGGGCGAGTTGGTCGACAGCAACCGCCGTCTGGTGATGTTCGCCGAGCGCGGCGACGACGATGCGCCGGGCTGGTACCAGCGTGCGTACGACCACTGGTTCCAGGAGACGGTCTACAAGTTCGACGCGATCAAGGACTTCACGTGTGAGCCGAACCGCGGTGACGCCGACAATCCGCTGTTCCTGTTGAACCACTGGGTGAGTGCGTCACCGCCCGATCCGTCGCTCGCCGGAAAGGCCAATGCGCGTGCGGTGTTCGCGCAACGGGTCACGCAGTGCCGGCGCGACCGGGGCCTCACGCCGAACGTCATCGCGGTCGACTTCTCGTCGCGGGGCGACGTGGTGGGCGTGGCGAACGACCTCACCGACAGCCGCTGACGGTCGGCCGCCCTGGCAGACTCGCCGACATGAGCTTCGAGTCGGTGACGGGGTACTGCTGGCCGCAGTCGGTCGCGCCCGGCGGCACGGTGGCGTTGCACCTGTCGTCGGCGGGTGGCCGTGTGGTCGACGTGGAGATCGCTCGCGTGGGTGTGCGCCGCGAGGTGGTGTGGCACGACCAGGTGCCGGCGGGTGACCACGCCACACCGCGCGACGCGTACGCGCAGGGGTGTGACTGGCCGGCCGCGGTGGCGGTGACGGCACGGCCCGAGTGGCGCAGCGGCTACTACGAGGTGCAGCTCACCATCGACGTGAACGGCAAGCGTCGTCGCGACCATGCGTTCTTCGTGTTGCGTCCGCCGGCCGATTCGCCGAACACCATCCTGTTGCAGCTGTCGACGAACACGTGGCACGCCTACAACGACTTCGGTGGTCGCAACCTCTACACGGGCGGCACGCACGCGTCGTTGCAGCGGCCGATGTCGTTGGGCTACCTGCACAAGCCGGCGGGCGCGGGTCGCCGTGTCACCACAACCCATCCGCCCGATCCCGACATGAACTCGCACGTCGGCTATCTGCGGCGGCATCACCTGTCGGGGTATGCGGGCTCGGCCGGCTGGCCCGACTGGGAGTTGCCGTTCCTGCAGTGGGCCGAGCGTGAGGGCTACGGCATCGACGTGTGCACGAACGCCGATCTCGAGGACCATCCGACGCTCGTCGACGGGTATCGGCTGCTGCTGTCGGTGGGGCACGACGAGTACTGGTCGGGGCCGATGCGCGACACCGTGGAGGGCTTCATCGCGCGTGGCGGCAACGTGGCGTTCTTCAGCGGGAACACGGCGTTCTGGCAGGTGCGCATGGAGGACCATTCCGCGCAGGGGCCGGCCGCGACGATGGTGGGGTACAAGGGGTTCTTCAAGAACGACCCGGTGTACGACACCGATCGGGTGGCCGAGCTCACCAGCATCTGGAGCGACCACCTGATCGGTCGTCCCGAGAACCACATGACCGGGGTGAGCTTCACGCACGGCGGCTATCACCGCATCGGCAAGCGGGTCACCAGCGGTGCGGGCGGGTACACGGTGCACCGTGCCGACCACTGGCTGTTCGCCGGCACCGGGTTGGGCTACGGCGACGTGCTCGGCGCGGCTGCCACCATCGTCGGCTACGAGTGCGACGGCTGCGACTTCACCTACCGCGAGGGCCTGCCGTACCCGACGGGCAGCGACGGCACGCCGGAGAACTTCGTCATCCTCGGCACCGCGCCGGCCGTGCACTTCACGCGGGAGACCGCGACGCGGCCACCCGCGCCGGGTGAGCCGTCGGAGCTGGAGTTCATCGCCGGCCGGCTGTTCGGCGAGCGCGGGCACGAGCACCGCGTCGCGCACGGTCACGCGGTGCTGGGCACGTACACGTCGGCGGGCGGCGGCACGGTGGTCACGTCGGGGTGCACCGACTGGGCGCACGGGTTGGCCGGTCGCGACCCGCAGGTGGAGCGCATCACGGCGAACGTGCTCGACCAGCTCGGCTGAATCCGCCGCCATCCAATCGGGAGGGGGCGGTGGACAGATCCGCACGCCTCGTCACCGGCGGGTCACCCTCGGCGACTCCTGAGCGACCGGTCAAGGTTCGCTCAAATCGGCTGCCGTCGGTTGGGTGGCACCGCGGATCTGCATAGTTTTCAAGCACTCAGTGTGGTGTTGCTCGATGCGAGCGCAGCGACGGGAGTGCTGGCCCGGTCGAGCGACATCCGCTGATCTCCGGATCAAATGTGTCAAGGAACCGTGTCGATCGGCCGATGACAGTGGTGCACTGCAGCGTGGTCGTTCCTCCCACTGCAGCTCGTCGACCTGACGCGGGCGGTGATGTCCGCGTCGGGTCGACGGTCACGTCTCGGGCCATGATGTCGAGATGGAGGTGACCACGCTCGTCGTCGGTGCAGGGCCGATGGGCGCCTCCGCGGCGCGGCACCTGAGCCTCGACCCGGCAGCCGGTGACGTGATGGTGGTCGGGCCCGACGTGGGGTCGGCGCCGTACGGCGCGTGGCACGACGAAGCGCGCCTCACGCGCATCGTGGCCAACGACCTCGTGTGGAGCACCCTGGCCCGGGAGTCGATGGCGCGCTACCCGGAGATCGAGGCGGCGGGCGGCATCCCGTTCCACCGCCGCACCGGTGTGCTGTACGTGCACGAGCAGCCGAGCACGTTCGAGCCGCAGCACGCAGTGGCGGTACACCACGGTGTCGACTTCAGCGTCGAGGGGCCGGACGCCTACCCGTACCTGCGCATGCCGACGGGCACCCGTGTCATCCATGAGCGTGGTGACGCCGGTGTGGTGAACCCGATGGCGTTGGTCGCGAACCAGTTGGCCGGCGCGGCCGCGAACGGCGCCACGGTGGTGCGCGACGTGGTGACGTCGTTGGAGGGGGACGGCACCGGGGTGGTGGCGCACCTCCGCTCGGGTGGTGCGGTGTCGGCGCAGCGCGTGCTGGTGGCCGCGGGTGCGTACGTGAACACGGTGCTGCCCGAGCCGTTGCCGGTGGTGTCGACCGGCATCACGGCGTTGTTCTTCGAGGTCGACGACGCGGCCGCCGTCGAGCTGGCCGACATGCCCGGCATGTTGTGGAGCGTGTACGAGCCGGGTGCGCCGTTCATCTACACGGTGCCGCCCACCCGCTACGCGGACGGGCGCGTGTGGTTCAAGATCGGTGGCTACCGCGAGAGCGGCCCGCTGCACTCGGCGGACGAGATCGACGAGTGGCATCGCACCGACGGCGGGCGGCTCGACGTCGAGCGGCTGCGCGAATGGGTGGCCGAGCACGTGCCGGTGCTGGCGGGTCGTGATCGCCATGCGGTGGGGTGTGTGATCACCGATGTGACGGGTGGGGTACCGCTCATCGCGAACGTGGTACCCCAACGGCTGTACGTGGCGTCGGGGTGTGCGGGGGCGGCGGCGAAGAGCTGCGACGAGATCGGTCGGCTCGCGGCGGTGCTCACCGTACGTGACGAGTGGGCGTCGTGGCTGGACCAACACCTGTTCACGGCACCACTTCGTCAAGAATCCTGAAGATTCCGCTCAAGTTGCATCCACAACGACCGAAACCTCCTTCAAGGGAACCGAAGGGGGTGCGCGATGACGAGCAACGAAGCAGCGACGAAGTGGCGCATCCGTGCGGCATCCACCCTCGTGATTGCCGCTGCAGGCGTCCTGGGAGTGGGAGCCCTGGCCGCCTGCAGCGTGCTCGGTCAGCCGGTCGTGGTCGAGGACACCGACGACGTGGTGGCCGCGGCGGGCTGGACGCGTGTGGTGACCACCGAGCACTACCTCGTGGTGGTGAACGTGCTGCCGGGCGAGGCGATGTTCACGCATTCGGAGCAGGTGCAGCACCATCCCACCGAGGGCGAGCTCATCCTCTCGGGCTCGGGTGAGGCGCTCGGGCCGACCTCGCGTCACGTCGAGGCGCACATCTACGACCGGGCCACGGGTCTGGCCACCACCGACGTCGTGCCCACCATCACGCTGCTCAACCGCACCACGGGTGGGCGCGTCGAGGTGGAGCCGACGCTCATGCAGGACGTCAACATCGGTCCGCTCGACCGGCACTTCGGCAACAACGTGGCCGTCGCGTCGGACAGCGATCTCGAGATCACCGTGGTGATCGGCGACGAGGAGGTGACGGTCGATGGCCACCTCGACTGAGTCGCGAACGTTCCGTCAGCGCGTCGCCGACGTGCCCGTGGGCAAGAAGCTGTTCACCGGCTTCGCGGCGCTCACGTTGGTGCTGATGCTCGTGGTGATGTGCCTGTTCCTCACGGTGTCGCGCCTCGGCGATGCGAACGCGGCCATCGTCGACGTCGCGTCGCGGCGCAGCGAGACGGCCGACCATCTGCGGTTCAGCGCGGCCGATCTGCGCGCGACGCAGCAGGCGTACCTGTTGGGTGGTGGCGTCGGTCGTTCGGAGTTCGATCAGGCGGCGACGCGGCTCGAGGCGACGCTCGACCTGATGCGCACGCTCATCGACGACCCGGTGGAGGAGACGCTGGTCCGCAAGATCGCGACCGGCTACCAGACGTTCCTGGCCACCGACCAGATGATCTGGGACGCATTGCAGCAGGGCGATTTCGAGCTGGCCCGCAACCTCACGCTCGGGGCCGAGAGCCTGGCATTCGGCTTCATGGCCGAGGACGCCGAGAAGCTGGCCGCGCGGTCCGACGAGGACCGGCTGGCGGCCGAGGCGGCGTTCGACCGCACGTCGTCGCGTGCCCGCAACTTCGGTGTGGCGCTGGCGGTGCTGGCGTTGGCCGTGATGCTGCTGGCGAGCTGGCTGATCACCCGGCTCATCCGCAACCCGTTGCACCGTGTGCAGGTGGCCGCTGAGCGCGCCGCCTGGGGTGACCTGTCGGCGGAGGCCGACGTCGACAGCGACGACGAGACCGGACGCCTCGCGAAGGCGTTCAACTCGATGCTCGGGAGCCTGCGCCAGCGCGAGGAGTTGCTGCTCGCCGACCATCGTCGCCAGGAGCTGCAGACCCGTGTGTACCGCGCGCTCGAGATGAGCGACGACGAACCGGCGGCGCTCGACGTGGTGGGCCGCACGCTGGGCGAGCTCGCGCCGAACCGGCCGGCCGAGCTGCTGCTCGCCGACAACAGCAAGGCGAACCTCGAGCAGGCCGTCGTGGCCGGCCCGGTGCCCGACGGCCCGGGTTGCCCGGTCACGTCGCCGTTCTCGTGTGTGGCGGTGCGTGGCGGTGCGCCGGTGACGTTCGAGTCGAGCAACGACATCGATGCGTGCCCGCATCTGCGCGACCGCGGTGGCGAGCCGTGCTCGGCGGTGTGCGTGCCGGTGACGTTCATGGGTCGGGCGATGGGTGTGCTCCATGCCACCGGGGCCGATGGTGTGCCGCCCGACGCGGCGGAGGTGGAGGCGCTGGGCTCGCTGTCGGCGCAGGCCGGTGCGCGCATCGGCATGTTGCGCACGATGACGCGCACGTCGTTGCAGGCGGCCACCGATTCGTTGACGGGTCTGATGAACCGGCGCACGTTCCAGTCGCGCATCCGTTCGATGCGTCGTGGCGGCGTGCAGTTCTCGTTGGTGATGGCCGACCTCGATCACTTCAAGCGCCTCAACGACACCCACGGTCACGAGATGGGCGATCGTGCGCTCACGACGTTCTGCTCGGTGGCCACTGAGGCGTTGCGTGCCGGTGACCTGCTGGCTCGTTGGGGTGGCGAGGAGTTCGCCATCGCGGTCGTCGGTGTGTCGGCGTCGGAGGCGGCCGAGGTGCTCGACCGCCTGCGGGTGCAGCTCGCGGCGCGTCTCGCCACGTCCGACATCCCGGGTTTCACGGCGAGCTTCGGCGTGGTCGATTCATCGGCGTGCGAGTCGCTCGACGAGGCGGTGCGCCTGGCCGACGACGCGCTGTACGAGGCGAAGGGCGCGGGCCGCAACCAGGTGGCCATCGCCGACGTGGAGCCGGTGGCGCCGAAGGTGCTGGCGGCCCGTGCGGTGTCGCACCACGTGGCCGAACGAGCGCTGCCCACCGGCAGCGTGCTGGCCACGTTGGCCGACGACGACGACCCCCTCGACTGACGCACGCCGCGCCGGTGGGCGCTACGCCGCGGTGGCGAGGTGGCCGTGGACCACGGCGTGCACCTCGCCCAGGCTGCGCGGGTGCCCGGTGACGGCGGCGAGGAAGTCGTCGCGGTCGATGGCGAGCAGTTGCGCGTTCGTGGTGGGCACCACGGTGGCGGTGCGCGGGATGTCGCGCAGCAGTGCGATCTCGCCGAACGACTGGCCGGCGGTGAGCGTGCCGCGCAGTTGGCCGTCGATGCGCACGTCGAGCTCGCCGTCGACCACGAGGTAGTAGCGGTCGCCGAGGTCGCCCTGGCGGATCACGGGCACGCCGGCCGGTGCGGCGACGGCGACGGCGTCGCGGGCGAGGCGTTCGATCACCGGGGCGGGCAGCGGTGCGAACACCGGGTCGACGAGCAGGCGGTCGACGACGTCGGCGGGTGCTTCGACCTGCTCCTCGCCGAGGTGGCGCAGCACGAGGACGCCCGACAGTACGAGGACGAGGACGGTGCCGCCCATCACGGTCAGCGCGCTCGAGAGTGACATCACGTCGATGAGGACGGCCACGAGGATGGAGCCGGTGGCGAGGGCGCCGGCGTGCACCGACTCGGCGATGCCGAACACGCGCGACATCACGTCCATCGGTGCTCGGCGTTGGAGGGCGATGACGGCGGCGAGGCCGAGCAGCCCTTCGCCCATCCCTTCGAGCACGAACAGCGCGGTGGCCACGCCGATCGACCGTGCGAAGGCCAGGCCCGCGAATGCCGTGGCCATCGCAACGGCCGCCCACAGGATGGGCACGCTCGCGCGGGGTGAACGCAGCACCTTCGCTGCGACGGTCGCGGCGAGCACGGCACCGAAGCCGGACGCCGCGTTGAGGATGCTCGACTGACCGCCGCCGCCACCGAGGCGGAGGTCGCTGAACGTGACGAACAGGACGTCGGTGGTGCCGGCGACGAGGGCGACGCAGGCGGTGAAGAACACGAGCACCGCCACGTGGGGCGAGCGGCGCAGCGCCACGAACCCGCCGCAGGCCTGGCGCACCACTTCGCGTGCATCGATGGCCGGGCGGGGGAGGGCGTCGGCCGGGGTGAGTGCCGCCATGACGGTGGCGAACAGGGTGCCGAGCATCGCGAGAGCGAACACCTCGGCGGGGGAGGCGAGCACCATCACGACGCCGGCGAGCAGCGGGCCCATCAGCAGCGCGGTCTGGTCGACGAGGCCGGTGAGTGCGTTCGCGGCGACGAACTCGCGGGGCGAGTGGGTGATGGCGGGCAGCATCGACACCATCAGCGGACGGCAGAACGTGACGGCGGTGGAGAACAGGGTGGCGGCGGCGTAGACGGCGAGCGCGCTGCCGGCCCACGCGGCCATCGCGGTGGCGCCGTAGGCCACCACCTGCACGGCGTAGCCGACGGCCATCGCGCGCTGTGGTGGGTAGCGGTCGCCGGCGTACGCGGCGAACGGGGCGAGCACCGCGCCGGGCAGCAGGAGCACGAGGGCGACGATGCCCACTTCCTTCGCGCCGCCCCGCTGTTGGGCGAACACGAACACGGCGAGCCAGGTGGAGTAGGTGGCGAGGCCGAACGCGAAGTAGGCGAGCAGGTGCCGACGCAGTTCGGGGCTCCGAGCTGCGCGGAGCAGGGCGAAGCGGGCGGGCATGGGGCGATCGTGCACGAGTGGCTGAACCGGTTCCGCCAGCCAGCCGACAGTGCGCGACGGAAGCCGCGCGGCCGTCTAGCGTTCCGGAGAAACCATTCAGGAGGGGACAATGGATCTGGTCGGGTATTGGAAGAAGTGCGTGATGGAGAACTACGCGAACTTCAGCGGGCGTGCGCGCCGCGCGGAGTACTGGTCGTTCTGGCTGGCGAACGTCATCGTCCTGGCGATTCTGTTCGCGTTGACGCGCGTGTCTGGCCTGTTCTTCATCCTCTACCTGCTGTACGGCATTGCCCTGATCGTCCCGGGTATCGCGGCTGGTGTCCGCCGTCTGCACGACACGGGCAAGAGCGGCTGGATGCTGTTGATCAGTTTCATCCCGCTCGTCGGCGCCATCATCCTGCTCGTGTTCCTGTTCACCGACAGCACGAAGGGCAGCAACCAGTACGGCGTGTCGGAGAAGTACCCGGCGTGACCGTCGCGGTCGTCGGCACGGTGCTGCAGGCGCCGTCCGCCGATCGCTTGGAGGTGTTGCGTGACGTGGTGGTGTCGGTCGACGGCACCGGCACGATCACGAGTGTGCATCCGGCCGTCTCACCTGCAGGTGAGGCGGCCGTTGCCGTTGCGGACGAGGTGCATCGGTTGTCGTCGTGGCAGCGGTTGCTGCCGGGGTTGGTCGATCTGCACATCCATGCGCCGCAGTGGCCGCAGTTGGGCACGGGGCTCGACCTGCCGCTCGAGCAGTGGCTGTTCGAGCACACGTTCCCGTTGGAGTCGAGGTATGCGGACCTCGGGTTCGCCCGTGACGTGTGGGCGCACATGGTGCCGTCGCTGTTGGCGCACGGCACCACGACGGCGGTGTACTTCTCGTCGGTGCACGAGACGGCGACACTGGCGTTGGCCGAGCAGTGCATGCGCAGCGGGCAGCGGGCGTACGTGGGTCGGGTGGCGATGGACCACGACGTGCCCGACTACTACTGCGACGCGTCGGCGGCCGAGGGGGTGGCGGCGTCGCGTCGTTCGGTCGACGACATCCGTGCGTTGGGCAGTGCGCTGGTGCAGCCGATCATCACGCCGCGCTTCGTGCCGGCGTGCAGCGACGCGCTGTTGCGCGGGTTGGGTGCGTTGGCCGACGAGACGGGTGCGTTGGTGCAGACCCACTGTTCGGAGAGCGTGTGGGAGCACGGCGCGGTGCTCGAGCGGTACGGCCACAGCGACACCGTCGCGTTGCAGACGATGGGCTTGTTGCGCGCCGGCACGGTGCTCGCGCACGGCAACCATCTCGGTGACGACGATCTGCCGCTCATCCGTGCCGCCGGTGCGGGGGTGGCGCACTGCCCGCTCAGCAACACGTACTTCGCGAACGGCACGTTCCCCACTCGCCGGGTGCTCGACGCCGGGGTGAAGGTGGGGATGGGCACCGACATCGCGGGTGGTGCCGAGCCCGGCCTGCTGCATCAGTGCGCGTTGGCGGTCGACGTGTCGCGGTCGGCCGAGCCGATCGATGCGGTGACGGCGTTCCATCTCGGCACGGTGGGCGGTGCCGACGTGCTCGGCGCCCCGGTCGGGTTGCTGGCGGTGGGCCGTCAGTTCGATGCGATCGTGGTCGACGTCGACGGTCCGGTGCTGCGCTCGTGGGACGGCATCGACGACGAGGCCCGGGTGTTCGAGAAGATCGTACGGCTGGCTCGGCCGACGGACATCAGCCAGGTGTGGGTGGCGGGCCGTCCGAGGGCCTAGTCGAGAAGGGCTACTCTGCGTGTGGGCACGAGCACGGGGAGTCGACGCATGCGCGGGTTGTTGTCAAGGGTTTGTCTGGCTGGAGCGTTGATGCTGCCGGTGGTGGCTGCGGCGCCACCGACGGTGGAGGCCGTGTCGGCCGACATCGTGATCGGCCAGGTCTACGGCGGCGGTGGCAACACCGGGGCGCCGTACCAGAACGACTTCATCGAGTTGTTCAACCGGGGTACGTCGACGGTGTCGCTGGTCGGTTGGTCGGTGCAGTACGCGTCGGCCACGGGCACGGGCAACTTCACGGTCGCCACGGCGCTGACCGGGTCGCTGGCCCCCGGCCAGTACCTGTTGGTGCAGCAGGGTGGCAGCGTCGCGAACGGGGTGGCGTTGCCGGCGCCCGATCTCACCGGCACGACGTTGATGAGTTCCACCGGCGGCAAGGTGGCGTTGGTGACGCAGGCGACGGCGTTGGCGTGCAACGGCGGCAGCACGCCGTGCACGGCCGAGCAGTTGGCGTCGATCAAGGATCTCGTCGGCTACGGCACTGCGAACTTCTTCGAGGGTGCGGCCACGCCGGCGTTGTCGAACACGACGGCGGCGTTGCGGGCCAGTTGCGTCGACACCGATGACAATTCGGCCGACTTCTCGGTCGGTGCGCCGTCGCCGCGCAACACGGCCTCGCCGTTGAGCGTGTGTGCGGCGGCCGATGTGGCGCCGGCGGTGAGCGCGACATTCCCGGCGAACGGTGCGGTCGACTTCCCGGCCAACGCGAACCTGTCGGTCACGTTCAGCGAGCCGGTGTCGGTGACCGCCGACTGGTTCACGTTGTCGTGCTCGGTGAGCGGTGCGGTCGCCGCGTCGTACAGCGGCGGTCCGACGGTGTTCACCATCGATCCGGCGGTCACGTTGACCAACGGCGAGACGTGCACGCTCACGGTGTCGGCCGCGCAGGTGACCGACAACGACGGCATCGACCCGCCGGACAACATGGTGGCCGACTTCGTCGTCGGCTTCTCGGCGTTCGATGCGTGCACCGCGTCGTACACCCCCATCCCGAGCATCCAGGGCAGCGGTACGTCGGCGGCCATCGTCGGGCCGGTGCGGACGCAGGGTGTCGTGGTCGGCGACTTCGAGGGCAACGCCGCGGCGCAGGGCTTCTACCTGCAGGACGTGAACGGCGACGGCGATCCCGCCACGTCGGACGGCATCTTCGTGTTCACCGGCAACGCGAACCTGGTGAGCGTCGGCGAGTTGGTGACGGTGACCGGGTTCGCTCGTGAGCGCTTCAACCAGACTGCGCTCAACGCCACCAACAGCAACACCGCCGCGGTGCCCGCGGCGAACATCGTGAAGTGCGGGTTCGGGTCGGTGACACCCACGGAGGTGACGATGCCGTTCGCGTCGCTCACCGAGCCCGAGCGGTTCGAGGGCATGTCGGTGCGGTTGCCGCAGTCGCTGGTGATCGCCGAGTACTTCAACTACGACCGCTTCGGCGAGATCGTGCTCGGGTTGCCGCTCGACGGCGAGCCGCGCCCGTTCACCCCGACGGCGGTCGACGAGCCGGGTGCCGCGGCGAACGCCCGTGCGCTGGCGAACGCGCTGCGCCGCATCACGCTCGACGACGCGCAGAGCGCGCAGAACCCGCCGACGTTGCGTCATCCGAACGGGTTGCCGTTCTCGTTGGCGAACCGCTTCCGCGGTGGCGACACGGTGACGAACACGGTCGGCGTGATGGGGTTCGACTTCAACCTCT
>JBDKJP010000029.1:0-10405 GCA_039796575.1 Actinomycetota bacterium
GACGAGGTGGTTCCGTGGTGACGCGATGACAACCTGGGCTGTCACCGCGACAACCCAGGTTGTCACTCCGCAGATTCGACAGGGTGGAACTTGGCGTGGATGGCGTCGGCGACGGCATCGGGGAGGAACGACAAGCCGCGCAGATCGTCGAGTGAGGCGTTCTTCACCGCGGTGATGCTGCCCATCGTCTGCACGAGCTTCTTCTTCCGCGCCTCGCCGAGGCCGGGGATGTCGTCGAGCGAGCTCTTCGTCATCCGCTTGCCACGCAACTCACGGTGGAAGGTGTTCGCGAAGCGGTGCGCCTCGTCGCGGATGCGCTGCAGCATGAACAACGCGTCGCTACCGCGCGGCACCTCGACCGGCTGGCTGCGGCCCGGCAGGTACACCTCCTCGAACCGCTTCGCGAGCGATGCGATCGGGATCTCGTCCTGCAACCCGAGCGAACGGACGACGCGTTCGGCCACCGCGAGCTGCCCCTTGCCGCCGTCGACCACCAACAGCTGCGGCGGGTAGGCGAACTTCTTCGGTCGACCGCGAGCACCGGGATCGTCGGCGAGCTCGTCGTCGAGCGGTTGGTCACGCTCGTTCAGGTACGCGGTGAGCCGGCGGGTGAGCACTTCCTCCATCGCCGCGTAGTCGTCGTTGCCCGGCACGTCCTTCACCTTGAAGCGGCGGTACTCGCGCTTGTTGGGCAGGCCGTCCTCGAGCACCACCATGCTGCCGACGTAGTCGGTGCCCTGGAGGTGCGCCATGTCGTAGCACTCGATGCGCAGCGGCGCCTCCGGCAGACCGAGCAGGTCCTGCAGCTCGGTGAGCGCACGGCTGCGCGCGTTGTGGTCGCCGGCACGGCGCAGACGGTGCCGCACGAACTCCTCCTGCGCATTGCGGGTGACGGTGCCGTGCAGGTCGCGCTTGTCGCCGCG
This sequence comes from Actinomycetota bacterium, assembly GCA_039796575.1. Classification (GTDB taxonomy): domain Bacteria; phylum Actinomycetota; class Acidimicrobiia; order Acidimicrobiales; family Ilumatobacteraceae; genus UBA668. The sequence continues at coordinate 924 of JBDKJP010000029.1, forward strand.
TTGCGGCACACGGATCTGCACCCGGCTGCCGCGCAGGTGGCTGAGCCACTCTTCGTAGGTGGCCACATCGTCGGGCTCCACCGGCACGAGGACCTGCTTCGGCACGCCGGCGGGCGGCTCGTCGCCGTACAGCTCCTCGAGGATGCGGTCGACCAGGGAACCCGACGTGAGCTCCTCCACCTTGTCGAGGATGAAGCCCTTTCGGCCCACCACCCGACCCTTGCGCACGAAGAACACCTGCACTGCTGCTTCGAGCTCGTCGTCGGCGATGCCCACGACGTCGATGTCCTCGCTGCGCTCGGCCACCATCTGCTGCTTCTCGATGGCCTTGCGCACCGCGAGCAACCGGTCGCGCACCCGGGCGGCACGCTCGTACTCCAGTTCCTTCGCGGCCGAGGCCATCTCCGCCTCGAGCCGGCGGACGATGTCGTCGGTGTCGCCGTCGAGGAAGTCGCACAACTCCTGCACGAGCACCCGGTACGGCAGCTCCTCGATCTCGCCGACGCACGGCCCGCTGCACTTCTCGATGTGGAACAGCAGGCACGGCCGGCCGAGGCGTTGGTGCTCGTTGAACTTGCCCGGGCTGCAGGTGCGGATGGGGAAGCTGCGCAGCAACAGGTCGAGCGTGTCGCGGATGGCGTACGCGTGCGCGTACGGACCGAAGTAGCGGGTGCCCTTGCGCTTGCGACCGCGCATCACCATCGCTCGCGGGAACTGCTCGTCGAGCGTGACGGCCAGGAACGGGTAGCTCTTGTCGTCGCGTAGCCGCACGTTGAACCGCGGCCGGTGCTGCTTGATGAGGCTGTACTCCAGCATCAAGGCCTCGACCTCGTTGCGGACCTCGATCCACTCGACCGTGGTGGCCGTCGCCACCATCTGTGCCGTGCGCGGGTGCAGGTTGCGAGGGTCCTGGAAGTAGTTGCTCAGCCGCTGGCGGAGGCTCGACGCCTTGCCCACGTAGATGACGCGCCCGTCGCGATCCTTGAACTGGTACGAGCCCGGGGTGTCGGGGATCGTGCCGGACGGCGGGCGGGCAACCATGCCGTTGACTCTACGGTCGTCGGCCGGTGCGCTGCAGGTGCGACAACTCACCCTGCACACCAGCGAGCCACGCGCCACCGTTCACGACCGCGGACCTGAGCAACGGATCGCCATCGGCACGGTGCCGCGAGAGCACTGCAATGCGATGCCCGGTCGGCGGGTGCGTCGACTCCGAGTGGACCTCTTGGTCTGCTGTGGCGACCGCGAGGCGATGGTCGCGCTCCTCCGCGGGCACGGCAGCGACCGCCGCGGTGAGCACCGGCCACACGTCGACGCCGTCACGGGCCGCCTTCTGGAACGCTCCGGTCACGGTCGGCTGCCAGGCGTGGGTGACGGCGAGCGTGTCGATCATCGCGGCCGACGACGCGACCGATGCGGCCACCGCATCGGCGTGGAACTCGGCGCGCTGCGACGTGACGAACGACAGCCGCACGAGGACGCGCTCGGTGATGAGCAATGGCAGGGCGAGCACTGCTGCGATGAGGCCGACGACCCCGTCGACACCCTTCAGCGCACGGTGCCACTCGCGCAGTTGGGTCATCGCCAGGCCGACCATCCATCCGCGCCGCGGATCGCCGTTGCGGAAGTGCGCGAGTTCGTGCGCCACCATGGCGACCCGCTCCTCGTGTCGCAGCGCGAGCCAGAGCGGCATGCCGATGGTCAGCTGATGCCCGCGGAACCCTCGCGACGCACTGGCGTTGAACTCGTTGTCCCAGGAGATCCGCCGCACCATCGGTGCCCCCTCGGCGGCGGCGATGCGACGGACGAAGTCGTACAGCTCCGGGGCGTCCTCGGGCCCGACCGGCACCGCGTGGCCGGCACTGCGCGCCACGAGCACGAACGGGACGACGCCCGCGACCAGCAGCGGCACCACTACGAACAGGCTGAACAGCTTCGCGTCGGACAGCACCACGATCACCAGTGCCAACACGATGAGTCCCAGCTTCAACAGGAACAACACGCCGCTGATGGCCACCAGCACGACACCGGCGAACCCTGGGCGAGGGCGATCGGCGCCGCGGGCGAGGACCTGTTCGAACGTGCGGCCGGCTTGCGCGATCTCCCACCGCTGCAGGCGCGACTTCCGGTCGACCTTCGTGCCGGACGGCGGGCGGGCAACCACATGCCCAGGATAGGGTTGACGTCGTGCCCGGCCGCTACCAGTTCTCCCTCCCCGAGCGACCCCAGCGCGACGGTTGGTTCCGCATCGGCAGCATCGACGTCACCACCACGGCGCTCCTCGTCATCCTCAACGTGGCCAGCATGTTCTGGTACGCGATCGATCGGGTGTCGCAGCTCAACCTCGTGTTCGTCGGTCAACTCGTGCGCGACGGCGACCTGTGGCGCATCGTCACCTGGCCGCTGTACGCCGAACCGACGGTGTTCACCGCCATCACGCTCGTGTTCTTCTGGTTCGTCGGCCACCAGATCGAGGACCGCATCGGCCGGATGCACTTCAGCATCCTCATCGCGGCGATGGTCATCATCCCGGCCGTGCTGGTCACGCTGCTGCAGCTCGACCCCGACCGCGGCGTCGACGGCCTCAACCTGCTCGCGCTCGCGCTGCTGGTGGTCTACGCACTCGACAACCCCAACGCCACCGCCTGGTTCGGCGTGCCGATCTGGGTGTTCGCCGCGGTCTATGTCGGCCTGATGATGCTGCAGTACATCGGCAACAACATGTACGAGGCGCTCGTCATGGGCATCGCCGTCATCGTGATGGCCCTCGGTGGTGCGCGCCAGTACGGCATGCTCGACGACCTCGGCTTCATCCCGCGGCTCGGTGCCGGCGCGCCCAAGCGCCCCAAGGCCGCGAAGCCAAGCAAGTCGGCCAAGGGCAAGAGCAAGGGCGACGTGGTCGCCGGCCCGTGGGCCGCACCCGCACCGCAGCACTCGCCCATCGAGGAGCTCGAGCTGAACCAGCTGCTCGACAAGATCAGCGCCGGCGGCATCGACTCCCTGAACCGCACCGAGAAGGCACGGCTCAACGAGCTGAGTAAGAAGCTGCGCGGCCGTTGAGCCGCAGCTGCTGCACGTAGGCCAGCACCAGCAGGCCACCCGCCAGCAGCGTCGCCCCGTCGGCGAGGAGGTGGAAGCCACCCGCCTGCTTGATGAAGCCCGACGCGAACGCGGCGAGGCCACCGCAGAAGCTCATCGTCAGGTCGGCCGTGCCCTGTACCTCGACGCGGGCGTCGCCGGGGACCGAGTTGGTGAGCAACGCCGACCCCGCGATGAGGCCGATGTTCCAGCCGACGCCCAGCAGGAACAGACCGACGAAGATGAGCCACGGCACGTACCCGGCGACGACCGACGCGACCGTGCCGGCACCGAGCACCACCGAACCCACCATGACGGCGCGGATCTCGCCGACCCGGCCGACGAACCGACCGACGAACGGCGCGAACGCGTACATGCCGGCGATGTGCAGCGCGATGACGTACGCCGACAGGTCGGCCTGGCCGTGATCCTTCATGTGTGACGGCGTCATGGTCATGACCGCCACCATCGCGGTCTGCGACGCCACCATGGCCACCAGACCGAGCGGCGCGAGGTGGCTGCGACGGATGACGCCCGCGGAGATCTGCACCTGCCGCAACGGCCGTACGCGCTCGGCGTGCGGATCGAGCTGACCGTTCACCGCGAGCGGATCGGGGCGCAGCCGCACGCTGATGATGAAGAACGACACGACGAGGAACATCGCCGCGAACAGGAACGGGCCGATGAACTCGTCGAGGCCCAACGCCTCACCCGCCCGCTTCTCCCACGGGGTGAGGATGGGGCCGAAGATGGCACCGAGCGTGCCCACCACCACGACACTCGCGATGGCGCGAGCCCGGTCGTGCTCCGGGGCGAGGTCGGCCGCGACGTAGCGGCCCTGCAACGTGGCCGCCTGCGCGCCACCGAAGCACACCATGCCGACCAGGAACAGCGGGAACCAGCGCAACTGCCCGCCGGTGGCGGCGATGACCGCCCCCACGGCGCCCAGCGCGAACGCGAACATCAGGCCCGGCCGACGACCGTTGCGACGCATGTACGCCGACAGCGGCACGGCCAGGAACGCGGAGCCGAGCGTGAACGCCGCGCCACCCGACCCGGCGAACCGGTCGTTGCCGTGCAGCAGGTCCTTCGCGAGCAGCGCCCCCACCGCCACCACACCCGCCACGGCCGCCTGGCCGGGCACCTGGGCGAAGCGAAGCGTGTTGAGCGTGCGACGCTGGACGTCGGCGGTCATTCCAGGCCCAGCAGCGGGCGGAGGAAGCGGCCGGTGTGGCTGCCCTCGGTGCGGGCGATGTCCTCCGGGCTGCCCTCGGCGATGACCATGCCACCGCCGCTGCCACCCTCGGGCCCGAGGTCGATGACCCAGTCGGCCGTCTTGATGACGTCGAGGCTGTGCTCGATGACGAGCACCGTGTTGCCCTGGTCGACCAGCCGCGACAGCACGGTGAGCAGGCGACGCACGTCGTCGAAGTGCAGCCCGGTGGTGGGTTCGTCGAGCAGGTAGATGGTGTGCCCCGTGCTGCGCTTCGCGAGCTCGGTGGCCAGCTTCACACGCTGCGCCTCACCGCCCGACAACGTGGGCGCCGACTGGCCGAGGCGCACGTAGCCGAGGCCCACGTCGAGCAGCGTCTGCATGTACCGGGCGATGGCCGGCTGGTTGGCGAAGAAGTGCACGGCCTCGGCCACCGGCATGTCGAGCACGTCGGCGATGTTCTTGCCCTTGAACTGGATGTCGAGCGTGTCGCGGTTGTAGCGATCGCCCTTGCACACCTCGCACGGCACGTACACGTCGGGCAGGAAGTGCATCTCGATCTTGATGGTGCCGTCGCCCGAGCACGCCTCGCAACGGCCGCCCGCGACGTTGAAGCTGAACCGGCCCGGCATGTAGCCGCGCACCTTCGCCTCGGCGGTGGTGGCGAACAGCTTGCGCACGTTGTCGAACACACCGGTGTAGGTGGCCGGGTTGCTGCGCGGGGTGCGACCGATGGGCGACTGGTCCATGTCGATGACCTTGTCGAGCAGCTCGACGCCCTTGATGGTCTTGTGCTTCCCCGCCGCCATCTTCGACGAGTAGATCTTCTGCATCAGCACCGGCAGCAGGATGTCGCGCACGAGCGTGCTCTTGCCGCTGCCGCTGACGCCCGTGACTGCGACGAAGCAGCCGAGCGGGATGCGCACGTCGATGTTGCGCAGGTTGTGCTCGCGGGCACCGATGATCTCGAGCCACTCGAGGCCGGGCGAACGGCGCACCTGCGGCACCGGGATGGACTTCTTGCCGCTGAGGTAGTGGCCGGTGACCGAGTCCTTCGACTTGAGGATGCCCTTCACCGGACCGCTGTACACCACGGCGCCGCCGTGCTCGCCCGCACCGGGGCCGATGTCGACGATCCAGTCGCTCTCGCGGATGGTGTCCTCGTCGTGCTCGACCACGATGACGGTGTTGCCGAGGTCGCGCAGGCGGTGCAGCGTGTCGATGAGGCGACGGTTGTCGCGCTGGTGCAGACCGATGGACGGCTCGTCGAGCACGTACAGCGTGCCCACCAGGCCGCTGCCGATCTGGCTGGCGAGACGGATGCGCTGTGCCTCGCCACCGGCGAGCGTGCCCGCGGAACGTGACAGCGTGAGGTAGTCGAGGCCGACGTCGAGCAGGAACCCGAGACGGGCGTTGATCTCCTTCGTGACGCGCTCGGCGATCATGCGGTCGCGCTCGTTGAGCTCGAGCGCGGCGAGGAACTTCGCGCTCTCGCCGATGGCCATGTCGCTGACCTCGGAGATGTTCTTGCCGTTGACCAGCACGGCCAACGTGGCCGGCTTGAGGCGGGCGCCGCCGCACTTGCCGCACGGCACCTCGCGCATGTAGCCCTCGTACTGTTCGCGGGCCCAGTCGCTCTCGGCGCCCTCACGGCGCCGGTTGAGCCACGGGATGATGCCCTCGTACGCCGTGGAGTACTCGCGGGTGCGGCCGTACCGGTTCTTGTACTTCACCTTCAGGTTGCCGTCGACACCGTGGAGGATGACCTTCTGCTGCTTCGCGGTGAGCTTGCCGTACGGCTTGTCGAGGTCGATCTCGTAGTGGTCGGCGACCGCTTCGAGCATTCGTGTGAAGTACTGCGTGTGGCTGCTGCGCCACGGCGCGATGGCACCACCGTTGATGGACAGGTCGGGGTCGGGGATGACCAGTTCGGGGTCGACCTCGAACGTGGTGCCCAGACCGTCGCAGGTCTCGCAGGCGCCGTACGGCGAGTTGAACGAGAAGTTGCGCGGTGCGGGCTCGTCGTAGCTGGTGCCGCACTTCGGGCAGGCGAGGTGCTGGCTGAACGTGAGCGTCTCGCCGTCGATCTCACCGTCCTTCGCGACGAGCTCGACCTCGGCCACGCCGTCGGCCAGCTTCAACGCGGTCTCCAGCGAGTCGGTGAGGCGGCGCTCGATGCCGTCGCGGCGCACCAGGCGGTCGACCACGATCTCGATGGTGTGCTGCTCGTAGCGGGCGAGCTTGGTGTCGCGCTGCAGGAACTCGGCGATGTCGACCACCTCGTGGTCGATGCGCGCACGCACGAAGCCCTGGCCCGCGAGGTCCTGCAGCAACGTGTCGTACTCGCCCTTGCGGCCACGCACCACCGGGGCCAACACCTGGAAGCGGGTGCCGTCGGGCAGCAACAGGATGCGGTCGACGATCTGCTGCGGGGTCTGGCGCTGCAGGCGCGTGCCGTCGTTGGGGCAGTGCTGCACGCCGATGCGCGCGTAGAGCAGGCGCAGGTAGTCGTAGACCTCGGTGATGGTGCCGACCGTGGACCGCGGGTTGCGACTGGCGCTCTTCTGGTCGATGGAGATGGCCGGCGACAGGCCCTCGATGACGTCGACGTCGGGCTTGTCCATCTGCCCGAGGAACTGCCGGGCGTACGACGACAGCGACTCGACGTACCGGCGTTGGCCCTCGGCGTAGATGGTGTCGAACGCGAGGCTGCTCTTGCCCGATCCCGACAACCCGGTGAACACCACCAGCCGGTCCCGCGGGATCTCGATGTTGACGTTCTTGAGGTTGTGCTCGCGTGCGCCGCGGACGACGATCTTCGCTTCGGGAGCAGGGGGCATTCCACGAGGCTACCAAACCCGACACCGCCCGAAACGAACAGATGTTCCCCTTCAAGTTGCGGTCAAGACGTGCCGATGAATGTTGCATGACGAACGGTTGGGGCCACGACACGAACTTCTCCAGGACGTCGCTCGGCGTCCTCGAGCATCTGTCCGCTACCTCCGGCCTGCCCACGTGGCTGTTGACCCGCACGAACGCGGGTGTCAGCCAGGTGCTCGCGGTGGTCGACCCTGCCAGTGGCATCCGCGTCCACCAGGCCGTCCCCCGCGACATCGGCGAGAACGCCGGCTGCCGCCTCGTGCTCCCCGTGATGCTCACCGACGGTCAACTGTTCGGCGAGCTCGTCGGGTTCGGCGCCACCCCTCAGTCGGCCCCGTCGCTCGAGTCGCTGCGCAGCCACGCGGACGTGCTGGCCATGGTGCTCGGCGCGTTGGCCGGCAGCGAACGCACGCTCGCCGTCGAGCGCCGCAACGCCGATCGCCTCGCCCCCGCCACCCACGAGGACATGGCCGACCCGCTCACCGGGCTCGCCACCCGCCAGGCATGGGAGCACCGCCTCCGCCAGGACGAGCACTTCTGCGCCGAGTTCGGCGAGAACGCGGCTGCGTTCGTGGTGGAGATGGACGACCTGAAGCGCAACAACGAGCTCCACGGCCACTCGGCCGGAGACGAGCAGTTGCGCACTGCGGGCGACATCATGCGCAACGTCATCGGCGACGCCCACTACGGCGCCCGCATCAGCGGCGACCGCCTCGGCGTGCTGATGGTGGGCGTGCACGACCACGAGATCGCCGACGTGGAGCGGGAGCTGCGCCAGCAGTTCGCCTCGTCCGACATCTCGGTCGCCCTGGGCGTCGGCGTGCGTCATCCGGATCGCGGTCTCGACGGAGCCATCCTCGAGGCCGAAGAGCAGCTGGAGCAGACGCACGCCACGCGCCACGTGGCCCTCACCGACGCCAACGAGGCGGCCGCGGTGCTCGAGGCCATCGAGCTCGGCGCCATCAAGGCGTACTTCCAGCCGATCGTCGAGCTCCGCACCGGCGCGGTCGTCGCCATCGAGGCACTCGCCCGCTGGCAGACCCGCGACGGCGTGCGCGAGCCCGACCAGTTCCTGCGCGCCGTGCAGCAGGCCGGCCTGATGGGCGCGCTGTTCGACCGCATCCTCGACGACGGCCTCGAGAAGCTGGCCGAGTTCCGCCACATCGCACCGAAGCTGCAGTTGGCCGTGAACTTCGAGTTCGACACCAAGCCCGAGAACAGCTTCCTCGAGTCGGTCACGTCGCTGCTCGCCAAGCACCACGTGCCCGCCGACGCGCTGTCGATCGAGCTCGGCGAACGCCAGAGCTTCGACCTGCCGGCCACCGTGCGTCGCGAACTGGTCAGCGTCGCCGAGATGGGCGTGCGGCTCGTGCTCGACGACTTCGGCACCGGCTTCGCGTCGCTCGAGACGCTCACCTCGCTGCCGATCAGCGGCGTGAAGCTCGACCGCCGCTTCACCAGCCAGGTCGTCAACGGCGACCGCGAGCCGGTGGTGGTGAAGGCGATGATCGCGATGGCCGCCGAGGCGGGCCTCACCGTGATCGCCGAGGGCATCGAGACCCAGCTGCAGTGCGACCGCCTGGTGCGCATGGGCTGCCGTCTCGGCCAGGGCTACCTGTTCGCGCTCCCCCAGCCCGCCGACAGCCTCGGCGCCGTGCTGAGCGCCCCCCTCGTCAGCACCTTCTGACCCGGCTACTGGGCGTCGTTCGTCCCAGATCGCGTTCTGGTCGCTCTCCGTCCCGGTTTCCGGGACGCAGGCCGACCAGAAGCCGAGCATGCGACACTCCCCAGGGAGTCTTCGTCACCTCCCGTGACGCCCCTTGCGCAGAGCGCACCTACCTGGCACACGGCACTCCCTGGGTGATCGCGAGGCTTTCAAGTACCCCCGGGGTGACGCGAAAGCCTCGAGAATCAGGTTCACCGGCATTCTGGGCATGCCCAGAACCACCCCGGGGTCATTCCGGGCATGCCCAGAAGGCGTCCTGAGCTGCCGATCGGAGCGGCTTGCCGTGCAATCCTGTGGTGGTGCCGTCATCGAAGGAAGTTCTCTACGAAGTCCTCTACAACACGTTGCTTGCCATCCGAACGTTGAGCAGCGGTCGTGGCCCCTTGCCCGAGGACCGGCGTCAGTTCATCTGGTCGTTGGCATACCTGACGCACAACTGGCCATCCGGTCTGCGAGACGCCCACACCGACGACGACTTCGACAGGTTCCTGGCGTATTCATGGCACTGGTGCCCGCATCCCGCGCGCGAGTGGCTCGACAGCAACCTTCGTGCCCTCGGTGTGGATCCGAGCCAGTTGCCAGAAC
>JBDKJP010000030.1:0-5206 GCA_039796575.1 Actinomycetota bacterium
CCGTACGCCGTGTCGTTCGCCTTGGCCACCGCGTCGGCCTCGTCGTCGAACGGCACCACGGCGAGCACGGGTCCGAAGATCTCGTCCTGCACGATCTCGCTGCGCTGGTCGCTGCCGGTGACGAGCGTGGGTTCGTAGAAGAAGCCGTCGCGGTCGATGGTGCTGCCGCCGCGCACGACGCGTGCGCCGGCGTTGCGGGCGCGGTCGACGAAGCCGGCGACGCGTTCGCGGTGCGCGCCGGTGATGAGCGGGCCGATGTCGGTGGCGGCGTCGAACGGGTCGCCGAGGCGGATGCCGTCCATGGTGGCGGCGATGGCGTCGACCAGCCGGTCGTGCACGCGTCGGTCGACGTACACGCGGGTCGCGGCGGTGCAGTCCTGCCCGGTGTTGTAGGTGGCGGCCAGTGCGGCAGCACCGGCGACGGCCTCGAGGTCGGCATCGTCGAACACCACGAACGGGGCCTTGCCGCCGAGCTCGAGGTGCACGCGCTTCGGGCCGCTGGCGGCGAGTCGCATGATCCGCCGGCCGGTGCCCGACGAGCCGGTGACGGTGATCATGTCGACGCCGCGATGGGTGACGAGTGCCTCGCCCACTTCGGCATCGCCGGTCACCACCGACAGCGCACCGGCGGGCAGGCCGGCCTCGAGCGCGAGCTCGGCGAGGCGCAGCGACGAGCGCGGCGTGGTCGGCGCGGGCTTCAACACCACGGTGCAGCCGGCGGCCAGTGCGGCGCCCACCTTCCACACGGCCATGATGAACGGGAAGTTCCACGGCGTGATGGCGGCCACCACGCCGGCGGGGCGTCGCACGAGCATGCTCGTGTAGCCGGCGCTGAACTCGCCGGCCGCGGTGCCGTGCAGCGAACGTGCCGACGCGGCGAAGAAGCGGAGGTTGTCGACGGCGAACGGCAGCTCGCCGTCGCGCATCACCGTCCACGGCTTGCCGGTCTCCTCCACGTCGAGGCGGGAGAGCTCGTCGGCGTGCTGCTCGACGAGATCGGCCAGCTTCAGCAGCACGAGCGAGCGTGCGGACGGCGTGGCGCTGCCCCATTCGCGGCCGGCGGCGGTCGCGGCCAGCACCTGCCGGTCGACGTCGGCCACGGTGCTGTCGTCGACGGTGGCGAACGGATGGCCGGTGGCGGGGTTGACGAGCGTGCGCTGCATCACCCCAGTCTGGCCGTTCGAGCGCGAACTCAAGTGCCGCAGAAGGTGCGGTGCGCGGGAGCGTCCTGGGGGGCGGGTTGGGCGAGCTCGGGGCGGTCGGGGCGTGCGTCGTACGGGTTCGTCACCACGTCGAGCAGGTCGAGGAACGGGGCGAGGTCGCCGGCTGTCGCTGCGTCGAGCACGTTCTCCACAAGGTGATTGCGGGGGATGTGGACAGGGTTGGTGCGGTCCATCGCGTCGGCCACGCCGGTGGGGTCGCGAGGGTCGGTGGCGCGGGCGTCGCGCCAGCGGTCGAGCCATGCGTCGAACGCGTCGCGATCGAAGAACAGGTCGCGGGCCGGCTCGGCGTCGCCGCGCACTGCGGACGACATCGCCCGGAAGCACTGCGTCCAGTCGACCGACTGTGCCTCGAGCAGCACCAGCAGATCGTCGACCAGTTCACGGCCCACCGTGGCGGGCAGGCCGAGCTTGGCCTGCATCACGTCGAGCCAGTGGGCCCGGTAGCGGTCGGGGAACGTCTGCAGCACCTCGGTGGCGATCGCGACGGCGGCATCGGGCTCGTCGGCGAACAGCGGCAGCATCGCTTCGGCCAGACGGGCCAGGTTCCACTGCGCGATGCCGGGCTGGTTGGCGTAGGCGTAGCGGCCGCCGGTGTCGATGCTGCTGAACACGGTGCCCGGGTGGTAGCGGTCCATGAACGCGCACGGGCCGTAGTCGATGGTCTCGCCGGAGATGGTCATGTTGTCGGTGTTCATCACACCGTGGATGAAGCCGACGCCCATCCACTGCGCGAGCAGCGCGGCCTGTGCCTCGAGCACCTCGGTGTAGAGCGCGAGGTACGGCGTGCTCTCGTCGGCCACCTCGGGGTGGTGGCGGTCGATGGCGTACGCGGCGAGGCGGGCGAGCAGGTCGAGGTCGCCCGTGGCAGCAGCGAACTGGAACGTGCCGACGCGCAGGTGGCTCGACGCGACACGTGTGAGGAGCGCGCCGGGCAGCAGGGCGTCGCGGGTGATGGTCTCGCCGGTGGTGATCACCGCGAGCGAACGCGTGGTGGGGATGCCGAGGGCGTGCATCGCTTCGCTGATCTGGTGCTCGCGCAGCATCGGCCCGACGGCGGCCTTGCCGTCGCCACCACGGGCGAAGCGGGTGCGGCCCGAGCCCTTGAGGTGGAGATCGAACCGTCGTCCGTCGTCGGTGACCACTTCGCCGAGCAGCAGGGCGCGGCCGTCGCCGAGGCGCGGCGAGTAGTTGCCGAACTGGTGGCCGGCGTACGCCATGGCCACCGGCACCGAGCCGGGCAGTAGCTCCTGGCCGGCCAGCGCGCGCACTCCCTGGGGAGTGCGCAGCTCGTCGAGGTCGAACCCGAGGTCGCCCGCGACCGCGTCGTTGAGCACCAGGAGCTGCGGGTCGGGGAACTCGGCCGCCTGCCACGGCTCGTACAGGCCGTGCAGGAGGCGCACGTAGGAGTCGTCGAGCTGCGGCAGGGTCACGCCGGAACGGTACCCACGATCGCGGCGCTGTGCCCCGCGGAGCCCCGGTTCAGGTCTCCCGGGTCAGAAGCTCACGTAGACGTGGCCGTTGACGGCGGTGCCGTTGCGCACGATGGTCTTGCAGAAGGGGAACAGCGCGAGCGGGATGAGCTTGAAGTTCCCGATGCCGAGCGGGATGCCGATGATGGTGATGCACAGCAGCAGCCCGAGCATCGCGTGACCGATCGCCAGCCACACGCCGGCGAGCAGGAACCACAGGATGTTGCCGATGGCGCTCATCGCGCCGGTCTGCGCCGAGGTGGTGACCACAGAGCGGCCGAACGGCCACAGCGAGAACACGGCGAGCTTGAAGCTCTGGATGCCGAACGGGATGCCGATGATGGTGATGCACATCACGATCCCGCTGCCGACGTAGCCGATGAACAGCCAGATCCCGCTGAGGAAGAACCACAGCAGGTTGAGCAGCAGGCTGCCGGCGCCGGGCTTGTCGCCCCCGACCTTCACGGTGGCGGGCACGGGCGGCGGCAGCGAGCTCATGGCGTTCAGTCTGGCCTTTTGCCTCGTGACGTCGCGCGGATTCCACCGTTCCGGTGGCTCCACCGCGACGTCAGGCGGCGCGGCGGAGTTGGCCGCGGAGGTGTTCGGCGATGGACGACACCGCGGGGGCGTAGATGCCGGCAGCGGCAACGAACTCGGGCAACTTCATCGGCCAGAGCGCAGTGACACCCTTGACCTGCTTGGGTCGCATCGGTCGATTCCACGTGCACTCGACGAAGCACAGGACACCGTGGACCGGCACGTCGGGGAACGTGGTCGCGAGCGCGGCGCGAACCACGTCGACCTGACCGAGCATCGCCTCGACCAGGCCGGTGCGATCGCGGTTGTTCACGTAGAGCCGTTCGTCGACGCGGAACATGCCGCCGACGTCGCGTCGTTCCACCGTGCCGGAGTACTTCTTCGCGTCGACGACGAACACCCCGCCGGGACCGACGACGATGTGGTCGATGTTGGCCTTGCCCTTGCCGGGGACGAGGCGGTCGTGGAGGACCTCGATGCCGACGACGCCGCGCAGCACCTCTGCGACCCGTTCCTCGCCCTCGGCCCCGACCTTCCAGGCCTTCGTCGACTGCGACTCCGGACCGATCTGCGGCGCCGGTGTGAATGCCGAGACAAGGCGCCCGAGAAAGGGGCGCTCCTCCTTGATCGCCTGACGCCATTGTGCGTCGTCGTCGATCTTCTGCTGCTGCTTGGCCAGCTCGCGAGCGGACCGCTTCTCGTACTCTGCGAGCGCCGATCCGCCGGCGACGTCGGGAGCCGGAATCGGTTTGGGGATGGGCGGCGGGAGTGTGAGCGAAGGCGGCTGCAGGGTCGGTACGGGCGGCGGCAGCGGTGCGGCCGTCGCCGGTTCGTGGCAGGTGACGCACGTGACCGTCCTCGTCGTGGCGTCCCAGTACGCCTTCGTGCCCGCCGCGAGGTCCGTGGCGCACGCGGCGCAGCGGTCGGCGCGTGTGATGTTCATCAGTTTCATGGCCCTGCCACCTCCCGTAGGAGTGAGATCGGCACCCGTCCGGCACGCCTTCAACACTGTTTTGCCTCGTGACGTCGCGCGGATTCCACCGTTCCGGTGGCCCCACCGCGACGTCAGGGGCCGGACCAGCCCTGGCGGGGGGAGGAGGTGGCGGTGAACTCGCGCCACTCGTCGTCGGTCCAGTGCACGCGCAGCTCGGCGGTGATGAAGTCGGCGGTCCAGCGCACCATGTCGATCCACGGGAACTCGGCGGACGCGGCCTCGGTGTAGGCGAGGCCGTCGAGCAGCAGCGCCACGTCGTCCATGCCGACGGTGACGGTGCTGCCCTCGTTCGGGCCGGTGCCGACGTCGTCGACGCCCATCGTGATGCCGAAGCGGTGCTCGAGCCGCATCAGTTCGTCGTAGTCCCAGCGGGCGGCGTCGGCGCCTTCCATCACCTGGTCGCTCATGATGCCGACCACCTGCGCGAGCGCGGCTCGGGCGTCGGCCGACAGCTCGAACGTGCGCGGCAGGTGCATGGCCCGATGGTCCCACGGATCGTCGAGAGACCGGCAAGTCGAGCGGTACTGTTCGGCGATGTCCAGCGTGTGCCGCCAGCGGTGAGGTGATCGTCCGATGTGGGGGTCGTTCGGTTGGGGTGTGCTGGCGTCGGCGTCGCTCGTGGTGGGCGCGGTGCTGGCGTTGCTGTTCCGCATCAGCCACCGGGTGATCGGCCTGATCATGGCGTTCGGTGCCGGCGTGCTGATCAGCGCGGTGGCATTCGATCTGGTGGAGGAGGCCACGTCGGTCACGTCGAACAGTTGGCCGGTGTACATCGGCATCTTCGCCGGCTGCGGTGTGTTCTACGTCGGCGACCTGCTGATCGAGCGGCTCGGCGGCGACTCGCGCAAGGACCCGACCGGTGGTGACGAGGAGGGCTCACCGCTGGCCATCGTGCTCGGCACGGTGCTCGACGGTGTGCCCGAGTCGATGGTGATCGGCCTCACCATCTACGCCGGCGGCGAGGTGGGTCTGGCGTACCTCGC
>JBDKJP010000031.1:0-5731 GCA_039796575.1 Actinomycetota bacterium
ACCTCGACGCGGTAGTCGGTGCGCTGTGCGGCCGGCAGGTACCAGTCGTTCGCCCAACGCACGCCGTCGAGGTAGAAGCAGAAGCCGGGCTCGGAGTCGACGCGCAGCCACGTGTCGTTGCTGAGGAAGCCGAAGTTCACGTAGCCCGATGCATCGGTGGCGGCCACCGTGCGGTTGACGTAGGCGGCGAAGCCGTCGTTGCCGGCAGAGTTGAACCAGGCAATGCCCTTGCCGACCGCGTAGTCGACGAGCGAGTCGAGCGCACCCGTGCCGTCGCCCGGACCGTCGTAGGCCGAGCCGAGCGACCGGGTCATGATGGTGACGCCGTTGGCCTGGAACCAGTCGATGGCGGCACGGAGGTCGCTGACGGTGGCCACGGTGGCGATGTACAGCTCTGCACCCGGGGCCATGTCCTTCACGATCTCGGCCACCGCCACACCGTGGGCGAACCCGGTGTTGCCGGTCAACGAGCTCGGCGACGTGCACAGCGAGTTCGGGCCCGTCGGCACGATGCTGTCCTTGCAGAACACGTGCGACGAGTCGGGGACCGGGCCGATCTCGTCGGTCAGCCAGTACTCGAAGTCGAAGTAGTCGACGATGCCGACCTTTGCGCCGGCGCCCACGAGGTCGGCCGCGTGCCACACGTCGGCGGCGGCGAACGCCACCTCGTCACCGACGTTCGTGCCGGTACCGGGGACCGCCTCGGGACGCGGACGGGCGACGGTCTGCGGTGCGGGAAGACGGCCGGATCGCAGCGGCGAACGCATCGCGTCGACCGTGCGGCCGGCGGCGATGACGGATGCGGCACCCGGAGGCACTGCGGCCTGCACCAACGCGCCCGGCACGTCACCGGTGACAGTGCCGCCGTAGGCGCGCACGAGGCGCTTCGTGGCATCGACGTCGTGGGTGAGGATCTCGACCGACACGGTGGGCGCCGCACTCCGAGCGCCGGTGGCCTCGATGCGCTGGGCCTGCGCGGTGGCCTGCGCGATCTCGGCCTGCAGCTTCGGGTCGGTGATGGCGCCCGCGGCGGCCGCCGGTGCCGCCGACGAGACGGGCACGCACAGCAGCCCGGCACCAGTGAGTGCCACGGCCAGCGCGACGCACAACTTCTTCACTCGATCTCCCCTTCGTCGGGGCCGACTGTACTCGCCCGTTCCGCCGCCTGCCTTCGCGCCTCCGGCGGCTCGGCTACCCCGGCGCGGCCGCCAGGAAGTAGCCGTTCACGTCGATGATGAGGTCGGCGCCACGGCTCAGGTACGCACTGGTGGTGTTGGCCGAAGTGGCGGGATCCCTGCCGGCGCGGAAGATGGCGCTGTTGGCGACCGTCTGTCCGGGCGAGAAGGTGAGGTTGTAGGTGCCCGGTCGTTCGAGGCCGGCTTCGTACATGGTGACGTAACCGGTCGCCACTGCTCGGGTGGTGGTGAGGTTGGCCGACAGCGCGAGCACTTCGCCCGGTGCCACGCCGGTGATGCTGATCGGCCGGCTGGCGTCGTCGGCGGGGTCGTACGCCCGATACACGCGAGTCGGAGTGACCGGCATGAACAGGCCCTCCTGGCTCACCGGGGCGGTCGCCGAGGTCATGTACCCCACGACGTCGACGCTCACGTCGACGGTGTTGCCGGCGACATTGTTCGATTTGAGCGTGAACTGCCCGAGTGCATCGACCGGCACGATGGCGAGGTTGGTGCTCGGTGCACTCACCCCGAAGTTGACGTTGCTGTGCACCCCTGGGGTGAGCCCGGTCTCGTAGGCCTTGATGTCGCCGGCTCTGGTGGCGCCCTGCGCGGTGAGGTTGACCACCACGGCGTCGACTTGGCCGCCGGCGATGGCGGCCGACATCCCTGAGGTCTCAGGCGGAGTGACCACCGATTCGACCTGACTGGTGAGCGTGCGGCCACCGACCCACCGCTCGGGTGTGTCGAGCGTCTGCAGCCGGCCGGACGCGTGCGTCGGCAGTCCGGTGGAGAAGTAGCCGAGGACGTCGATGATCAGGTGGCCGCCGGTCGGCATGTACACCTGGAACACCCCACCGTCGCCGAGCGGCACGATGGCGAAGTTCGGGCGGATGCCGCCTGCCGTGCTCACGTTGAGCGTGCTGAACGCGCCGGCACGCGCCCGGTGCCTCGGCAACGCCTGGAGGTAGCCCGGCTGGATGGGACCGACCACGGTGATGTTCACTGCGAGCGCGGTGGGTCGGCCCGGGATGAAGCTGTCGACAGCCCATACGAACGAGTGAGGGCGCTGTACGCCCGTCCGGCCTCCCGTGCCGTTCCGTGTGTCGACGAGACGGCGCGGCGACTCCAGCGGGGTGTACCAACTCGGCGAGCCGTTCACCGGGCCTCCGAATGGCGCGGAGTCAGCGCGGAGCTCCCCGTTGCCGAACAGGTTGTCGGGCAACTCTGGGCGCCCGTGGGCGCCGCTCAGCACGAACGCCGACAAGGGCTGCCCGCTGTTCGCCAGGCCCGCGCCGTAGGCCAGCGCTGCGTATCCGGCGACGACAGGCGCCGCCGACGACGTCCCGTGGAACTGGGTCACTGCACCGGCGCTCACCTGCGTGTACGTCACGCTGGGGTGCCCGGAGGGCGCCACCAGGTCGGGCTTGATCCGACCGTCGTTCGTCGGGCCCCGTGACGAGTAGTACGCGAGCGCGTATCCCTGGTCGATGGCCCGAAGGTCGAGATCGAGCTCGGTCGCTCCGACGGCGAGCAACGCACGGTTCTTCGAGTCGACGGCCGGTTTCGCCGCGCTGCCACCGGAGGTCCATCGTTCGATGTACGCGTCGCCGGCGATGGCCACCTCGACGGTGTCGGGCTGCGCGCCGATCGGCGTGACGAGATTGCGCTTCACGCGCAGATACGTCACGGCGTATCCCCCGAGCGCTGGATCGTCGAGTTGGTTCGCCGCGTTGTTCGGGCAGATCGCGACGTCGGCGGCCTCGAGCGGACTCGCCCCGGCGCGTTGGCTGGCGTCGATGACATTGCCGCCCGCGCCCTGCCCACCCTGGGGGCCGTCGGCATTCAGGTTCAGCGGTCGCACCTGCGACGACGTGGGGTTCCGGAGGGTGCCGATGTTCCCCGGTCCGAAGCCGGGTGCCGGCTCGTACACCTCGAGGCGATAGTCGGTGCGCTGCGCCGCCGGCAGGTACCAGTCGTTGGCCCAGCGGATGCCGTCGAGGAAGAAGCACGAACCCGGAATCGAGTCGACGCGAAGCCAACTGTCGGTGCCGCTCGCGGCGAAGTTCACGTAGCCGGCTGCGTCGGTGGTGGCGACCGTTCGACGCACGTAGGCGCCGAACGCGTCGTTCCCCGCGGAGTTGATCCACGAGATGCCCTTGCTCGCCGCATGGTCGACGACGGCGTCGATCGGGCCGGTGCCGTCGCCCGGGCCGTCGTACGCGGAGCCGAGGGAGCGGTTCATCACGACGACGCCGTTGGCCGCGAACCAATCGATGGCGGCGCGAAGGTCGCTGGTGGTGCCGACGCTCGCGACGAAGAGCTCGACGCCGGACGCGGCGTCCTTGATGATCTCGGCCACGGCGACGCCGTGGACGTCGCCGTTGACGCTGTTGATGCTGTTCGGACCGAGGCACAGCGAGAACGCACCGGTGGTCGTGCTGTCGCGGCAGAACTGGTGGGCGGCGTCCGGCACCGGCCCGTTCTCGGTGGTGTTCCACCGCCGGAAGTCGAAGTAGTCGACGATGCCGACCTTCACGCCGCTCCCCGTGTACCCCAGGTCCTGCCAGCCGAAGACACCGGTGGGACCCATGGGGTCATACGTGATGGCACCGGTGCCGGCCTCGGGGCGTGGACGCGCAATGGCCTGTCGAGCGACGGTCTGCGGCGCAGGCAGGCGGCCGGAGCGCAGTGGTGAGCGCAGCGAGTCGACGGTGCGGCCGGCGGCGATGAGGCCTGCCGAAGTGGGCGGCACCTCGGCCTGCACGAGCGCGCCGGGCACGTCGCCGGTGACGGTGCCGCCGTAGGCGCGCACGAGGCGCTTCGTCGAGTCGACGTCGGTGGTGAGCACCTCGACCGACACCGTCGGAGCGGTAGTGCGTGCGCCGGTGGCTTCGATGCGTTGTGCCTGGGCGGTTGCCTGGGCGATCTCGGCCTGCAGCTTCGGGTCGGTGATGACGCCGACGGGCGCGACGGGTGCCGCGTTCGTGGTCGGTGCACTCCAGAGGCCGACAGCGGCCACTGCCACTGCCAGCGAGACGCGCCACTGCTTCAACACTGCCTCCCGTTCGTCGGGCGGGACTGTACTAGCCCTTGCGGCGGCGTGGCTTCGGGGCGAGCGGGTCGCTCGGCGGCAGCGCAGGGGCGACGACGGTGGTGTGCTCGTCGACCGGGATGCGGATGCCGTCCTTGTCGATGTCGGTCGGCTCGCCCGCCGAGTCGACCACCACCGGGATCTCCTCCTTCGGCTTGCGGCCGAGGGCGATGTCGACACCGAACAGGCCGGCAGCCAGCACGGCACCGGCAGCACCGTGCTTGCGGCGCGCCGTGCCGACCGGGTCGGAGATCGGCTCGAGCGGCTCGATCTCCTCGACCTGCTCGATGATCTCGGGCTCGGCGGTGCGGTCGTCGGTCACACCGCAACGCTATCCAGCCTGCGTCACGGGTATCGCGCGCCCGCGCGCGCACAGCGTTTACGCTGTACGCAATGCCTGAGGGCGACACGATTCATCGATCGGCCGCAGCCCTGCGGACCGCGCTGGTGGGCAAGCCCGTGGTGCGTTTCGACGCACCTCGACTGTACGGGCCCAAGCCCCAGCTCGGCCGCGTCATCGAACTGGTCGAGAGTCACGGCAAGCACCTCGAGATCATCTGGGACGACGGTCTCGTGCTGCACACGCACATGCGCATGACCGGTTCGTGGCACCTGTACCGCAACGGCGAACGGTGGCGGAAGCCCGACAACCAGATGCGCGTCGCCATCGAGGTGGCCGACTGGGTGGCCGTGTGCTTCAACGCCCCCGAGGTCGAGACGTACCGCGAGTTCGACATGCACCGCCATCCCGGCTTCGGCCGCCTCGGCCCCGACCTGTGCACCGCACCGGTGAAGGAGCTCGAGGAGTGCGCGCGTCGCATCTACGACTACCACGAGCCCACCACGCCCATCAGCGAGGTGCTGCTCGATCAGCACGTCGCGTGCGGCGTCGGCAACGTGTACCGCAGCGAGATCCTGTGGGCGTGTGAGCTGAGCCCGTTCGCCGAGGTGCAGGCGTTGCACCCCGCCGACTGTGTGCAGGTCATCCACTCTGCGGCGCGCATGCTGCGCGCCAACCTCACCTCCGCCACGCGCGTCACGCAGCCCGACATCCCGGGCGGCCTCGCGGTGTACGGGCGCAACGGTCAGCGTTGCGCCCGTTGCGGCGACACGGTGCTGGTGAAGCGAGTGGGCGAGCACGCTCGCCTCGTGTACTGGTGCCCGGGTTGCCAGGTGCGTCACGCGCCGGCCCGCGACATCACGCCGATGCACATCGACCGTGAGATGGACCCGCACCCTGCCGCGGTGAAGTACCTGTCGGAGCTGCCGTGGCGCAAGGACGTCGCCGGCTGAGCCGACGAGCCCTGCTCACTCCTTCGCGGTGAGCAGGTCCACCACACGCACCCAGCCCTCGCCGAGCTGCGTGCGGTCGTCGAACGCTGCATGCTGCATGCCGGTGACCGCGTGGTACATCGAGGTCGCGAGCGCGGTGGCCACCACGTCGCCTACGCCCATCGCGCAC
>JBDKJP010000032.1:0-2795 GCA_039796575.1 Actinomycetota bacterium
CGCTGCCCGAGTACACGATGGAGACCGACCTCGAGGCGATGCCGAAGGAGCTGCGCGGCCTGCACCACCGCAACCCGGTGAACCTGCCCCGCCATCAGGGCGTGCAGATCGAGCTGCCGCCACGGGTGCGCGGTCGCAGCCCCATCTGGCGAGACTGGCCCGGCCCGGGCTGGGTGCCGCACACGCAGGCGCTCGTCGACGGCCTCGTCCGCGCCGCCACCACCTGGCCCCCGCACTGACCCGTCGGGGCTTCTGGGCGTCGTTCGTCCCACTTCGGCTTCTGGGCGCCCTGCGTCCCGGTTTCCGGGACGAACGACGCCCAGTTCGGCGGCCAGCAACACTCCCCAGGGAGTGTTCACGGTCGATCGGTGACGCCGGGGCGTTGTGGTAGACCCGCGCGTCATGGGAGACCACCGGCAACTGATCGAGCGGCTGTTCGACGAGGTGTGGAACGGCCGCCGGTTCGACAAGATCGATGAGTTGTACGCACCCGACTTCGTCGCCGACTACCGGCCGTTCGCACCGCTCCGCGAAGGCTCGGACGCCGTGCAGGGAATGGTCGAGCGTGCATGGGAGACCTTCCCCGACTACCACGAGGAGATGCTGGCCATCGTGGAAGAAGCTGACCGGGCAGCGGTGCACCTGCGGATCACGGGCACGCAGCACGGCGCGTGGGGACCCTTGCCCGCGACCGGTCGTCGAGTGGAGTTCGAGGAGATGATCCTCTTCACCTTCGGCCCCGATGGCCGGGTTGTGCATCAACGAGGGATCGCCGACAACCTCACTGCGCTGTCCCAGCTCGGGGACTCCTCCACCACGTGACGGCCGACCGGAGACGTCAGGGGGCGAGGCGGTCGATCTGCCAGCTGTCACCGTCGCCCTCGCCGAGGAGGGTGTAGGCGAGGCGGTCGTGCAGCCGGCTGGGGCGACCCTGCCAGAACTCGAACCGGCGCGGGCGCAGCAGCCAGCCGCCCCAGAACGCGGGGCGGGGCACCTCTGCGTCGCCGAACGTGGCGGCCATCTGCTCGACGCGCTGCTCGAGCCACTCGCGGTCGGGGATGCGCTGCGACTGCGGCGACGACCAGGCACCGATCTGCGAGCCGCGCGGCCGCGACGCGTAGTACTCGTCGCTCTCGGCCTCGGGTACGCGCTCGACCTCACCCACCACTCGCACCTGTCGGTGCAACTGCAACCAGGTGAACAGCATCGCGGCACGACCCTCGCGCGCGAGCTGTTCGCTCTTCGCCGACTCGTAGTTGGTGAAGAACGTGAACCCGCGCTCGTCGGCGCCGCGCACCAGCAGGTAGCGCGACTGCGGCCAACCGTCGACGTCGACCGTGCTGAGCACGAATGCGTTCGGCTCCACACAGCCGGCATCGCTGGCCTCGGCGTACCACCGCTGCCACTGCACCATCGGGTCGCCGTCGACGTCGGGGAGATCGAGGCCGGCGGTCTCGTAGTCCTTGCGGCGCGACGCCAGATCGTGCAGGTGCTCGCTCATGACGCGCGGATCACCTCGATGCCGCGCATGTACGGGCGCAGCGCCTCAGGCACGACGACGCTGCCGTCGGCCTGGCGGTAGTTCTCCATGATGGCGGCCCACACGCGCGGCACGGCGAGCGCCGAACCATTGAGCGTGTTGGCGATGGTGGTGCCCTTCTCGCCCGTCTTCTTGAAACGGATGTCGCCACGGCGCGCCTGGTAGTCGCTGAACCAGCTGCACGAGCTGACCTCGAGCCAGTTGTCGCACCCGGGCGCGTAGACCTCGATGTCGAAGCTGCGGTGGTGGCTCTGACCCATGTCGCCGGTGCAGATCTCGATGATGCGGTACGGCAGGCCGAGGCCACCGATGAGCCGCTCGGCGCGGTCAACGATCTCCTGCAGCATCGCCGGGCCCTGCTCGGGCGTGGTGACGGCAAGGATCTCGACCTTGTCGAACTCGTGCGCACGCAGCATGCCGCGGGTGTCGCGACCGGCCGAGCCGGCCTCGCGGCGGTAGCACGACGTGTGCGCCATCATCCGCTTCGGCAGCTCGGCCTCGTCGAGCACCTCACCGGCGTAGATGCTGGTGAGCGGCACCTCGGCGGTGGGGATGGCCCACAGGTCGTCGCGCTCGATGGCGTACGCGTCGTCGGCGAACTTCGGCAGCTGACCGGTTGCGGTGAGCGTGGCCGTGGTGACGAGCGACGGAGGACGGATCTCCTCGAACGCGTCGGCGTTCATGTCGAGCGCGTACTGGCACAGCGCGCGGGCCAGGGTGGCGCCGGCGCCGCGCTGCATGGTGAACATCGCGCCGCTGATCTTGGTGGCGCGCTCGTTGTCGAGGATGCCCAACGCCGATGCGGTCTCCCAGTGCGGCACGCGCTGGTGGTCGGCGAACTCGGCCGGCATGTTGTTGGGACCGACGACCACCGGGTTGTCGTGATCGCTCAGGCCGTCGGGCGCGTCGGGGTGCGGCAGGTTGGGGATGCGCAGCAGCAGCTCGCGCAGACCGCTCGCCATCTCGTCGGCCTTGGCCGCCAGCTCGCGCTCGCGGTCGCCCAGCTCGCGACTCTGCGCCTGCAGCGCCTCGGCGCCGGCGGCGTCGCCGTCACGGCGCTTCAGCCCCACCTGCTTCGACAGGTCGTTGATCTCGGCACGCAGCGCGTCGCGCTGCGACTGCAGCTCGCGGGCGCCGGCCTCGAGCTCGATCGCGGCAGACAGCTGCTCGAGCAGTTCGGGATTGTTGCGGCGGGCCAGCGCGGCCCGCACACCCTCGGGGTCGGTTCGGAGCAGTCGGACGTCGATCACGCCCA
>JBDKJP010000033.1:0-46619 GCA_039796575.1 Actinomycetota bacterium
TGTACTTCGACTCCTCGAGCGGCGGCGGGGTGTCGCCGGTGAT
The DNA here is from genome assembly GCA_039796575.1 of Actinomycetota bacterium. GTDB lineage: Bacteria > Actinomycetota > Acidimicrobiia > Acidimicrobiales > Ilumatobacteraceae > UBA668. The sequence goes on from JBDKJP010000033.1 coordinate 44, forward strand.
GACGGCGTGCGCGGCCGTGATCTCCACCATCGACATCGGACGGTCCATCAGCTTCGGCAGCTGCTGCGAGTCGAGCGCAGTGGGCGCGAAGCGGTGCTCGGCGGTGGGCTCGCGGGTGGCCTCCGGTTCGGGTGTGGGCACCCGCGCGCCGACCGAGCCCAGCGTGGGCAGATCGCCCGTGGCGAACGACGGCGCGAACGCGGGCTCCGGCGGCACGACATCGGGTGCGGGCACGGGCACGGGCACGGGCGGTGCGGCCGGTGCCGGGAACGTGGCGGCGATGGCCGTGAGCGGCGGGGGAGGCAGCACTGCGGCGGGGCTGCTCGTGGGGGCCGGCTGGTCGTCGACCACGGCCGACATCGCGACGACGAGCGCGGCCATCGTGTCGTCGTTCCGGTCGGCGGGCGCGGCGGGCGGCTCTGGCTGCCACTGGTGCACACCGCTCGGGTGATGACGCAACGGGCGCAGCGTGACCTGGCCGACCGGGTAGCTCGACACCGAGTCGAGCAGCGACTCGGTCATCTGCTCGAGCGCCAGCTCCACCCGGTCGCGGTCGATGCTCGACTCACGCTGGAACATGCGGGCGAGCGACAGTGTGTCGCCGACGTGCACGGCGCCCCGGGCGAGCTGCTCGGGGGTGATGGCACCCGCCTGCACCAGGCGCTGGCCGATGGTGGGGCCGTCGACGAGCTCGGCCGCGTACACGCGACCCTCGGTGGCGAACAGCGCGACACGGGGATCGATGCCGAGCTCGGCCTCGCCGGTGAAGCGCTCGGCGCCCACTTCGGCGACGAAACGCCAGATCGGCTGATCGCTGCCGAAGTCCTGCAGCCCGCTGCCGCTCATCTCCGCGTTCCCTCCACCTTGCGTCCTGCCTGTGTGTGTCTTCCGGAATGTGTTCGGCCGTTTCCGGCCCCACCTTGAGCGGATGTCCAAGGAACCCTCAAGACCCGTGTCACCTCGGCCGATGCACCTACTGCGGATGGTCGCCGTGTGTCGATCGCGGGGCGGGAGCCCCTGGTAGGGAAAGGGACGGGGCAATGCTTCGACGTCTGAAGATCGGTGGCAGGGTGAACCTGCTCATCGCGGTGCCGTTGTTGGCGCTCGTCGCCGCCTCCGTGATCGGTTGGCTCGCCCTCGAACGGGCGAGTGTGCGTGGTGAGGAGTACCAGGCGTTGAAGTCGGCGCAGGACCTCCGCGCCGACACCCTGCCGCCGCCGGCGAGCCTGCTCGAGGCATGGGCCGAGGTGAACGTGGTCGGTGTGCTGGCCGCGTCGCCCGACGCGTTCACGCCGTCGAACCGCGCCGCCATCGACACGCACCTGCGCAACATCGAACTGGCCGAGAAGGACTTCACGGCGTCGATGGACTTCTGGGCGCAGCAGCCCCTCGACGACCGCGTCGACATCCGCTTCGTGCAGATGGGCCGCGACGCCGGCGACAAGTTCTTCCAGGCCGTGCGCGAGCAGCTGGTGCCCGCCATCGAGGCGGCCGACTCGGCACAGGTGGTCACCGTGATCCGTGGCCTCGAGTGGCGCTACGAGCTGCAGCAGACCGGCTCCGACCGTGCGCTCGAGTGGGCGGAGAACGAAGTGATCGTGCGGGAGACCAACACCGACGACTTCGTCGGCAAGGTGCTGCTGTTCGGCGCGCTCGGTGCGGCGCTGCTCGCGCTCACCACCCTCTTGCTCGCCGTGCGTGTGCGCCGTTCGATCGTGCGCCCCATCCGTGCACTCGCCGCGCAGGCGAAGAGCGTCGCGAGCCACGACCTGCCCGAGGCCGTCGACGCCGTCGCCGAACTGCCTGCCGACGCTCCGGTGCCGCGGCTCAAGCCGTTCGAGGTGGAGACCGACGACGAGCTGGCCGACCTGGCCGAGAGCTTCAACAGCGTGCAGGACGCGGCCGTCGACCTCGCTGCCGATCAGGCCCGCACCCGACGCGTCGTCTCCGAGAACCTCATCAACATCGCTCGCCGCAACCAGGCGCTGCTCGGCCGCACGCTCGGGTTCATCACCACGCTCGAGCAGGGTGAGCGCGACCCCGAGGTGCTCGACAACCTGTTCCGCATCGACCACCTCGCCACCCGCATGCGCCGCAACGCGCAGTCGCTGCTGGTGCTGGCGGGTGCCGAGCCCACCCGCCTCTGGTCGGCACCCGTGCGCATCGGCGACGTCGTGCGTGCCGCACTGTCGGAGGTCGAGAACTACGGCCAGGTCGAGATCGGCGACGTGGGTGACGTGGTGATCAGCGGCTCCATCGCGCCGGAGGTGTCGCACCTGCTGGCCGAGCTGCTCGAGAACGCCACCAGCTTCTCGCCGCCCACCACCACGGTCACCGTGGTCGGTCGCAGCGTGCCCGACGGCCATCAGCTCGCCATCTTCGACTACGGCCTCGGCATGACGCCCGAGGACATGGCGGCCGCGAACGCCCGCCTCAACCAGGTGTCGTCGATCGACCGCGAGGCCAACAAGATGCTCGGCTTCCAGGTGGTCGCCCGACTCGCGGCGCGCCACGACATCAAGGTGATGCTCACCACCACGCCCGGCGGCACCGGCGTGACCGCCATCGTGCGGCTGCCCAAGTCGCTGCTCGACGTGCCGGGTGCCGTCGAGGGTGAGCCCGCCGTGCCGCTCGCCGGCCTGGCCGAGGCGTCGGAACGGCTGACGCAGCAGTTGCCGGTGGTGCCGATGTCGGTGGCCCCGGTCACGCTCGCGGCGTTCGAGTCGTCGGTGTCGACGGCGCAGCTCGACACGGTCAGCGGACCGGTCGACGTGGTGGCCCCCGACCCGGTGGTGATGCCGCCGGCGGCGATGCCGATGTTCAGCGAGCTCGCGCCGCCGATGGCCGAGTCGACCACCCCGGCGGGCCTCCCCAAGCGGGTGCGCGGTGCGCAGCTGCCCGACCTCGGGACCGCCCAGCTCGAGCCGCCGCCCGACCGTGCGGCCGACGAGGTGCGCGACTCGCTCGCCAGCCTGCAGCGCGGCATCGACCTCGGGCGCCGTCACGGCGCCGACGAGTGAGCGGGGAGGGTCACGATGACGCTCTCCGAACAGGCCAACAACGTCAACTGGTTGATGGCGAACTTCGTGCAGAACACGCCCGGCGTCGAGCAGGCGATCGCGGTGTCGTCCGACGGGCTGCTCATCGCGATGAGCACCGACCTCGACCGCGCCGCGGCCGACAAGCTGGCTGCCATCATCACCGGGATGCGTGCGCTGGCACACGGCGCGGCCAACGAGCTGGGCAAGGGGCAGGTGGCGCAGGTGCTGGTGGAGATGGCGCACGCGTACCTGTTCGTGAGTGCCATCTCGGGTGGCTCCACGTTGGGTGTCGTGTCCGCGCGCAAGTGCGACCTCGGCCTCGTCGGCTACGAGATCACGTTGCTCATCGACCGCGTCGGTCCGCAGCTCACCCCTGCGCTCGTGACCGAGCTGAAGAACTCGCTGGTGGCCGTGTGAACCCCGAACCCGAGGTCTCGGCCGTCCGGCCCTTCCTCGACCGTGGTCGTCACCTCGGGCGCGTGCCCGAGCCCGACCCGTTCGACCACAGCCTGCAGGGGGTGCGCGCGTTCACCATCACCAGCGGTCGCGCGCGTGCCGCCGTGCAGCTGGAGTTCGAGACGATGCTGCAGGCCACCCCCGCCGGCCTCGGCCTGGCGCCGCAGCTGCGGTTCGAGCGCGCCGACATCGTGCGGCTGTGCATCGAGGAGCCGCTCTCGGTGGCCGAGCTGTCGGCCCGTCTGCGGTTGCCGATCGGCGCCATCCGCGTCGTCGCCGCCGACCTGTTGCACGAAGGGTTGTTGCAGGCGTTCCAGCCCACCGAGAGCGTCGCCGACGACGTGCTCCTGCTGACGAGGTTGATCGCCGGTGTCCGTGCTCTTTGATCCGCCGAGTCCTCAGGCCTCCGTGCCGGCGGCCGCGCCCGTGCGCGTCGGTCCCATCCCGGTGAAGATCGTCGTCGCCGGCGGGTTCGGCGTCGGCAAGACCACGTTCGTCGGTGCCATCAGCGACATCGAGCCGCTCACCACCGAAGCGGCGATGACCTCGTACAGCGAGGGCGTCGACGACCGCGGCGACGTGTCGACGAAGACCACCACCACGGTCGCGATGGACTTCGGTCGCGTCGCGGTCGACGACGCGATCGTGCTCTACCTGTTCGGCACCCCCGGCCAGGACCGCTTCGGCTTCATGTGGAACGACCTCATCCAGGGCTCGCTCGGCGCCGTGGTGCTGGTCGACAGCCGGCGCATCGAGGACTCGTTCCCGGCACTCGACTACTTCGAGAACCGCAGCGTGCCGTTCGTGGTGGCCGTCAACCGCTTCGGCGGGTCGATGTACCACACGGTCGAGGAGGTGCGCGAGGCACTGTCGATCTCGCCCGAGGTGCCGGTGGTGACCACCGACGCCCGCAGCCGTGGTGACGTGAAGGAGACCGTGCTCAGCCTGCTCGACGTGGTGCTGCAGCGTGCGCTCACCAGAGCTGCAACTGCTCCCAGGTGATCGCGACGTCGCTCACCGACTGCCAGGTGAGCCGACCACGACTGCCCGGGCGTCGCACCTCCACCCGCTCGGGTCGCAGGCTCCTCGCGCCGCCGTTCGCATCGAACACGGTGATGCTGCCGTCGACCGCGATGCCCGACATCTTTCCGGCGAACCATCGACCACCGTCGCTCTTGCGGAATCGCACCGGCTCGCCGGCCCGCAGGCCGAGCCGCTGCAACGTCGCTGCGTCGATCATGTGACGATCGTAGGGGTCGGCCCGACTCGTCGGTACCATGCAGTGCAGCGGTGGCGCGCGAGGTATACGGTGCCATCACCAGCCGATCGCATGAAGGAGAGCCCGATGACCGAGACCAACGAAGCCGTCATCCACGAAGCGCTGACCATCATCGACAAGGCGCTGTCGCAGATGATGAGCCGCGAACTGGTCTCGTCGGGTGAGATCACCGACGTCCTGCTCGACGTGCGCACGCTGCTCACCATGCCGGCCCAGGTGCCGGCGGGCGCTCCCACCGCCTGACCCCTCGGGGTCACACCGCCTGGAGCTCGGCGAAGGCCTGCTCGAGGCACCGGCGCAGCAGCGCGGGGTCGGTCACGGCCTGCGTGTCGATGTTGACGCCCATGTCGAGGCTGCCGCTGTAGCTGAGCAGCGTGAGGTTGTAGGCCACGCCCAGCAGCGGGCCGACCGGGTAGTTCTCGAGGATCTGTGCACCCGCCAGGTACAACGGCATCGGCGCGCCGCGCACGTTGCTGGTGGCGAAGTCGACCGTCTGCGCCTGCTGCCGGGCGAGGCGGGTGATCACACTGGTCGGCAGCGTGGCGGCGACGGCGGCGAGCGCGTCGACCGAGCCGCTGGTGCCGGCGTCGCGCGCTTCGTCGGCCAGCGCCTGGATGCGGGTGAACCGTTCGGCGATGGGCATGTCGCCGGTGGGCACCAGCATGCGTGCCAGTGAGAACGCGTTGGCGCCGCTGTCGGCGGTGCGGGTGCTGATGGCCATCGACGAGCGGAGCTCCTCGACGGGCGAGCCCATCTCGCGGTGGTAGCGGCCCGCCGCGTCGGCGGCCGCGGTGAGGAACGCGGTGTTGAGCGTGCCGTCGAGGCGCTTCGCTGCGGCCCGGGTGGTGTCGAACGGCACCCGCAGCACCTCCATCTGGCGCTGCAACGACCGCGCGGTCCACAGCGGCGAGCGGGCGCCGTCGGTCTCGCCGAGTTGGTGCAGCACGCCGCGCACGGTGTCGGCGGCGTTGGAGCCGGCTTCGGGGATGCCGGTCGGGTCGGCGAGGAGGTCCTTCACCTGCTTCAGCAGCGTGATGGGCACGCGCAGTCCGCCGTTGAGGAACTCGCGCATCAGGTCGACCGGCACGGCCTCGGCGGCGGCCTTCTCCTCGGCGGCGCTGATGAGGTCGGGGTCGATGGGTGCGGGCTCGGGCGCGTCGCGTTCGAAGTCGAGGAACTGGAGGCTCAACTGCACCCCACCCTCGCCGTCGACGATGGTGTGGTGCATCTTCTGGATGAGCGCGCTCTTGCCGCCGCGGAGGCCGTCGACCACGGTGAACTGCCACAGCGGGCGGGTGCGGTCGAACGCGTCGCCGGCCAGCAGGCTGGCGTGGTCGAGCAGTTGGCGCATCGTGCCGGGCTTCGGCAGCGACACGTGGCGCACGTGGTAGCGCAGGTCGAAGTTGGGGTCCTCCACCCACATCGGTGACGTGAGGTTCACCGGCGCCGGCTGCACCCGCTGGCGCAGGCGGGGGATGGCGTAGGTGGCGCGCTCGAGGCGGCGCAACAGTTGGTCGAAGTCGGGTCGGCGGTCGAGCACCGTGACGTTCGCGAAGGTGCTGCTGAGGTGCGGGTCCTTCTCGAGCCGCCACATCAGGCCTTCGGCGTCGCTCATCTTGCGGTCGAAATGCGGCAGGTCGGCCATGGTGGCCGAGGCTACCCGTCAGCCGATGGCGGCGAGGCAGGCGGTGGCGATGCCACCGAGCCCGAGGCCCACGAGCGCACCACCGACGACGTCGCTCGGGTGATGGATGCGCACGAACGCCCGGCTGGTGCCGACGACGACGGCGAGCCCGAACCACAGCGGTGCCCACACCGGGCCGTCCCAGTAGGTGAGCACGGTGGCGGCGAAGAACGCCGCGCTGGCATGACCGCTGGGGAAGCTGCTGGTGCTGGGCTTGCGGACGGTGTAGCGCGGGTCGCCGGTCTCGGTGGGGCGAGTGCGGCGGAACAGCCGCTTGATGCCCTGGTTGACGATGAGGCTCTCGAGCCCGATGAGGCCGGAGAACACGAACGCCTGGTTCGCGTGCGGGATGCTGGTGAGTCCGCGCACCGCACCCACCCAGTGCCAGATGAGGCTGAAGTCGCCGAGCTCGCTGGCGGCCAGCATGACCCGGTCGATGGTGCGGTGACCACGGATCCGTTCGAGCTGATGGTCGGCCCAGTGGTCGAAGCGCTCGACCGCCGGTGACTCGAGCAGGCTCATGCGGCCGCCGGCGGGCGCACCCGCAGCGGCGCCTCGACGGCGGCGAGCGCCGGGTCGCCGCCGAACGCCGGGCACCAGTCGCGGAACGAGCAGCTGTTGCACAGCGGCCCCTGCTTCGGCTTGAAGTCGCCCGTCTGGCACGCCTTCTCGACGGCCTTCCACACCGCCGTGGTGCGGGTGGTGAGGAACCGCACCGACTGCTCGGACGGGGTGGCCGTGATGACCTGGCCGCTGCGCAGGTACATCAGCCGGATGGCCGCAGGACGCTGCCCGAGCACCTCCTGGCAGAGGAACGAGTAGAAGTGCACCCCGGCGAGGCTCTTCTGCTCGTAGTTGGCGCTGGGTGCCCGACCGGTCTTGTAGTCGGTGACCACCAGGCCGCCGTCGGCGTCGAGCTCGAGACGGTCGATGATGCCGCGCAGGGTGAGCGAGCCGACGTCGGCCTCGAGCCGCAGCTCGAGCCCGATGTCGCGCACGGCGGTGGGGTCCTCCATGTCGAAGTACTTCTGCACGAGCACCCAGCAGTCGGCGAAGAACTCGTCGGTGGCGGTGGGGTCGAGCGCGAGCAACGTGAACTCGGGGTCGATCGAGTACTCGGCCACGGCCTGCTGGAACGCGACCTCGGCGGCGGCGAGGTCGCGCCGGCCGTTGGGCTGCATGAACAGCAACTCGAGCGCACGGTGCACCAGCGAACCCTTGGTGGTGTACGGGGCCGGCGGCTCGGGCAGGCGTTCGATGCTGGCGAAGCGGAACGCCATGGGGCACGACAGGAAGCTCTCGACCCGGCTGGGGGACAGGGACGTGGGCACCGGGTACATGTCGGTCATCGTAGAGAACGGGTGTGACACACCGCCGCCTCCCCGTCGATGCGTCAGGCGCAAAGGGCCTGTTCGACCAGGTCGGCCACCAGCAGCGGGCGCACCATCGGCCCGAAGTGGTCGAGCTGCTCGAGGTGCACGTACGTGCCGTTGGGCAGGCGCTCGGCCACCCCGGCGGCGATGGTGGACGGCTGCATCGGCTGCACCACACCGGCGATGACCAGCACCTCGGTGGCGATCTCGGGCAGGTGGTCCCAGGTGTCGTGCAGGTGGCCGGTGGCGAACGTCTCGGCCTCGGTGTCGGGTCGGCACTTGAGGTGCACGCCGTCGTCGTCGGGGGCGAAGCCGTGCACCACGTAGGCGCGCAGTGCCTCCGGGGTGAACCCGTTGAGCGGCGGCTTGGCGGCGAAGTTGTCGATGGCGGCCTGGTGTGACGGGAACGTCGCGCGACGCCGACGGGCGCCGATCACCATCGGGCTCTCCTCCGGGTTCGAGCCGCCCTCGTCGGCCGGACGGATGCCGCCGGGCGGGAACACGATGGGCTCGAACACCACCAGCCGGCGGAACAGGTGCGGCTCGCGGAACGCCGCCATCAGCAGGCAGGCGCCGCCCATCGAGTGGCCGAAGCCGTCGACCGGTTCGCCGCCGTTCTGCTCGACCGCCCAGCGCGCCATGGTGACCGCGTCGTCGCCGTAGCGCGCCCAGTCGACCGGGCCGTCGGGACGCTCGGTGTCGCCGTGGCCGCGGTAGTCGAACGCCACGCAGTGCCGCTGGTCGGCGAGGGCGTGGGCGAGCGGTTCGTAGCAGCGGCCGTGGAAGCCGGTGGCGTGCGAGACCAACAGCAGCGGACCGTTGCCGCCGAGGTCGTGGACGGCGATGTCGACGCCGTCGGTGGAGGCGACCGTCACCCGATCAGCCCTTCGGCTCGCGGGGCAGGCCGAGCAGGCGCTCGCCGATGATGTTGCGCTGCACCTGGCTGGTGCCGCCGGCGATGCGGCCGCCGGGTGCGGCGAGCATGCCGAACGCATCGGGCCCGTCGAGCATCGCGTCGGCGCCCGACAGGTCGGCGCGCAGCATCGACGTGTCGAACACCATCTCGGTGATGCCGAGCTTCATCAGGCTCGCGGCCGTGGACGCGATGGGACCCTGGCGCTGCGCCATCGCCTTGTACGCCTGGCCCTTGGAGATCAGCTGGGTGAGGCGCTGCCGCTCGATGGCCGACAGGTCGCGGCCCTCGGCCAGCTTCGCCATGCTCTCGAGTCGGCGTTCGAGACCGATGACGCTGGTGCCGATGTGGCCGCGCTCGCTGGTGAGCACGGCCATGCCCACGCCCCAGCCGCCGTGCAGCGGGCCGAGGAGGTGGTCGGCGGGCAGCTCGACGTCGGTGAAGAACACCTCGTCGAACTCGGCCTCACCGGTCATCTGCTTGAGCGGGCGGACGTCCACCCCCGGCAGGTCCATCGGGAAGAGGAAGAACGAGATGCCCTCGTGCTTGGGCGCCTCGGGGTTCGTGCGGGCCATGAGGATGCCCCAGTTGCTGTAGCGCCCGCCGCTGCACCACACCTTCTGCCCGTTGATGATGTAGCGGTCGCCATCTCGCTCCGCCCTGGTGGAGAGGCTGCCGAGGTCGCTGCCGGCGCCGGGCTCGCTGAACAGCTGGCACCACACGTGCTCGGTGCTGAGCGTGGCCGCGAGGTGCTTCGCCTGCTGTTCGGGCGTGCCGAACTTCATCAGCGCGCCGCCGGTGAGCACGAGGCCCACCATGTTGAACACGCTCGGCACGCCGGCGAGCGCGCACTCGTACTGCCACGCCGCGTTGTGGGCGGGCGAGAGGCCGCGGCCGCCGAACTCGGTGGGCCAGTGGATGCCGGCGAACCCGGCCTCGTGCACGCGGCGGTGCCACGCCAGGCCCGCCTCGACCAGGTCGGGCGGGCAGATGGCGCCGTAGTCACGCGGGGCGTGCGAGCGGTTGGCGGCCAACCACTCGTGTGCCTCGGTCTGGAAGTCGTCGACGGAGAGGTCGGTCACCCGGCCGAACGTAGCCAGTCGGCGTGGCCGTGGACTACTCGAAGACCGGAGCGAATCACGCGGTGTCCGGAACAAGTCGCAGGGCCCGTCGGTTGCGGGCGGCATGACCGACAACACGTCCACTGATCGGCAACCCGTGCTGCAGATGCGGCTGGTGGTCGAAGCCGTCGACTTCGAGGCGGCGCTGCACTTCTACCGTGATGTCCTCGGTCTCGCCGAGCAGGCTGCGTTCGAGGGCGATGGCGATGCCCGCGTGGTCATCCTCGACGCGGGTCGAGCGACGCTCGAGCTGGTCAATCCCGCGCAGAAGGCGATGATCGACGCGGTCGAGGTGGGTCGACCGGTGAGCCCGCGCCTCCGGGTCGCGTTCGAAGTGACCGATGCCGAGCACGCCACGCACCGTCTGCTCGACGCCGGCGCGGAACTGATCGCCGCGCCGGTCGAGACGCCGTGGCGGTCGCTGAACAGCCGCCTGGCTGCACCCGCTGAGTTGCAGTTGACGCTGTTCCAGGAGTTGGATGCGCCGGCTCGTGGCTGAGCCCGTGGCCGACGCTGGGCCCTACTTGAAGAAGGGGAGGAACATCGCGGTCTCTTCCGCGAGGTTGTTCGGCACGGCGTAGCCGGTCTGGTCGGTGATGGTGGCCCAGTTGTCGCGCACGTCCTCGAGCTTCAGCTCGGGGTTGTGGTAGCCCTGGGTCTCGGCGATGAACACGTGGGCGATGCGCCCGCCGCCGACGCTGAACGTCTGGCCGCTGACCGGGCAGTCCTCGTGCGCGAGGTAGGCCACGAGCGGCGACACGAGGCCCGGATCGAGCTTGTCGCCGAGCGCACCCATCAGGTTCTCGGTCATGCGGGTGAGGGCCAGCGGCGCGATGGCGTTGGCCTTGATGTTGTACTTCGCACCTTCCACGGCGAGCACGCGGGTGAAGCCGACGAGGCCCATCTTCGCGGCGCCGTAGTTGGTCTGGCCGAAGTTGCCGAAGATGCCGGCGGCCGACGACGTGCACACCACTCGGCCGTAGCCCTGCTCGCGCATGATGCCCCAGGCGGCGCGGGTGACGTTGAACGCGCCCTTCAGGTGCACGTCGATGACCGGGTCGACGAGCTCGGGGTCCATGTTGTGGAACGCCTTGTCGCGCAGGATGCCGGCGTTGTTGATGACGACGTCGACCTTGCCGAACGCGTCGACGGCGGTCTGCACGATGGCCTTGCCGCCCTCGGGGGTGGCCACCGAGTTGGTGTCGGCCACGGCCTCGCCGCCGAGGGCCTTGATCTCGTCGACCACGCGCTCGGCCGCGCCCTTGTCGCTGCCGCTGCCGTCGACCGCGCCACCGAGGTCGTTGATGACGACCAGTGCGCCACGCGACGCCATCAGCAGCGCGTGCTGCCGACCCAGGCCGCCGCCCGCGCCCGTGATGATGATGACCTTGCCGTCGTAACCGAGTTCGCTCATGCGGACGAAGTTACCGGCCGGTCAGTCGGCGGGAGAAACCGGCCGCGTGAACGTCACCAGCGACGTGCCCGGGCCGTCGTACCCCTCGATCGGCTCGCTCGCGGTGAAGCCTATGCGCCGGTGGAACGCGATCGACGACGCGTTGACGGAGCCGGTGACGGCGTGCACCTCGGTGCAACCAGCGGCACTGGCGGTACGGAAGAAGCCGCGATACAGCTCGTTCGCGAGCCCGGCCCGGCGGTGGTGCGGATGCACACCGACGAAGTGGATGTACGCGAGGTGCGGCTGTGACGGCGAGACGAAGCCGACCAGGAACGCCACCAGCTCGTCGGCCTGCTCCACCACGGTGCTCGTGGCGTGGAAGTGGTCGAGGAACAGCCGCGAGAGGTTGCCCGCGATGGGCCGTCCCCACCACTCGTCGACCACTGCGATCACGCGGTCGTAGTCGTCGGGTCGGGCAGTGCGGTGCGCGTACGGCCCCATGGCGGTCACCCAGCGGCGACCAGTGCGCCGACCACCTGGTCGGCCAGCACGCCCGGGCTGGGCACGCTGGTGGCGCGGTGGGTGATGACCATCGCCGCCGAGGTACCGAGCGCGGGCACGTGCAGGGTCTGCAGGCCCCAGTAGCCGCCGTGTGCCCACACGTCGTGCCCGGCGACGGTGCGGCGGAACAGGCCGAGGCCGACGTCGTCGTGGCTGGGCCACGGCACACCGTCGGGGCCTTCGGTGGGGCGTGGGTCGGCCAGCTGCTGCGCGAGGTGCGGGTGCACGCGGCCCGCGAACAGCTCCGTCCACCAGCGGGCGAGATCGGGCATGGTGGCCACGATGCCGCCGCCGCCGAACAGGTCGAGGCTCGGGTTCCAGTCGTACGTGTCGTCGTCGAAGTGGATCTGGTGGATGCGCTCCAGGCCGGCGGGCATGGGCTCCATGACCTCCCAGAAGATGCTCGGGAACGCCACCGGGTCGAGCGCCAGTTCGTGGCGGACGGCGGGGCCGAGTGCCTGCCCGGTGAGGTGCTCGATCATCTGGCCGAGCAGCACGTAGCCGCTGTCGCTGTACGAGAACGCCGTGTCGGGCTCGAACAGTGCCGGCTTGTCGACGGCGATCGCGAGCTGCCGTTGCGGCGTCCACTGGTCGCGGATGGAGGTGTTGAACTCGGGGAACGTGCTGTGGTCGACCAGGCCGCTGCGGTGCTGCAGCAGTTGCCGCACCGTGGCCACGCGGCCGTGCTCGAAGCGGGCGAACAACTCGGCCACGTCGTCGGGCAGCAGCTCGATGGCGGGTTGGTCGAGGTCGACGAGCCCGCGCCCGGCGAGCTGCAGCACGGTGCAGGCGACGAACGTCTTCGTGCACGACGCGATGCGCGCCGCGTGCTGTGCGGTGAGCGGCTCACCGGTGGCGGGGTCGGCGGTGCCGCGGGCCACGTCGACCATCGTGCCGTCGGGCAGGTGCACGCTCACGCAGATGCCCGGGACCTCCGGGTGCGCGGCCAGCATCGCCTCGACCACGTCGGCGACGGCTGCCTGCACGCGCTCGGCGTCCATGTCAGCTCATCCCGAGCTGGGTGAGGGCGTTGGCCTTCAGCGACTTGTAGTCGAGCTTGCCGTTCGCCGCCCGACCGACGGTGGCGATGGGCAGGCAGCGCTTCGGCGCCTTGTAGTGCGCGAGGCGTTCCTTCACGTGGGCGATGAGCACCGCCTCGTCGAGGACGTCGCCCTCGTGCACCTCCACCAGCGCGGTGATGGCCTCGCCGAAGCGCTCGTCGGGCACGCCCACCACCGCAGCGTCGTTCACCGACGGGTGCAGCTTCAGCGCTTCCTCGACCTCTTCGGGGTACACCTTCTCGCCGCCGGTGTTGATGCACTGGCTGCCGCGGCCGTAGAGCTTCAGCGTGCCGTCGGCCTCCACCTCGGCCCAGTCGCCGGGGATGCTCCAGCGCACGCCGTCGTGCAGCACGAACGTGTCGGCGGTCTTCTTCTCGTCCTTGTAGTAGCCGATGGGCGTGCGGCCGCGCAGGGCCACGCGGCCACGCTCGCCGCTGCCGGGTTGGACCTCGCGTCCGTCCTCGGTGAGCACCTTCGTGTTCGGGCCGAGCGCGAACTTCGCAGTGCTGCTCGCGCTCTCGGCCGTGGTCGTGTTGCTGGCCATGCCGATGGCCTCGCTGCTGCCGAGGCTGTCGATCATGATGAGCCGCTGGTTGTGGCGTAGCAGCCCGGCCTTGGTCTCGGCGGCCCAGATCACGCCGCTGCTGACGATGACGCGCAGCGACGAGATGTCCCACCGGTCGGGCTCGGCGTCGAGCGCACGCAGGATGGGCTTGGCGAACGCGTCGCCGACGATGGAGATGCTGTTCACCTTGTCGCGCTGGATGGTGTCGAGCAGTTCGACGGCATCGAAGTGGCGGCCGACCAACGTGTCGACCGAGCCGGCGAGCACGAGGTTCCACATCGCGTTGAACGCACCGGTGCCGTGCATGAGCGGCGCGGCGGGCAGGTTGCGCGGGCCGGGCTTGGCGATGCGCTCGTCGAACTCGTCCCAGCCGGGCACCGTGGGGAGCGGCCGCTTCGAGGGGGCGTCGAGGCTGCCGACCATGTCGTCCTGGCGCCACATCACGCCCTTCGGCATGCCGGTGGTGCCGCCGGTGTAGAGGATGTAGAGGTCGTCGGGGCTGCGGCCCCACGCCGCGACCACGCGACCGGTGGCCGACGCCGCGGCGGTGTCGTACGGGATGGCCCACTCGGGGCAGGCGCCGTGCCCGTCGTCGACGCAGATCCAGGTGTGCACGTTCGGCACGCGGGCGCGCATGTGCTCGCAGTGCTCGGCGAACGTGGCGTGGAAGATGACCGCCACCGCGTCGCTGTTGGTCCACAGGTAGGCGAGCTCGTCGTCGCTGTAGCGGTAGTTGGTGTTCACCGGGGCGAGGCCCGCCTTGTACAGGCCGAACATGCTCTCGAGGTACTCGGGGCAGTTGTACATGTACTGCGCCACCTTGTCCTGGTGCTGCACGCCGGCGGCGAGCAACGTGGCGGCGATGCCGTCGGCCCGCCGGTCGAACTCGGCCCAGGTGAACGTGCGATCACCCCGCAGCTGAGCGATGGCGTCCGGGAAACGATCGGCGTTGCGTTCCCAGATCTCGGCGAGGTTCCAACCAGCAGTCACGTCGTGCACGGTAGCGAATAGGGTTCGCCACATGGACTTCCAGCTGCCGGCGGAGGACGACCCGCGCCGCCTCGCCGTGCGCGACTGGCTGGCTGCCCACCCGAGCCCGACGGGCCGCGAGCTGGCCGAGGCCGGCTACGTCGCACCGCACTGGCCGGCGCCGTGGGGCCTCGGCGCCGACGCCATCGACCAGCTCATCATCGACGACGAGCTCGCCCGCGCCGGCGTGCAACTGCCGATGAACCCGATGGGCACCGGGTGGGGCGGGCCCACCATCCTCGTCGGCGGCACGCAGGAGCAGAAGGACCGCTATCTGTGGCCGATGCTCGCCGGCGAGGAGTTCTGGTGCCAGCTGTTCAGCGAGCCCGGCGCGGGCAGCGACCTCGCCAACCTGGCCACGCGGGCCGTGCTCGACGGTGACGAGTTCGTCGTGAACGGGCAGAAGGTGTGGACCACCTCGGCCGAGCACAGCGACTTCGGCATCCTCATCGCTCGAACCGACCCCGACGTGCCGAAGCACAAGGGCATCAGCTACTTCATCTGCCCGATGGACCTGCCGGGCATCGAGGTGCGCACCATCACCGAGATCACCGGCGGCCACCACTTCTGCGAGGTGTTCTTCACCGACGTGCGCATCCCGGCGGCCAACCTCGTCGGCAACCTCCACGACGGCTGGCGGTTGGCGAAGGTGACGCTCGGCAACGAGCGCGTCTCGCTCAGCACCGGGGGCGTGCTGTGGGGCAACGGCCCGACCGGGATGGAGCTCGTCGACCGGCTGCGCGACCGCGGGCCGCTCACCGACCCGCTGCTGCGCCAGCAGGCGGCGCAGGTGTACACCGAGCACGTCGTGCTCGACCTCATCCGCATGCGCATGCTCACCGCCGCGCTGAAGCGGCAGGAGCCCGGACCCGAGGCCAGCATCCGCAAGCTGCTCGCCGACGAGCACGGCCAGCACGTGATGTCGCTCGCCCGTGCGGTGCTGGGTGCCGACGCGATGCTGATGGCCGTCGACGGCGAGTACGACCCCGAGCGCGACGGCCGTCTGCTCACCGAGCAGCGCGCCGCCGACCCGCTCGACCACCCGAGCTGGTACCACGGGTTCATGTTCAGCCAGGCCCTCACCATCGGCGGTGGCACGTTCGCCGTGCAGCGCAACATCATCGGTGAGCGCGTGCTGGGCCTGCCGCGCGACGACGACGCCACACTGGGGATGAGCTGGGCCGAGGCGCAGCGGATCGGGGGACCACGATGACCGACTGGATGGCCGTGGCCGACCGCGCCGCCGCGGTGGCGGCCGAGCACGCTTCGGCGGGCGACGAGCAGCGCCGCCTGCCCGCCCCGGTGGTGGAGGCGTTGAAGGACGCCGGCGTGCTGCGGATGTGCGTGCCCGAGGCGTACGGCGGCCCGCAGGTGGACCCGCCGACGATGCTGCGTGTCATCGAGCGAATCGCCCGCGCCGACGGCGCCGCCGGCTGGTGCACGATGATCGCCAGCACCACCTCATTGCTCAGCCACTACGTGGAGCCGGCGCGTGCGAAGGAGATCTGGGGCCCTCCACGCAACGTGAGCGGCGGCGTGTTCGCCCGCAACGGCGTGGCGACGAAGGTCGACGGGGGCTACCGCGTCACCGGCCGGTGGCTGTGGGGGAGCGGCACGCAGCACTGCGACTGGATCACCGGCGGCGCGTCGGGCGACGGCTACAGCGGCTCGATGTGGTTCACCCCGGACCAGGTCACGTTCCACGACACGTGGCACACGTCGGGCCTGCGCGGCACCGGCAGCCTCGAGTACAGCGTCGACGACGCGTTCGTGCCCGACGACCTCGCCAGCCAGCCGCAGGTGACCGGCTCGCTCGTCGACTCACCGCTCGGCGCGTTCCCCGACATGACGCTGCTCGCCATCGGTGTGGCGGCGGCCGGGCTCGGCATCGGTCGGCACGCGCTCGACGCCATCGTCGAGCTCGGCACCGAGAAGAAGCCGCAGTTCAGCCAGCGAACAATTGCCCAGTCGGGCGTGGCCCAGGCCGAGCTCGCCCGGGCCGAGGCGGCGTTGCGGTCGGCGCGTGCGTTCCTGTTCGACGAGGTCTCGTCGGCATGGGACACGGCTGCGTCGGGCGGTCGGGTCGACGTCGCTGCCCGAGGCCGGATGCGCCTCGCCGGCGCGAATGCCGCCGAGGCCGCGGTGAAGGCCGCCGACACCGCCTACACCCTCGGTGGCGGCACGTCGATCTTCGAGCACAGCCCGCTGCAGCGATGCCTGCGTGACGCGCACGTGGTCACCCAGCACATCATGGTCGCCCCGCGCCTCTACGAGACTCTGGGCAAGCTCCACTTCGGCATCGACATCGACGCCTCGATGATCTGATTCGGCGTTCCCGATGGAACCGAACCCGCCCGCCAGGAGTGTTTCCAGCGTGAGGGTCGAGTTCGACGAGTTCTGGGAAGGTGAGCGGAGTCGCATCGTTCGCGCGCTCGCCCTGTCGATCGGCGACGCCGACCTCGCCGCCGACGCGGTCGACGAAGCGATGGCGCGCGCCTACGAGCGGTGGAGCACCGTCGGTGGCCTCGACCATCCCGCGGGCTGGGTGTACCGCGTCGCACTGAACTGGACGAGGTCGATCCATCGGCGGCGTCGGCGCGTGCCGCCGACGTGGCTCGCCAGCAACGTCGCAGGGACAGACCGCTCACCGATGGAGCCGACGGTGCTCGCGGCACTGCGGGAGCTCCCTGCGGCACAGCGCGACGTGGTCGTCTGCCGCCTGCTCCTCGAATGGTCGGAGTCCGACACCGCCGACGCACTCCGCACACGGCCGGGCACGGTGAAGAGCCGCCTGTCGCGGGCCGTCGAGACCCTCGCCGTGCAACTGGCTCACCTCGATCACACGGAGTCACCGACATGAACGACCTGGATCCCACGGCGGCTCGGATCGCCACCCTGCTCGACGAGCAGGCGTCGCACTTCGAGGTGCGGGGCGCCTCACTCGACCGGGTCAAGCGTCGCGGTCGGCAACGTCGGCAACGCCGACTCGCGAGCGTCGGTGTGCTCGGGGCGGCAGCGTCCGTCGGCGGTCTTGCACTCCTCGTCGACCGTGGCGGGCCGTCGACGGCGCGGCCGGCGGTCGACTCGACGACACCCAGCAGCCAGGCTCCCGACACGACGGCACCGATCGGCTTCCCTGGCGCCGTGCTCGAGAAGGGGTCGACGGGCGACGCGGTGCGGCGTCTGCAGGACCGCCTACACCAACTCGGGTTCGATCCCGGCCCGTCCGACGGTGCGTTCGGCGCGCAGACCGAACAGGCGGTGTGGGCGTTCGAGGGCGTCGTCCTGGGGCGCGCCTGGGCCGAGCAGACCGGAACTGTCGATGCAGGTGCGTGGGGCGCGCTGTTCGACACCGGGCTCGTCGTCGAACCCCGACGCGAGGTGGCCGGCGGCCACACGGAGATCTACCTCGACACCCAAGCCCTGATCGTGTTCGACGCAGGCCGACCCGTGCTCATCTCGCACATCTCGTCGGGGAGCGGCGAGCAGTGGTGCGAGACCCAGATCGTCGACGAGGACGCGTACGGGGACCCTCTCCCTCAGCCGGAGCAGCGTGATGTGTGCGGGGTGGCGAACACGCCGGGTGGCGTCTTCATGTTCTACCGACACCGGACCGGTGACGTGGCGACGCCGCTCGGCGGCATGCACAACCCGGTCTTCTTCAACTACACCATCGCGGTGGCCGGCACGCTCGTGGTGCCGAAGGAACCGGTGTCGCACGGTGGTGTCCGGATCCCGATGGCGATCGCCGAGTACTTCCCGACCCTTGTCGACGAGGGTGACCTGGTCTACGTGTGGGATGGGGGGAAGGAGCCCGAGGAACAGACGCGGGAGGAGATGACCCCGACGTTCACCTACCCCGACCCCGCCGCCACCGGGTCCACCGTGCTGCCGCCGTCGTCCGGTTGACGGAGCCGAATGGGTGCTTCCGTGCGGCCCAGGGGCGCACGAAAGCACCCAACCCGGAACGTCAGTGGGCGTGGTGGCGGAACTGGTGGCGGAGCTCGCCGCTCTGGTGGCTGAGCCACACCGCGACGAGCACGATCAGCACGCCCGACACCGCGATGAGCAACGGGGCACGGCCTTCGCCGGGGAACCGGTGGCTGATGGCCCACGGCACGTTGACCAGCAACCCGAGGCACCCGAACACCGTCATCACCGCACGGTGCGGCATCGTGCCCATGGCGATGAGGGTCACGGCCACGGTGAGGCCGGCGACCGTGGCGAACGCCACCGACTGGGTGCCGGTGACGGCCGTGCCCCCGACCAGCGCGGCACCACCCGCCAGCTGCAGCAGCAGCGGCGTGTACACCCACGGTCGATCGGCGATCGCGACGAGCACGGCGCCGCCGATGGCGACCACCAGCCCGGTGGCGATGCCCGCCTCGGCCGCGAACCAGACGATCGTCTGCGGCAGGGCCTGCGTGGCGGCCATCACGGCGGCCACGGTCAGCGCGACCCGATCGGCGGCGGTGGGCACCGGTCGAGCGGCTGCGGCGAGCGCCATCAGGCACAGCGTCGTGAGCGTGAGGAACAGGAGCCCGGCGCCGCGGTCGCCGTCCATCGTCATCCCGGCACCGATCGCTGCACCCGCCGCGCCGACGAACACCGTCAGCGGGCTGTACGTGGTCAGGTGACGGATGCCGGCGACGAGCATCATGCCCGCGACGGCCCACACCACCAGGCCCGCCCGACCGACGTCGAGCAGCCGAGCGGCCAACGTGCCGGTGCTGACCAGCGCCGCCACCAGACAGGTTGCCTGCTGCACCGGACGTTCACGTTGCCACCACAGCGCGGCGCTGTGCAGCAGCACGAGGGTGGCGCCACCGAGGACGATGGTGGTGCCGTCGTCGGAGTCCAGCAGATCAGCCACGAACACCCCGCCGGCCAGCCCGGCGCACGCCGTGGCCCCGAGCCACACGAACCAGCGCAGCCGGTCGAGCGCCATCTCGTCACGGTGCGGCACGGCGATGCCGGCGAGCGTGAGCACCGCCACACCGCCGAGGGCGAGCGCCATGCGGGCCGGCGCACCCATGTCGGGCCAGTAACGGGTGACGAGCAGCACCAGGCCGATCACGCCGAGCAGACCACCGAGGTAGCCGAGCGCCTCGGCCACCACGGGGATGCGGCGCGTGGACGCCACCGCCGGCGTGAGCGGCGCGGGCGGCGCTGCGGCGTGCTCGAACGCGCGGATCGCCTCGGCCTGGTCCGGCCCGATGATGCCCGCTCCCTCCACGCCTCGAGCGACCGCTCGAGCATCGAACGCGGGTCGATGGTCGGAGTGCTGCGCATCACGGCCCCCCTTTCGACGGGGGCACCTCTCTGCCTCCAGTGTGCGCCTGTGCGCGCCGCTGCGCCAGCCGATTCGACGGTGGCGGGGGACTACGGTGCGGCCATGGAGGCCTTCCGCTTCGAGACCCACGGTGACGTGCTCGTCGCCACCCTGCAACACCCCACGTCGGCGGTGAACGCGGTCGACGAACTGCTGCACGACGAGTTCGCCGCGCTCTTCGGTCAGCTCCGCCGCAACCCCGGCGGTCGCGCCGTCGTGCTCACCGCCGAGGGTCGGGCATTCAGCGCCGGCGGCGACTTCGACTGGTTCCCGAAGTTGCGTGACACCCAGCAGCTCGACTCGCTGCGCCGGGTGGCGAAGCAGATGATCTGGGACCTGCTCGACATCGAGGTGCCCGTGGTGTGCGGGCTCAACGGCTCGGCGGCGGGTCTCGGCGCCTCCATCGCGTTGCTGTGCGACCTGGTGGTGATGAGCGATCGGGCGGTCATCGTCGACCCGCACGTCAACGTCGGCCTCGTGGCCGGTGACGGGGGAGCGGTCATCTGGCCGCAGCTGCTCGGCCCGATGGCGGCGAAGCGCCACCTGCTGCTCGGCGAACCGCTCACCGCGGCAGATGCGCTGCGACTCGGCGTGGCCACCGAGGTGTGCGCCCCGATGATGGTGCGCGAGCGGGCGATCTCGTGGGCCGAACGGTTGGCGCTGCAACCACCGCTCGCCGTGAAGGGCACCAAGCAGGCGGTGAACGCCGGCCTCAAGCAGGCGCTGCTCATCAGCTTCGACCTGTCGACGGCGCTGGAGATCCCGTGCTTCCTGTCGAACGACCACGCCGCGGCCGTCGACGCGATCCGCGAGGGTCGCACGGTGCGGTTCGAAGGGAGATGACCATGGGCGACACGAGCCGAGGCGACGTGGGCGCGATCGACGCGCTGATGACCACGCGGGCCATCCGCCGGTTCACCGACCGGCCGGTCAGCGACGACGACATCGTGACCTGCCTGCGCGCCGCGCAGCAGGCGCCGAGCGGCGGCAACGTGCAGCCGCAGCAGTACGTCGTGATCACCGACCCCGAGGCGAAGGCGGCCGTCGGAGCGATCTACCAGCGCGCGTACCACCGCTACGAGAAGGCACTGCCCGAAGCCACGTTCGACGACGATGCGAAGGCCGCAGCGTGGCGACGCACCCGCGACGCCAGCCACCACCTGGCCGACCACCTCGGCGACGTGCCGGCGCTGGTGCTGTTCCTGCAGCCGATCATCCCGTGGGGCGCCGACGACGAGGAGGGCCACATGGACATCGGTCGTCTCGATGCGAGCCTGTACCCGGCCGTGCAGAACTTCTGTGTGGCGGCCCGCGCTCTCGGCCTCGGCACCGCACTCACCACCGTGATCCGCATCCACAGCGCCGAGGTGCTCGAGCTGCTCGGCGTGCCGTCGCGCACCGACGGTCTGCCGCGGTTCGAGATCGCCGCGCTCGTGCCGGTGGGGTACCCGAAGGGCAACTTCGGCGTCGCGCCGCGCAAGCCCGCCGCGGCGGTCACCCATTGGGACCGCTGGGGTAGCAAACGCACCTGACCCGTGTGGTTCGATGGGCGGCATGAGCACCACCACGGACCGCCTCGTCGTCGACCTGCTCGACCCGACCTTCTATCAGGACAAGGAACGCATGCACGCGGCGTTCACCTGGATGCGCGCCAACGAGCCCGTGTACCGCGACCGGCGCAACGGGCTCTGGGGCATCACCCGGCACGCCGACCTGAAGGACGTCGAGCGACGCAGCTCGGTGTTCGCCAGTGGCCAGGGTTACCGCGCCATCTGGAACCCCGACGAGATCAACATGATCGCCCAGGACGACCCGCGCCACCACCAGCAGCGCCTGCTCGTGCAGGGCGAGCTCACCGCCGCGGCCGTGGCGAAGCGCAAGCCCGCCATCGAGGCGATGGTCACCGAGCTCATCGACGCGGCCACCGCGGCGAACGAGATGGAGGTGGTCGACGCGCTGTCGGGCCAGCTGCCGGCGCGCCTGACCTGCCAGCTGCTCGGCTACCCGGAGCGCATGTGGCGTGAGGTGAAGAGCTGGAGCGAACGACTGATGCGCATCGACATGCGCGAGCGCGACGGCGAGATCTTCACCGACTTCATCGACGCCAACATGGAGTTCGTGCAGGCGCTGATGCCCATCGCTCAGGAGCGGGCAAAGTGCCCGGCGCACGACTTCATCAGCACCTGGGTGCACGCCGAGATCGACGGTGAGCGGCTGCCGCCGGCGGCCATCGTGCACGAGGTCGGCCTGTTCATCAGTGGCGGCGCCGAGACCACCCGCACCGCCATCTCGCACGGCCTGCGCGCGTTCGCCGACCACCCCGACCAGTGGGAGTCCATCGCCGCCGACCCGTCGCTGGTGCCGGGCGCGGTGGAGGAGGTGCTGCGCTGGGTGACCCCGCTGAACAACATGTTCCGCCGCGCCGTGGCCGACGACGAGGTGGGTGGCCAGCCCATCCGTCGCGGCGACCGCATCATCATGCTGTACCCGTCGGCCAACCGCGACGAGGCCGTGTTCGACGACCCGTTCACGTTCGACATCCGCCGCAGCCCGAACCCGCAGCTGTCGTTCGGCTACGGCACCCACCTCTGCGTCGGCACCAACGTGGCCCGCACCACTTTGGCCGAGGTGTTCACCCAGTTGTCGCAGCGCATCACCGACCTCCGCGTGGTCACCGAGCCCGACGTGGAGCCGAACATCTTCGCCCGTGCAGTGCGCAGCTTCCGGTTGGGGTACACCGTCCGCTGAGCCTCGCGGGGCGCACTACAGTCCGACCCCCATGGGGACCATCAACAGCGTTGTCGACATCATCCGCGTCCACGGTGTGGAGCGCGCCGATCAGATCGCGTACATCCAGGGCGTCCGGCGTCTGACGTGGGGCCAGGCGTACGCACGTGCCGGCCAGATGGCGAACCTGCTCGCGGCCAACGGCGTCGGCGCCGAGGACCGAGTGGCGTTCCTGGAGAAGAACAGCATCGAGCACTTCGACGTGTTCTACGGCTGTGCGCTGCTGAACGCCGTCGCGGTCGACGTGAACTGGCGCCTCGCCGCTCCCGAGGTCGAGTACATCGTCAACGATGCGCAGGCGAAGGTGCTCGTGGTGGGCCCCGACTTCGTGCCGATCCTCGACGCCATCGTCGGCAACCTGCCCACGGTGAACAAGATCCTCGTCATCGGCGGCGACGGCCGGTACGCCGACTTCGACCTCGAGCTCGCGGCGCAGCCGTCGACCGACCCCGGCGTGCAGCAGGGACCCGAGGACGTGGCGTTCCAGCTGTACTCCAGCGGCACCACCGGACGTCCGAAGGGCGTGATGCTCACCAACAGCAACTTCTTCGGTTTGCTGCCGTTGGCGCGTGAGATGTGGGAGCTCGACGAGTCGAGCGTGAACCTTGCCGCGATGCCGCTGTTCCACATCGGTGGCGGCGGGTGGGCCACGGCCGGCCAGTACGTCGGTGCCTCCACGGTGATCCTCCGCGACCTCGACCCGGGTGCGTTGGTGGGCATGATCCCGCAGCTCGGCATCACCCACGGCTTCGTGGTGCCCGCCGTGCTGCAGTTCATGCTGATGGTGCCGGGCATCGACCAGGCCGACTTCAGCAGCCTCAAGGTGCTCGTGTACGGCGCGTCGCCGATCAGCGAGGAGGTGCTGGCGAAGAGCGTCACCACGTTCGGCTGCAAGTTCTGGCAGGCGTACGGCCTCACCGAGACCACCGGCGCCGTGGTCAACCTGCCGCCCGCCGACCACGACGTCAGCGGCCCGAACCGCCACCGCCTGCGCAGCTGCGGCCTGCCCGGTCCCGGCGTGGGCCTGAAGATCGTCGACCCCGACACCGGCGACGAATGCCCGCAGGGCGAGGTGGGCGAGATCTGGTTGAGCGGCCCGCAGATCATGAAGGGCTACTGGAACATGCCCGACGAGACGGCGAAGAGCATCAACGCCGAGGGCTGGTTCCGCAGCGGCGACGCCGGCTACGTGGACGCCGACGGGTACGTGTACATCCACGACCGCGTGAAGGACATGATCGTCAGCGGTGGCGAGAACGTGTACCCCGCCGAGGTGGAGAACGTGTTGATGAGCCATCCGGGCATCGCCGACTGCGCCGTCATCGGTGTGCCGCACGAGAAGTGGGGTGAGACCGCGAAGGCGATGGTGGTGAAGAAGGCCGGTGTGGACGTGACCGAGCAGGAGATCATCGACTTCGCCCGCGAGCGCCTGGCGAAGTTCAAGTGCCCCACCAGTGTCGACTGGCTCGACGCGCTGCCGCGCAACCCCAGTGGCAAGGTGCTGAAGAAAGATCTGCGCGCCCCGTTCTGGGAAGGTCGCACCCGCAACGTGAACTAGTCGGGCTCACACGGCGGCGTTCAGCTGCACACGGTTGCGGCCGGCGGCCTTCGCCTGCAGCAACGCGACATCGGCCAGGGTGATCATGTCGCCGAAGTCGGTCGCGTCGCCGCTGTCGGCGATGCCCGCCGACACCGTGAACGGAGGCGTCCGCCCGTCGCCGAGCGTGGCTTCCAGCTCCAGGCGTACACGATCGAACACCAGCGACGCGCTGTGCTTGTCCGAGCCCGGGCACACGACGATGAACTCCTCGCCGCCGTAACGGCACACGAGGTCGGCGTCTCGCACGGCGCGCCGCAGCACGCGGGCGAACGTGCGGAGCGCACGGTCACCGGCGTCGTGGCCGTGGGTGTCGTTCAGCACCTTGAAGTGGTCGAGGTCGGCCAAGATCACGGCGAGCGGCTCGCCCTGCTGCACGAGCGTCCGCACCTCGTTCTCCAGGCTGCGACGGTTCAGCAGCCCGGTCAGGGGGTCGGTGCTCGCCTGCAGTTGGCTCTGTGCCATCGCGGTCACCAGTCCGATGCGAGAGCCGGTCATCTTCGCGACCGTGGTGAGGTCGGCGATCGCGCGGTCGTCGAACGGTTCGCCGGCGGCACGCACCAGGTGCAGCACACCCACGCTCGAACCGGCGACGCTCACCGGTACGCACAGCGCCGACAGCGGGTCGGGCCCGCGGCCTCGCAGGTTCGGACACGCGTCGAGCAAGCGGCTGTCCTCGTGGTGCACTGCGTGACCTGAACGGACGGCCGGACATGCACTCGGCGTGGCGACCTCGCAGTGGCACGCGCCGCCGCAGTTGTTCTCCGGGGTGGTCCCGACGGTCTGCATGTGCGCTCGGCTCGAGTCGGCCAGGAGCATCTCGCCGCACGCCGTCGGCGTGAGGATGGTGACGGCTTCCACGGCCACGCCCACTGCGGCCTGCTGGTCGGCGGCCATGTCGAGCGCTCGGATGAGACGCGACTCGAACTCGCGCCGCTCGCTCGCTGCACTCAACAGGCGCTCGCGTTCGGAGGCCTCTTCGCGCTGGCGGATCAGGAAGTAGCGCAACGGCAGCGCAGTGAACACGAACAGTGCGACGCCGGTGATCCCGACGTAGGCGAGTGCTCGTGCGACGTTGCCCGTGACCAGGCGATCGACGACCAGCCAGGTGCAGAGCGTGACCACGATCACCCAGGCCACGTCGAGGATGATGATCGGCCAGGTGCCGCTCATCGGGTCGAATCGTCGGCCGCCCCGGGCTCGGTGCGCAGTGTCGTTCACGAAGGAACTATCGGCATCTGCACGCACGAGTTGAGGGCGACTTGACCCTTGCTTGACGAGTTCGGCCCGGCTCGGCAGCGCCGAACCTCGTGCGGCGGTGTTCATGCCGCCCTCGTTCGGGGTGGTGCGTGTGACCAGGTGCGTCCGTCGCGTGTGACCACGGTGAGGGTGCGGTCGGGTGCGAGGTGCAGTTGCCAGCCGCCTTCGTGGACGAGGTGGTGGTGTCGGTTGCACAACGGGACCAAGTTGTCGATGTCGGTGGGGCCGTGCTGCATCTCGTACCAGGAGACGTGGTGGGCCTGGGTGTGCTCGTACGGGACGTCGCACAACGCACAGGTCCGGTAGAGCACCCGCGAGGCGCGTCGTTGGTGACGGTTCGCGAGGCGTGTCTCACGGCCGAGGAACAGGCGGACGCCGTCGGCGCCGACGACGACGGGGGTGATGGTGCCGAGGCATGCCCATCGGCGGATGGTCTCGATCGGGAGCCCGAACCGTCCGAGGCCGGCGTCGACGGTCGTGTGGGGGTGTCGGCATCCTTCGACGAGTGTCTTCTCGTCGATGAGCACCGTGACGTCGGGGAGCCCTGACCCGGCCTTGCCCTCGGACAACGCGAGGAGTGCGAGTGCGGCGAGGTGGTGTTGTCGTTCGAACGGATCGGTGGGTGCGTCGTCGGGTGTGGCACCGTGGAACATCGCTTCGATGGCGTTGCGGAGTCGGCCTTCGAGTTCGGTGCCGCGGACGGGGTCGAACGTGCCGGCCAGGTTCCACATGCCGTCGCTGCCGGTCCACCATCGCAGGCGGGTGGCGCGTCGTTGTCGTGCCAACTGGTCGAGGCCGTCGTCGTCGCGGGCTCGGCCGATGATGCGTTGCAGCAGTTCGCGGTACTGGCGTTCGGTGGAGTGTGCGGCTGCGGTGGCGATGGTGTCGCCGTGCTCGGCGACCTTGGCCATCTCCTCCGGTGAGAGACCGTTGGTGGCGTTGGCGAACAGATCGACCCGATCCGAGGTGGTGTCACCGGATGCCAAGGCCGAGCCGAGCTCGGGCACGTCGTCGCACGCCTTCTTCCGCTTGCGCACCTTGGTCGACTTCCCCAGCGACGACTTCGACGCTTTCGCCAGTTCGTCCTCGGGGAACACCGACGGCTGGGCATCGGCGATCTCGTCCAACCGCGCCAGCACCACGAGTTCCCGCGCGTCCAACACCCCGCGTGCGACGCGCAGGTGGTCGAGCTCGGCACGGCACGCGTCGAGATCCGGCAACGACGTGCCGGCGACCAGGGTGCGCAACCGATCGAGATCCATGCCCCGATCATGAACCAGGGGTGTGACAGGGATTCCGGCCGGCCTCAGCCGAAGGTGAAACGTCCGCCCAGCATCGTGCGCACGACCGGGATCGCATGGATCTCGTGATGCGGCACGGTGTACGGGTTGCCCCCGAGCTGCACCAGGTCGGCGCGCTTGCCGACCTCGATGGAGCCGGTGACGTGCTCGAGGCGCAGCGCCTTCGCGCCACCCATGGTGAAGCAGTGCAGGGCGTCGGCCACCGACATCTGCTCGTGCCCACCTGCCGGGCGGTCGTCGGGCCGACCGGGGCGGCGACGGGTGACGGCCGCCTCGACATGGATGAGCGGAGCGATCTCCTCCACGCCCACGCCGGGGCAGTCGGAGCCGAAGGTCATGTTCGCGCCCGTGCGGATGATGGACCCGTACGGCAGGTAGTCGCGGCGGAACCGCTCCTCGCCGACCAGGTTCGGGTAGGCGTCGACGAACTCGCCGAGGTAGTCGGTGCCCCACAGCGGCGTGGCGTTGGCCGTGACGCCGAGCTGCGCGAACCGCGGCACGTCGTCGGGGTGGCAGAACTCGAGGTGGCACACGGTGTTGCGCGGCGTCAGGTCGGGCCGTGTGGTGCGCACGTTCTCGAACGCGTCGAGCGCGGCCCGCACGGCGGCGCCGCCGCAGGAGTGGATGTGCACGTCGAAGCCGGCCACGTTGGCGGCGAGCGCCATCTCCTTCGCGTACTCCGGGGGAGTGACCCAGCCGCCCGTGTGCGGCTCGTCGAGGTACGGCTCGAGCATCGAAGCGGTGTGTGCCGGCCCGACGCCGTCCATGAACATCTTCACGGTGGTGACGGAGATGTTCGGCGAGCGCACTTCCTCCTGCATCTCGAACGCCTGCTCGACCACCGTCTCCGGTGACTCGCCGTCGCCGCGCACGAAGCCCGACGAGGCCACGATGCGCACCGGCGGTTCGCCGGCGTTGTCGAGTGCCACCAGATCGGCGGACACCGCACGCTCCAGCCGACGCGAGCTCAGCAGCGACCCCGCGTCGAAGTACGACGTGATGCCGTACGACGGGGCGGGTGTCATCGTGAGGTCCATCGCCTCGCGGATCGACTCCATCGAGTACATGCCGAGCTTGATGGCGAGCGGCATCCACGAACCCTCGCAGCAGGTGCCGGCGGGGTAGCCGTCGGTGTCGCGGAAGAAGAACGACGCCGGCGGGTTCGGGTCGGGTGTGCTGGCGTCGATGCCGGCGGCGACGAACGCGGCGGTGTTGGCCCACACGTCGTGCACCTCGTAGCTGTGCAGGAACGCGGGCCGCGTGTCGGTGACGGTGTCGAGCCAGGTGCGGTGCGGCTGCTCACCGTCGAACGTGAACTGCGTCCAGCCGTGGCCGCGGATGACGTCCTTGTCGGGATGCGTCTCGGCGTAGTGGCGGATGCGTTCGAGCACGGCCTCCTTGCCGTGCAGGTTGTCGAGCGACACGCCGATCTTCGAGAGCGCTCCACCGATGAACGATCTTCGAGAGCGCTCCACCGATGAAGTGGTCGTGGCCGGAGATGAAGCCGTGCATCAGGAACCCGCCAGCGAGGTCGACCTCCTCGGTGTCGGCCCGACGGTGCGCGGCGGCGTCGGCCTCGTCGCCGACGAACGCGATGATCTCGTCGTGCACCACCACCGAATCGGCCCATGGGCGCCGCGGGTCCATCGTGTGCACCAACCCGTTGCGGAACCAGTAGCTCGCCATGTCGTGTCCCCCATGTCGACGATCGACCTGCGGGAGACAGTAGGCGGCTTGCCGGACCTCGGTGGCGCCGGACTCACTGGCGGCGGACGACGCCGTCGGCGACAGCGGCGGCAGCGACCGCGGGTGCCACACGATCGACCACGGTGCGGTCGAACACCGACGGCACCACGAACTGCGGCGAGAGCTCGGCGTCGGTGACCGACTCGGCGATCGCCACGGCCGCCGCGAGCTTCATGTTCTCGGTGATGTCGGTGGCCTCGGTGTCGAGCGCGCCACGGAAGATGCCGGGGAACGCGAGCACGTTGTTGATCTGGTTCGGGTAGTCGCTGCGACCGGTGGCCATCACCGCGGCGAGGCCGTCGGCGTGCTCGGGACGGATCTCGGGGTTCGGGTTCGCCATCGCGAACACGATGGGGTTCGGCGCCATCGTGCGCAGGTCGGCCGCGGTGATGAGGTCGGGCCCGCTGACGCCCACGAACACGTCGGCACCCTTCAGCACGTCGCCGATGGTGCCCATCTTGCGCGTCGGGTTGGTGTTCTCGGCGAACCACTCCTTCGCCACGTTGAGGTCGCTGCGGCCCGAGTACACCGCGCCGGTGCGGTCGCAGCCGACGATCTCGCCGACGCCGGCGTTGATGAGGATCTTGCCGATGGCCACACCGGCGGCGCCCATGCCGGCGATGACGACCGAGAGGTCCTCCATCTTCTTGCCGGTGATCTTCAGCGAGTTCCACAGCGCGGCGAGCGTGACGACAGCGGTGCCGTGCTGGTCGTCGTGGAAGACGGGGATGTCGAGGCTGGCCTTCAGTCGCTCCTCGATCTCGAAGCACTCGGGCGCCTTGATGTCCTCGAGGTTGATGCCGCCGAACGTGGGGGCGATGCGCTGCACGAAGTCGACGACCTCGTCGGCGGTGCGGGCGTTGATGCACACGGGGAACCCGTCGACGTTGCCGAACTCCTTGAACAGCAGCGCCTTGCCCTCCATGACCGGCATCGCGGCCTCGGGGCCGATGTCGCCGAGGCCGAGCACGGCGGTGCCGTTGCTGACGATGGCGACCGTGTTCTTGCGGATGGTGAAGCGGTGCGAGAGCGACGGGTCCTCGTGGATGGCGGTGCACACGCGTGCGACGCCGGGGGTGTACGCCATCGACAGGTCGTCGCGGTCGTTCACCGGGGCCAGGGTGCCCGTCTGGATCTTGCCGGCCTCGTGCATGCGGAACGTGCGGTCCCACCAGTCCATCAGCGTGACGCCGCTGAGCGCGTTGACGGCGGCGACCACCTTCTGCTGGTGGGCCTCGTCGCGGCAGTGCACCACGAGGCAGCGGCGCAGCTCGGAGCCGCGCACGTCGAACCCGTCGAGCGCACCGATGTTGCCGCCGGCCTCGCCAATGGCGCTGCAGAGCCGGCCGAGCGTGCCGGGCACGTTGTCGAGACGGCAGTCGAGGGTGATGGAGAACGCGGCGGTGGGAGCAGTCGGCACGGTCGACGAGGTTAGGGCGGCGCCCCGTGCGCTACACCAATCGGTGCTTGACGAACCGTCGACGGGCTGATCGGATCGCCGCCATGACCGACCTCGCCGCAGCGCGGCTGCAGACCGTCCGCGACCACATGGCCCTCGAGTGCGTGGGCGACTGGGACGCCGTGATCGCCACGTTCGAGCACCCGCGCTACGAGCTCTACGGCACGGGCCGCGTGTTCGACGGCGAGCAGGAGGTGCGGGGCTACTTCAAGGCGTCGCGCACGCCGTTCCCCGATCAGGCGAACGAGATCATCTCGCTCGCCGCCGACGCCGAGCACGACGTCGTGCTGGTGGAGTTCTGGCTCACCGGCACCCACCTCGGCCCGCTGCGCCTGGCCGACCGCACGGTCGAGCCGACCGGTCGTTCGTTCCGCGTCCGCATGGCCGCCTCGTTCGAGTTCGCGCCCGGCAGCGACAAGATCGTCTGCGAGCGCCCCTACTTCGACCAGGGCGCGGTGCTCCGCGCGCTCGAGCTCGTCTGATGGCGCTGCACCTGCCCGACGGCAAGCGGCTCGCGGTCGCGCTCGGCGCCGACTTCGACGCGCACTGCCTGTGGATGGGCACGTTCGACGTCACCTCGCCGAGCTACCTGTCGCGTGGCGAGTTCGGCGCCGAGGTCGGCGTGCCGCGCCTGCTGGCCCTGTACCGGCGGCTCGGCCTGCGCACCACGTGGTGCATCCCGTCGCACACCCTGCAGACGTTCCCCGAGCAGAGTGCGGCGGTCATCGAGGCCGGGCACGAGATCGCGGCACACGGCTGCTACCACGAGCAGATCGACACGCTCGCCCCCGCCGAGGAGCGCCGGCTGATGGAGCTGCAGCTCGCCCATCACGAGCAGTTCGTCGGGGTGCGGCCGAAGGGCTACCGCTCCCCGGCGTGGGACTTCAGCGACATCACGCTCGGCCTGCTCGAGGAGTACGGGTTCGTGTGGGACTCGTCGCTGATGGGGCGCGACTTCGAGGCGTACCGCCCGCGACCCGTGGTGTCGATCGACCGCGAGCACGGCAACACGTTCGGCGAGCCGAGCCCGGTGATCGAGATCCCCGTGTCGTGGTTCCTCGACGACTTCCCGGCGCTGGAGATGCGTCCCGGTGGTAACGCGATGGGCGACACCGACACGTTGCTGCGGCGCTGGGTGGACCACTTCGACTTCGCGTACGAACGCGTGCGCGGCGGTGTGTTCGCGCTCACCGTGCACCCGCAGACCATCGGTCGTTCGCACGCGTTCCTGATGTTCGAGAAGTTCCTCGACCACGTGCTCGCGCACGACGACATCTGGATCGCGCCGATGAGCGACATCGCCGCCTGCTGGCGCGACGACTGACCCGTCGGCAGGGTCAGCGGTTCGGGTCGACCAGCACTCGGCCGCGCATGCGCCCGGCCAGGATGCGATCGAGCTGCTCCGGCAGGGCGTCGAACCCGACCACGGTGGCGTCGATGGAGTCGAGCCACGCGGGCTTGAGGTCGTCGCCGATGCGCTGCCACAGCGCGCGGCGGGGCCCGATGGGGTTCTGCACGCTGTCGATGCCGAGCAGGTTCACGCCGCGCAGGATGAACGGCAGCACGGTGGTGGGCAGGTCGCTGCCACCGGTGAGGCCGCTCGCCGCGACCGAGCCGCCGTACCGGGTGGTGCGGAGCACGTGCGCGAGCGTCGCGCCGCCCACGCAGTCGACCGCACCGGCCCACTGCTCCTTGTCGAGCGGCCGCGGTGCGTCGGGCACCAGGGTGCTCCGGTCGATCACCTCGGCCGCCCCGATCGACCGTAACCAGTCGGCCTCCTCGGGCTTGCCGGTGCTCGCGACCACGTGATGCCCGCGTGCCGCGAGCATCCCGACGGCCATCGAGCCGACACCACCCGACGCGCCGGTGACCAGCACGGGACCATCGCCCGGCGCGAGACCGTGCTGTTCGAGCGCGGCCACCGACAGTGCGGCGGTGTAGCCGGCGGTGCCGACGAGCATCGCGGTACGCGCATCGAGCCCGACGGGCATGGGTACGATCCAGTCGGCCGGCACGTTGGCGTGGCTGGCGTACCCGCCGTGATGGGCCACGCCGAGGTCGTACCCGTGCGCGATGACCGCGCTGCCGACGGCGACGTCGGGGTGCGACGACGCCTCGACCGCACCGGCGAGGTCGATGCCGGGCACGATGGGATCGAGTCGTGCGACACGGCCCTTCTCGGAGCTCGCGAGGCCGTCCTTGTAGTTGATGCCCGAGTAGTCGATGCGGACGAGGACGTCACCGTCGCCGAGCTCGGCGAGCGGGAGGTCGACGACGCGACGCTGCCAGGACTGATCGACGTTGCCGGCGACGAAGGCGCGGACGGTGCTCATGATGACTCCTCGGAGGTGGTGACCTCCGTCAGGTTGCCAGACGCCGTGGAGGTCAGGCGCTGCGGAGCTGCTTGCCGCCGGCTTCGGTCCAGGCCTCGCGGAGCGTGCGGTCGACCCGCTCGGCCAACGCGATCTGCGCCACGATGCCGGCCACGACCAGCGCGCCGTACATCACGTACCACCACGGATGGTCGCCCATCACGTCCTTGGTGGTGACACCGTTGCCGAAGTCGTCGACGTTCACCCGATCGAACAGCAGCATCGTGCCAGCGACGATGGCGGTGGCGCCGCCCATCGCGGTGAGCACGGTGAGCAGACCCATCGGCAGGTTGGTGATGATGGCCACGAAGCCGAGGGCGAGACCGACGACGACGCCGACGATGAAGAGCACCCAGTTCCACGTGACACCGATGGCCGACATCACCCCGACGCCGAGCGCGAACCCGACGAACGCCATCGCGATGACGACCGAGGCCTCGTAGTAGAGGTACGCCAGGAAGAAGAACACGATGGCGAACACGATGCCCAGCGCCCAGCCGAGGAACGTGCGCAGGAAGCCGTCGCCGAACAGGGCCTCGATGAGGCCTGCGCCGGCCACGAAGCCGGCGAACGCGCCCCAGATGGGGATGACCACGCGCATCGCGAGCCAGCCCCGGAAGCAGAACAGTGCGCCGATGAGGATGGCGACGATGCCGAAGATGATGTCCTTCATTGGTTCCTCCAACGTGTGGTTGGTCCAACGCTAGAGCACGGTCGAATCCCGGTGGTGTGATCCTTCGTGCGATCGTCAGCCGTCGATGCCGCCGGGCGGCACGAGCTCGAAGTTCAACCAGACGTCGAACGGCAACGCGCCGAGCCGGTCGCGGACGGTGGTGCGCACGCGGTGCTCGTCGGCCACGGTGGCGTCGGGACGCACCTCGGCATCGATCTCGACGTACAGGCGTTGCCCCACCTTGGTCATCCGCACCACGGGCTCGGCGATGTCGAACTCCTGGAACACCGTGCGGATGGTGTGCAGCACGGGCTCCTGCACCGACGCGTCCGGCGCGCCCTCGAGCAACTCGGTCACGGTGGTGCGCACCATCCGGACCGGCGCGGAGAGGAACGCGACACACGTGATGACGACCATCACCGGGTCGACGTACGGTGCCGCGCCGTCCCACGACGAATCGGTGAGCGCCCACAGCACCAGGAAGCCGACCGACATGCCGACACCGCGGAACGCGGCGACCCGCCAGCCGGTGGATTCGGCGGCGAGGAGGTCGGAGCCGTCGATGCGACGACGGATCCACACCCAGAACACCAGCGACGAGATCGACGTCGCCACCGCATACGCCATCGCGGGCCCGGGGTTCACCTGGCTGCCGCCGTCACGGATGGTGAACGCAGCCTCGACGAGTGCGTAGAGCAGGGTGGCGAGCAGCACGAAGCCCTGCACGCCGATCACCATCGGCGTGACCGCCTGCCGTCCGTACGGGAACCGAGTGGTGGGGCCCTGCGCCGCGATGGCCGACGCTCGCAGCAGCAGCCACGACACGGCGATGCCGATGATGGCGTACACGCCGTCGAGCAGGATCATCTGCGAGCCCGACGCGATGCCCCACACGATGCCGATGGCGCCGAGCACAGCGGTGACGAGGATGGAACGCCACAGGATCTGCTGCTCGCGCACCGGACCGTTCGCAGGTGACATGGTCAGAACGACCAGAAGATCGGCACGTAGAAGATGGCCACCACGGCGAACAGCAGCATCATGCACATGCCGAACTTCCAGTAGTCGCCGAACTTGTAGCCGCCGGGGCCCATCACCATCAGGTTCGCCGGCGTGGCCACCGGTGTGAGGAATGCGCCGGCCGCGGCGATGTTGACGGCGAGCAGCACGGGCTCGGCCGACACGCCCGACTGCGCAGCGGCGGTGACCGCGATGGGGATGACGATGAGCGCGGTCGCGGTGTTGCTGATGAGCTGCCCCATCACGGCGGTGAGCACGAACAGGCCGGTGACGAGCACGTACGGGCTCGCGTCGCCCACGAGGTCGACCAGGCCGTCGGCCAACTTCTGCGCCGCTCCGGACTGCTGCATCGCGAGGCTGAGCGGGGTCATGCCACCGACCAGCACGATGGTGGTCCACGAGATGGAACGGTACGCCTGCGGCACGGTGACGGTGTTGGTCAGCACGAGCGCACCCGCGGCCAGGAGGCCCGCCACCACGGCGGGCACGGCGCCGGTGGCGAGCAGCACCACCATCGCGGCCACGATGACCAGCGCCTGCTTCGCGCCGCGACCCAGCGGTACCGCCTGGCGGCGCACCATCGCCGGATCGTCGACCACCATCACCTGCTGGTTCTGGCGGCCGTGCTCGAGCTCGTGCCACCGACCCTGCACCAACAGCGTGTCGCCGGTGGCGAGCAGCACCTCGCCCTCACGCACGTGCTCGCCGTTGCGTTGCACGGCGAGCACCACCACCCGGGTGCCGCTGAACACCATGCCCGGGAACACGCGCTGACCGACGAGCTCGCTGCGCGGCGGCACGACGAGCTCGGCGACCCCGACTTCGCGGTCGAGCAGCTCCTGGTCGTCTGGCTGCTCGAGCGTGGTGGGCGCTGGGGACAGACCCCACCGTGCGCGGAGCTCGTCGATCGCGGCCGGGTCGCCCGAGGTGACCACCACATCGCCCGGGCGCACCGTCTCTGCCGGCGCCACGGCGCCGTGCCGCGCGCGCTGGACGCCGGTGATGTCGGCGGGCAGTGCGTCGCGGCGGGCGCCGACGGCGGGCGAGCCCTCGTCGACCACGAGGCGCACCATCGAGTGGTCGATGTCGTACTGCTCGGCGAGCACCCGGGCCAGTTCGCTCAGATCGGGCGGAATGGCATCTGGGGTGCGGTCGGGCAGCAGCCGGTTGCCGACGAGCACAGCGATCAGCACGGCACCGACCACCAGCGGCACGCCGATGATGGTGAACTCGAAGAACCCGAACGGGCCGTACCCGGCGGCGTCGGCCGCGTCGGACGTGATGACGTTGACCGGTGTGCCGGTGAGCGCCAACATCGACCCGGCGTGCGCAGCGAACGCGAGTGGCATCATCAACTTCGACGGGCTGCGGCCGAGCCGCACGGCGATGACCACCACCATCGGCACCAGCGCGGCGACTGCGCCGTTCACGCTGATGATGGCCGTCAGCAGGGCCACGAGCAGCATCATCAGCACGAGGAGGCGGCGCTCGCTGGTGCCCGCCTTGGCGATGAGCTGTTGGCCCGCCCAGGCCGTGACACCGGTCGAATCGAGCCCCTCGCTCACCACGAACAGCGCGGCGATGAACAGCACGGTGGTCTCGCCGAAGCCGCCCACCGACTGCTCGATGGTGAGCACGCCGGTGGCCCAGAGCGCCAGCGGCACCCCGAGCGCGACGGCCTCGACCGGCAGTCGATTCCACACGAACAGCACCACTGCGACGCCGAGGATGATGAACGTGATCGTGCTGTCGGCCATCCGGCGACCTTAGCGAGGCTGATGGCGACCGTCGCTCCCGAAGTTGGCTAGGTTCTGGCCGTCCCCCGAGGTTCGAAAGGCCTTCCCATGCAGATCAACGTCCAGGGTGGTGACGTGCTCGCCACGGCATCCGCGCTCGCGGTGGCACTCGTCCACGACGCCACCGTGCTCCCGAAGACGATCGCTGCCTCGTTCGAGGCGAGCGACTTCACGGGTGCCGCCAACCAGACCCTCGTCGTCTACCCCCGTGCGAAGGGCGCCCCGAGCCGTGTGCTGCTCGTCGGCCTCGGCGCCAAGAAGGGCATCGACGCCGACCGCATCCGCCAGGCGGCGGCCACGGCGGTGCGCCAGGCGCGCGGCGCGCAGGTGGCCGACATCACGCTCGGTGTCGCCTCCGACGTCGCGCTCCCGGCCGGTGCGCTCGGCCAGGCGCTCGCCGAAGGCCTCGAGCTCGGCGCGTACCGCTGGTTCGGCGGTCGCACCGGCCTCAGCGCCGCCGAGACGCACGAGATCCAGTCGGTGACCGTGCTCACCGGCAAGCAGATCAAGGCGCTCGGCGAGGGCATCGCGGTCGGCCAGGCCATCGCCGGTGGCACCAACTTCGCCCGCGACCTGGTCAACACGCCCGGCGTCGACAAGACCCCGCCGCAGCTGGCGCAGCGCGCCGTCGAGCTCGGTGAGCGGATGCCGTCCATCCAGGTCACCGTGTACGACGAGGTGCGCCTGGAGAAGGAGGGCTTCGGCGGCATCCTGGCCGTGGGCAAGGGCTCCGACAGCCCGCCGCGCTTCATCATCATGGAGTACGGCAAGCAGTTCAAGAACGCACCGACGGTGTGCCTCGTGGGCAAGGGTCTCACGTTCGACTCGGGCGGCCTCAACATCAAGCCGGCCGAGGGCATGGAGACCATGAAGAACGACATGGGTGGCAGCGCCGCCGTGTTCGGCACCATGCAGGCCGTCGCCGACCTGGGCCTCGAGATCCACCTTGTCGGCCTCGTGCCGTCCGCCGAGAACATGCCCAGCGGTCGCAGCTACCGCCCGGGCGACGTGGTCACCACGCTGAGCGGGAAGACCATCGAGATCCTCAACACCGACGCCGAGGGTCGCGTCATCCTCTCCGACGGCCTGCACTTCGCCGGCCGGTACAAGCCCGATGCCATCGTCGAGCTGTCCACCCTCACCGGTGCGGTCATCATCGCCCTCGGCAACGTCGCCACCGCGGTCATGGCCACCGACCAGTCGCTGGCCGACCAGCTCGTCGCCGCCGGCCAGGCCAGTGGCGACAAGGCCTGGCAGCTGCCGCTGTGGGACGAGTACCACCAGATGGTGAAGAGCGAGAACGCCGACCTGCGCAACCTCGCAGGTCGTGGCGCGGGCAGCATCACGGCCGGTGCGTTCCTGTCGGCGTTCGCCGGCAAGTACCCGTTCGCGCACCTCGACATCGCCGGCACGGCGTGGGTCGACGCGCCCACCAAGCCGTACCTGCCCAAGGGTGGCACCGGCGCCGGTGTGCGCCTCGTCACCGAGTACCTCCGCAACCTGTCCGCCTGAGCCCAGGAGTCCACAACATGTCCAGCGATGCTGCAGCGGTCACGACCTCCAAGCGGTCACTCTCGGAGAAGATGCTCGACGGCATCGAGAAGGCCGGGAACAAGGTGCCCCACCCTGTCATCATGTTCCTGTACCTCATCCTCGGCGTCATCGTGCTCTCTGCGGTGCTGTCGTGGTTCGGCATCTCGGTCACCGAGGACGTTGCCGTGCCCATCCCGAAGGAGCAGTTGACGGCGATCAGCAACCAACTGGGCGGCTCGATCGTGCCCTACGACATCGACGCGGGGAAGATCGTCGACCTTCCGGACTACACGATCCAGGAGCAGACGTTCGAGATTCGCAGCCTGCTCAGCGTGGACGGCATCCGCTACATCTTCTCGTCGTTCGTCAACAACTTCGCGGGCTTCTCGGTGGTCGCTGTCACGTTCGTCGCGATGATGGGCGTCGGTGTGGCGGAACATGCGGGGCTGATGGCCGCGCTCATCCGCAAGCTCGTCAAGGTGGCACCTCGGCGCATCATTGCGTTCGCGATCATCTTCGTCGGCGTGCTGTCGAGCGTCGCCTCGGACGCGGGCTACCTGATCCTCATCCCGCTGTCGGCCGTTGCGTTCCTCACGCTCGGGCGACATCCGCTCGCCGGTCTCGCCGCCGGTTTTGCCGGCGTCGGTGCGATCTTCGGCGTGAACCTCCTGATCACGCCGATCGACTCCATGCTCACGGAGATCACCAACGAGGCCATCGGCTCGGCGGGTGAGTCGTTGGAGGTCACCGCGAACTTCTACTTCGGCATCGCCTCGTCCATCATCCTCGCGCTGGTGGCGGTGGTGGTCACCCAACGTGTGGTGGAGCCACGCCTCGGCCCGTACGACCCCACGATCGGCGACCCCGTGTACGCCCTCGTCGGCGGCGCGGCCGACCCGGAGCAGGCCGGTGCCGAGGCCGAGCAGGCGGAGGCCAAGGGCTTGCGCTACTCGATGTACGGGCTGCTGGCGATGGTGGTGATGGTGCTGCTGCTCACACTGCCGAGCGGGGCTCCGCTCCGCGATCCGGCGACCGGCGACCTCATCGGCAACACGCCGTTCATGTCGAGTCTCATCTTCATCATCACGCTGATGTTCCTGGTCTGTGGCATCTGCTACGGCATCGGTGCGAAGACCATCCACAGCAGCACCGACGTGATCACCGGCGTGACCAAGACCTTCTCCGGGCTGTCGGGGCTCGTGTTCATGCTGCTGATCATCAGTCAGTTCATCGCGCTGTTCAACTACACGAACATGCCGCGCGTGGCGGCCGTCGAGATGGCGCACCTGCTCGAACGGACAGGGTTCGGTGCCCTGCCGCTGCTGATCGGGCTGATCCTGGTGATCCTGCTGCTCGACATCATCATCCCCGGCGTCGTGCCGAAGTGGGCCATCTTCGCCCCGGTGTTCGTGCCGATCTTCATGCGCCTGGGCGTCGCGCCGCAGACGGTGCTGGCGGCGTACCGCGTCGGCGACTCGCCGATGAACGTGGTGACGCCGCTGATGGTGTACCTGCCGTTCATCACCACGGTGGCGCAGCGCTACGACAAGAAGGCCGGCATCGGCACCGTCGTGGCGTTGATGATCCCGTACGTCATCGCGATCTCGATCGCCTGGATCCTGCTGTTCGTGGCCTGGTGGGTGCTCGGCATCCCGCTCGGCCCCGGCTCGCCGATCGAGCTCTGACCCCGTCGCCACGCATGTGGCGGCCGCACACACGGCGTGACCTGCCCGGTCGCGCCGTGTCGGCGCGCCACGACACGCGGTCACGGTGCGTGTGATCCGGTTGCGGCGAGTGGGAATCGACTCGCACAAATAGGTCGTCCGACCCATGGTGTTCTCACCGCCGGTGAGGCAGGGGCACGCTCCGCAATGCTGCAGGTGGTGCCTGGTTTTCACGCTCCGTGGACCTCGACGGGGACCAATGCGGGCCTGATCGGCAGGGGTCGGAGGGATGTCGGTGGGAGGTACATGTACCACACCCTGGGCAGGCCGCCTCTTGGGGCAGATTTGGGGCAAAATTGTCCAGATCAAGCGTGGGGTGGGTGGTATCTCACGCAGCGCGTTCTAGTCCTAGGACTATCGGGGTAAAACAGTCGTACAAGGGTCCTATGACCGGTGCAAGACATATGTCCGATTGAATCTGTCTTGATCTGGTGTTTGAGTGTGTACTCAAGTTCCAAGGCGGGACTTCGAGCGGGAGAAGGACAACTCAGATGCGCAGCGGGACGGGAGACCCGATGTGCGCCGGCCGGATGGTCGACGCATGCGGAATGCTGGAATTCATCGTGGCGGAGGTGGCGAAGTGAGCCTCAGCCGTCGAGACGTGATCAAGACCGGCGTGTTCGCCGGCGCCGCCGTGGCGCTGCCCGCAGTGAAGCTCGCAGGCGTGGGCGCCGCAACGGCGACGCCGTTCCCCGAGACGCTGCTGCCGAAGCCGTTCACGCGGCCCTTCAGCCCGCCGCCGGTCGCGGTGCCGTACCGCAAGGACACCACCTGCGACTACTACAAGATGTCGATGCAGGCCGTCGACGCCGAGATCCTGCCGGGTTACAAGACCACGGTGTTCGGCTACAACGGCTCGGTGCCCGGCCCCACCATCCAGGCGGTCCAGGGTCGCCAGGTCGTGGTGCGCCACATCAACGCCCTGCCGGCGCAGCACCCCATCCTCGGCTACACCCCGTGGACCTCGGTGCACCTGCACGGTTCGGCCTCGCTGCCCCAGTACGACGGCTACGCCAGCGACATCACGATGCCCATGGGTGGCACCCGTGAGGACGGCAGCGTGTGCGTCGACGGCGAGTACAAGGACTACCACTACCCGAACTTCCAGCCGGCTCGCACCCTCTGGTACCACGACCACGGCGTGCACCACACGGCCGAGAACGCGTACCACGGCCTCGTCGGCATGTACACGATGTACGACGCCGAGGAGCGCGCCCTGCCCATCCCGCAGGGCAAGTACGACGTGCCGCTCATCATCGGCGACGCCATGTTCCAGGCGCCGTTCACCGATGCGGCCGGCGTCAAGCGCGCCCCGCTCCTGTTCTCGCTCGACGACCAGTCGGGTCACTGGGGCAACGTCATCATGGTCAACGGCACGCCGTGGCCGATCATGAAGGTCGAGCCGCGCAAGTACCGCTTCCGTGTGCTCATCGCCACCATCTCGCGGTCGTTCAAGTTCAACTTCAAGGCGAGCACCGGTGTGGCAGTGCCCTACCAGGTCATCGCCACCGACGGCGGACTGATGCCGGCGCCGATGACCGTCAGCAGCCATCGTCAGCTCGGTGGCGAGCGCTACGAGATCGTGATCGACTTCTCGAAGTACGCCGGCAAGACCGTCGACATGCTCAACACGAGCCCGAAGAACAACATCAACTACGCCAACACCGACAAGGTGATGCGCTTCCAGGTCGGCACGGTCGTCACCGACACCCGCAACAACTCGGTGCCCACCACGCTCACCAAGAAGCGCGACATCATGAACCTCACCGAGGCGATGGTGGCGAAGGACGCGAACGGTCAGCCGATCGTGCGCACCCTCCGACTCGAGCGCAGCAACGGCCAGTGGACCGTGAACGGCACCACGTGGGAGAAGATCATCCAGAGCAACTACCAGTTCGTCGAGGCTCAGCCGCTCGCCGGCACGGTCGAGAAGTGGATCATCCAGAACAACTCGGGCGGTTGGTACCACCCGTTGCACATCCACCTCGTCGACTTCAAGGTGCTGCGCCGCAACGGTCAGCCGCCGATGGCGCACGAGCTCGGCCCGAAGGACGTGGTGTACACCGGCGAGAACGAGACCATCGAGCTCCTCGTGAAGTTCGACTCGGCCGGCAAGTACATGGTGCACTGCCACAACCTCGTCCACGAGGACCACGACATGATGACCCAGTTCGAGGTGCTCGAGCCGGATGGCTCGAAGTGCTGGGACGATCCGATGATCTCCGCCGTCGCGAAGGACATGTCGATGGAGGCCCTCGATGTCCTCTGAGGTCTCGGCGATGACGTTCCCCGTGCACACCGCACGGGCGACGCGCAGCAACACCGTCGACGTCGCCATCCTCATGGCGGCGGCGGCCGGCCTGGCGCATGCGTTCTCCACTCCGACGCACTGGCGTTGGTGGCAGGCGTCCGGGGTGTTCTTCGCACTCATCGCCGTGGCGCAGTTGGGTCTGGCGGCAGCACTGTTCCTGAACCGCACCAGCACCAAGGTCGTGCTGGCCGGCATCTGGAGCAACGTCGTGGTCGTGACCGTGTACGTGGCAAGCCGACTGGTCGCTCTCCCCGGCCAACCCGGTCAGACCGCACACGGCGCGCCCAAGGCGCCGGGCCGATCGTTCCTGCCCGCCGCGCCCGAGGGCGTGGGTGCGTTCGACATGTTCTCGCTGCTCGTCGAGCTGGGGCTCATCGTGCTCCTCCTCACGCTGCTGCAGGGCCGCACCCGCACCCGGGTCACCTCTGCGCTGATGTACTGCGGCATCGGCTTCTGCGCCTTCGCGGTGTGGTCGCTGATGTCCGGTGGTGCGATCCGTTGACCTCGCCCTCGACGGAAGTTGCCGTGGCCGGACCCGAACAGGGTCCGGCTGACGGCGTTCCTGTCGAGGTCGCCTCGCGCCCCCGCTGGCTGCTCATCGCGCTCGGCCTGGTGGTGCTGTTCTTCGCGGTGCGGTTCCTCGTCGCCGAGCCGGTGCTCACCGACGGCAACAGCATGTCGCCCACGTTGCACGACGGCGATGCCCTGGTCATCCAGAAGGTGTCGTACTGGTTCGCCGATCCCGAGATCGGTGAGATCGTCGTGGCCACCGCGCCCGACACCGGCGAGGCAGTGGTGAAGCGCGTCGTGGCCGTCGGGGGCGACTCCATCGGCATCGAGGACGGCGTGCTCGTGCGCAACGGCGTGCCCGTCGCCGAGCCGTACGCGAACCACGACCAGATGAGCGGCTACTTCTGGGGCCCGGTGGTCGTGCCCGAGGGTCACGTGTTCCTGCTCGGCGACAACCGCCTCGAGTCGCACGACTCGCGCAGCTACGGCACGGTGTCGGTCGACGCCATCGAGGGCAAGTACCTCGGCCGTTTCTGGCCGCTCTGAGCCCGAGTCAGGCCTCGCCGGCCAGCAGCGCCACCACCTGCGAGGCGCGCGGGTTCACCAGCGCCACGTCGCCCACGGTGACCGTCGGGACGGTCTCGTTGCCACGCGCCACCGACCGCACGAACGCCGCCGCATCGGGATCGTCCCAGATGTTGACCCGCTGGAACTCGACGCCGGCCCGGGTGAGGTCGGCGTGGAGCGAGCTGCAGAACGGGCAGCCCGGGCGCCAGTAGACGACGACGTCGGTGGTCGGTTCGCTCATGATGTTCCGACGATACCGATGATGCTGTGCGTTGCCGTGTAGACCGCGATGCCGACGAGCAGCGCCACGAACCAGCGCTGCAGCGTGCGCGGATTCCCACTGCCCGCCAAGCGGCTGCCCACCACCACGCCCGCCAGGCTGGCCACGGTGAACGGCAGCACGACGCCCCACTCGAGCTGTCCTGCGTGCAGGCGGGTCGCCAACGCCACCACCGAGTTCACGGCGATGACGAGCAACGAGGTGCCGACGGCCTCGGGCATCGAGAACCCGAGGGCCAGCACCAGCGCGGGCACGATGACGAACCCGCCGCCGACCCCGAAGAACCCGGTGAGGAGCCCGACC
Organism: Actinomycetota bacterium; assembly: GCA_039796575.1. Taxonomy (GTDB): domain Bacteria; phylum Actinomycetota; class Acidimicrobiia; order Acidimicrobiales; family Ilumatobacteraceae; genus UBA668. The sequence goes on from JBDKJP010000033.1 coordinate 43,094, forward strand.
ACCGAGCCGGCCGCCAGCACCTTGAGCACCGTCGCGACGTCGACCTGCACGTGGGCTCGCGGTGCGGTGGCCACCGCTGCGCCGACCGGCTTGGGCTGTCGTGACAGGAAGTCGCACGTGCGGCGGCACATCGCGAACGCGGCCACGAGCATCAGCGCCGAGAACGCGAGCAGCAGCACGTCGGCGTCGACGGCATGGTTCCACTTCGAGCCGAGCAGCGATGCGCCCACGCCCGCCAGGCTGAACAGCAGGCCGGGCACCACCCGCACCCGGCCGGCCCGCCAATGGGGTGCGATGCCGAGGAGCGCGGTGAACGTGACGAGGACGAGCGACGTGGTGGTGGCCTGCTGCGGCGACTGGCCGGCGGCGTAGACGAGCACGGGGACGGCGAGGATGGAGCCGCCACCGCCGAGCGCGCCGAGCGACAGCCCGATCAGGAACCCGAGCGGGGAGACGAGGAGTGCGCGGAGGTTCACGGGTCAGGCCGAGTGGCGCTGCATCGTGGCCCACGCAGTGTGACCACCGATGAGGTCGGAGACGTCGCGGAAGCCGTGGGCGCGCAGCAGGCTGGCGGCGATGGCCGAGCGGTAGCCGCCCGCGCAGTGCACCACCGTGGGGGCGTTCGGGTCGAGCTCCGCGAGGCGGGGGAGGAGCGCGGGGAGCGCGATGTGCTGCGACCCGGGGATGGTGCCCTGCTCCAGCTCGCCGACGTTGCGGACGTCGATGACGACCAGGCCCGGCAGTTCGGCGATGCGCTGGTCGAGCTCGGTGGCCGACAGGCGCGAGAGCTGCTCGACCACCTCGGGGTGCTCCACGAACGTGCGCACGGGGTCGGCCAGGCTGCCGAGGACGCGATCGAAGCCGATGCGCGCCAGCCGCACCGCGGCCTCCACCTCGTGGCCGGGCTCGGTGACGAGCACGATGGGGGTGCCGGGTGTCATGACCTCACCGGCGTACTCGGCGAAGCGGCCGCCGAGACCGACGTTGACGGAGCCACGGAGGTGGCCGGCAGCGAACGACGCGTCGTCGCGGCCGTCGATGACGACCGCGCCGTCGTGCTGTGCGGCGAGCACCTCGGCGAGCGACATCACGGGGACCCGCACGTCGTCGAGCATCGTGTCGCGCTGCTGCCGGTTGCGGTTGGCGGCGAACGAGAAGTACAGCGGCGCGGCGGTCTGGCCCTGGGTGACGGCGTCGACGAACTCGTCCTCGCTCATCGGCGCGAGCGCGTAGTTGGTGCGCCGCTGCTCGCCGATGGTGGACACCGTCTCCGTCGAGAGGTGCTTGCCGCACGCCGAGCCGGCGCCGTGCGCGGGGAACACCTTGGTGTCGTCGGGGAGGGTGAGCAGTCGCTCGTGGAGCGAGTGGTAGAGCTGCCGGGCGAGCTCGTCGGCGGTGACGCCGACGGAGGCGAGCAGGTCGGGGCGGCCGACGTCGCCGATGAACAGCGTGTCGCCGGTGAGCACGCCGTACGGCGCGGCGCCGGGCGACGGGTACACGACGATGCTGATCGACTCCGGGGTGTGGCCGGGGGTGGCGCGGATCTCGAGCTCGACGGCGCCGAGCGTCAGCCGCTCGCCGTCGGCGTAGGTGTCGATCTCGAACTCCGCGCGGCCGGCGGCGGCAGCGCCGTACACGATGCGGGCGCCGGTGCGCTCGGCGAGCTCGAGGTGCCCCGACAGGAAGTCGGCGTGGAAGTGGGTCTCGATGACCGTGTCGATGGTGAGGCCGTTCGCCTCGGCGTCGGCCAGGTACTCGGCGACGTCGCGCTGCGGGTCGACCACCACGGCCTGGCCGGTGGTGGTGTCACCGACGAGGTAGCTCGCGTGGGAGAGGCAGCCGAGGTAGTACTGACGGAAGAACAACATGTCGACAGAATATACCCCCTGGGGTATCTATGCAACCGACGCGCGGGCGCCGCCGGCTGCGTCGCCTCCGGCACCGTCCACGACCGAGGTTGCTCCCAACGACCCCGTGATGCCCGTCGCCCGACCAGCCCCGATCCCAACCGGAGGCTGGTCCGCGTCTCAGGGCAGGTCGGCGATGCGACGCACGACGCGGTCGGCGAGCGGTCGCGGCAGTTCGAGCGTGCGGAGCAGCAGCTCGCTGGTGCGCTTGACGCGCTCGCTGGCCGGCGCCTGCAGGAACTCGCGCAGGTCGACGACGATGGCGTCGATCTCGGTGTCGCCCTGGAACACCTTCACGCCGTCCTCACTGATCTCGACGAGCACCGGCAGGCCGGCGGTGGAGGTGCTGCGCGGCTGCGTGCCGCGGGCGACGGCCGGGCGGGGGCCGCGGCGTCGCGGCGTGGGCGTGGTGTGCGCCGACATGTCGGTGCCGAGCACGCGGTCGAGCTCGACGAGCCATTCGTACGGCGGCACCCGGGAGCCCTGCTCCCACTTGGCCACCAGGGAGGCGCCGATGCCGATCTGCTCACCGAGCTGACGCTGGGTCCAGGACCGGAGTTGGCGGGCATCGGCGATCTGTCGGCCGATGGTGCGAGTCGCTGTCGTTTCCACACAGTCACCGTAGCGTGTGGGCGTCCACTGTGCGGCACCGACAGTGAAGAAATGCTCGGATCTGGGGTCGTAGGACCAAAAGCCAGGGACGGAGCGCGATCGTCAGTTCAATGCTCAGTCAAGCGGCGGGGCGCTGGGCACACACACTTCCAGGAATGCGTCCGCAAGATCCGGATCGAGCCCACTGTCCACCGCGGCGGCCACGGCGGCAGCACCCCGGGCGGCGTCGAAGGTGGTGCCCTGCGCGGCGGCGTGGAACACGTGGCACACCGCCGTGAGCTGGGCGGCCAGCCGTTGCACCTGCCGGTCGAACTGGTCGGCGGGGGCGCGGAACTGTGAGGCCGCGGCGCCGAGCACGTGCCGATCGGTGAGGATCATCGACGACGCGATGGCGCAGGCGCTGCCGGCCGCGGGGTCGTCGGCCACGAGCGCCGCGACCGCCTCGTCGGACATGGTGAGCGCGCCGATCTCGTGGCAGGCCGCCGCCTGCCCGAGGTGCGCTGCGACGTCGTCGAGGTGCACGGCGACGGCGAGCTGGTGCACCGACCGCGACACCCGGCGGGCGCGGGTGCCGAGCGCGGGTGAGCGCAGCGAGAGTGCGGAGAGCAACACGTCGACGGCCATCGCGTGGTTGAGCTCGAGCTCCTCGGACAGCTCGGCCAGTTCGAGCGCCAGGCTGCGGGCCAGCACGCCGGCGGCCTGCAGATGGTCGTGGGCGCGCAGCACGCGCTTGGCACGCACGCCGAGCTCGAGCAGGTTGAACGGCTTGGTCACGAGATCGATGGCGCCGAGCTCGAGGGCACGCACCCGCCGTTCGGGGTCGGACTCCGCGGTCACGACGAGCACGGGGATGCCGAGCTCGCCTCCGGTGCCCATGACCTCGAGAATGGAGAGGCCGTCGCCGTCGGGGAGGCCGAGGTCGAGGATGAGCAGATCGGGTGTCCAGGTGGCGAGCACGACGTCGGCCTCGTGGGCGGTGGCGGCGATGCGTACGTCGGAGAACCCGC
>JBDKJP010000034.1:0-6528 GCA_039796575.1 Actinomycetota bacterium
TGCGCTACGCCGGGTACCTCGGCCTGATGGTGCTCGCCGGTGCCCTCGCCGCCGAAGCCTTCGTGTGGCGACGGCCCATGCCGGCCGGCGCGCACGCGCTGCTCACCCCCGCCCTCGGCGTGGTGGCGCTGACCGCACTCGCCCAACTTGCGGTGCTCGCCGGCGACCTCACCGGCCGACCCGCATGGTCATCACTCGGCTCGCTCGGTGAGGCCCCCGAACACCCGGTGGGCATGGCCCTCGTCATCCGCATCGTGCTCGCGTTCGTCGCCTGGCTCGTCGTCGTGCGCGAGCGGCCCACCGCCCCCGACCTCGCCAGTGCGGTCGTGCTGCTGCTGTCCATCGGCATGCTCGGCACGTGGGCCTTCACCGGCCACGCACGCAGCCTGCGCTGGCCGTGGGTGGGCGTGCCGATCGACGTGGCACACCACGGCGCCGCAGCCGCGTGGGTCGGCGGCCTCGCGGTGCTCGGCGCCATCGCGCTGCCCGGCCGCCACGTCGACGACGCGGTGCCGCTCGCCCGTCGCTTCTCGCGCCTCGCCCCATGGTGCGTCGGCATCATCGTGGTCACCGGCGTGCTGCAGACGCTGCGCATCGACGGCGGCCCGCTCGGCCTCGCCACCACACCGCACGGCCGCCTGGTCGTCGTGAAGCTCGCGCTCCTGGGCGTGATGCTGTGGATGGCCGACCGCAACCGCCGCCTGGTACTCGGCCGCTTCCAGCCCGACGTGCTCGGTGCGGGCGACGTGCTCGTGCTGCGCCGGATGATGCTCCGCGAGCTCGCCGTCGGTGTGGTGGTGGTCGGTGTGACCGCCTCGTTGGTGGCCACCGACCCCGGGTGACCCACGGCCTACTCGACGGTGATGGTCATCTTCATGCCGGCCTCGTAGTGACCCGGCTGGTGGCAACCGATCTCGTACGTGCCGGGGGTGTCGAACGTGTACGTCAACGAGGCCGACTCGCCCGGCTGCACGGTCACCGCCGGCTCGTCCATCGAATGGTGGTCCATCCCACCACCGTCGGCTGCCATCGCCGCCATCTCCGCGCCGTGCTCGGCCTGCGCCTCGGCATCGCCGATGAACGCATCGTGCGGGATCTTGCCGACGTTGGTGAAGTCGAACTCGACGGTGCTGCCCACGGTCACCCGCAGCGCCTCGGTGTCGAACGCGATGTCACGCATCACCACCTCCCGCGCGGCACGGCCATCGGCCGCCGGGACGACCGCACCCGCCTGCCCGCTGTCGTCACCGCCACAGGCGGCCAGCCCGAGCAGCAGGGCGACGGACAACACGGACGGGACGAGACGACGACGCTGCACGGGGCACTCCTCGGGTGGGGGAACGAACACGAGCCTGATGTCACGGTGTGGAGACGGTGTGGAGGACCCGTGCAGTCGAGCCGATTTCGCGTCGACACCCCGTGTCAGCGCCGGCCCGGCAGCTCGACCACGAAGCACGCACCGCCCTGCTCGCGGTTCGTCACGGTGACGGTGCCGCGGTGCGCGTGCACCAGTTCGCGCACCACCGCCAGCCCGATGCCGCTGCCACCGGCCGACGCACCATTGGTGCCGCGCCAGAACCGCTCGAACACCCGCTCCTGCTCCGTTTCGGGAACGCCGGGGCCCTCGTCGCACACCTCCAGCCGAACGCCGCCGTCATGCGTGGACGTGGTGACCGTCACCGTGCCGCCACGAGGGCTGAACTTGATGCCGTTGGTGAGCAGGTTCACGGCCACCTGCTGCAACCGGTCGACGTCGCCGACCGTCGGCGAACCCTCACCCGCGACGACCAGTCGCACCTCGCGATCGTCGGCCAGCGGACGCAACAGATCGACCGCAGCGGCCGCGACCTCCGCCACGTCGACATCACCGGTGCGCAACTGCAAGCCCGCGGCCTCGGCCGACGCCAACGTCTCGAGATCACCCACGATGCGCCGCAGCCGGGTGACCTCGTCGTGCAACGACGTGAGGTTCTCGGCGGTGGGCTGATCGACCCCGTCGAGCAAGGCCTCGGTGGAGCCCTGCAGAATCGCGAGCGGCGTGCGCAGCTCGTGCGCGACGTCGGCCACCAGGTTGCGCCGCAACTGGTCCTCGCGATCGATGCTGTCGGCCATCGAGTTGAACGTCTCGGCCAGCCGCCGCAGCTCGCCCGGCCCCACCTCCTCCACGCGCGAGTCGCGCCGACCCGCCGCGAGATCGGCGGCCGCGGCGGTGAGAGCCGTGACCGGCCGAGTGACCCGGGCCGACACGTAGACGGCCACCACCAGCGCCACCAGCGCACCCAACGCCAGCCCGAGCAACGCGTTGCGCGCCAACGCGTCGCGCACGTGGCGCGCAGCGCCCATCGTCTCGGTGGGGAACCGCAGCGTGACGGCGCCGACCACCGCGTCGTCGACCATCACCGGCTGCGACACCGGGTCGCCCCGCGGCATGTCGACCATGGCCATGCCGTGCATCTGCATCATCATCGACGCCAGCGTGTCGGTGGGTGCCGCCACCAGCTGGCCGTCGGCGTCGGTCACCGTCAAGGTCGCCTGGCCACGTGCGGCGACCGCGGCCGTGCCCGACAGGTCGGCCCGGTCCCATCCGCCGGCGTCCCGGTAGGCCTGGCCGGCGGCCACCGCCGTGGCGTTGAGATCGTCACTGCGGGCCGAGTCGGTGAGCCCCGACACCTCCGACCGCGCCGCCACCATGGTGAGCACGGCGAACACCGCGATCGCCGCGACGGCGACCACCACGAATGCGGCGGCGAGGCGCCGACCCAGCGGACCGAGCAACGGACGACGAGCGCTCACGGCGCGTCCCGACGCAGGCCGAGCCGGTACCCGGCCCCGAGCACGGTGTCGACCACGGCCAGGTCGGCCGCGCGGGCCTCGAGCTTCCGACGCAGGTTCTTGATGTGCGAGTCGATCGTGCGGTCGTACCCGTCGAACTCGTACCCGCGCACCCGATTGATCAACTCGCTCCGCGAGAACACCCGACCGGGCGCCGTCGCGAGCACGGTCAACAACCCCCACTCGGTGGGTGTGAGCTCGACCTTCTCGTCGTCGACCGACACCTCGTGGCGCGTGGCATCGATGCGCAACCGCCCCGCACCGAACGACATCACCGACGACACCGTCGACGACACCGATCGCCGCAGCACCGCCTGCACGCGCAGCACCAGCTCGCGCGGCGAGAACGGCTTGGTCAGGTAGTCGTCGGCACCGAGCTCGAGCCCGCGGATGCGATCGGCCTCCGCCGACTTCGCCGTCAGCATCACGATCGGCACCTCACCGCTGGCCTCACGAGCCACCGTCTCACCCGGCACATCGGGCAGGTTGAGATCGAGCACGATCAGATCGATGCCGCCCCGATCGAGAATCAGCAACGCCTCCGCGCCCGACTCGGTGGTCACCACCGTCAAGCCCTCGCGTTCGAGGTAACGGCGTACGAGCTCGCGGATCTTCAGCTCGTCCTCCACGACCAGCACGGTTGCCATCGCGCCCAATCTACGACGCCGTGTCGTCGACGGTCATCCGCCGGTGCGCCCCATGCGGCCGCTCATCTCGGCGTGCATCTCGTCGCATGCGGCGAGGTCCTCTTCCGACATCTGGTCCGCCATGGCGGCACGCATCGTGGCGTGCATCTCGTCCATGTCGTCGGCCGACATCGTGCCCATGTGGTCGCCCGACATCATCCCGTCGTGGTCGCCGTTCATCATGCCGTCGCCCGACATCGTGCCGCCGTGGTCGCCCGACATCATGCCGTTGCCCGACCCGTTCATCATGCCGACGTGGTTGCCGGTCATCATGTTCGGCAGCGCGTTGCTCGCCCATGCCGCGCCGGCCACAGTGGTCAACCCCGCCAACACCGTGGCACCGATCACCAACGCTCGACTCGTCCTGTTCATCTCGGCCTCCTTCGCCGAGGCCATCGTGCGCCGTCGATGTGGAGATCAGATGGAGATGCCGTGCAACGCCGACGAATTGTCGCGGTCAGCGCCGAGGGACGGTCAGAACGTGAACGTCGACAGGTCGCCGTCGAGGCCCACGAGCATCACCGGCTGGCGCATCCACGCCGCCTGGTCGCCACCCATGCCGGGCGAGTCACCCGGCATGCCCGGCAACGCCAACCCCACCGCCTCGGGCCGCGAGCCGAGCAACGCCACGATCGCCTCCGCCGGCACGTGCCCCTCGATGGCGTACCCGTCGATCACCGCGGTGTGGCACGACGCCGCAGCATCGGGCACACCGAGGCCCGCCCGGTACGCGGTGCGCTCGGGATCGTCGGTGGTCTCCACCGTGGCACCTTCTGATTGCAGGTACACGACCCACTCGAGGCAGCAGCCTCAACCAGGGTCGCGCCGTACCGCGAACGATCGGCCCGCGAGCAGTGCCGTGTCGGGCGTCGTGTCTGCAGTGATGCCGCTCGAGCCCGACTCGCCGCCGCCGCACGCCGACAGGAGGCCCGCGCCGATGCCCAGCGCCGAGAGCGAGAGGAACGACCGCCGATCCATGGCTCCGAGCGTAACGCCGCGGCGACCCGCGCGGACCTCGGTCCCTTGTCGCATCGCCCGGCACCTGGCAGCATCGTCGTATCGGCGGCCCGCTGGGAGGGAACGTGGTGGACATCGCGCGGTGGAGCGATCGATGAGGTCCTCGTAGATGGCCACCCTCGTCGCTCTGCTGGCCTTCACCGTCGCCGCCCTGTACGTGGTGATCGCCGTCGTCGTCGTGCCGCGCCTCGCCGCGGTCGCTGCCGCCGACACCGGCCGACGCTCGAAGGCCATCACCGCCGCAGCCGTCGGCGCAGCCACGTTCCTGCTCGGCTGCTCGGTCACCCACGTCGTGATCGGCATCCGCGAGCTCGGTGTCGAACACGGCCACATGGAGGACTGGCAGGCGCTCGCCGGTCACGTCATCCCGCACATCCTGCAGATCGCCGGCGGCATCACGTTCCTCGTGGTCGCCCGCCGTCGCCTGTCGGTGATCGTCGTTCGCAAGGACGATTCCGAGCGCATCGCCGAGTTGGAGGGCCGACTGACGCATGTGCTCGACGCCGGCCACCTCGGCGTGTGGGAGCACGACCTCCACACCGGAGTGACGTGGACGTCGGCGCAGCACGACCGCATCCTCGGGCACGACACCCCACCCGTCGACTGGAACTTCGAACGCATGCTCGACCAGGTGATCCCCGACCACCGAGACCTCGTGCGGTCGCTGGTCGACCTCACCGGCGAGCGACCGGTGTCGGAGTTGGACTGCCAGGTCGAGCTCCCCGACGGTCGCCGCCGCTGGGTCACCGTCACTGCCGCGCTCGTGTTCGACGACACCGGCAACCCCATCCGCGTGGTGGGCACCGTCGCCGACACCACCGAACGGCACGAGCGCGACGTCCAACGCGCCACCCTCGAGGACCAACTCCACACCTGGCAACGCACCGAGGCCGTCGGCCGGCTGGCCAGCGGCGTGGCGCACGACTTCAACAACGTGCTCGGCGTGGTCGGCGGCTGGGCCGAACTGCTCGAGCGCGACGAGTCGCTCAGCCCGCGCGCCAAGGAGCAGGTGGCCGCGATCCGCCGCGCCGCAGCGCACGGCCGCACGCTCACCCAACAGCTCGTCGCGGTGAACCGGCACCAGGCCGACACCCCGCGCCCCGTCGACGTGAACGAGGTGGTGCTCACCGTCGGCGACATGATCGAGCGGCTCATCCCCGCCACCATCCGCGTGCACCGCGAGCTCGGCGACGACCTGCCGATGGTGTCGATCGGCCCGACCGAGATGACCCAGGTCGTCCTCAACCTGGCCATCAACGCCCGCGACGCGATGCCGGCCGGCGGCGACCTCACCCTCACGACGCGCGCCGAGGCCGGTCGCGTGATCGTCGACGTCACCGACACCGGCATCGGCATGGACGCCGACACCCTCGACCGCATCTTCGAACCGTTCTTCACCACCAAGTCGGCCAGCACCGACTCGGGCACCGGGCTCGGCCTCTCGATCTGCCAGAGCATCGCCACCCGGGCAGGCGGCACCATCCGCGCCCGCTCCGCGGTGGGCGACGGCACCACGTTCAGCCTCGAGCTCGCCGCCGAACCCGTGTGAGGCGCCCCCGCCGGCTCAGCCGCCGGGCAGCACCAACGTGAACGTCGAACCGACGTCGACCGTCGACCGTACCTCGATGCGGCCGTGCATCGCCTCGGCCAGACCCTGCGCGACCGCGAGACCGATGCCCGTGCCCTCGATGCCGGTGCGCTCCGCACCCAACCGCTCGAACGGCTCGAACAGGCGCCCCAGCGACTCCGGCGCGATGCCCGGCCCGTCGTCCTCCACCTCCACGCCGACCATCCCGTCGGCCAGATGGACGCAACGCACCGTCACGGAGCCGGCAGGCCGGTGGTACTTCACCGCATTCGACAGCAGGTTCAACAGCACCTGCACCACGCGCTGACGGTCGGCCACCACCACCGAGTCGCACGCGGCGACATCGAGCGGCGTGACCGTGACCTCGGCCGAGTCGGCCATCGGCTGCACCAGATCGATCGCCTC
>JBDKJP010000035.1:0-63185 GCA_039796575.1 Actinomycetota bacterium
TCTCCTCGAGCACGAACCTGACAGCCTGCTCCTTGAACTCGGCCGTGTACTCCTTCTTCGCTGGCATCTCCAGATCCTTCCAAAGTGATGAAGGACCTGATGCAAAACCCCGGCCGGTTCAGTTGTTGGGTGTTGATCATGCCGCATGGGCGGTCTCGTAGTCGATGGGGCTGAGGTAGCCGAGCGTGGAGTGTCGGCGGTGCGGGTTGTAGAACGCTTCGACGTAGTGGAACATCGCTCGGGCGAGGTCGGCGCGGGTGTGCCAGTGGTGCAGGTCCAAGAGTTCGCATTGCAGTGACGCGAAGAACGACTCGGCGACCGCGTTGTCGAGTGCGTCACCGACGGTGCCCATCGAGCCGAGCAGCCCGGCGTGGCGGAGTCGTTGCCCGAAACCCACGAGCAGTACCGGGTCCCGTGGTCGGAGTGGACCACCGTCCCGTCGGGTTGTCGGCGCAGGCGGGCCATCTCCAACGCGTCGACCACGAGTTCAGCGCGGAGGTGATCGGCGATCGACCAGCCGACCACTCGGCGGGACCAGGCGTCGATGACCACCGCCATGTGGACCCAGCCCTCATCGGTGCTGTGCTGGGTGATGTCCTGCACCCACAACCGATCGGGCCGGTCCGGACGGAACTGTCGTTTGACGAGATCATCGCTGCGCGGGTCGCCCGCACGACTGCGTCTGCAGCCCTTGCCGCGACGCCGACGGGTCACGCCTTGCAGGCCTTGGGCGTGCATCAGCCGTTGGACATGCTTGTGGTTCACCCGCCGGCCGAGCCCCAACCGGAGCTCGGCCGTGACGCGTGGACGGCCGTAGGTGCCGTGTGACTGGTCATGGATCCTGGCGATCAACTCGGCCAACTCGGCATCGTCGAGCATCTTGGAAGTCGGGTTCGTCTGGCGTTGCCGCCACTCGAAGAACGCCGACCGGGACACCATCAACGACCGGCAGCACTGCTCGATCGAGAACTCGTTCGAGCACGCGTGCCGCCCGAGGCGGTCGGTCACCCATTCATCGACCACCCCCGAGCCTGTCCGATTTCCGCTGCTCGAAACAGTCTCCGCAGGAATCGTGCAGCCGAGGGCAGGCATCGACCACCTCCGACGAGGCGACCGATGCGCTGACCTGATTCTTCGTTGTGCCCGGGACGAGATTCGAACTCGTACGTACGTTCGTACAAGGGGGTTTAAGCCCCCCGTGTCTGCCAGTTCCACCACCCGGGCGCTCGGGCCACGCTACTGCGGCGCGTCACCCGCAGCCTGCCGGCGGCGGTACTCCTTCGCGTTGTACCGCCCACCGCACGCACTCATCGAGCACCATCGCGAGCTGCGGTTCTTCGACGGGTCGAACACCACCCAATGGCAGTGGCGGCACGCCTTCAGCCGCACCCACGTGCCGTCGGCCACCGCGCCGGCCACCACCAGACCGAGGTGGCCGAGCAGGCCGTCCACGCCGGTCGACCGGACGGCCACCGTCAGTCCATCGAGCGATGCCGACAGCCCCAACGACGCCGACCGCAGCAGGCGCGCGAGCTCGACCCACGCCGCCGGCGCGGCCTCGCCGAAGGCGTTCGCGACGACCAACTCGTGCAGCACCTCGCGCACGGCCAGCACACGGGCGAGGTCGTCGGCGTCGGCACGCACGGCTGGTCGACGCTCCTCACGCAGCCACGCGTCGAGCCGGGCCGACGAGCTGAACCGTTCGGCACCGTTCTCGCGGTTCACCGAGTTGCAGAACCGTCGCACGAGCTCGAGCTCGCCCGGCGCGTGCCGATCGTCGGGCCACGACGCCACCGGCAGCACACGGCCGAGCGAGTCGACCGGATGGCCACTTGCCATCAGCTCTGACCCACGAACTCGACCTCACCGAGGATGACGCACGCTTCGTCCGCTGTCGCACGCATCGCATTCCAGTACGACCGCTCGGGGTAGATGATGTACGGGTGCTCGCTGCCGTCGCCGAGCACGAGCTGCGAGATGAACTTCGTCGGTTGCTTCACCTCTGCCAGCGCGTGCGGGTCGCACCGGCTCTCCAGGAACCGAACGGGCACCGACACCGTGTCGTCGCCGTCGGCGAGCACCGCCACCGGCTCACCGACGGCGGTGTCGACCGCGGCGAACTCGTACGGCACCGTGTTGCTCACCGACAGCACGGTGATGGTGCCCTCACCTGCCTGCCGCGTGAGTCGCAGGGACCCGGCGGTCACCGGACGGCCTTCGAACTCCTCCTCGTGCAGATCGACCCACTCGATGGTGACCTGGCCGTCGATCATCTGCCGCTCGCAGTCCTCGAGGTACAGGCGACGAGCGAGGTGGAACTGATCGACCACCGGCACCTCGACCTCGCTGCCGTCGACGAGGCGGAGCACCACGGTCGCGTCGTCGAGCGACGGCATCGTGGCGAGGGTGCCGTCGCCGACGCACGTGGCACCGGGGAACGGCACGGGCAGGTCGACGATCTGGCCGCCGACGATCACCGCCGTGCGCTCGACGACCGGCGTGGCGTAGCCGGTCCACTCGAACCGCACTGCGGCGATGTCGAACCGGTCCTTCGTGCCGTTGTGCAACTGCACCTGGAACTGGCCCTTCGCAGGGTCCTCGCGGTTCTGCGTCGGCACGGCCACCAGCACGCCGACGGGCAACTCGATGTCGGGCTCGGTGGTGGTGCTGGCCGGCGACGTGGTGGCCGCGATGTCGTCGCCGCCACAGGCGGCGAGCGCGAGGAGAACGACGACGGACAGCGATCGGCAGTGGCGGCTCACGTCATGAGCATACGCGTTTTGCCAGTGACGTCAGTTCGACGGCCGGCCCCGCTGCAGATCGGACGACTGCATCACCATCATCGGGTTGCGCAGGTCGTCGGGCAGGACGCCGTCGGCGCCGAGGACGCGGCTCACCAGGGTCTGCGCCTTCTCGGCGGTGTCGTCGAGCACCTCGATGGCCCGCTCCACCTGCTCGGACTCGAGCAACCACTTCGCCGCCGCCAGGCCCTGCACCACGCTGTCGTTGATCTCCGCGGCGTCACGCTGCACCAGTGCCACGGCCAGCGCATACCGCTCGGCACGACGGGCCTCCCGGATGCGGTCGGACGACGCACCCACCAGGAGGCCGAGGAGCACCATCGGCGTGACGCGGCTGAGCCAACCGAGCGGACTCAACGCCTCACCCGACTCCACGACCCACACGATGAGCAGCCCCACGCCCACCGCACCAGCGATGAGGCCGGCGCGCCGCCCGAACGCGAAGGCGATGAGCGACACCGGCAGCACGTACAGCACCGACAGCGAGTCGGCGGTGCCGTCGACCACGAGTCGGAGACCGAAGATGGCCACGAACAGCAGCATCGCAACGCCGAGCGCCAGCCGCGGATGCAGGTCGAACCATGGCTCGCGTCGACGCGTGTCGACCAACGGCGCGGCTGCGGTCACCATGCAGCCAGTATTCACGAGCCCCCCGTCACGGAATCAGGGACCAAAGTCCCTCAGGCCGGTCCGGACGACCTAGGACGGCGGCGCCGCCCGACGTGCCGGATCGACGTCGGCGAGCAGCCGATACAGCCGCACCAGGTCGTCCTCGCTGACGTCGATGAACGTGTCGATCGAGCGCATGGCCGCGACGATCTCCTCGTGCGTCGGACCGCCGGCAGCCGCCGGGGCGGGTGCCGGGCGCCGCACCAGCGCGGCCGGGTAGCGGCGCCAGGGGAACGGCCAGTTGAACAACACGGCCACCGCGACGATGCACAACGCGTCGAGCATCACCGGCCGCCACACGAACGACCAGCCGAGGTCGTGCACCGCCGGCCCGGCGATCACTGCGGTCAGCGCCGTCGCTCCACCCGGCGGGTGGATGCACTTGCACTGGTGCATCACGCCGATGGCGAGACCCACGGCGACTGCGGCGGCGAGCGTGGTGTTGTCGATCACCTTCCCCGCGGCCACGCCGATGGCGGCCGAGAGCAGGTGCCCCATCAGCACCGGCCACGGCTGGGAGAGTGGCCCGTGCGGCACGGCGAAGAGCAGCACGGCGCTCGCCCCCATCGAGGCGATGATCATCGCCGCGCCCTCACCGCCGAGCGCATCGCGACTGATGACGATGACGAGCGCGATGGCCACCAGCCCACCGAGGGCGGAGATGGCCTTCTCCTTCAGGCTCGCCTCGTCGAGCTCGATGCCCACGAGGGCGCGGAGGGGCACGGTCCGATTGCTCACGAATCGATGAAAGCACACGACCGGCTAGGTTCGGCGCATGAGCCAAGAAGTCATCGACCGCCTCCACCATCTGCTCGCCGGGTTCGACGCCCGCGTGCAGGCCGCACCCGCCGACAGTTGGGGCAACCCGGCTCCGTGCGAGGGCTGGACCGCCGCCGACATCGTCGACCACGTCGCCGGGTCCGCCGTCGGCATGACCGCCGCCCTCACCGGCAACCCGCCCATCGCGTTCGACAAGAACGACGTGCCCGGTACCTGGCCCGCCGTGCGCGACGGCCTGCTGGGTGCCGTCGACACTGCCGACCTCTCGCAGAACGTCCCCGGCCCGTTCGGCCCGATGCCCGCCGAGCAGCTGATCGGCCGCTTCATGAGCATGGACATCCTCGTGCACACCTGGGACCTCGCCCGCGCCGTGGGCGGCGACGAGCAGCTCGACGCCGACGCGGTCGAGCGCTCGTACTCGGGCCTCAAGCCGATGGACGCGATGATCCGCCAGCCCGGCGTGTTCGGTCCGAAGATCGAGCCGGCCGAGGGCGACGACCTGCAGACCGAGTTCCTGGAGTTCCTCGGTCGCCCCGTCTGATCCCGTCGTGGTGATGCGGGGCGCGGCCACCGCGCCCCGCATCGCAACTACCGTGCACGCCATGCGAGCGGGCACTGCACTCTTCATCGCCGCGTCATTGCTGGCCGCCGCCGGCTGCGCGGAGGACACGGGCGTCACCGCCGTCGACCGGGCCACCACCGAGACCACGACGGCAGGGACCGGGAGCAACGGCGGCTCGGCCGGCACGCTCGACTGGGGCCCGTGCGACGACCCGGCCGCCGAGGGCGACGACACGCTCGAGTGCGCCACGTTGGCGGTCCCCCTCGACCACGACGACCCCGAGGGCGAGACCATCGACCTCGCCCTGGTGCGCGTGCCCGCATCCGACCCGGCCGACCGCATCGGCGCCGTCCTGTTCAACCCCGGCGGCCCCGGCGGCTCAGGATTCGAGTTCGTCGCCTACAGCGGCTCGGTCATCCAGTCGCAGCTCGGCCTCGGCGACTTCGACATCGTCGGCTTCGACCCGCGCGGCGTCGACCGCAGCAACGGCATCCGCTGCGTCGGCGACGAGTTCATGGACGAGCACCTCTACCTCGACGACACGCCCGACACGCCGGAGGAGGAGGCCCTGCTGGAGCAGGACGACACCGGGTTCGTCGATGGCTGCAAGGCCAACTACGGCGACACGCTGCAGTTCTATTCCACCGAGGCCACCGCGCGGGACATGGACCTCATCCGCGCCGCGATGGGCGACGAGCAGATCAGCTACCTCGGCATCAGCTACGGCACCTACCTCGGTGCGGTGTACGCCACCCTCTTCCCCGAGCGGGTGCGGGCGATGGCACTCGACAGCGCGTACGAGCCCAACGGCGACAGCGTGGAGGAGCAGTACCTCACCCAGATCGTCGGCTTCGAGGGCGCGTTCGACGACTGGGCCGCGTGGTGCGAGGGCGAGCCGACCTGCGCGTTCACCACCGACGACGTGGGGGCGCGGTGGGATGCCCTCCGCCTGCAGCTCGACGAGCAGCCGATCACCAACGCCGACGGGCGAGTGATCAACCAGAGCACGCTCGACGTTGCCACCTCGGCCGCGCTGTACAGCGAGAGCGACTGGCCGGTGCTGGCCGACGCGCTCGCCGCCGCCGAGGAGGAGGGCGACGGCGACGGGCTGCTCGGCCTGGCCGACGCCTACAAGGGCCGCAACCCCGACGGCACGTTCGACACGCTGTTCCAGTCGATCGGCATCATCGAGTGCGCGAGCGGCATCGAACAGCAGCCGCCGGACGACCCGGAGGCGCTGCTCGCGAAGTTGAAGGAGCAGGCGCCGCGCTTCGCCGCCGACGTCACGCTCGACGACCTCACCGACACCGAGGGCGGCTGCAGCGACCTGATGCCGCCGCAGACCCCGGTGGAGATCGACTACGCGGGCGCCGGCCCGGTGGTGGTGGTCGGCGGCACGAACGACCCCGCCACCCCCATCCGCTGGGCGAAGGAGATGGCGGCCGCCATGGGCGACAACGCCCGGCTCGTCACCTACACCGGCGAGGGCCACGGCCAGCTGCTGGTGAGCACCTGCGTCACCGACATCGAGGCCGCCGTGCTGGCCGACCTGGAGCTGCCCGACGAGGGCACCACCTGCGACCCCGACCCGGTGGTCGAGCAGCCCGCGTGGTGGGGCGACATCCCGTCGGTGCCCGGCCACGAGCTGCAGGACCTGCCGGCCGTGAAGGCCGTGCTCGGCCTCACCGACACGCTGGGCTACGGCGAGACCTACGTGTCGACCCAGCCGACCGCCGACGCCGACCAGGCGTGGGCCGACGCGCTCGACGCGGCCGGCTTCCAGGACCTCGGCAGCCAGGACCTCGGGCTCGACGACGTGCTCGACCGGGCGTTCCTGTCGCCCGACGGCGACCTGCTGCTGGTGATCACGCTCGGCCCCGACTCGTTCGACAGCGACGAGCTCGCCGCCGCCAACGGTGCCGTGCCCGAGGGCAGCACCGTGGTGCTCGTGGCCTACGTGCCCCAGTAGGAGCTGCTCAACTCGCTTCGAGCAGCTGATGCACCCGCTGGTGCGAGAGGCCGAGAAGGTCCCCCGCGTCGCGGCGACTGAGGCCGAGCGATGTGAGCGCCTTGACCGCTGCCACCGTCTGCGCCTGCGCCCGGGCTCCGGCCCGCTCGGCGGCACCCCGGGCGCGAACCACCGCGGCCGCAACTGCCGTCAGCTCGTCCGGGAACCGGTCGCGGAGGTGCACCGCGTCGGGCTCGGTGTCGAGCCACAGCGCCAATGCCTCTCGGATGCGACGCTGCGCCTGCCTGATGCTCTTGCCATATGTCTGGCACCCGACGATGCCGCGGACGTGCACGTTCCAAGCATGGTCCACAGCGTCGTACGTGTAGACAGCCGTATAGGTGGTGGGTGTGGTCATCGCAGCCATCCTTTCCCGAGGCAGGGTTCCAACGCACGTTCGATCGCTCGCAGCGTGCCGGAGGGGATGTCGCGGCCACGGTGAACGGGGATCACGGTCTGGCACCCGCCCGGGCAGCGGACCATGACGTGTGAACCTCGTTGCCGGAGGACGGCGCAACCTGCACGGAGGAGATGACGGAGCACTTCGCTGCCCGTCATGTGTCTACCCTACTAGACAACCTTGCGGGCGTCGACGGCACGGCTCAGGCCACCCGGGTGACCGGGGCCGTCGGGCGCTCAGGCACGACCTCCCCTCCCATCACCGACCACAGCTCGGTGCGCAACCGATCGGCGTGCGGCGGCTGCAACCGGTTGGCCACCACCACCCCCTCGATCATGTCACCGAGCACGGCCATCCACGGCCTGGCCTTGAGCTGCACCGACACCACCACGCCCTTCGGGTGACGACGGATGGACCGGTCGACGCCCACGATGCGCGGCGGGCAGCGGAAGCTGGGCGCGACCAGACCACGGCGACGCGCCTCGCGACCCAGTTGGCGGGCGGCGTGGGCGAAGTCGAGCGTGGACTGGTTGGCGGACATGGCTGCATGGTGACAGAGGGGTGTGACAGCAATCCCGGGGACGGTCCTCTACTCTCCGAACGGATGGAACCGGCGCCGCTCACCCCCGCCCAGGAACGCACGCTCGCCCTCCTGCGCCGCAGCGACGAACCGCTGGTGTTCGACGAGGCGTTCATCGATCACCTGCTCCGCACGGCCACCACCGAGATCGCCGCGCTGTCCGCCCGACTGCAGGGCGAGAAGCTGTGGGTGAGCAAGGGGTTCCTCGCCAAGGTGCACGGTTGCGAGGTGCGTCACCTGGCGCCCGACGACTTCGCCTGGAAGCCGTCCACCGCCGCCGGCTTCGTGGCCCACAAGGCCATCGAGCTGTCGTTCCACTGGCGTGGCGAGCCGCATCCGGCACTCGTGGTCGACGAGGCGATGGCCCGCCTGCTCGACCAACCCGACGGCCGTGGCGGCTACGTGGCCGGGCTGTCCGACGGCGACTGGGCCGAGCTGCGCAGCCGCGCCGTCGACCGCACCACCAAGTTCCTCCAGGACTTCCCTCCCCTGCCGGTCTCCGCCCACCCGGTGCTCGAGGCCTCGGCTCGATGGAGCCCGCCGGGCACCATCGAATTGTCGGGCAAGGTCGACCTGCAGGTCGGCAGGCCCACGGGCCGCGAGAGCCGACTGCTCATCATCGACTTCAAGAGCGGCGGCCGCTCCCCGCACCACCGCGACGACCTGCGCTTCTACGCGCTGATGCAGACCCTGCGACACGCGGTGCCGCCGCGCAAACTGGTCACCTACTACCTCGACTACGCCGACAGCGATGTCGAGGACGTCACCGAGGGCATGCTCGAGGCGGCGTTGCACCGCACGCTCGAGGGCATCGCCCGCCATGTCGAGCTCACCGTCGAGGGTCGCAAGCCCGTGAAGCGAGTGGGCACGGCGTGCCGGTGGTGCCCGCTGCAGGACGAGTGCGTCGAGGGGCGGGCGTTCCTGCACGGTGACGACGCCGAGCACGTCGACCCCTGAGCCCGCAACTGGCGGCTCTGCGTTCCGGTTTCCGGGACGCAGACCGACCAGAAGTCGATCTGGGACGGACGACGCCCAGAAGCCCTAGCTGATGACGTGGACCTCGTCGCCCTGCGACAGCCAGTCCCAGATCTTCACCGCGTCGTCGGGCAGCACGCGGATGCAGCCGCTCGACTCGCCGTGGTACTGCTCGGTACCGACGCCGTTGAGCGGCATCACCCAGCTGCCGTCGCTGAGCTTCGGCACGCTGTGGAACGCGATGCGCGCCCCCTTGTACTTGCCGCGGGTGAACGCCACGAAGTGGGTCATCGTGCTGTAGTGCCCGCCGAAGTTGGAGCTCGCGTTCATGTCCTTCGCATACACCGGGTAGGTGCCGGGGTCGGGCTGGCTCCAGGCCGACGTGATAGGGAACTGGTAGGTGATCTTCCCGTCGGCGCAGAGCGCGCCGCGCTGGTTGGCCCGGTCGACGATGGCGCCGTGCGAGGTGCTGGGGCAGTCGGCATCGGTGGCCGGCAGCGGGCCCGTGGGGCCGCCCCAGATGCCCATCGACTGGGCGGTCTGGCGGCCGGCGATGCCATCGACCTCGAGCGACTGCGCCGTCTGGTACGCACGCACCGCCTGGTCGGTGGTCGAGTCGAACGTGCCGGTGGACGCGGCGAGCAGCCCGGCCTTCACCAGCTGCGCCTGCAGGCACGACACCTCGTCGCCCGTGGCGCCGACCTTCATGGCGGCGGTGACCAGGCAGTCGCCGGTCTGCGGGGGTGCCGTGGTGCTGGTGGTGGCCACGTCGCCGTCGGCCTCATCGGTGACGGGCTGGGTGACGGCCTGGGTGTCGCCGGTGGCGGGTGCCACGGTGCCACCGTCGGTCGCCGCCACGGTGGTCTCGGATGCCGGAGCGCCGCCCGCCGTGGTGGGCGCCGGGTCGTCGCCGCCGGCGAGCTGGGCCAGGCCCACCATCACCAGCACGCCCACGAGGGCGAGAGCGAGCACCCGATAGCTACGCGACATGAGGGCGAATTCTACGCCCCGACGGCGTCAGCGCGGGGTCATGAGCGCGAGCGGGAGGCCGAGCCCCAGCTCGCTGCGGACGGTGGCGATGTAGCGGCCGCTCTGCACCGCCGGCTTGGGCAGGCTGATGACGTCGGGGCCCAGGGTGGCGCACGCCTCGTGCAGGTCGTCGACGTTCCAGACGAACCCCCAGAACGACGCCGTGGGCGCCGTGACCCGTTCGGTCTCGACCACCTCGACGATGACCTCGCCGAGCCGGTGGAACCCCTGCCGAACCGGGCCGGCCTCGCGGATGCGGCGCAGCTCGGCACCGGTGGCGGCCTCGATGGCGCCGCACGTGCGCTCGAGCGACGAGGTCATCACCACCACGTGATCGAACCCCTCGATGCGCAGCGGATGATGCGGCGGGTGTCCGTCGGGCGGCGTGGCCGCGTAGGTGGCGAGGCCGTCGATGTCGGTGGCGTCGGTGGCCGAGTCGGCGATGCCCCACCCGACGAGCCCGTCGTGACCGTCGCCGAAGCGCAGTTGCACCCCGCCGATGCGCGCCACACCGTCACTGACGAGCAGGCCGAGACGCTGCCACGGCTCGACGGGCGACGACACCCGCAACTCGACGATGCGGGCCGTGCTCATACCGACTGCTCGATGTCGAGCTGCCAGCAGAAGAACGCCAGCACGTCGGCACCTTCGCGCACACGCATGGCCGCCGGCTTGCCGACACCGTGGCCGGCGCGACCCGCCTGCCACAGCAGGATGGGCCGCTCGTGCTGTGACGCGCTGGCGTGGGTGAGCAGCGCGGCCATCTTGCGGGCGTGGCACGGGTCGACACGCGTGTCGCCCTCGGCGGTGGTGAACAGCACCGCCGGGTAGTCGGCGCCCTCGCGCACGTGGTGGTACGGCGAGTAGCCCCACAGCCACGGGAACTCGTTGGGCTCGTCGGGGTCGCCGTACTCGTCGGTCCACAGGCGGGCGATGAGGAACTGCGGGAACCGGATCATGTCGAGCAACGGCACCGCGCACCACACCACCGGCGCCAGATCGGGACGTTGGGTGATGGCCGCGCCCATCAGCAGGCCGCCGTTGCTGCCGCCGTGCAACGCCAGCAGGTCGCGGCGGGTGAACCCCTCGGCCACCAGCCAGTCGGCGGCCGCATGGAAGTCGTCGAACACACGCTGCTTGTGCTCGCGGCGGCCGGCCTGGTGCCAGGCCTCGCCGTACTCGTACCCGCCACGCAGGCCGGCGATGGCGTACACGCCACCGGCCGCGCACCACGCCGCCAGGTTCGGCATCCACACCGGCGACTCGGCGATGGCGAACCCGCCGTACCCGGTGAGGATGAGCGGCGTGTCGGAGGACGGCGTGATGTCGGCGCGGTGCGCCACGAACATCGGGATCTGCGTGCCGTCGAGCGAGGGGTAGAACACCTGGCGCACGGTGAGCTCGGGCAGCACCGCCGGATCGACCGGCTCGCTCCACGGCTGCAGGCCGTCGGCGGCGGTGAACCGGACGAGCGACACGGGCGCGCCGAACGTGCCGATGGCCACGAACGCGTGACCCGCCTCGCGATCGGCGTCGAGCGACACCACGCTCGCGGCGCCGAGGTCGACCGTGGCGAGCAGCGCGCCGTCGACCGGGCTGCGGCGCTCGATGCGGTCGATGGCCACGGCACTGGCCACCACGAGCAGTTCGTCGCCGCACAGCACGGCACGACCGACGACGGCCTCGGGCCGTTCGGCGACGAGGTCGTGCCACACCGTCGGCTGGTCGAGCGATGCCCACACGACGCGACCGTTCGGTGCGTCGAGCGTGGTGACGCCGACGAGCCGGTCGCCCACCACCTGCATCGAGGTCTGCGCCTCCTGCCCCTCGATGACCACGACCCACTCACCACTGCGGGTGTCGAGCAGGTGCACGTCGAGCTGTGACCAGCCGACCATGAGGTGCACCAGCAGCCACCGGCCGTCGGCCGACACCGTGACGTCGGGCCACGACTGCGGCGTGGGCAGCCGGTCGAACACCACGCGGTCGTCGGTGTGCGGCGTGCCGATGCGATGGAAGCGGATGTGGCGGTGGTACTCGTCGCCCTCGGGGTAGACCGCGTACCAGAAGCCGGTGTAATCGGGCAGCCAGGCCACGCTGGCGGCACGGGTGTTGGGGATGCGCTCGGCGAGCACCTCACCCGACTCGACGTGCAACACGTGCAGCACGCTGTTCTCGGTGCCACCTTCGCTGAGGCCGTACGCCACGTACGAGCCGTCGTGCGACGGGTGGAACCAGTCGATGGCCACGGCGCCGTCGGCGGCCAGCGCGGCTGGGTCGAGCAGGGTGCGGGGCGGCACCGAGGCGTCGGTGGCGCTGCGCACCACCAGTGCGTACTGGTCGGCGCCGGCCGGCCGTTCGATCACGAAGACCAGGTCACCCGCCACCTGCGCCTCGAGCACGGTGGGCAGCGCGACGAGCGCGGAAAGGCGCTCGTGCCACCATCCCCACGTGGGGCGGGCATCGAGCGCCTGTCTCGTTCTCGAATTGTGTTCGGCAACCCACTGGGCGACCTCGGACGAATCTCCGTCCTCGAGCCACCGATAGGGGTCGGGCACCTCGACGCCATGAAGGACGTCGACCTCGTCGCCTCGCCGAGTGGCGGGCGAAGGGGTCACCGGTGCGTCAGCCACGCCCCATGTTGGGACGCTTGCCGTGGTTCGCCTTGCTGCGGCGCAGGCGGGCCTTGCGCTTCTTGGTCTTCTTCGACATAGGGCCTCAACCCTACCGGGCTACTCCCCCGCGACCCAACGGCGGAGGGCATCGAGCGGCAAGGTGTTGATGATCCGGTCGAGCGGCACGCCCACCTCGGCCGCCCGGTCGCAGCCCTTGGGCTGCCATTCCAGTTGACCGGTGCTGTGGGCGTCGCTGTCGATGCTGAACCAGCAGCCCAGCTCGACGGCACGCTGCAGCATCGGCCGGGGCGGGTCGAGGCGCTCCGGCCGGCAGTTGATCTCCACCGCCGTGTGGCCCTCGACGCAGGCCGTGAACACGGCGTCGACGTCGAAGGTGGACGGGTCGCGCTTGCCGATCATCCGGCCCGTGCAGTGCCCGAGGATGTCGACGTGCGGGTTGCGCACCGCTCGCACCATGCGGTCGGTCATCTCGTCGTGGGCCATGCGCAACTTGCTGTGCACGCTGGCCACCACCACGTCGAGCCCGGCGAGCACGTCGTCGCCGTGGTCGAGCGAGCCGTCCTCCAGGATGTCGACCTCGATGCCGGTGAGGATGCGGAACGGAGCGAACCGTTCGTTGAGCGCCGCCACGTCGACCAACTGCTGAGCCAGCCGTTCGGCGCTGAGGCCGTGGGCCACCGTGAGACGCGGCGAGTGGTCGGTGAGCACCATGTACTCGTGGCCGAGCGCGATGGCCGTACGGGCCATGGCCTCGATGGTGGCGCCGCCGTCGCTCCACCGGCTGTGCAGGTGCAGGTCGCCACGCAGCGCCTGCCGGTAGACGGCACCCGCGTCGCTGAGCGGCACCCTGGTCTTCGCCTCCAACCCGTCGAGGTAGCTGCGTTCACCGGCGAGCGCTTCGCGGATCACTCGGGCCGACGAGTCGCCGATGCCGTCGAGCTCGGTGAGCGTGCCGTCCGCAGCGCGGGTCTCGAGTTCGTCGGCGGGCACCGAGCGGGCCACGTCGAGGGCCCGCACGAACGCCTTCGCCTTGAACCCGGTGTCGTGCGCGCGGTCGAGGTAGTGCACCACCTGCTCGAGCGCCTCCACCGGGGTCATGCCCCGATGCTAGGCGGCCGGTCGACGGCCTCGCTCTCGGCGACGGAGGGTGCCCAGCAGGCCGATGCCGCCAACCAGGAAGGCGGTGGCCAGCCGAGCAGCCCCTCCGTCGCCGCCCCGTCCCGTGCTCGGCAGCGGGGGGTGCGGTGCCGGCGCCGACGTGGAGGGGGCGAAGGTGACGGTGGTCGGTGGCAGCACGGCCACCGTCGTCGAGGTGGTGGAGGACGTGCTGGTCGACGTAGTGGTCGACGTCGTCGTGGGTGGCGTCGTGGGCGGTGCCGTGGTGGTGGGCTCGGGCACCTCCACCGATGCGCTCGCCTGCAGCAGTTCGGGTGGGCCGGCCGCCACGAGCGTCTGCCCACCGAGCGGGTTCGGCGACGCCGGTGCGCCGCGGTAGGCCTGCACGGCGCCGGGTGCGTCGGTGGTCGCGGCCACGGTGACGGTGCCTGACGGGAGTGGCACCATCACCGTGGCTCGACCGTCGGCGCCCGTGAGGACGATGCGGGAGACATCGTCACCGCTCACGAGCACCTCGACCTCGCGGTCGGGGACCGGATGGTCACCGGCGAGGAGGTCCACGACGACGGTGCCGTCGGGCCCGACGTCGATCGTGAGCGACCACTCCCCGCTCATCGCGTGCGCCTCGGCATCGAGCGCCATCGCGGCCTCCTGCAGATCGGCGCGTCCGCTCGCGGCCGCGATGCCGTCGAGTCGCGGGATCAGCGGCGCAGCCGGGTTCGTGCTGCGGTTCGAGCCCGCAGCGTCGAGCGCGTAGTGGTGGAACACCGCCCACAACGCCGCGGCCGTGAGCGGGTCGGTGGTGTCGCCGTACTTCCACGCGAGGTACGCGCCGCGTGCACCGGTGGGGTCGTTCGGGAACTGCTGCGTCATCGGCGACGACGGGGAGGCGATGGTGGGGTGGGTGCCGCGGTTGAACGTGCACGACCCCATTCGGAAGTCGCCCTGCTCGTCGACGAACAGCCACTGCCCCGCCCAGATCGGCCACGGGCTGGCCGCCGCGCCGGCAGTGTGGAATGGGATCGCCAACCCGGCGCAGCGGTAGTCGTTCGCCACGTCCGCACCGTCGCTGAACGTCGTGTGCACCGTGCACTGCGTCGGCACGTCGACCGCCGGGGCGGGCAGCGCAGGAGCGGCAGCGACGAGAGCGGCGAGTGCGAGGTGCTTCACACCCACACTGGGCACGGCGGGATCGGCCGATCGGCAAAATCCCCCAGGGACGACCGCCCGGTAGCCTGGCGCCCGTCATGGAACGCTTCGGCCTGGTCGGCCTCCCCAACGCGGGCAAGAGCTCGCTGTACAACGCTCTCACCGGTGGCGGCGCACTCGCCGCGCCGTACGCCTTCGCCACGAAGGACCCCAACATCGGCGTGGCCAAGGTGCCCGACGAGCGGGTCGACCGCCTGGCGGTGATGTCGAAGACGAAGACCCTCGTGCACGCCGCCGTGCAGGTGGTCGACATCGGCGGCCTCGTGGAGGGCGCGTCGAAGGGTGAGGGTCTCGGCAACAAGTTCCTCGCCAACATCCGCGAGGTCGACGCCATCGTGTTCGTGCTGCGCGCGTTCGTCGACGACGACGTTCCCGGCCCGAGCGACCCCATCGAGCACCTCCGCGTGGTCGAGATCGAGCTGGCCCTCGCCGACCTCGAGACCGTCGAGAAGCGACTCAACCAGGCCACCCGCCAGGCGAAGCTCGACAAGAGCGCGGCCGGTGAGCTCGAGGCGCTGCAGGCCGCGTACGACGCGCTCAGCGAGGGCCGTCCGCTCTACCGCGCCGGCCTGAAGGCCGAGTGGCGCGAGACCCTGAAGCCGTACTTCCTGCTCACCAACCGCTCGGTGCTCGCCGTGGTGAACGTGGGCGAGAACGAGCTCGACCGCATCCCCGAGGTCGAGCAGCGCGTGCGCGACGAGTTCCAGTCGGCCGGCGACAACGTCGAGGTCATCGGCATGTGCGTGCAGCTCGAGGCCGAGGCCGCCACCATCACCGACCCGGTCGAGCGGGCCGAGATGCTCGAGGGCTTCGGGCTCGGCGAAGGCGCCCTGTTCCGCATGGTGCGCTCGGCGTACCATCTGCTCGGGCTGCGCACCTACTTCACCACCGGCGAGAAGGAGACCCGCGCGTGGACCTTCTACGCCGGGTCGAGCGCGCCCGAGTGCGCCGGCCGCATCCACAGCGACTTCCAGCGCGGCTTCATCAAGGCCGAGGTCATCCACTGGGACGAACTGCTCGAGATCGGCTCGTGGAACAAGGCCAAGGAGCTCGGCAAGATCCGCATCGAGGGCAAGGACTACCACCCCGAGGACGGCGACGTGATGGAGTTCCGCTTCAACGTGTAACTGGGGTTTTGCGGGCTGCACAGTCACGTCGAAAACGCTGCGACCAGGTCTTTCCTGTCTGTTGCTGTCCGCCCAGTGGTAGCGAGTCCGCGGAAGCTGCGTACTTTCTGCGTACTCGCGACGTGTTGCTGAGCACGCGACTGCCCACGCGTGCGCGCTGAGGCGACGCCGCCTTCAGGAGGTGTTCAGCTCTGCCAACCGACGTTCGATGATCCTGCGGAAGCGCATTCGGCTGCGGATCTGGAACACCGTCTTGTCCGCGTCCGGTCCGTGCGTGTCGGCCTCGATCGATGCGTCGACTCCGACGACGTGTAGTTCCCCGACGAGGCGATCGAGCGCGTCTCGGGATTGATCGGGGCAGCTGAAGCAGATGTCGCTCGCACGCCACCGGACCGTGTCAACGACGAGTGCCAGAGCCCACGCGACCGTCGCACCAACAGCGGCACCCGCCAGCACGGACGCGCCGCCGAACCATGCCGTAGCCAGACCGAGAGTGGCTCCGGGGACCAGTAACGCCGCCCACCCCACGACATTGAGCTGCACCATCCGGAACCCGCCCGATCGCGACCAGCGCCGCAGAACTCCACGCGCTTGACCGGCCCTGGAGTAGCGCAACGAGGCGGTATCCGCAACGAACCAACCACCGGACGCGCCCACGTGATCATGCTCGCATCCCCACGGGACTTTCGCTGTACGGAATCGGCCTCCGAAGCGGACGCTGCCACTTCGACAGCCACCGAATGCAAGTGCGTCCACCCCTCGTGTCTCAGCCTTGGGCGGGGCCAGGTACCCAGTCGCCGAGGAAGCCGGCGCTCACGATGTCCTGGTCGACGGCGAGTTGGCCGAGGTAGCAGGTGAGACGCGTGCCGTCCGCGTTCAAGGCGCGGCAGCCTCCTGAGACGTGCGACGTGTCGTCGACGATGTAGTTGACATAGCCGGTCACGTCTGCGGCTCTCGCACCAACAGGGAACTCGTCGATGGTGCAGTCGTAGATGCCTTCAATGGCCGTGGTGCAGAGCGGAGAGAGGCCCATGAAGGTCGCCCCATCAGGGAGCTCGACGAGGACGGGCAATGGAGTCGTCGGCTCCGGGCTCACCGGCGTTGCGCCGACGTCGGATTGGGCCGCTGCGGGTGTGCTGACTTCGGTTGCGTCGTGCCGGGTGGCGACCAGGCCCAGGAAGAGCACGACCGACGCGGCCACACCGATGAGGGCCGGGCCCTTCCATCTCGTCCCTGTCACCGTAGGTTCGACTCGGATGAGCGGCACACCATCGAGTTCGAGGTTGTCCCGGACCTCGACACGGGCTGCTTCGCCGCGAAGGTAGTGAGTGAGTTCGTGCTCGAGCGTCGAGTTCATTGCATGGCCTTTCTGATGTGGGTGAGGGCACGGTTGAGCCAGGGCCCGACAGAGCCGGGTGGGCGCCCGAGTGAGTCGGCGATCTCCAAGTTGGAGAGGCCGACGTAGAACTTCAGGACGACGGCCGCACGCTGGTTGAAGGGCAGGCCATCGAGCAGATCCGCGATCGGCTCCTCGTTCCAGGTCGCGTCAGTGCGAACCAATCGATGTGACACCCGACCCCGGCGGGCCCGCGATCGGGCAACGTCGCGGCACCGATTGAGTACCGCTCGGTTGAGGTACGGACCGGGCTCGTCGAGTTGCTCCCAACGGCGGAACACCTCGGTGAAGGCGTCGTGGACGACGTCGTTGGCCTGGTCGGCGGAACCGAGGAGCAACGCGGCCCTTCGCACTTGCCCATCCAGCTCAGCCTTGTAGAAGTCGGTGAAGTCGTGGGCCGACGTGACATTCGTCGCTCGTCCGTTGACGTTCCGCATCACACCATCTTCCACGCCTGACGAGGATGATTCGATACGAGCGACTTTGCAGAGCCACCCGACGCCGGCGGCCTCAGCCCTTCCAGACCCATTGCCGAGCCGGGGACCCGCCACGCCCCACGTGCACGAACCCTTTGGTGCATGTGTGTGGTCTTCGCGATTTCTTTGGCGTTCGGTGCTGCGCTTGGGGCGCAACCGCCTCTGTATGTAGGTGACGAGGAGGTCACCGATGAGCGATGCAATCACGAACGGACCGAGCGACCCGATGAACGAACGGCTGACGTTCACGGTCGACGAGGTGGCTCGACTGCTTGGCGTCTCCCGATCGGGCGCGTACGACTCGATCACCCGCGGCGAGATCCCGTCGTTCAACATCGGCCGGCGAGTGCTCGTGCCGCGCGATGCGTTCCTCGAGATGCTGAAGCCTCGACCCCGCCGCCGTCCCGACGGCCCGTGGGGGCGTGGAAGGCTGTAGGGCGTGGCGTACGTCCGCCGACGGCTCCTGAAGGACGGCAAGACCGTCGTCTACCTCGCAATGTGGCGCGAGCATGCGCAGGGCAAGGAGCTGTCGAAGTCGTTCGAGCGCAGGGCCGACGCTGAGCGGCACCTCGTCGATATCCAGCACCGGCTGCTGACGGGCACCTACGCACCGCCGCGGCTCGGCCGCACGCCGTTCTCCGAAGTGGCGCTGCGCTATCGCCAACGTGGCAACTGGCGGCGCCGCACACACCGAACGGTCGAGGAACGGCTGCGTTACGCGATCGCTCACTTCGGCGAGCGGCCGATTGCGTCGATCCGCAAGGGCGACATCCAGTCGTTCGCCAGCGGACTGCCGCTCGCGCCGAACACGGTGCGGGTCGTGATGCAGCACGTCTCGGGAGTGTTCAACACCGCGCTCGACGACGGCCTCCTCGGTGGACGCAACCCGTGCGACGGCGTCCGGCTGCCGAGAGTCGACGCGCCGCCGATCTTCCCGATGTCGATCGAACAGGTCGACGCGCTCCTCGCCGCGACGAGCGAACCGTTCAAGGCGGCCATCGTGATCGGTGCCGGCCTCGGCTTGCGTCAGTCCGAAGCGGCCGGCCTCACCGTCGATCGTGTCGACTTCCTCCGTCGCTCCGTCACGATCGACCGCCAGTGGCAGCAAGCGACGGGTTCGAGGGCGGGAGCGTTCACGTCGCCGAAGACCGAGGCGAGCACGCGCATCGTGCCGGCCGATCAGTGGGTGCTCGACCACCTCGCTGCGCACATCCAACAGCACAGCCTCGGCGCCGACGGTGTGCTGCTCCACCGCAACGGCGTGCCGTTCGACTCGGCCAAGTTCGGCTACGAGCTTCGGGCAGCTCGTCGGCGCGCTGGGCTGCCCGAGTCGATCACGTTCCACGATCTACGCCACTTCTTCGCCAGCGCCCTGATCCACGCGGGTTGCAACGTGAAGCAGGTACAAGCGGCGCTCGGTCACAGGTCCGCCAAGGTCACCCTCGACATCTGCGGCCACCTCTGGCCCGGCGAAGAAGACCGAGTCCGCGACGCCATCGGCCGCATCTTCCGCCCCGACGAGCTGCGAGGCGCGCAAGGCTGAGACTCAGGCCTCGAATCGAGCCTCGGCCGCAGCGAGCAGCTGGCGGGCCCAGCGAACGCAGCTCGTCGCCTCGGTCGCGCTGACGTCGACGCTCTCGTAGCTCGCCTGGGTCTTGCGATCGAGCGCCCGCTGGAGCGCCATTGCCAGGCTGGTGTCGACCTGGCGCAGAAGGTCGACCGCTGACGCGTGGTTACCGTCGCTCGACCGCTCGCCGAGCGCGTGGCAGGTGATCGCGTCGGCGGCCGCGATGGCCGCGTGGATCGCACACGTCGCGACGACGTCTGGTGCGTCGAGCAGTTCCGCCGCTTCGAGGAACTGGCGCGCGTCGACGAGTCGCTGGCGCGCCTGCTGCACGTCACACGGCTTGCGGTTGCCCTTGGCCCGACTCATCGTTGACGCCCCACCAACGAAGCGGTCTCACCGGCCAGAGCGATCCCGTCGAGCCGGATCTGCTCGACAAGTGGGTTCTTCGCTCGAACGAGCTTGCGCCACGACGATGGCGAGTGTTCGACAAGCTGCAAGTCGTTGCCGGTCCAGGAATGCACGTCGGCCTGAAGGCGCGACAGTCGTTCATGCAGGTCGGGCGACTGGAGGTCGTCGACCACGATCAGAAGGTCGACGTCCGAGTCGCTGTCGGCGTCACCGCGAGCCACGGACCCGAAGAGCCAGGCACCGTGGAGGTCGGGCCATGCGGAGAGCCGTTCGCGCAGTCGCCGGATCAGCTCGCCCCGCAGGCCGGCCAGAGCGAGCACCGGCCCTGCGGCAAGGTGGCTCCGGTTCAGCACAACCATCGACGATCGGCCGGCGACCGTCTCGCTCACGAGTCCGATCCGGACGAGTTCCTCGATGACGGCGCTGGCGTTACCTGGAGCTACACCGGCAGCAGCGGCGAGCTGGCGCCTGGTCATGGGTTGTTCGAGCCGGGCAAGCGCTTGCAGCAGCGCGCCACGGACGGCGGGTGCAATGTCAAGAACAGGTGAACCCAGATCCATGCCCTCATCCTACTCCTTGGGTGATCGGAAACAAGATCATATGATCCGAAGTCAGGTCATCATGGGGTCTTCGATGTACGACCGATTTCATCCGCCAGGGGCATGACGACCCAGTCGCGTACATGCCCGAGCAACCCCGTCAGGAATCCAACGACATCGACCTCGGGCCAGCCCAGCTCGAGATGGTGCCGAAGGGTCAACCCGACGTCAGCGTTGTCGCCGAGCTCGACCGATTCGGCATTGTGTCCGGTGACCAGCCAGCGCCCGATCTCCGCCCCATCGCTCCACTCGCCCGGCCCCGGACGCCACTGAACTGTGATGCGGTCTGGCACCGCCATCCAGATGTCCGTGGGACACCACGCCGTGAGGTGCACCCGCCTGTGCTTGTCAGTGTTGGACAGCCATGCAAGCGTGCTGAGTTGATGGTGCGTCACGGCAGACTCGCGGCGCTCGACGCCGAGCGCGGAGGCCTGATCTACGAAGTACCACGGTTGGCGCGAGCGGATGAAGTCGACCGACAAGCGGCTAGCTAGCGAGAGCCGCCTCCGCACGTCCCCCTCGAAGTCGTTGGCCGACTTCGTGATGGGGAACTGAATCGAGCGCTCCTCGGTCTCGGTCAGCGCACGCTGCTGCTCCACTTCACACGCCGCAACAGCGACGCAGTCGAGTGCTGACCTGAGGTTGTGCACGAAGTCGCCAACGATGGCGCTAAGCCTCGGAGCGGGTTCACCCCTCGCCACCAACCGAACGACCCGCTCGCTGCCTCGCTGGTCGGTGTTGGCGGCCAAGTCGCCCGAGGCCTTGAACTCATCGATCGACCGACGCAGCTCAGCGATGTGCTCGGCTGCTCGGTCGAGCTTGATGGCCCACGGTTCGATCACGGCAACGACGCTAGATGGCTCCAGGTGTCAGAGTTGCGTACTTCCTGCGAACTCCGGCACGCGACTGACCTGCAACGTCGCAGGTCAGAGGGTACGAATCGACCGCGTTCCGACGTTCCGCTTCAACGTCTGACCCCAGCCGGCGCGCGAACGCAAGTTCGCGGGCCGGTGCGCGAACTTGAGTTCGCGGGTCAGTGGAGGTGGGTGGCGTGCGAGCCGAGGGCGGCGCGCAGGCCGTCCATGTCGGCGCTGTGGAACACGACGCGGTTGTTCGTGGCCACGTAGACGGTGTCGATGTTGATGCCGGCGTCGGCGATCTCGCGGGCGAGGTCGCCGAGCAGCGCGGGGTTGTCGCCCATGTCGACCACCACGACCTCCCGTTCGACCGGGTGGATGTCGGCGTGGGTGATGGCGAGTGCATGCCGGACGGGCTCGGCGTGCTTCACGAGGATGTGCAGCTGCGCGGAGTCGCCGTTGCCGGTGAACGTCGCGGCGGCGAGGTTCACGCCGGCGTCGCTCACGGCCGCGGCGAGCTTGGCGAGCTCGCCCGGCTTGTTCTCCACTTCGATGACGATGTCGACCGCCATGTTCAACCTCCGGTGTCGTGGTGATGGCAGTCTGCCACTCCTGCACGGGGGTGTCGGTAGGGCCGTTGGTCAGGGGTGATGCAGCCGCACGTCGGGTTCCGGGCCGGCGAACACCTGCGCCGTCACCGTGGACCGGCCACCCGCGGCGAACACCTCGACGCAGCCGTGATCGACCACCACGAGGTGCGGGCCGGCCCCCTCGACGGGAACCGTGAACCGCCCGTCGTGACCGGCGAACCAGCCACCGGCGCGTTCCACGAACGCCTCACCGTCGACCACGCCGGCACGGACCTCCGCCCCTGCACCGACGACGGTGACGACGACGTCGGCATCGGCCGTCACCCAGTGCGCACCGCCCGCGGCAGCGCTCGCCGGTTGCACGGCGGGCCTCGAACGGAGCACACCGTCGCGCCAGGTCAGGCGTCGGGGCAGCGACTGCAGTCCTCGCGTGCCGCGGGACGGCACCTCGTTCGCGTACGACCAACCGTTCATCCACGCCATCGCCACCGGATGCAGGTCGCCGGCGTTCCAGAACGTCTGCGCGGCGTAGCAGTCGGGGCCGTGATCGAACGCCGCCGGCGCGCCCTCCTGGTGGAAGGTGGCGCCGTCGAACCGGCCGGGCAGCACGACGGTGCCGCTGTTGCCCTCCGGTCCACCGGTCGACAGGCTCACGATCAACAGGTGGCCGCCGTCGGGCAGCGCGACCACGTCGGGGCATTCCCAGTTGCCGACGCTGTCGCCGAGGTCGGTGCGGAAGTCGCCGCTCCGGTCCCAGTGCAGCAGGTCGGTCGACTCGAAGAACAGGAGGTGATCGGCGAGGGTGACCACCATGTGCCAGCGACCGTCGTCGCCGCGCCACACCTTCGGGTCGCGGAAGTCGGCGACGTCGCCGACGATGATCGGGTTGGCGGGGTGCTTCGTCCAGGTCGTGCCGCCGTCGTGGCTGAACGCGACCGACTGGTGCTGCAACTCGGTCGTGTGGTGGGTGAAGTACGCGAGCCACGCACCGCGGCCCACCCCGGCCACCCCGTCGACGTCGTGCACCACGGAGCCGCTGAAGATGGTGCCGTGCTCGTCGGGCGCGAGCGCGATCGGGTGATGCTGCCAGTGCAGGCCGTCGACGCTGGACGCATGGCCCCAGTGCATCGGCCCCCAGCGGTCGTCGCCGGGATGGTGCTGGTAGTACGCGTGCCACCGACCGTCGGCCAGGCACAGCCCGTTCGGGTCGTTCATCCACCCGTTCGGTGGGGCCAGGTGCCACATCGGCGCGGCAGGCGCTGCCGGGTGCGCGACCCCCGACATGTCAGGCGAGGTCGGCGTCGTCGACGAACCACACCACGCCGTAGGGCGCGATGCTGATGATCTCGGTGCCGACCTGCACCACGTCGTCGCCGAGCACCACCCTCGGACGCTCGAGACCGGCCGCGGCGAGCGAGCCCAACGGCACGGTGGCGTGGCGATGGGCGAAGTTGGCGAGCCCGTAGAACCGGCCGTGCCGCGGGTGCGAGCGGGCCCAGGCGAACACGGCCGTGTCGCTGTGACGGTGGATGGTGACCTCGCCGCCGGCGTCCATTGCGGGGTGTGCGCCGCGCACCTCCGCCATGCGCTGCACGAACCCGAACATGCGGTTGCAGATGGTGCCGGAGGCGTTGCGGCGCGCTGCGGTGTCCCACGGCATCGCCGGCCGGTGGATCCAGCGGGAGTCGTCGGCCTTCTCGTCGTCGAGTTGGTACGACGGGTCGTTGTCGAGCGCGAGCTCGTCTCCCATGTAGACGAGCGGGATGCCGGGGAAGCCGAACATCACGCCGTACAGCAACTCGAGGCGACGCACGGCCGCGTCGATCTCGTCGTGGTCGCCGGCGCGCACGGCCCGACCCACGCCGCACAGCGCAGCTGCGGTGCCGCAGGTGCGTTCGTCGCCGTTGTCGGGGTTGCTGCTGAACGGCACACCGTCGGCGAACGACTGCCAGAAGTCGCCGCGGTAGAAGTGCGCGAGGAAGTCGCGGTGGGCCGCGCCCGACAGCCCGGCGGCGGCCGCGCTCGCGTCGCTGACCGCCCAACCGATGTCGTCGTGGCAGCGCACGTAGTTCACCCAGCCGGCGTTCGCCGGGGTGGGCGGCAGCGCCTGCATCGCGACGCTGGCGAGGTTCGCGTCACCCGACGCGAGGCTGCTCCACAGCATCACCATCAGCTGGTTGTGGTAGGCGAGGTGGCACTCGGGCTGTTCGAGACGGTGCACACCGAGGTACGGGAGGAGGTCCTCCGGGGCGACGATGGCCTCGGCCTTCAACAGCACCGCCGGCGCGGCGATGGCCATCAGCTCGCGGTACACCTGCGCGATGAGGTGCGCCTCGGGCTGGTTCTGGCAGTTGGTGCCGAGCCGCTTCCACGTGAACGCGACGGCGTCGAGGCGCAGCACGTCGACGCCGGCGTTGGCGAGCGTGACCATGATCTGCAACATCTCGGCGAGCACGTCGGGGTTCGCGTAGTTGAGGTCCCACTGGTAGTCGTTGAACGTGGTCCACACCCAGCCCTGCAGCGCGTCGTCCCACGTGAAGTTGCCGGGGGCGATCTCCGGGAACACCTCGGGCAGCGTGGCCTCGTACCGGTCGGGCTCGGTGCGGTCGGGGAACACGAGGTAGTAGTCGCGATACCGTTGCGAGCCGGCCTGTGCGAGGCGCGCCCACTCGTGCTCGCGGGCGGTGTGGTTCATCACCAGGTCGAGGCACAGCGCGACGCTGCGCGTGTGGAGCTCGTCGGCGAGGAACTCGAGGTCGTGCCAGGTGCCCAGTGCCGGGTCGACGTCGGCGTAGTCGACCACTGCGTAGCCGCCGTCGTTGGCACCCTCTCGTGAGCGCAGCACCTTCATCAGGTGGAAGTACGTGACGTGCAGTTCTTCGAGGTAGTCGAGGCGATCGGCGACACCCTTCAACGTGCCGCCGAACAGCTCGGCGTACGCCACGTAGCCGATCATCGACGAGCGCTGGAACCACATCGGGTCGAGCTCGCACTCGGTGTCGCGGTGCCGCAGCGACGGCCGACGCGCGGCGGCGCCAGCGACGGCGATGTCGACGAGACGGGACGTGAGCCCGTCGATGTCGGCGACCTCGCCGTAGAGCGCACCCAGCAGGGCACGCAGCCGTGGCGTGTGGAGCCACACCCGAACGTCGATGCGGTCGTCGAGATCCGGGGTCACGGCTGCACCTGCACACGTGCGACGACGTCGGCGACCGAACGGCCGACGCGCAACTCGTACGGCACCGACGGCACGGTCCACGCCGACTGCTCGAGATCCCAGCGGCGGTACCCGTCGGGGTCGAGCGCGATGCGGATGCGCTGAGACGACCCGGCCGGCGCGGCCACCTTCGCGAAGCCGACGAGCACTTCCTCCGGCTCGTCGCGCGGCAGGTCGTCGCGGTCGAGGCGGTGGGCGTACACCTGCACAACTTCCACCGCGTCGCGGTCGCCGATGTTGCTGACCGTGCACTCGACCTCGTAGGCCGACGTGGCGACCACGTCGGCGATGCCGGCGCAGCCGTAGCCGAGCCCGTAGCCGAACGCGAACAGCGGGTCGCGGCCGATGGTGGTGTACCAGTGGTGACCCATCAGTCGGCCTTCGCGGTACAGCGCCTGGCCGTTGCGACCGGGGTGGTGCTCGTCGGCCGGCGAATCCTCGAGGCGCAGCGGGAACGTGACCGGCAGGCGACCCTGCGGCTCCACTGCGCCCGACAGCAGATCGACGAGCGCGTTGCCCACCTCCTGGCCCGGGAACCACGACATGAGGATGGCGTGCACCTGCTCGCGCCACGGCATGGCCACCGGCGAACCGGCGTTGACGACCACGACCGTCGCCGCACTGACCTCGGCGACGCGGGTGACGAGCTCGTTCTGACGGCCGGGGAGGTCGAGCGTGGTCTGGTCCCAGCCCTCGGACTCCCAGTTGTCGTTGGTGCCGACGACGACGATCGACAGGTCGGAGGTGGCCGCCGCTTCGAGGGCGTCGAACATCTGGTCACCGTGCACCGGCGCGAGCGCACCGATGTTGATGCCGCCCATGCCCATCCCGTTCGGGTGGTGGCGCATCTCGACGACGAGGTCGTACGTGCGACCGACCTCCATGGCGACGTCGGCGACGACCTCGCCTCGGCCGGTGCCGAAGAACGAGCCGCCGATCGGCACGTCGGTGTTGTCGGCCACGACGCTGCCGTCGACCACGATGCGCGCCGGGGCGACGCTCTCGATGCCGAACTTCCACTCACCCGACACGTCGGGCGTGAACGCGGTGTGGATGCGCACGCCGAACGCCGGGTTCGCCGAGCCGGCGCCCGTGGGGTCGCTCACCCACATCAGTCGCACGGTGCCGGTGGTGCCCGTGGAGACGGGTGACGCGTCGGCGTTGTCGAGATCGTCGGGGCCTGCGTAGATGTCGACGTGCACGTCGCCGCAACAGCGCAGATCGAGCTCGGGGAGTTGGCGATGGATCTGGCAGCCCGGCTGGTGCACGACCTCCACGCCCGCGGCGGCGAACCACTCGGTGAGCGCCTCGAGCGGAGTGCTCACGCCGGTGGGCGTGACGTGCGCGCTGCCGCCACCCATGATCTCGCCTCGTGCGGCGTTGGGGCCGATGATCGCCACACGCCGCAGACCGGTCGGCACGAGCGGCAGCACCGTGGCGTCGGTGGTGGCGGGCACGTTGCGGAGCAGCACCATGCCCTCCGCCGCGGCCCGGCGCACCAGCGCGATGTCGGCGGTGTCGTGGCGCGTGGTCTCGGGCCCGGGGCCCTCGGCGGCGAGCGCTCCGGTGCGCTCCATCAGGTGCAGCACGCCGCGGGCACGGGCCTTCACGTCGTCGATGGAGACCTCGCCGGCCTCGATGGCGGCGAGCAGCTTCTGGCCACGGTGCAGCGTGGGCCCGGGCATCTCGAGGTCGAGGCCGGCCTTCACGCCCTCGACGGTGCTGTGCAGGCCGAACCAGTCGCTGACGACCGTGCCGTCGAAGCCCCACTCGCCGCGGAGCACGTCGGCGATGAGCGGGCTGTCGGCCGACCACGGACCGTTGATGCGGTTGTACGCCGTCATCACGGCCATCACGCCGGCTTCCTTCACCGCCGCCTCGAACGGGCGCAGGTACACCTCGCGCAGCGTGCGCTCGTCGACCACCGAGTCGATGCTCATGCGCTCGTACTCGGTGTCGTTGCCGACGAAGTGCTTGATGCAGCTCGCCACACCCTCCGACTGCAGGCCACGCACGTACGCCACGGCGATGCGGGCCGTGAGGTACGGGTCCTCGCTCATGCACTCGAAGTTGCGACCGCCGACCGGCGTGCGGTGCAGGTTGACCGTGGGCGCGAGCAGCACGCTCGCACCCTTCGCCTTCGTCTCCCGACCGAGCAACTCCCCCACCCGTTCGACCAGCGCGTCGTCCCACGTGGACGCGAGCAACGTGCTGCACGGCGCACAGATCGACGCCTCACCGTCGAAGCGCGTGCCGCGGGCACCCACCGGCCCGTCGCTGACACGCATCTCGGGGATGCCGACGCGAGGGATGGCGTTGGTGTGCCAGAAGTCGCGCCCCGACGTGAGCGCGACCAGCTCCTCGACCGTCAGCTGGTCGAGGAGTTCGTCGATGGAGGTGGTCATGGGGGAACTCCTGGGTCGGAGCGCGTCAGCCCTTCACTGCGCCGGCCAGGAGGCCACGCACGAAGTAGCGCTGCAGCGCGAAGAACACGGCGATGGGCACCACCATGGCGACCATGCCGCTGGCGGTGAGCAGGTGCCACGACTGGCCGCGGGTGCCCGACACCTCGGCGAGCTTGGCGACGATGGGCACGTTCGCACCACTGCCGCCGAAGATCTTGCCGACGAGATAGTCGTTCCAGATGTACATGAACTGGAAGATGCACAGCGAGGCGATGGCGGGCACCGACAGCGGGACGATGAGCTTCACGAACACCGTGAGGTGGCCCGCGCCGTCGACGCGTGCGGCCTCGATGACCTCACGCGGCAGTGCCTGCACGAAGTTGGTGAGGATGAAGATGCAGAACGGCAGACCGAAGCAGATGTGTGCGATCCACACCGCGGGGATGCTGTTCGCGAGGTTGAGCTTCGGGAAGATCGTCACCGATCCGCCGTTGGCCACCGAGTACGCGATGAGTGCGATGCCGAGCACGCCGAGGATGAGCGCGACCGGCCACCCCTCACGCCACTTCACGATGATGCCGAGCGCCCACACGATGAGGCCGCCGCCGACGAGCAGGGCGAGTGCCGGACCGACGTGGGCGCCACCGGTGAAGAAGCGCAGCAGCGGCACGAGGGCCATCTGCAGCGGCACCATCAGCAGGCCGACCACGACGACGAACAGCCAGTCGCGGCCCTTGAACTTCATCCACGAGAACGCATACGCGGCGAACAGCGCGATGCCCACCGACAAGATGGTGGCCGGCACGGTGATGCGCACCGAGTTGAGGAAGAAGTGGCCCATGTTGTCCTGGCCCGGATCGCTCGACAGGACGGCCTTGTAGTTGTCGAGGGTGAACTCGGGGTTCGTGAACCAGGTCCACCACCCGGTGGTCTTGACGGAGATCTCCGGACGAAACGACGAGATGAGCGTGCCGAACGTGGGGATGGTCCAGAGGAACACCAGGCCGATGACGGCGACTCGACCCCACACACTGGTGAGAGCGCCCTTGAAGGAACGGCCGACCGGTTCGCCGGCGTAGGCGGTTGCGTCACTCATGCGGCCATCATCTCCTCGGCGCGGGCCTGGGCCCGACGGTTGATCACCACGACCGGCACCACCAGGATGAAGATCAGCACCGCGAGTGCGGAGCCGAACCCCGACCGGGACTGCACGAAGTACACCCGGTAGAACTCGTTGGCGATGGTGCTCGTGCCGAAGTTGCCGCCGGTGGTGGCGGCCACGATGTCGAACGCCTTCAGACCGGCGATCGTGGTGGTGGTGGCCACGGTGATGATGGTGGCCCGGATGTACGGAAGAGTGACCTTGTAGAAGGCCTGGCGCTTCGTGGCGCCGTCGACGCGTGCCGCCTCGATGAGCGACTCGGGCACACCCTTCATCGCGGCCGAGAACACCACGGTGGCGAAGCCGGCCGACGCCCAGATGAAGATCACGATGAGCAGGAACGTGTTGAAGCCGGGGGCCGACTCCGGAGGGTTGAGCGGCCCGAAGCCACGCTCGAGCAGCCAGTTGCGCTCGCCGTCGCCGCCCATGCTGGTGGGCAGGCCGGGGATGCTCTTCGTGATGGCGTTGAGCAGACCCACCTTGAAGGGCGGGCCGGCGTACACGAACTTCCAGATGATGCCGGCGCCGACCAGGGAGATGGCACCGGGGATGAAGATCAGCGACTTCGCCGTCTTCTCGCCGCGCATGTTGTCGGCGAAGCGGGCGATGGTGAGCCCGACGACGAGGGTGATGACGGTGCCGAGCAGCACCCACGTGAGGCTGTTGATCACGGTCAGACGCGTGTTGGGCGTCTGGAAGATCTCGGTGTAGTTGCCCAGACCGATGAACTTCTTCCCGTTGTCGTCGAGGAAGCTGGTGTAGATGGTGCGCATCGCCGGCACGACGAGGCCGATCACCATCAGCATCAGCGCGGGGAACAGGAACACGACCACACGGCCGCGTTCGGTCCACTTCCCCGGCAACAGCTTCGTGAGCCAGTACAACCCGCCGAGCACGGCGAGCAGACCGCCCACACCGACGACGACGACCACGATCGTCGTCAACAGGTCCCCCATGACCCCCTCCTTCACACCCTTGAACGCGGCTTCGATGAGCGAGGGGGTCGGGCCGGAGCCCGACCCCCTGCGGTCATCATGTCAGACGCTGATTGCTCAGCTGGTGGGCCAGCTGGCCTCGACGTTGTTCACGAAGTCCTCGGTGCTGCCACCGATGACCCACGCCGTGATCTCGGTCCAGAACGTACCGGCGCCCACTGCGCCCGGCATCATGTCGGAACCGTCGAAACGGAAGACATCGGCGCCGGCCTGCAGCTCGGAGAGCTGCTTGGTGAACGGATCGGAGATCTGGGTGAAATCGATGTTCTTGTTCGGCGACAGCTCCTTGCGCTTGTTCACGATCTCGAGCTGGTAGTCGGCCGAACCGGTGTACTTCAGGACGTCGAAGGTCTCGGGCTTGTCCGAACCGGCGGCGTAGATGTCGCCGGCGCCGAGCATGTACTTCGGGCCGTCAGCGGGGCTGGGCAGGTAGAAGATGTTGACGTCGCCGCCCTCACCGACCACGGTGCCTTCCGGCCACAGGCTGGCGTAGAAGCTGGCCTGGCGGTGCATGTAGCAGTCGCCGGTGGTGATCGGCAGACCGCCGTCCTGGAACTTGGTGGTCGCGATGGCCTTCACGAGGCCGTCACCGCCGAGGTAGTCGGCGTTCTTCACGTACTCGCCCACCGCGTCGGCCACTTCGGCGACCTTCGGGTCGTTGAACGGGATCTCGTGGTTCACCCACTGGTCGTAGACCTCTTCACCGTGGGTACGGAGCATGAAGTCCTCCATCCAGTCGGTGAGCACCCAACCGGTGGCAACACCCGACTCGGCGCCGACGCACCACGGGGTGCCGCCGTCGGCGACGATCTGGTCGCTGAGGGCCTTGAGCTCCTCGAGCGTGGTCGGGATGGCGTAGCCCTTGTCCTCGAAGGCCTTCGGCGAGTACCACACGATGCTCTTGATGTTCGAGCGACCGGGGATGCCGTAGACCTTGCCGTCGACGGTGCCGTAGGCGTCCCAGCCACCGAGGAAGTCACTCGCCACGTTGTCGGCGAGGTCGGCGGGGAACTCCTTCAGGAAGCCCTTGCGAGCCACGGCGGCCATGAGGCCCGGCTGCGGGAAGTCGATCACGTCGGGGGCGTTGCCACCCTCGAGACGGACGTTGATCTCGGTCTCGAACTGGTCGGTGCCCTCCCAGACGATCTCGACGCCGGTGCAGTCGACGAGCGGCTGGTACGCAGCCACGTAGTCGGCGATCGGCTTGTCGTTCTCCGAGTCACGCACGGGCGAGAAGACGGTGACCTTCTTGCCGGCGTACTGCTGCTCGCACTTGATCTCACCGTTCAGGATCGACTCGGCCGAGCCGCCACCCGTGCCACCCGTGGTGCCTTCCGACGACGACTCCGAGTCGTCACCGCATGCGGCCACCAAGAGCGACATGGCGATCGCAGCAACGGCGATGCGCTTGGTCTTCATTGGTTATCCCCCTCAAGGATGCTGAACCACGGGGCTTGCGCTGACCGTGGAAATGGTGTGGAATTTCCTTGGAACATTCCGAGGCGTACCATAACACTTCGTGCCGACCGTGAAAAGATGTGCGGCTACGATTTCGAAACGACCCAAGCGGCTACTGAGGGGGACCCCGTGGGCAACATCGTCCTGAACGAGATCGACAAGCTGTACGAGAATGGCTTCCACGCCGTGCACAAGCTGTCGCTGGAAGTCCAGGAGGGCGAGTTCCTCGTGCTCGTGGGCCCGTCCGGCTGCGGCAAGTCCACGGCGTTGCGGATGATCGCCGGCCTCGAGTCGATCTCGGGTGGCGACCTCCACATCGGCGGCCGGCGCGTCAACGACCTCGATCCGAAGGACCGCGACATCGCCATGGTGTTCCAGTCCTACGCGCTCTACCCGCACCTCTCGGTGCGCGAGAACATCGCGTTCGCACTGAAGCTGAAGAAGATGCCGAAGGACGAGATCGACCAGCGCGTCGACGAGGCCGCCCGCATCCTCGAGCTCACCGAGTACCTCGACCGCAAGCCGGCCAAGCTCTCCGGCGGCCAGCGTCAGCGTGTCGCCATGGGCCGTGCCATCGTGCGCCAGCCGCAGGCGTTCCTCATGGACGAGCCGCTGTCGAACCTCGATGCCAAGCTGCGCGTGGCGATGCGCGCCGAGATCAGCAAGCTGCAGCGTCAGCTCAACGTCACCACCGTCTACGTCACGCACGACCAGATCGAGGCGATGACCATGGGCGACCGCGTGGCGGTGCTCAGCCGCGGCGTGCTGCAGCAGGTCGACACCCCGCAGAACCTCTACGACTTCCCCGACAACATCTTCGTGGCCACGTTCATCGGCTCGCCGCAGATGAACATGCTGCGCGGTCGGTACGACGCCGCGGCGAGCACGCTCACGGTCGGCAGCAACACCTTGCGCGTCCCAGAAGCAGTGCGCGCCGCCCGCCCGTCGTTGGCCGGCTACGACGGCCGCGACCTCGCCGTGGGTGTCCGCCCCGAGCACATCGCCGATGCCGCGCTCGGCAACACCGAGGGTCGGTCGATGATCACCGGCACCGTGGAGGTGCGCGAGGGCCTCGGCTCCGAGGTGCTGCTGCACGTCACCGTCGATGCCGGCAAGGTGACCGCCGAGGACATCGAGAGCGAGACCCCCGGCGACGAGCACAGCAGCGTCATCGTGGCCCGCGTCGCCCCCACCAGCAAGCTGCTCCCCGATCAGTCGGCACAGCTGGCGGTCGACACCGAGCACCTGCAGTTGTTCGACCTCGACTCGGGTCTCGCCATCCGCTGATCAGCGGCTCCACCACACCGCCGTGTCGGGCGGGACGTGGTGGCCGTCGAGCGGTGCACTGCACACGAGCACGGTGCTCCCTTCGGGGAGCGCCACGTTCGTCGCGCCGAAGTTCACCGTGCACATCAGGTCGTCGCCGCGCTCGAACGCGAGCACGTCGTCGCCCATGTCGCGCCACTCGAGTCGCGGGCTGCGCAACGACGCCGACGAGCGCCGCAGCTCGAACACCCGCCGTGCCAGGTGCAGATGCGACGCGGGGTCGCGTTCCGCCGCCTCGGCGGTGTACGCCGCGAACCATTCGGGCTGCGGCAACCACGGGTCGGCTGCGCCCGGCGGACCGAACCCGAACGGCGACGCCGACCCCGACCACGGCAGCGGCACGCGGCACCCGTCGCGACCCGGATCGGTGTGACCGGACCGTTCCCAGGCAGGGTCCTGCCGCACGGCGGGCGGCAGATCCTCCACCTCGGGAAGGCCGAGCTCCTCGCCCTGGTACACGTAGCACGAGCCGGGCAGGGCGGCCATCAGCAACAGCGCGGCACGTGCGCGTCGCGCACCGAGCGCGAGGTCGGCCGGGCCCTCGAGGTGCCGCAACATGTACTGCAGGTCGTGCTGCTCCCGGCGCGCGTACCGCGACACCTCACGGGTGACGTCGTGGTTCGAGAGCACCCACGTCGGCGGCGCGCCCACCAGCGCGTGCTCGCGCAACGTGGTGTCGATCACGCGTCGCAGATGGTTCGGATCCCACGGGGCGCGCAGGTAGTCGAAGTTGAACGTCGTGTGCAGTTCGTCGGGTCGCACGTAGCGAGCGAGACGCGACGGCTTCGGCACCCACGCCTCGGCCACGAACACACGCGGCGGGTCGTACGAGTCGGCGATCGCACGCCACGAGCGGTACACCTCGTGCACCTCGTCGGGGTCCCAGAACGGGTGCTGCCGCGGGTCGTCGGCGACGTACTCAATGTCGCCGACATCGGGCAGCCCCTCGGCCTTGAACAGCGAGTGCGCCACGTCGATGCGGAACCCGTCGACGCCACGGTCGAACCAGAAGCGCAGCGCGGCTTCGTAGTCGGCGTGCGTGTCGGGGTGCAGCCAGTTGCGGTCCGGTTGCTCGGGCGCGAACAGGTGGAGGTACCACTGGCCCGGCGTGCCGTCGGCCTCGACCACACGGGTCCACGCCGGGCCGCCGAAGCAGCTCGGCCAGTCGTTCGGCGGCAGCTCACCGTTCGCGCCCCTGCCGTCGCGGAACACGAAGCGCGCACGTTCGGGTGAGCCCGGCCCTGCGGCCAGCGCGGCCTGGAACCACGGGTGCAGATCGCTGCAGTGGTTCGGGACGATGTCGAGGATGACTCGGATGCCCAACTCGTGCGCCTCGGCGATCATCGCCTCCGCGTCGGCGAGCGTGCCGAACTTCGGCTCGATGTCGAAGTAGGTGACGACGTCGTACCCCGCATCCTTTTGCGGCGACGGGTACCACGGGTTGATCCAGACGGCGTCGACGCCCAGCTGCTGCAGGTACGGCAA
The DNA here is from genome assembly GCA_039796575.1 of Actinomycetota bacterium. Taxonomy (GTDB): domain Bacteria; phylum Actinomycetota; class Acidimicrobiia; order Acidimicrobiales; family Ilumatobacteraceae; genus UBA668. The sequence goes on from JBDKJP010000035.1 coordinate 33,834, forward strand.
CCGGGCACGGAGCCCGGCGATGTCGCCGAGGCCGTCACCGTTTCCGTCGGCGAACGAGCGGATGTAGACCTGATAGACGACGGCGTGACGCCACCAGTCGTCGCTCACCGCCGGAGCAGCCACGTGCACGCGTTCGCGGGCACCGTCGTCGGGTCGTCGTGGTCGCGCACGGAGGAGATGATCACCTTCGTGCCATCGGTGAGATCGGCCGGGAGCGACACGGCGTGGTCGCTCACGTTGAGCACCACCGTCACGTCGCCGCGCCGGTACGCCACCACCTCGTCGCTGTCGGACAGCACCCAGTCCAGCGGTGCGGTGCGATCGAGCAGACGCCGATGGCCCAGCAGGTGCACGTAGTGCGCGTAGGTGCTGCGCTCGTCGGCGGCCTGCGACGAGGCGGCGTAGCGGCCCCAGCCCTCGGGCACGGGGAGCCACGGCTCTGCCGGGTTCGCCGGCGAGAAGCCGTACGTGGTGGCGGGATCGTCGGTCCAGGGCAACGGGATGCGGCACCCGTCGCGACCGATCTCCTTGCCGCCGGTGCGTGCGAACAACGGGTCCTCGCGACGGTCGGCCGGCACGTCGAGCACCTCGGGCAACCCGAGCTCCTCGCCCTGATAGAGGTACAGCGAACCGGGCAGGCCCGCGGCGAACGCGATCATCGCCTCGGCGCGACGCAGGCCGAGCGCCTCGTCGACCGGGGCGTCGACGTAGACGAGGTTGTTCTTCGTCCAGCTCACCATGTCGGTGGCGTTGGCACGGCCGTACCGAGTGACCGAACGTTGCGTGTCGTGGTTGTTGAGCGTCCAGGTGAGCGACGCGCCCGCATCGGTGAGCACCTCGTACACCTCGGCCACCGACTGGCGGATCGGGCCGGCGATCCACGGCGCGAGCATCAGGTCGAAGTTGAACGACTGGTGGAACTGGTCGGGCTCGACGAACTTCAGCAACAGGTCGGGGCGTCCGGGTGTGTACGCCTCGCTGACCGTCACGAGGTCGCGGCCCGGGTGCTCGGCCTGATAGGCGTCGATGTTGTGCCGCCACCGACGCCAGTAGTCGTGGGCGCGGGGCTTGAACTGGATGTGCTCGTTCTTGCCCGCCTGCTCCGTGGCCGTGCCGGCGCTGGGGTCGAGCACCTGATCGGGCAGGCCCTCGGTCTTGCCCACCACGCCGACGGCATCGACACGGAAGCCCTCGACGCCGCGGTCGAACCAGAACCGCAGCATGCGATCGAAGTGATCGGCGACGTCCTCGTTCTCCCAGTTGAAGTCGGGCTGCCAGGGCGTGAACACGTGGAGGTACCACTGGCCCGGCGTGCCGTCGGGCTCGGTGACGCGGGTCCACGCCGGGCCACCGAAGATGGCGGTCCAGTTGTTGGGCGGCAGCTCGCCGTGCTCGCCCTTGCCGTCGCGGAACCAGAACCGCTCGCGCTCGGGCGAGCCCTTTCCCGCGGCCACGGCCGCCTGGAACCAGGCGTGCTGGCTGCTGCAGTGGTTGGGCACCACGTCGAGCATCACCTTGATGCCGCGCTCGCGGGCGCCGGCCACCATGCGGTCGAACGTGGCGAGGTCGCCGTACGTCGGCTCGATGTCGAAGTAGTCGGCCACGTCGTAGCCGTGGTCCATCTGCGGCGACGGGAAGCACGGGCACAGCCAGATCGCGTCGACGCGCAGCTGCTGCAGGTGGTCGAGGTGGTCGATGATGCCCTGCAGGTCGCCCTTGCCGTCGCCGTTCGAGTCGGCGAACGACCGCACGTACACCTGGTAGACGACGGCGTCGAGCCACCATGCTCGATCGGTGGTGGCGGCAGGGTGGACGGGCGCGTTCATGCGACGTTCCGATCGGGTCAGCGAGGCGGACGGGTGGTGGCACGCACGACGAGCTCCACCTCGAGCTGCTCGTCGAACGCCGAACGGCGCTTGGCGCCCATTGCCTCGAGCACGAGCTCGGCGGCGCGCTCGCCCGAGCGCACCAGCGGCTGCCGCACCGTGGTGAGGCCCATCAGGGCGGCGACCTCGATGTCGTCGTAGCCCACGACCGACACGTCGTGCGGCACCTTCTTGCCGCGCGACTCGACCGCCTCCATCACACCCACGGCCTGGATGTCGGATGCCGCCACGATGGCGGTGGGCGGATGGTCGAGGTCGAGCATGTCGAGCGTCATCTGCTTGGCCGCGCCACGCAGGTGCGCACCGTGGCGCACGAGTGCCGGATCGGGCTCGATGCCGGCACCGCGGATGGCGGTGAGGTAGCCCTCCTCGCGGCGGGCACTCGACACGAAGCCGAACGAGTTGTCGCCGGGCTCGCCCACGAACCCGATGCGCCGGTGACCGAGGTCGATGAGGTGTTGCGTGGCGATGCGACCGCCGTGACGATCGTCGATGGTGACGCTCGGCAACCCCTTGCCCCAGGTGTCGACCAGCACGGTCGGGTACGACGCCTTCGCCAACGCGCGCGACTCGTCGTCGGTGATGGGCAACGACACCACGATGAGCGCTTCGAGCGTGGTGAGCCGTGGAAGTTCCATGAGCTTCGCGCGGGCCTGGCTGGGCGACTCGATGTTGTACAGCACCACGTGCAGGTCGTTCGACTGCAGGCGCGGCACGAGCCCGCTGAAGCGCTGGAGGGCCGACGGCTCGTCGAAGAACGTGACCAGCAGACCGACGAAACCCTGGGAACTTGCCTGCTGAGGGCGCTTGCGGCCGCTCGGTTCGTACCCGAGGTGGGCCGCCGAGGCGAGCACCCGCTCACGCATCGGCTCGCTCACGTTGGGGCTGCCACTGAAGACGCGCGACACGGTGCCGATGCCGACACCGGCGTGTTCTGCGATCTCCGAGAGTGTGGCCACCGTTGGAAACTCTATTGGATTTTCCACGGCGATGGAAGAGTCGGAGACCGGCGGGTCGCCGCGGGCGCGGTCTACGCTCCGCTCATGACCAGCCCGTCACCCGTTTTCGCCTTCGCCGACCGCATCATCGACGAGCAGGCCGCCCTCGATCCGTGCGCCGCCACCAGCCGGGGGATCCCCGGCCACGACCACCTGCTCACCGACTGGTCGCCCGACGGCCAGCGCGCCCGTGCCGAGCACACCCGGCGGGCGCGCGCTGAGATCGACACCCTGCCCATCACCGACGAGCACGACCGTCTGGCACGCGACTTCATCGCCGAACGGTTCGACACGTCGTTGCTGTCGTTCGACGCGGGCGAATGGCAGCGCAGCGTGCGCGCCATCGCGGCGCCGGCCAGCGGCCTGCGCGCCACGTTCGACCTGATGTCACGCGACGGGGAGGCCGCCTGGTCGAACATCGCTGCGCGGCTCGCCGCGGTGCCCACCGCGCTCGAGGGTCTGCGCGCCACCTACGAGCTCGGCCGCACCGAGGGCCGCATGTCGGCCCGCCGCCAGGCCAACGCCGCCGCCGACCAGGCCGCCACCTGGGCGAGCAACCGTTGGTTCGACACGCTCACCACCGAGGCCGAGGCGGCGGCGCTGCCTGCTTCGGTGGTCGACGCCGTGCGAGCCGGCGCCGAGCGGGCCAACGCGGCGTACGGCGACTTCGCCACCTACCTGCGCAACGTCTACGCACCCGCGGCACCCGAGGCCGACGGCTGCGGGCCCGAGCGCTACCGCATCGGTGTGCGGCAAATGCTCGGCGCCGACTTCGACCCGACCGAGATGTACGAGTGGGCGTGGTCCGACTTCCACCACCTTCGTGCCGAGATCACCGCGACGTGCGAGCGCATCCTCCCCGGCGCCGGCTTCGCCGAGGTGATCCACCTGCTCGACCACGATCCCCACCCTGCCCGCGCCGCGCACGGTGTCGACGAGTACCAGCGATGGCTGCAGGCGCTCACCGACGAGGCGCTCGAGCGCAGCCACGAGCACTTCGAGATCCCCGAGCAGATGAACCGGTGCGAGGCGCTCATCCCGCCGGAGGGCTCCGCCGCCGCGGCCTACTACACGTCGCCGTCCGAGGACTTCAGCCGCCCGGGCCGCACCTGGTACCCCGCGCTCGGTCGCACGCAGTTCCCGAAGTGGGGCGACGTCACCACCTGCTACCACGAGAGCGTCCCCGGTCATCACCTGCAACTCGCGTACGCGTTGGTGCAGGCGGGCTCGCTCAGCCGCATCCAGCGGATGAGCTTCATCAGCGGCCACGGCGAGGGGTGGGCGCTGTATGCAGAGCAGCTCTGCGACGAGTTCGGCTGGTTCGAGAACCCCGACCACCGGCTGGGCTTCCTGGCCGGGCAGATGCTGCGCACCGTGCGCGTCATCATCGACATCGGCATGCACCTCGGCATGCGCATCCCCGCCGGCACCACGCTCGCCGACGGCACCCCGTTCCACGGCGGCGAGGTGTGGACCCCCGACCTCGCGTACGAGTTCTCACTCTCGGAGACCGGCAACACCGAGGCGTTCATGCGTAGCGAGATCGACCGCTACCTCGGCTGGCCGGCCCAGGCCATCAGCTACAAGATCGGCCAGCGCGAGTGGGTGGCGGCCCGCGACGAGGCCCGTCGCCGCGACGGCGAGGCGTTCGACCTGCGCGCCTGGCACACCCGTGCCCTGCGTCTCGGTGCGGTCGGTCTCGACCAGCTGCGCACCGAGCTCACCCGCTGACCCGCCAGCCGACGTCGCGGCCACTCCACCGTTTCGGTGGATTCCGCGCGACCTCACGCCGGCGCTGTCGCACCAGCCGGCGTCGCGGCCACTCCACCGAAACGGTGGAATCCGCGCGACCTCACGCTGGCGTGGGTCAGGCCAGCGGCGCGCCGGGCGCGAACGCCGCCGCGGCGAAGCGACGGCCGAGGAGGGCGTAGCCCTCGGGTGACGGGTGGAGGTCGTCGTACAGCAGGTGCGCGTCGTCCGGACCGAACAGTGAGAGGCCGTCGACGTGGTGGAGTGCCGTGTCGCCGGCCTCGCGTCGTTGCTCGACGATGCCGGCGACGATCTCGCGGATGCGGCGCAGGGTGAGACCGAACGGTCGCGCCTCGACCGGCGCGTCGACCACCACGAACTTGCCGTTCGGTCCCGGCACCGTCGGGCCCGGATGGTGCTCCGCGGACGGGCAGAAGATGGGCGACACGACCAGCACCGGCGTGTCGGGATGGCCGTCGCGCACGTGGTCGAGCAGACCGTGCACCGCGGGAGCGAAGGTGCGCTCGTTCATCGATGCCGCGTTCACCAGGTTGATGCCGATCTTCAGGCTGATCACGTCGGCGGGCGTGTCGCGGATGACACGACCCATGAACGGGTCGAGCTGGCACTGGCCCGCCAGACCGAAGTCGGTCAGCTCGAGGTCGTGCTCGTGCGCCACCATCACCGGCCACGCGTCGAACGGTCGGTCGACGTCGATGCAGTGGCTGATCGACGAGCCGTAGTGCACCCACCGGCGACGTGTGACGGGCGCCGGTCCGACCATGGCACCGTCGGCCATGCGCAGCACCTGCAGCTCGACCGACGAGTTGGTGGGGAACCAGATCTCGACGACTTTTCGGTCGGTGCCGAGGTCGTCCCAGCGCACAGTGACGGGTCCGCCGATCTCGAAGTCGATGCCGTCAGGCCCCATCGAGCGGTCGATGTGCACGTAGGTGCCGCCGAGCGCGACCGCGTCGGGCTGCACGACACCGTCGACCGTCATCTGGAACACCGGCGGGCGCACGACGTCGGGGAGGCTGTGGATGGTGCGCGGGTGCGAGACGAGCTCCACGACCGGGGAGTCGGTGACGAACACCAACCGCACGCCGGCGGTGAGCGTGACCATCGTGTTCATGAAGATGTCGGGGATCTGCGGCCGGGTCCAGGCCGGCAGCCTCCTCGGCAGGAGACCGTCCGGCGTACGATCGAGGTCGAAGGCACCACGGACCTCGACGAACCCATCGTCGAACGCGACATCACGGAGCAGCATGCGCCCGAACGTACTCCTCATCACGCTCGACCAGTTCAGGGGGGACTCGCTCAGCTGCGCCGGCCATCCGCTGGTGCGCACACCGAACCTCGATGCGCTCGCGGCCGAAGGCGTGCGGTTCGCCCGGCACTACGCCCAGGCCGCGCCGTGTGCGCCCGGCCGCGCCGCGCTGTACACCGGCACGTACCAGATGAACAACCGCGTGGTCGCGAACGGCACGCCGCTCGACTGGGGCCTCGACAACGTGGCACGCCTGGGCCTGCGCGAGGGCTACCACCCGGTGATGTGGGGCTACACCGACCAGGGTGCCGACATCCGTCGCATCGACGATCCCGACGACCCGCGCCTGCGCAACTGGGAGGGCGTGCTGCCCGGGTTCGAGGAGCTGCTGTGCCTCGACGAGCGGCACGCGCCGTGGCTGGCGTGGTTGCGCTCGCTGGGCTACGACGTCACCGACCCCGACGTGGCGCTCGAGACCGAGCACGAGCGGCCGGCCGAGCACTCGGTCACGCAGTTCCTCACCGACCACTTCCTCGAGTGGCTGGGCGAACAGGACGGCCCGTGGTTCGCGCACACGTCGTACATCCGCCCCCACCCGCCGTACGACGCCGCGGGCCACTACGCCACGATGTACGACCCCGCCGACTGCCCTCCCCCGCTGCCGGTGCCCGACGAGCTCCATCCGGTGCACGACACGCTGCTGCAGGTGGAGTGGACCCAGGCGCCCACCGACCCCGCCGACATCGCGCATCTCCGCTCGCAGTACTACGGCATGATCACCGAGGTCGACCACCACATGGGTCGCATCTGGCAGGCGTTGAAGGACCGCGGCGACTGGGAGAACACCGTCATCGTGGTCACCGCCGACCACGGCGAGCAGCTGTGCGACCAGGGCCTGGTGCAGAAGGCCGGCTTCTTCGAGAGCAGCTACCACATCATCGGCATGGTGCGCGACCCTCGCCACCCGCAGGGGTTCGGCACGGTCGTCGACGACTTCACCGAGAACGTCGACATCATGCCCACGCTGTGCGAGGCCATCGGCGCGCCGGTGCCGTTGCAGTGCGACGGCCTGCCCCTCACCCCGTTCCTTCGCGGCGAGCGGCCGACGCGGTGGCGGACGGAGGCGCACTGGGAGTGGGACTGGCGCGACGTGCTCATCCAGATGGAGACCCACGAATGGCCGTGGGACCGCAAGCTCGAGCGTTCGAACCTGGCCGTGGTGCGCGACAGCACCCACGCGTACGTGCAGTTCGGCAACGGCGAGTGGCTGTGCTTCGACCTCGCCACCGACCCGACCTGGCAGACCCGCGTCACCGACCCCGCCGTGGTGCTGCCACTCGCGCAACGGATGCTGGTGTGGCGCCAGACCCACCTCGACCGCCAGCTCACCGGCACGCTGCTCCGCAAGACCGGCGTCGCCGGGCGCACCCCCGACCCCGTGCTCGGCTGACCCGTCGCGTCAGCCGATGCGCTCGTAGATCAGATCCGTCGGCGTACGACCCTCGGCGTGGCCACGCCGTTCGAAGCGGGTGACCGGCCGCCACTCGGGTCGCGGCACGACTCCCCCGCGCAGCCGTGGTTCGCCCGCCGTGACGCGCTCGGTGTTGATGGCGTACTCGGCGATGTCGGTGGCGACGTGCAACGTGCCGCCGACCTGCAGGCGATCGGTGAGCATCGCCACCACGTCGGCTCGCACGATGCGGCGGTGCTGCTGCTTGCGCTTCAGCCACGGGTCGGGGAACCAGATGCGCACCCCGGCCAGGGAGCCGTGGGCGAGGCGCGGGAGGAAGTCGAGCGCGTCGCCCTCGACGACGCGCACGTGCGTCCACGCGCCTGCCTCGGCGGCCTCGATGACCTTCGCGACGCCGGGCGTGTGCACCTCCACACCGATGAGGCACTCGTCGGGTCGGGCGGCGGCCATCTCGACGAGGCCCTCGCCACCGCCGAACCCGATGTCGAGCACGACGGCCGCGTCGGGCCCGAACAGGGCGGCGAGGTCGAGCACCGGTCCCGTCACCTCGAGGCGGTACTTGGGCGCGTCGCGCTCGTACGCCTCGGCGCGCGCCGCGGGCAGCCCGCGACGACGCGGGCGGAAGCTGCGGGCGTAGGGCGGCGGCGATTCCACGCCACATTCCTACCGTGCGCCGAGCACGATGACCGGTACACCCGTACCGCTACTGTCGGAGCAGATGGAGAAGCAGCGGCTGCCGGTGCTCGCCTCGCTGATGGGCGTCGGCGCGGGCGTGGTGTGGAGCTTCGGCACCATCGCGAGCCGACTGGCCGACGATGCGGATGCGTTCCAGTACATGATCTGGCGTTCGATCGGCATCATCGTGGTGGTCGAGGTGATGGCCGCGATCCAACGCCGTCCCTTCCCCACCGTCCGCGCCTGGCGCAGCGGTCGCGTGATGATGGTCGCCAACTTCGGGCTGTTCCTCGCGTCGATCTGCTTCGTCTACGCGGTGAAGACCACCACGCCGGCCAACGCCGCGTTCCTGGGTTCGCTCACCCCGCTCGTCGCCGTCGTGTTCTCGCGGTTCCTCGGCGAGAAGCTCTCGCGCAGCACCATCGTGGCCCTCGCGGTCGGCATGACCGGATTGATCATCACGGTGGCGAGCGACCTCGAGGCCGGCAGCGTCATCGGCAACATCGCCGCACTCACGGCGTCGGTCGGCCTGGCCATCTACACGGTGTGCCTGCGCACCGACACCAGCCGCGACTGGTCGCCGGTCCTGCCGGGCTACGGGTTGCTGATGGTGGTCGTCTGCGTCGCGGTCACGCTGTCGAACGGCAAGCCACTCGTGCCACCCGCCGACGACGTGGCCTGGGCGCTGTTCCACGGCTCGGTCATCATCGTGGTCGGCACCATCATGTTCAACGCCGCATCGAAGCACGTGCCGGCCGTGCCGATGACCGTGTTCGCCCAGACGGAGATGGTGTTCGTGCCCATCTGGAGCTGGCTCATCCTCGATCTGGTACCCAAGCCCCTCACGGTCGTCGGTGGCGCGATCATCTTCTCGGCCGTGGTCGGCAAGGCGTGGTACGACGCTGCGGCAGGTCGCCGCAGCGAGTTCACCCCCGCGCCCGACGTGCCGCTGTTGTGACCGGCGCGCCGCGTGCCAATCTTGCACCATGACCCGTGACGGCTGGCTGGTGAGCAAGGGCAACGTGCTCGCCAGCGCGCAGCACGCCACCAGCCACGCCGACCGCGGTCGCGGGCTGCTCGGCCGCACCGGCATCGAGGGTGCGCTCGTCCTCGAGGACACCCGTTGGGTGCACACCATCGGCATGAAGTTCGCCATCGACGTCGCGCACCTCGACGCCTCGGGCAAGGTCATCCGCCTCGCGCACATGCCACCCAACCGCATCGGCCCGTACGTGAAGGGTGCCGCCCGCGTGGTCGAGGCCGAGGCCGGCGCGTTCGAACGGTGGGGCCTCCGCCTCGACGACGTCGTGGAGCTGCGCGAGTGACCGGTCGGTTGGTGCTCGTGAGCACCCCGATCGGCAACCTCGGCGACCTGTCGCCCCGCGCGGTCGACGCGTTGATGACGTGCGCGCTCATCTGCTGCGAGGACACCCGGCACAGCGGGAAGCTGCTGTCGCACGCGGGCATCAGCGGCGTGCGCCTCGCCGTGGCCGACGAGCATCGCGAAGCCGCCCGCATCGACGAGGTGCTCGGCGTGTTGGCCGCGGGTGGCGACGTCGGCGTGGTCACCGACGCGGGCACCCCCGGCATCAGCGACCCCGGCATGCGGCTGGTGGCCGCGGTGGTCGAGGCCGGCCATCCGGTCACCGCGGTGCCAGGGCCGGCGGCGCTGGTGATGGCGCTCGTGGTGAGCGGCTTCGACACCACCCGGTTCGTGTTCGAGGGGTTCCTGCCGCGCAGTGGCAAGGAGCGCGGCGAGCGCATCGCCGAGGCCGCCGCCGAGCGCCGCACGGTCGTGCTCTACGAGGCGCCGCACCGCGTGGCACGCACCATGGCCGACCTGGCAGCGGCATGCGGCGGCGACCGTCGCGTCGCCCTGGCGCGCGAGCTCACCAAGCTGCACGAGGAGGTGTGGCGCGGCACGCTCGACGCGGCCGTCGCGCACACCGAACAGGTCGCACCACGCGGCGAGTACGTGGTGGTGCTGGAGGGTGCGCCCGCGGCGGCCGATGCCACCGACGAGCAGATCCTGGCTGCACTTCGCGGCGAGATGGGGGGCGGTGCCGATCGACGCTCGGCGATCGCTACGGTGATGGCAGCAACCGGTGCATCGAAGCGCCGGGTGTACGACCTCGCCCTCACGATCCCCCGATCTGCCGATGAGTGACACGAACCCCCTCCACCGTCCGAGCGCTGCATTCTTCGACCTCGACCGCACCCTCATCAGCGGATCGAGCGCGTTCGTGCTGGGCATCGCCGCCTGGCGCGGCAAGCTCGTGCCCACGCACCAGTTCGTGCGCGACGCGGTGAGCGCGCTCGACTTCGCACTCACGGGTGCGAGCGACGAGACGTCGATGGCCGTGCGCGACCGCATCCTCGGTGTGGTGAAGGACGTGCGCGTCGACGACCTGGTGGCACTGAACGCCGACATCGTGCCGAAGTTGCTGGAGCGTGTCCGCCCCGAGTCGCGACGGCTCATCGAGCTGCACCGCGACGCCGGACGCGCCACGTACATCGTGTCGGCGTCACCCATCGAGCTCGTCGAGCCGCTGGCGAAGGCACTCGGCATGACCGCCGGCATCGGCACGCGCAGCACCATCCGCGACGGCGTGTACACCGGCGAGCTCGACGGCCCGTTCTGCTACGGGCCCGGCAAGGTGGAGGCCATGCAGGCGCTGGCGCAGGAACAGGGCCTCGAGCTCGACCGCTGCTGGGCGTACAGCGACTCGGCCAGCGACCTGCCGATGCTGCAGGCGGTCGGCCACCCGGTGGCGGTGAACCCCGACGCGAAGCTGCAACGCCACGCCGATCTCGAGGGCTGGCCGGTGGTCGAGTTCTCCAAGCGCACCAAGGCGGTCATCCGCCGCACCACGCAGGCCGTGGGTGCCGTCGGTCTGGTGGCCGGCGGGTTCGCCGGCGGCCTGAAGTGGGCCCGCACCCACTGACCGTCACCCGCCGGTCGGGCGCGGAACCTGCCATTTCCGGGTCACTGCGCGCCCACGGGCGCGACACGTCCCAGCACTGGGACGAATCGCGCCCACGACCGCGGCGCGGTGGCAGGATGTCCGAGTGTTCGGACGCATCATCGACGCCAGCGGAGGGCCCGGCTCGCTCTGCCTCGAGCGGTTCGTGGACTCCTCGGGCGGTGAGTTCGACGGTCGCGGTGAGGTGACCAGCGACATCCTCGGGGTGTTCGTCGAGCAAGCCGATGGCACGGGCGACGAATGGATCGTGTCGGTCGCCGCGATGGAGGCGATCCGTGAAGGAGCCCTGTACCACGACATCCACGCAGCGTTCGATGCCCGAGTGAGCGCAGTACCCGGAGTGCGGGAGGTCTGGCCCGAGGACACCGAGACGTGGGTCGTGGGCGGCAGGCCGGACCCGGTCGTGTTGCTGACGGCGGTCGCCGAGATGATCGACGACTTCGCACCCCGCATCGTCGATGCGATCATCGCGATGAGCAACGGACGGGGCGGCGACACCACCGGACCGTCGAAGCCGTCGTCATCGACGGTCATCCATGAGACCGGCGTGTTCGACGATGCGTGGCAGTGCTCGTGCGGCGCGGGTGGCAGCGGCAACTGGGGAGAGGTGACCCGCGCTGCGCGCGAGCACGACAAGGCGACGAAGGTGCGCTGACGCTCGAGGTGTCCGGTTGGGTGCTTTCGTGCGCCCGTAGGGCGCACGAAAGCACCCGACGAAGAACGTCAGGCGAGGGGGGTGAGGCCGAGTTGGCGGGACTGGGCCACGAGGCGTCCCTCGCTGTCCCACACCTCGCCGTCCTCGTCGAGGAACCCGCCCTGCACGAACCGTGACCGGAACACGCAGCGCACCGGGCCGGGCGCGGGCACGCCGCGCACGTGCACCGTGTACTCCACGGTGGGCACCCAACCGGGCGGCATGTCGAGGTGGAACACCGCCGGTGGGAACGCGTCGCACACCATCAGCAGCGCCAACGTGTCGAGCGGCCGCCCATCGGCGAACGCGAACCAACCGGCGATCTCGGCCACGCCACGCGGCTCGCCCTTCAACCATCCGAGGTGGTCGGGGTGGATGCGCACGTCGAGCCGATCCATCATCGACACCTGCACACCACCCTGGTCGCGGGTGCGCGGGATGCACTCGTCGAAGGGCGGCAGCTCCGGCGGGCCCGAGGCGAGGTGCTCGTACTGCCCGAGTGGCTGGGCCAGGTCGCCGAACGCGCCGACCAACTGCAGCAGCGTGGTGCCGTCGCGGTGCATGCGGCCGGCGACCGTGGTGAACCGTCGGCCGGCCTTCACCACCTCGCCGTCGATGCGCACCGGGCCCGGCTTGCCCGGCGACAGGTAGTGCGCGGTGAGGCTGATCGGGTCGGTGCGGCCCGACGCCTGCAGCAGCCCGCGTGCGGCGAGCGCCATCAGGTAGCCGCCGTTGGCGTTGCCCCCGATGTCCCAGCCGTCGTGGATGGCGCCGTCACCGTCGGCCACCGCGGTCGCTGCGTCGAACTCGTACTGGCTCATGGGATCCAATACTGCTGACCGTCGGTGGCCACCGCACCATCGGCCACGAGCCGTTCGAGGTGCTGCTCGATCGAGCGCCGCTCGACCGACTCGCCGAACAGCGGCGGCCGCGTGCCGGCCCGGTAGACGATGCCGTCGGCCACGAGCTCGTCGAACGTGCGCGGCGCGTGCAGCAGGTCGAGCAGCGCCTGGGCACGACGGCCGAAGACGGCGGCGTACACGTCGACCGCGTCGGCGAACACGTCGTGCCCGTCGATGACGCCCTTGTGGTGGAACGTGACGTAGTGGTCGGCGCGCAGCTCGCGCATCATCGCCAGCGTGGACTCGAACTCGGTGAGGCTCGACGAGGCGTCGCCGTAGTACGGGCCGAACGTGGTGAGGTCGATGTCGCCGGTGACCACCACCCGCGGGCCGTCGTCGCTCTCGATGACGTAGACCGAGTGCCCCGACGTGTGGCCCGGCGCGTGCACCAGCGTGACGGTGACGCCACCGAGATCGATGACGTCGCCGTCGTCGAGCGCCGCCGCCTCGGGCCACGTGTCGTAGTGGAACCGCTCGGTGACCATCCGCGTCATCTCACCCCACAGGGCCTCCGGCACCCCGTACAGGCGCATCAACTCGTCCATCGACTGCAGCGCGGGGACGTCGAGGCGGTGCGCCTTCAACGAACCCCAGCGCACGGCGGAGACGCCGACCGCGTGGTCCTCGTGGGCGTGGGTGAGCAGCACGGTGTCGACCTCGAGCGGCGGGTCGAGCGTGCGGGTGGACATCGCCGGATCGATGGCGACCGAGCCAGTGCTGCCCCGCACCACCACGGTGTTGCCGTCGGGGTACTTGCCCTGTTCGTGACCGAACAGCACCGTGACGTGGGGACCGAGTTGGCGTTGCAGCGCGACCATCGCCCGACGGTACCGCGGACGCTAGGGTCGGACGAGTTGGGACACCCGGGGGGTCGTGGATGCTCAAGGCCGCGTGGCGCGACCTGCAATGGCGACGAAAGCGATTTGCGATCACCATCGTCGGCACCGCGCTCGTCTTCGCCATGAGCCTGCTCATGAGCGGGCTGAGCAACTCGTTCGCGGTCGAGATCGACCACACCCTCGACACCATGGCCGCCGACCGTTGGGTCACGCGTGAGGACGCGGCGGGTGCGTTCAGCCCCGGCAGCTTCCTCACCCCGGCCGACATCGCGCTGCTCACCGCGCCGCAACCCGGTGTCGACGACGCCGCGCCGGTGCTGTTCGGGAACTCCACCGCGGAGACCGCCCCCGACGACTCGTCGAACGAGGTCGTCAACGTCACGCTGTTCGGTGTGCAGCCCCTGCACGTCGGTGCCCCCACCGACGTGGTCGCGGGCACGGCCGAGCTCGGCGGCGGCGAGGTCATCGTGCCGCGGGATCTCGGCAAGAGCATCGGTGAGACGTTGCGCGTTGCCGGCACCGACCTGGTGGTCACCGGTGTGGTGGCCGAGGCGAGCCTGCTCGCCGGCACGCCCACGGTGACGGTCACGCTCGAGCAGGCGCAGCAACTGTTGCTCGGCGGCCAACCGCTGGCGTCGATGGTGGTCACCCGGGGCGTACCCGACCTGCCCGACGGGTACACCGCGTTCACCCGCGACCAGGCGTACGACGACCTGATTCGTCCGATGCAGAACCCGATGCAGTCGATCGACTTCGTGAAGGTGCTGCTGTGGCTCGTGGCCGCCCTCATCGTCGCCTCGGTGGTGTACCTCACCGTGCTCGAGCGCAGCCGCGACTTCGCCGTGTTCAAGGCGACGGGCGTCAGCAGCGCGGCGATCGGCGCCGGCATCTGCCTGCAGGCGGTGGTGGTGGCAGTGCTCGCGTCCGTGCTCGGTGTCGGGCTCTCGCTGCTGCTCGCCCCGTTCTTCCCCATGCACGTCGTCATCTCGGTCGGCTCGATGGTCACCCTGCCGCTGCTCGCAGTGGGCGTGGGTGTCGCTGCCGGGCTCCTCGGCGTCGCCCGCACCGCCCGGGTCGCGCCCGCCACCGCGTTCGGGGGTCCGTGATGGCGCTGCAGCACGGGGTCACCATCGAGGACGTCGTGGTCGAGTACCACCGCGGCGGCTATCCCATCCGACCGCTCGACCACTTCGGGGCGCACGTGCCCCCGGGTCGGCTCGCGCTCCTGCTCGGCCCGTCGGGCTGCGGCAAGACGACGCTGCTCTCGTGCCTGGCCGGCATCCAGGAGCCCACGTCGGGTCACATCCGCATCGACGACCTCGACCTCACCGACCTGTCCGCGGCACAGCTCACCGACTACCGCCGCAACACCGTCGGCGTGGTGTTCCAGGCGTTCAACCTCGTCCCCAGCCTCACGGCGCTCGAGAACGTGATGGTGCCGCTGCGCGCCGCCGGAGTGCCCAAGCGGAAGGCCGCCGCTCGCGCCGCCGAACTGCTCCACGACGTCGGGCTCGCCGAGCGCGCCGGTCACCGTCCCGGTTCGTTGAGCGGCGGTCAGATGCAGCGCGTCGCCATCGCCCGTGCGCTCGCGCTCGACCCACCGCTGGTGCTGGCCGACGAGCCGACCGCGAACCTCGACCACGTGCAGGTCGAGACGGTGCTGCGCATCCTCCGCGGCCTGACGGCCAGAGGCCGCACCGTCATCGTCAGCACGCACGACAGCCGCCTGCTGCCACTGGCCGACCAAGTGGTGGAGATGTCGCCCGAGCACTCGCACGACATGACGCCGATGATCGTGCTCAACCTCGACCCGGGTGAGGAGCTGTTCGCCGAGGGCGCCGAAGGCGCCCGCCTGTACCGGGTCGACGACGGTGCGATCGAGCTCACCCGCGGCGGCGAGCACCTGCACACGGCGAAGGTCGGCGAGGTCTTCGGCGAGATGGCACCGCTGTTCAACCTGCCGCGCTCGGCGCGTGCGGTCGCGGCGCAGCACACCACGCTCTCGGCCTGGACGGTCGACGGCTTCACCGCCGAGTTCGGTGGCGAGGCGCTCCGTCGCCTGGTCGGCCGCTTCGACGAGGCCTGACACCCGCCGGCGAATGCGGTTGCCCACGCCCGGCGCCGCGGGCGTATCCTGGGCCCATGACGTCACAGGCCTTCACTCGTCGAATGTGCACCGGCTCCTGATCCCGCCGTTGTTCGCCATTCCCCGAAAGGACCTGCCATGAGCCGCTACTTCCTCACGACGCCCATCTACTACGTCACCGCACAGCCGCACCTCGGCCACGCGTACAGCACCATCACCGCCGACGCGCTCGCCCGCTGGCATCGCCTCCTCGGCGACGACGTGCACTTCCTCACCGGCACCGACGAGCACGGCCAGAAGGTGGCCGACAAGGCCGCTGCCGAGGGCAAGGAGCCGCAGCAGTTCGTCGACGAGATCGCCCCGCTCTACGCCACGGCGTGGGAACGGCTCGGCATCACCAACGACGACTTCATCCGCACCACCGACGAGCGCCACAAGATCGGCGTCGCCGAGTTGCTGCAGTGCTGCTACGACGCCGGCGACATCGAACTCGACGTGTACGCCGGCAAGTACTGCGTGGCCTGCGAGGAGTACTACACCGACGACGAGCTCGACCCGGGCGACCTGTGCCGCATCCACAAGCGGCCCGTCGAGTACTACGAGGAGGAGAACTACTTCTTCCGCCTCAGCCGCTTCCAGCAGCGCCTGCTCGACTGGTACGACGCACACCCCGGCGCCATCAAGCCCGAGTTCCGCGGCAACGAGGCACTCGGCCTCATCCGCGGCGGCCTGCGCGACTTCTCCGTCAGCCGCACCAGCCTGAAGTGGGGCATCCCGCTGCCGTGGGACAGCAAGCACGTCGCCTACGTGTGGTTCGACGCGCTCGCCAACTACATCACGGCCATCGGGTACGGCAGCGACCAGGAACGGTTCGAGGGCTGGTGGCCCGGTCACCACCTCATCGGCAAGGACATCATCCGCCACCACTGCGTCTACTGGCCGGCCATGCTGATGAGCGCCGGCATCGAGCCGCCGGCAGGTTGGGCCGTGGGCGGCTGGCTGCTCGTCGGCGGCGAGAAGATGAGCAAGACCAGCGGCAACGTGGTGAACCCGCTCGACCTCGTCGACGACGTCGGTGTCGATGCGTTCCGCTACTACGTGCTGGCCGAGACCCCGTACGGCCAGGACGGCGACTTCACCGCCGAGGGGCTCGTGGCCCGCTACAACAGCGACCTCGCCAACAACCTCGGCAACCTCCAGGCCCGCGTGGCCACGGTGGTCGGCAAGAAGTGCGGCGGCATCGGCCCGGCGCCGTCGGCCGACTCGCCGCTCGCCGCCGTCGCCGCCGAGGCGTACGCCGACACCGCGAAGGCATGGGCCGACGTGCAGCCGAGCCGTGCGCTCGAGGCCACCTGGAGCCTCATCCGCGCCACCAACGCGCACCTCGAGGCGAACGAGCCGTGGAAGGCCGAGCCCGGGCCCGCCGTCGACGCCGTGATGGGCGACGCACTCGAGGCGTTGCGCATCGTGTCCATCCTCGCGTCGCCCGCGGTGCCGCAGTCGGCGCAGGCCGTGTGGGAGCGCATCGGTCTCGACGGCGAGGTCACCGACCAGCGACTGCCCGACGCTGCGGCGTGGGGCGACTACCCCGGCGGACGCACGGTCACCAAGGGCGATCCGCTGTTCCCACGCCGATGAGCTACGTCGACACGCACTGCCACCTGTACGACACACGCGGGGTGCTGGTCGACGACGTCATCGCCGCGGCACGCGCCGCCGGCGTCACCACCATGATCGACGTCGGCTGCGATGCCGCCACCACGGCGTCGGCCGTCGCCACGGCCTCGGCGCACGACGACATCTGGGCCACCGCCGGCCTGCACCCGCACGAGGCGGTGCACGGGGTGGACTCGATCGTCGAGTTCCTCGACCACCCGAAGGTCGTCGCGGTCGGTGAGTGCGGACTCGACTACTACTACGACCACTCCCCTCGCGACGTGCAGCGCACGGCGTTCGCCGCCCAGATCCAACTGGCCAACGAACGGAAGCTGCCGCTGGTCATCCACACCCGCGACGCGTGGGCCGACACGTTCGACGTGCTGCGTGCAGAGGGGGTGCCCGAGCAGACCGTCTTCCACTGCTTCACCGGCGGGCCGGAGGAGGCCGACGCGTGCCTCGACCTCGGCGCGTTCCTCAGCTTCAGCGGCATCGTCACGTTCAAGGCGGCCGCCGACGTGCAGGCCGCGGCGCTCCGCTGCCCCCTCGACCGCATGCTGGCCGAGACCGACAGCCCGTACCTGGCACCGGTGCCGCACCGGGGCCGTACGAACCAGCCGGCGTTCGTCACGCACGTCGTCCAGTTCCTGGCAGATCTGCGCAACGAGCCCACGGAACGCGTCCGTGACGCCACTGCCCGGAACGCATGCCTTGCGTTCCCCGCGCTGCGCCCCTAGCGTTTTCCCTGCGGACGGGCACCGACGCGCAGCTGTCGTAGGTACCGGGCACCCGCAACCTCACCATGAACACCATCGACCGTCGTCGTCTTGTCGTGGCCTGCGTGTTCACGCTGGTCGCGCTGCCAGCGCTGTGGGCCCTCGGGCGCGACACCGCTGCCTCGTCCGGCTCCCCCAACGTGGGCGCCGCGGGCCTCGACGTCCCGTCCGCGGCGGCCGACACCGCACCGAGCACCACCGAGTACCTGCCCGAGACCCCGCTCTTCGTGGGCGGCGACGACCAGCCGGTCAGCCCGGGCGTGGTCAACGTGGCGGTGCCCCCGGCGCCCGGCGAGAACGAGGCCCGGGCGGAGGCCAGCTTCCACCGCTTCGCCGGCCTCGGCGCCGCCGTGTGCACCACGTTGCTCGCGCCCGAGGGCGAGGTGCTGACCGTGACCAACCTCGACAACGGCCAGTCCACCACGTGCACGAACACGCTCGGCATGCAGATGCCCGCCGGCAGCACGATGGTGATGAACACGGCGGTGTACATCCTCATCGCCGACCTCGCCGAAGCGCCCGTGCCCGTGCGCATCGACTGGTAGCCGTGCACAACCGCGGCGACATCAACGAACTGCTCTCGCGCGGCGGCCTGGCCCCGCGCCGCGACCTCGGCCAGAACTTCGTGGCCGACGCGAACACGGTGCGCAAGATCGCCCGCCTCGCCGAGGTCGGGCCCGGTGATCTTGTGGTGGAGATCGGCGCCGGCCTGGGCTCCCTCACGCTCGCACTCGCCGAGACGGGCGCCGAGATCATGGCCGTCGAGGTCGACCGCGGCGTGGTGCCGCTGTTGCGCGAGATCGCCGCCCCCCACCCGAACATCACCGTCGTCGAGGCCGACGCGATGCAGCTCGACTGGAGCGAACTGCTCGGCGCCACGACCGGCTGGGTGCTGGTCGCGAACCTGCCCTACAACGTGGCGACCCCGCTGGTGTGCGACCTGCTCGACGGCGTGCCGCAGATCGAGCGGATGCTGGTGATGGTGCAGAAGGAGGCCGCCGAGCGGTTCTGCGCCGCGCCGCGCACCGAGGCGTACGGCGCCGTCACCGTGAAGGTGTCGTACTGGGCCACGGCACGCATCGCCGGGCTCGTGCCCGCGAGCGTGTTCGTGCCGCGCCCCAACGTGGAGAGCGCACTCGCCGACATCCGCCGCCGTCCCGCTCCCGCGGTCGACGCGCCCGCCGACGACGTGTTCCACCTCGTGCGCACCGCGTTCGGGCAGCGCCGCAAGATGCTCCGTCGTTCGCTCGCCGCCGTGGTGGCACCCGAGGTGTTCGAGGCGGCCGGCATCGACAGCCAGCGCCGCCCCGAGGAGCTCGACGTGCACGAATGGGGTGCGCTCGCCACGGCATGGAGGGCGCACGCATGAGCAGCACCGAGACCGTCACCGTCAGCGCACCGGCCAAGCTCGCGCTCGAGCTGCGCGTCACCGGCGTGCGCGACGACGGCTACCACCTCATCGACGCCGAGATGGTGTCGCTCGAGTGGGCCGACACCCTGCACATCACACCGGGCGGGTCGGGCATCACCGCCGACGGGCCGTTCGCCGCCGGCATGCCGCTCGACGAGTCGAACCTGGTGGCGAAGGCGTTGCGCCTCGCCGGCCGTGAGGCCGCGGTGCACATCCACAAGGCGCTCCCCCACGGCGGCGGGCTCGGCGGCGGGTCGTCGGATGCGGCGGCCGTGCTCCGCTGGGCGGGCTGGACCGACGTGGCCGGCGCATCGGTGCTGGGCGCCGACGTGAGCTACTGCCTGGTCGGCGGCCGGGCCCGGGTCACCGGCATCGGCGAGCAGGTCGAGCCGCTGCTCCCCCGGGCGTACGACATCACGCTCGTCGTGCCGCCCGTGCACGTCAGCACGCCCGAGGTGTACCAGGTGTGGGACGAGCTCGGTGGCCCACGCGGGACGGCCAACGACCTGGAGCCGGCGGCGCTGATCGTGGCACCCGAGCTCGTGACGTGGCGCGATCGCATCCGCGAGGTGACCGGGATGCGCCCCACGCTCGCGGGCAGCGGCGGCACGTGGTGGCTGCGCGGTCATCACCCCGGCCTCGAGGGCGCGATGCCCGGGGCGACGGTGGTGCGGACGCGCACCGACCGCCCACGCTGAACGCGGACGGTCGGTGTGAGAACGTCAGGTTGTACTGCGGAGAAGCGTTACTTCTTGCCACGCTGACGCGCGTGACGCGTCCGGCGGAGCATCTTCTTGTGCTTCTTCTTGCGCATGCGCTTGCGGCGCTTCTTGATCAGTGAACCCATAGCGGTGCAACGCTACCGGGTCGCGACCCACGAGCGAAACCCGGGTTCGAAACCGGATGCCACGGCTAGCCTGAGCAGCGTCTTTCCGGGGTCGTTCAATGGTAGGACAGCGGTTTTTGGTGCCGCGTATAGGGGTTCGAGCCCTCTCCCCGGAACCAGTCGTTCAGGCCAGCAGGCTGCGCACGATGCCCACGGCGAAGTCGGGCATGCCGGGCATCTCGGTCATCCGTTCGAGCTCGGCGCGCAGCAGCGCCCGCCGGTGGGCGTCGAACCGTTTGAACTGCAGCAGGTCGCCCGCGAGGCGCACCGCCAGGCCGGCGTTGGTGGGCATCAACATGCCCAGCTCGTCGACGAACGCCCGGTAGCCCTCGCCCGACGGGTGGTGGAACACGGCCCGGTTGCGAGTGGCGAACGGGAACCACACGCCCATCACGCGGGCGCGGTCGTCGCGGTCGTACAACGGCCCGGCGGCAAGTGCCTTGACGCGTTCGATGGTGTCGCTGCGACGCGAGCCCGACTGTGCCCGCAGCCAACGGTCGATGAGCTTCGGGCTGTGCTGCCAGCTCTCGTACGTGACGCGCAGCAGGTCGTCGAAGGGGACGTCGTCGTAGTGCGCGAGCTGTGTGAGGGCACGGACTGCACGGGTGGAGTCGGCGCTGCCGAGCTGTGCCAGCGCCGCCTCGCCGCCCTCGGCGCTGCCGGTGGCGAGCAGCAGCGCGAGCACCGGCTCGACGAGCATGCGGATGGTGATGTCGCGGGCGGTGTCGCCGCCGGGGTGGTCGTCGCCGAAGCGGTCGAGCACGGCGAGCAGCGGGTCGTGCAGCGCGAGGCCGAGATGCTCGCGCAGGAACGAGAGGCCCTCGGCGACGCCGTCGACGTCGATCTGTGCGTCGCGGTCGCCGAGCATGAACTCGTCGGGCAGCGCGAGGAGGTTGGCCAGCAGCAGCGGATCGGTCTCCGACCCCGCGACGTGGCCGAGCGCATCGGCCAGCACGTCGAGCGTGGTGCGTGCCTCGGCGGCGCGGCTGGCGCGGTGCGCGTCTACGACGCGGATCATCAACTCCTCGCCCGCCCACCAGCGCGCGAACGCGTCGTCGTCATGGCGGAGGAGCACGGCGAGGTGCCCGTCGTCGAGATCGACGGCCAGGTCGACCGGGGCGGAGTACCCGCGCAGTGGCGAGAGCACGAACGGGCGCGGCGCGTCGACCTGCACCGACTGCTCGCGACCGCGCAGCACGACGGTGTGCTGTGCTGCGGGTGCGCCACCGTCGAGCGACACCTCGAGCGGGGTGCCGTCGTCGGCGCGGAAGCCGAGCACCACCGGCATCGCGACCGGCGGGTCGTCGCGGAGGGCGTCGGTGCGCGACAACCGCACGCTGCCGGGCGCGGTGTCGATGCGCACGGCCGGTCGACCGACGAGGCCGAACCATCGGGCGACACCGTCGAGGTCGTCGGCGGCATCGGGTGCCACCGCGAACGCGGCGTCCATGAACTGGTCGATGGTGGCCGAGCCCAAATCGTGCTCGGCGATGAACGCGGCGAACGTGGCCGCCCACCGCTCGGGGCCGAGCACGGTGCGGAGCATGCCGAAGATCTCGGCCCCCTTCAGGTACGTCGTGCGCGTGTACAGCGACGCGGGGTCGCCCACCTCGCTGCGCACCACCGGCGCACCGATGGTGACCTCCTCGGGGAACTGCAACCGGCGCAGGTCGAGCACGTCCATCACGCGGGCCGAGTGGCCCAGCCAGTGACGGCGGAAGTCGTTCTGCCCCATCAGCACCGTGAGGCCTTCCTTGAGGGCCAACTGATCCCACGACGCGACCGTGACGCGGTTGCCGCGCACGTGATGGCCGTACTCGTGCGCCACGTTGGCCGAGATGAGCAGCAGGTCGTCGTCGACCCAGCCGCGATGGTCGACCACCAGCAGCGAGGGTTCGAAGAACATCAGGCCGTGGTACTCGGTGGCGTCGGAGTAGCCGGGCACGGCCACGTACGTCAGCGTGTCGAGGTCGTGCTCGATGCCGCCCTGCTGCTCGTCGAACCGCATGACGTGCTCGAGCATCTCGGAGGCGAACCGGGTGCCCGACACGGTGCCGGGCCCGCTGGCCACGCGCAGCGTGAGGTCGCGACCCGACGCCGAGCGGAACGGACGATCGATCCAGGCGAGGTTGCCCGCCACCATCGAGAACAGGTACGACGGCTTGTCGAACGGGTCGTGGAACCGCACCCACCGCCGGCCGTCGGGCTGCTGGCCCTCGTCGAGCTTGTTGCCGTTGGTGAGCGTCACCGGGAACACGTCGGGGTCGGCGACGAGCGTGACCTCGAACGTGCTGCGGTTGCTCGGACGATCGAGGAACCACGTGATGCGCCGGAAGCCCTCGGGCTCGCAGTCGGTGAACAGCAGCGTGGGCCCCTGCACGAACCCCTTCGTGTGCGGCGCGCCGACCGGCGCCGTGACCGTGGTGCCGACGACGTGAGCACCGTCGGCGAGGTGCAGGGTGAGCGTGCGATCGGTGAGCTCGTACGCGTCGGTGGCGAGGTCGGCGCCGTCGAGCTGCACCGCACGCGTGGTGAGGCCGCGCCCGTCGAGCACCAGCGGGCCCGGCTCGGCGCCGTCGACGGGCTCGACGTGCAGTCGGGACGAGACGGTGACGGCCGCGGGGTCGAGCTCGACGTGGAGGTCGGCGTGGGTGATGCGCCAGGGGCCGAGAGGGTGCGGGGCAGGTTGCATGGCGTCGTTCCCGATCAGTGCTGTGCGACGAACTCGGCCACCAGTTCGACCGCGCGGTCGACCTCGGCGAGCGTGTTGTAGTGCGTGGGGCCGATTCGTACCACACCACCGGCCTCCATCAAGCCGAGCCACTCGATGACCGGCAGGGCGTAGTTGTGGCCGTTCCACACGTACACGCCGTGCTCGTCGAGGAAGCCGGCCACCGCTGCAGGGTCGGTGCCGGGACGGCTGAACGACACGGTGGGCACGCGCCGCTCGAACGCGGCCGGGTCGGTGATGCCGTGCACCTGCACGCCGTCGATGGCCTGCAGACCGGCGATGAGCCGACCGCTGAGTGCGTACTCGTACTCCGCCATCGCGGCCATCGCCGCATGGATCTCTGTGGTGCGCTGCGGCACACCGGCGGCGGGCCGCAGGTGCTCGGCGCCCATCGTGGACCCCAGCCACTGCAGGTACTCGACCGCACCGATCACACCGGCCTGGCCCTCGAGGCTCTGGCAACCGGTCTCGAACTTGTCGGGCGAGCGGTCGGGCACGACGCGCAGCTTGAACGCGTGCAGGCGGTCCATCAGCTCGCCGCGTCCCCACAGCACGCCCTGGTGGGGGCCGTAGTACTTGTACGACGACGACACCAGGAAGTCGCAACCCAGCGCCTGCACGTCGATGGGCCCGTGCGGCGCGTACTGCACGGCGTCGACGTAGGTGATGGCGCCCACGGCCTTCAACTTCGCCACCATCTCGGGGATGGGGTTGATGGTGCCGAGGATGTTGCTCGCATAGTTGAGCGAGGCGAACTTCGTGCGCGGCGTGATGAGCGCGTCGAGCTCGTCGAGGTCGAACTCGTAGGTGTCGCGCGACCACGGCAGGGTCTTCACGACGAGCCCGTGATCCTCGGCCATGCGACGCCACGGCGTGTTGTTGCCGTCGTGCTCCATGTGCGTGGTGATGATCTCGTCGCCGGGCTCGAACAGCGACGCGAGCACCCGCGTCATCATGAACGTGAGCGTGGTCATGTTCGGCCCGAACACGATCTCGTCGGGCGAGGCGGCGTGGTAGAAGTCGGCCATCGCGACGTGGGCCTGGTGCACCAGCTCGGTGGCTTCGCGCGACGTGCGGAAGTTGCCGTGCATGTTCGCGTTGCACCCCACCATCGCCGCCTGCATGCGGTCGAGCACCTCGTGGGGCACCTGCGTGCCCGCCGGGTTGTCGAGGTAGACGCGCGGCATGCCGTCGTGCTGCAGCGCGAGTGCCGGGAAGTGCGCCCGGATGCGGTCGAGGTCGAAGGTCATCGTGCCCTCCGGGTGTTCACCCAGTTCGTCGTGTCTTGTACGGTGTGCAACAGTAGCAGGATGCACCTCGCTGCCGACCCACAGGAACGCCGCCTCGCCGTCACCCGCGGCCTCGTCCCGCCCGTGCGCATCGCCGATCGCCCGCTGCACTGGACCGTGGAGGAACGCCTGGCGCACCACCGCTGCCCCGGCGTCGGGGTGGCCGTGATGCACGAGGGCCGCATCGACTGGGCCGACGGCTTCGGCGTGCGCGAGGAGGGCACCGACCTCCCGGTCAGAGGCGACACGGTGTTCATGGTGGCGTCGTGCAGCAAGCCGGTCACCGCGATGCTCGTGATGCAGCAGGTGGAGCGTGGCGTGCTCGACCTCGACGTGCCGCTGAACCAGTACCTGCGCCGGTGGCAGATCCCCGACAACGACTTCACCGCGTCGCACCCGGTCACCCTGCGACGGGCGCTCAGCCACACCGCCGGCCTCACTGTCGGCGGCTGGGGCGTGGTGCCGCGCGACGGCAGCCCCGTGCCCACATGGCTCGAGCTGCTCGAGGGCCGCCCGCCGTCGAAGCTCGGCCCGGTGTTCGTCGACAAGGCGTACGACGGCACCGACCGCTACTCGGGCGGCGGCTACCTGCTCGCGCAGATGGCCCTCGAGGATCAGCTCGACCGCAAGTTCGCCGACCTCGCCGAGGAGATGGTGTTCACCCCGCTCGGCATGACCCGCACCTCGTTCCGCCCCGTGCCGAGCGACGACCTGCTCGCCGACATCGCGTCGGGCCACCCCGGCGACGGCACCGTGTGCGCCGGCGGCTGGATGACCTCGGCCGAGGCCGGCGCCGGCGGCCTGTTCAGCACCGCCCGCGACTACGCCCGGTTCCTGCTCGGCTGCCGCGCCGCCTACCACGGCGAGCCCGGTGCCATCCTCACGCAGTCGCTCGCCCAGGAGGCCATGACCCGCCACGACCGCAGCGCGTTCGGACTCGGGTTCCGTGTGCTCGGCGAGGGCGCCTCGAAGCGCATCAACCACGGCGGCTCGAACGACGGCTACCAGAGCGAGACCGACCTGTTCCTCGACAGCGGCGACGGTGGCGTGGTGCTCACCAACGCCGTGCCCGGCATCTTCCTGTACCGCGAGGTGATGAACGCCATCGCCGAGGTCTACGAGTGGCCGCACTTCCTGCTGCCGCCGAAGCAGCTGAAGGTGCTCACCGAGGACGAGCTGCAGCGGTACGTCGGCACCTACCGCATCACGAGCGGCATGGAGATGCCGCTGCTGCGCGTGTGGACCGAGGACGGCCGGCTGTTCAACGCCATCGACGGCATCCGCTTCGGCGAGCAGGAGGCGTTCTGCGACACCGACGGCGTGCTCTTCAGCCAGACGGGCCCGTTCGAGACCCGGCCCGACTTCGGCCCCGACGGCCGGGTCGCGAGCCTCACCGTCCGCGAGGGCGACGTGGTCATCCTGCGCGCCGAGCGCACCGTCGACTGACGTGCGGCCCGCCGCGCGCCGTCTCTTGTACATCGTGCAATAATGAGCCGAGGCCCCCGGGGAGGGGGCCCCGACAAGGGGAGCAACATGGGGAACCGAGCCAATCGCCCGTGGCGCCGCATTGCGGCCATCACGCTGCTCGTCGGGGCGGTCGCCGCCTGCGGCGGCAACAAGCCGAGCGACAGCGCACCCACACAACCCGAGTCGAGCAGTGGTGAGACCACGGCCGTCACCGACGCGCCCGTGCTCACCAACGCACCGACCACCACCAACGCCGAGCTCGTGCCGACGGCGGGTGGCAGCATCACGGTGGGCCTCAACAGCGAGTCCACCGGCTACAACCCCACGGTCGACGCCTGGGCCGACAGCGGCCACAACGTCGCCCACGCCATCTTCGACCCGCTGGCGACGTTCGACGCCTCGGGCAAGGTGGTCCCCTACCTCGCCGAGTCGATCACCCCGAACGACGACGCCACCGTCTGGACCATCAAGGTCCGCTCGGGCGTCACGTTCCACGACGGCACCCCGCTGAACGCCGAAGCGGTGCGCCTCAACTTCGAGGCCAACAAGAACAGCCCGCAGTTCGGCAGCCAACTCGCACTGCTCGGCAGCATGAAGGTCATCGACGACCTCACGCTCGAGCTGACGATGACCCAGGCGTGGGGCACGTTCCCCAACGTGCTCGCCGGCACCATCGGTTCGCAGATGGGCTACATGGCCGCACCGGCCATGCTCGCGTCGGCCGACGGTGGCCGCACGCCCATCGGCACCGGCCCGTTCAAGTTCGTCGAGTGGGTGCCCGACGACCACCTCACGGTGGCCCGCAACGACGCCTACTGGCAGGACCCCGCGTACCTCGACGAGGTCGTGTTCAAGCCGATCCCCGACTCCACCTCGCGCAAGGCCGCGAAGGACGCGGGCGACATCGACGTGTACTACACCGGCTCCTCGAGCGAGATCCAGGAGTACCAGGCGCAGCAGGCCGACGGCCAGGTCAACGTCACCATCGGTGCCCCCGGTGAGGGCGACATGGTGATGCTCAACACCAAGAGCGCCCCGCTCGACGACGTGCGCGTGCGTCGCGCACTCGCGATGTCGGTCGACATCCCGCGCCTGTTCGACTTCCTCGACGCCACCGGCGTGAAGCAGCCCACCCACGGCCCGTACGCCGACTCGTCGTTCTGGTACGTCGAGAGCGACTACCCCGAGTACGACCTCGAGGGCGCGAAGGCGCTCATCGCCGAGTACGTCGCCGAGAAGGGCCCGGTGGAGTTCGAGTTCGCCGGCGGCCAGGACCCGTTCATCGTCAGCATCCAGGAGCTCTACCAGAGCATGTGGAGCGAGATCGGCGCGACGGTCAACATCGTGTCGCGTGCACAGGGCGAGAACATCTCGGCCGTCGTCGCGGGCGACTTCCAGGTCGTGCTCTGGGGCGGCATCGGTGGCGGCGACCCCGACAACGACTACGTCGACTTCCACTCGAACACCGGCCAGAACTTCTCGGGCTTCAACACCCCCGAGATGGATGCGGCGCTCGACGCCGGCCGTGCGCTCACCGATCCGGACGCCCGCAAGGAGCAGTACGCGATCGTGCAGAAGATCCTCGGTGAGAACGTGCCGTTCATCTGGACGGGCACCAACCAGTACGGCGTCATCACGTCGACCGACGTGCTGGGCATCGCCGACTTCGACCTGCCCGACGGCACGCCCGGCCAGCCCATCAGCGGTCAGGTGTTCTTCCTCAAGGACGTGTGGCGCCTGCAGTGAGGCTGATCGCCTCGCGTTTCCTCCGCCTCGTGGCGGTGCTCGTCGCCGTCACGTTCGCGTCCTTCTGCATGGTTGCGCTCCTCCCTGGCGACATCGTCTCGTCCGTCCTCGGTCCTGATGCGACCGAGGAGGCACGGGACCAGGCCAGGGAGGACCTCAACCTCGACGCGCCGTTGCCGGTGCGGTACGTGCAGTGGGCCGGCGACGCGTTGCGCGGCGACCTCGGTGTCTCGTACCGCACCAACCAACCGGTGGCCGAGGCGCTCGGCGAGCGCGTGTGGGTCACCATCGAGCTCGTGCTGTTCTCACAGCTCATCGCACTGGCGGTGGCCATCCCCATGGCCATCTTCGGTGCACTGAAGCCGGGGTCGTGGCTCGACCGGCTGCTCAGCGGCACGCAGCTGGCCATGCTCGCCACGCCCGGCTACCTGGTGGCCATCGGGTTGATGGCCATCTTCGCGGTGAAGCTCGGTTGGTTCGACACCACCGGCTACACGCCGTTCACCGAGAACCCGCTGGCCAACATGAAGTCCTTGCTGCTGCCCGCCATCGCGCTCGCGCTGGAGCAGGTGGCCGTGTACGCACGAGTGCTGCGCACCGACCTCATCAACACCTTCGACCAGGACTTCATCTGGTTCGCCAGGGCGAAGGGCAACACCACCCGCGACATCGTGACGCGGCACGCGCTGCGTCCGTCGTCGATCGGGCTCGTCACGCTCACCGGCGTGTCGATCGGTCGGATGATCGGCGGCACGGTGCTGGTCGAGACCATCTTCGCCCTCCCGGGCCTCGGCCGGTTCACCATCGATGCCATCAACAACCGCGACTTCATGGCGCTGCAGGGCGCCGTGGTGGTGCTCACGGTCGGCTTCGTGGTCGTCAACTTCGCGGTCGACATCCTGCACGGCGTCATCGACCCGCGCATCCGCATGGAGGCAGCCCGATGACCGCAGCAATGGTGGGCGCCGCACACGACTCGGCCGTCACCATCGCCGACGACGGCGTGCTGAAGAAGGACCGGCTCGGCATCTCGGTGTGGTGCTCGATGGCGTGGCTGGGGCTGCTGATGTTCAGCGCGGTGTTCGCCGACCTCCTGCCGCTCTACGACCCGGCCGACACGCGTGCGGGCATCCCGTTGTCGGTGCCCACCTCGCAGAACTGGCTCGGCACCGACTCGCTCGGCCGCGACCTGCTCTCGCGCACCATCTACGGTGCCCGCGTGTCGCTGGTGGTGGGCATCAGCGCGGTGCTGCTCTCGTCGGTCGTCGGCGGGCTGATCGGCATGATCGCCGGCTACTACAAGCGCAAGGTCGAAGCCATCACGTTGTTCAGCGCCGACGTGCTGATGGCGTTCCCGACGTTGCTGCTCGCCGCGTCCATCGTGGCGTTCACCGACTCCCGCGGCCTCGTCACCGTGGTGCTCGCGATCGCACTCATCTACCTCGGCCCCACCATCCGCATCGTGCGCGCCCTCACGCTCAGCACGTCGAACCGCGAGTTCGTGCTCGCGGCGCGATCGGTCGGCGCCACCAACGCGCGCATCATCCGCCGCGAGATCATGCCCAACGTGGTGCCCACGTTGATGTCGATGATGATCGTCGCGGTCGCCGGCGCCATCGTGGCCGAGGGCGGCCTCGCCTACCTCAACCTCTCGGTCGCACCGCCCACTCCCACGTGGGGCGCGATGATCGCCGCCGGCAAACCGAAGCTCGACGAGAGCCT
This sequence comes from Actinomycetota bacterium, assembly GCA_039796575.1. Classification (GTDB taxonomy): domain Bacteria; phylum Actinomycetota; class Acidimicrobiia; order Acidimicrobiales; family Ilumatobacteraceae; genus UBA668. The sequence goes on from JBDKJP010000035.1 coordinate 63,072, forward strand.
GTACCCGGTGCTCGTGCCGGGTGCCGCGCTGTTCCTCACGGTGCTGTCGCTCACGCTCATCGGCGACGCCATCCAGAAGCGGCAAGCGCGGAACTCCGGCGCCATCTGACACGA
>JBDKJP010000036.1:0-7927 GCA_039796575.1 Actinomycetota bacterium
CCACTCGGGTGACCACGCCGAGCGTGGGCCGGGCGATGTCGCACAACGCACGGATCTCACCGAACCCGCGCATGCCCATCTCGAGCACCATCACCTCGGTGTCGGCCGGCGCGTTGAGCACCGTGGTGGGCAGGCCCTGCTCGTTGTTGAAGCTGCGCTCGTTGGCCCACGTGCGCCGGCTGGCACCGAGCGCCGCCCACGCGAGATCCTTCGTCGAGGTCTTCCCCACCGACCCGGTGATGCCCACCAGCGGCCCGCGGAACGTGTGCCGCTGCACCGCGGCCAACCGCATCAGCGCCTGCAGCGTGTCGTCGACCTCGATGGCCGTGCCGCCCTGCGCAGGGCGAGCCGTCAGGTAGGCCGCGGCACCATTGGCGAGCGCCCCGTCGATGAACGCATGCCCGTCGCGGTCGGCCACGATGGGCACGAACAGCTGCCCGGGCCGTAGCGCACGCGAGTCGAACGACACCCCGTCGACCGCCACGTTCGGGCCGACCAACCGGCCCCCGGTTGCCGCCGCCACGTCAATCGCTTCGAAACGCATCAGCGGACACGGTACCGTCGCGACCACATGACGACCCATGACCCCCGCATCCACCTGATCGTCATCTTCGGCGGTCAGTCCGCGGAGCACGACGTCAGCTGCACCACCGCAGCGCACGTGCTGCGCGCCGCAGATCCGGCGAAGTACCGCATCACGCCCATCGGCATCGCCCGCGACGGACGCTGGTCACTGGCATCGGGCGCGCAGGCCGCGCTCGCGGCGGGGCCCGATGCGCTGCCCGGTCGGCTCGACGCGAGCGGCACCGTGGTCGAGCCCACGCTGGCCATCACACCGCCCGACGAAGGCACCACGGTGGTCGTACCGCTGCTGCACGGCCCGCTCGGCGAGGACGGCACGGTGCAGGGCATGCTCGAGCTGGCCGACCTCCCCTACGTCGGCACCGGCGTGCTCGGTTCCGCCGTGGCGATGGACAAGGCGATGGCCAAGGTGGTCACCGCACAGCACGGCATCCCGCAGGCCCGTCACCTCGCGTTCCGCGCCACCGACATCACACCCGGCACGCCGCAACACGTGGCCGACACGCTCGGGCTGCCGGTGTTCGTGAAGCCCGCCAACATGGGTTCGTCGGTCGGCGTGAGCAAGGCGAAGACGGTCGAGGCCGTGCGCGACGCCATCGAGCTCGCACTCGGGTACGACGAGTGGATCGTGACCGAGGAGGCCATCGCCGGTCGTGAGATCGAGGTCGCCGTGCTCGGCAACCTCGACCCGAAGGCCAGCGTGCCCGGCGAGATCGTGCCCGGCGCCGAGTTCTACGACTATGCCGACAAGTACGTCGACGACGGCTCCCAGTCGCTCATCCCTGCACCGCTCACGCCCGAGCAGACGGCCGAGGTGCAGGCGCTCGCGGTGCGCGCGTTCCGGGCGATGCGGTGCGAAGGCCTGTCGCGCGTCGACTTCTTCTTCGAGGAGGACGGCCGCGGCTTCCTGCTCAACGAGGTCAACACGATGCCGGGCTTCACGCCCATCTCGATGTACCCGAAGCTGTGGATCGCCAGCGGCATGACCTACTCGGGCCTCATCGACGAACTGGTGCGTCTCGCACTCGAGCGCCACACCCGCCGCCGTCGCAACACCACCCGCTGACCGTCGCCGAAGTCCACTGCTTCTGGTCGGGCTGCGTCCCGGTTTCCGGGACGGAGAGCAACCAGAAGCCGATCCGGGACGAAACACGCCCAGAAACCCGACTGGTCAGGGGGCGAGGGCGGCGCGGAGGAACGCGAGCAGCTCGCTGCGCAAGGCGCGCAGGTCGGCGGTGGTGGGCTGCCAGCCGACGGCACGCAACGCCTCGGGCTCGGTGGCGATGCCCGTCACCGTGGCGTAGACGAGCGCGGCCACGAGGCGCGGATCGGCGCGGCGCAGGCGGCCGAGCGACATCTCACGCTCGAGGTAGCCGACGGCGCGCAGCACGAGCGGCTCGAACGCGAGCTGCAACCGGTCGCCGCTGGCGGCCGACAGGCGTGAGATCTCGCGCACCAGACCGAGCAGCGCGGGACGGCGCACCGCCTGACGGAAGACGGCCTTCACCACCGCGTCGATGCGGTCGAGCGGGTCGTCGGTAGTGGCACGGATGGCCGCCTCCACGCCGACCGACAGCTCCAGCACGGCCGACTCGACGACGGCCTGCACGAGATCGTCCTTGCTGGGGAACCAGTACAGGAGCGTCTGCTTGGCCACGCCCACCTCGCCCGCGATCACGTCGAGCGACACGGCCTCCACGCCGCGCAGGCCGAACAGGTCGGTCGCGGCATCGAGGATGCGCTCACGGGTCGACGATCGGCGGGCCATGGCTCCTCTCTAGCACGCGTTCTCTACCACATGGTAGAGAAGTGTGATAGACAGGGCGGCGCATGATCGCCGAACAGCTCGCAGGCAAACGCATCGCCATCACCGGCAGCACCGGCTTCGTCGGCACCGCGCTCGTCGAACGGCTGCTGCGCGGCGCCCCCGGTTGCGAGCTGGTGCTGCTCATCCGCCCGAGCAAGCGCCACGACGCCACCGAGCGCGCCCGCCGCGAGATCTTCAAGAACAACGCCTTCGACCGGCTGAAGCAGGAGCTGAAGGATGCGGGCGGCGAGACCTTCGACGAGATGATCGCCCGCCGCGTCGTGGCCGTCGGCGGCGACGTCAGCACCGACGGGCTGGGCCTCAGCGACACCGACAAGGCCGTGTTCGCCGGCTGCGACATCGTCATCCACTCGGCCGCCGCGGTCAGCTTCGACAGCCCGCTCGACCTCGCCGTCGAGATCAACCTGCTCGGCCCGCCGCGCATCGCCGACACGCTCAACGCGATGAACGTGACGCCGCACCTCGTGGCCGTCAGCACCTGCTACGTCGCCGGCAACCGCCGCGGCAACGCACCCGAGATGCTCGTCAGCGACGGCCCGTGGGACATCGGCCTCGACTGGCGCAAGGAGGTCGCGGCCACCCGCCGGCTGCGCGGCGACACCGAGGCCGCCAGCCGCCACCCCGACCAGCTCGCGAAGTTCCGCGCCGAAGCCCGCCAGGAGCTCGGCGCCGCCGGCGCACCCGCACTCGCCTCGAAGACCGAGAACCTGCGCACCGCGTGGGTGAAGGCCCAACTCGTCGAAGCCGGCCGCGCTCGCGCCGCCAGCGTCGGCTGGCCCGACGCCTACGCGTTCACGAAGGCGCTCGGCGAGCAGGCCGTCACCGAGGTGAAGGGCAAGGTGCCGGTCAGCATCGTGCGCCCGAGCATCATCGAGAGCGCGCTCGCCGAACCGTTCCCCGGCTGGATCCGCGGGTTCCGCATGGCGGAGCCGGTCATCCTCAGCTACGCCCGCGGCCTGTTGAAGGAGTTCCCCGGCGTGCCCGAGGGCACCGTCGACGTCATCCCCGTCGACATCGTGGTGTCGGCCATCATCGCCGTCGCCGCCCTCGGCCCCGAGCGTGCGGCCCCCATCACCCAGGTGGCCAGCGGCGGCATCAACCCGCTGAAGTACAAGATGCTCGTCGACAACGTGCGCGCCTGGTTCACCGAGCACCCGCTGTACGACGACGAGGGCCAGCCCATCGTGGTGCCCGAGTGGCAGTTCCCCGCACGCGGCCGCGTGAAGGAGCAACTGCAGCGCGCCAAGCAGGTGGCCGAGCGCACCGAGAAGGTGCTGCAGGCACTCCCCCTGCGCGGCAAGCAGGCGGCGTGGGCCGCCACGCTCGAGGAGAAGAAGAACGAGATCGACCGCGCGTACGAGTACGTGCAGCTGTACGGCCTCTACACCGAGTGCGAAGCCATCTACCAGGTCGACCGGTTGATGGAGATGTGGGCGTCGCTGTCACCGGAGGATCAGGCGGCGTTCAACTTCGACCCGACCAGCGTCGACTGGCCCACGTACATCAGCACCATCCACCTGCCGTCGATCGTGCACCACTCGCGCGCCAAGGTGCGCCCGGGCAAGAACAAGATCGACCGTGCGGCCCGCCTGCGCAACAACGTGCTCTCCCCCGACCGCCACCTCGCGGCCTTCGATCTCGAGAACACGCTCATCGCCAGCAACGTGGTCGAGAGCTACTCGTTCCTCGCCACCCGCCGCCTCAACATGCCCGAGCGCGTGCGCTACGTGGTGCGTACGCTCGCCGAGGCGCCCACGCTGAGCAGCATCGACCGCAAGGACCGCGCCGACTTCCTGCGGTTCTTCTACCGCCGCTACGAGGACGCCCCGGTCGACCAGATCGCCGAGGACTCGAAGGACCTGCTCGCGCAACTCATCCTGCGCAAGAGCTTCCCCGACGGGCTGCGCCGCGTTCGCGAGCACCGCGCCCTCGGCCATCGCACGGTGCTCATCACCGGCGCGCTCGACTTCGCCGTCGAGGGCCTGCGCCCGCTGTTCGACGAGATCGTCGCCGCCAAGCTGAGCGTGCGCCCCGACGGCACGTACAGCGGCAACCTCAGCGTCGTGCCGCCCACCGGCGAGACCCGCGCGCAGATCCTCGCCGACTACTGCGAGGCCGAAGGCCTGAAGCTCGAGGAGAGCATCGCCTACGCCGACTCGTCGTCCGACCTGCCGATGCTCGAAGCCGTCGGCTTCCCCGTCGCGGTGAACCCCGAGACCCGTCTCGCCGCCATCGCCCGCAAGCGCGGCTGGCTGGTCGAGGACTGGTCGAAGGCGTCGGGCGCGCCCAGCAAGCTGCTGCCGCTCGGCAACATGCTCAGCGAGCGCGAGCGCCGCCGTTCGTTCACCAAGGAGGGCGCGCGATGAGCCGCCTCGTGTTCTCCCGCAAGCCGGCACGCTTCGCCGCGGCCCGCCTCGCCGGCACGCTGATGCCCGGCCGCGGCGCCGCCGTCGGCCCGCTCGCGCTCGAGCCCGACGAGGCCCTGCCGTTGCCCGGCGCCGATTGGGTGCGGTTGCGCCCGCGCATGTCGGGCATCTGCGGCAGCGACCTCGCGCTGGTCGACGGCACCGCCTCGGCGTACTTCGACCCGCTGGTGAGCTACCCGTTCACGCCGGGCCACGAAGTGGTCGCCGACGTGGAGGGCACCGACCGCCGCGTCGTGCTCGTGCCGGTGCTGAGCTGCATCACCCGCGGCATCTCGCCCGTGTGCCACGCGTGCGAGCACGGCCACATCCACCTCTGCGAGCGCGTCGCGTTCGGTCACCTGGAGCCCGGCCTGCAGAGCGGGTTCTGTGCCGACACCGGCGGCGGCTGGGGCCACGAGATGATCGCCCACGCCAGCCAGCTCGTCGACGTGCCCGCCGACATGACCGACGAGGCCGCCGTGCTCGTGGAGCCCACCGCCTGCGCCGTGCACGCCGCGCAGCGGTACACCGGCAAGGAGACCGTCATCATCGGTGCCGGCACGCTGGGCCTGCTCACGCTCGCCGCCATCACCGCCACCCGCGACCGCGAGCGCACCGGCCCCATCGTGGTCACCGCCCGCTACCCCGACCAGAAGCGGCTCGCCAAGGAGCTCGGCGCCGACGTGGTGTGCAGCACCGACGAGCTGCCGCGCTGGGTGCGTTCGGCCACCAGCTCGCTCGTGTTCGGCGACCAGCTCACCTGCGGCGCCCCGCACGTCATCGACTGCGTCGGCAGCTCCGACTCGCTGCAGCAGGCGCTGCAGGTCGTCGCCCCCGGCGGCGAGGTGCAGGTGGTCGGCATGCCCGGCAACGTGTCGCTCGAGCTCACGTCGCTGTGGCACCGCGAGACCGCCATCCGCGGCTGCTACGCCTACACCCGGCCCGACTTCGACACCGCGATCGATCTCGTGCGCCGCATGGATCTCGGCCGGCTCGTCTCGGCCACCTATCCCCTGAAGGACTACACCGACGCCATCGCCCACGCCGCACAGGCAGGCCGACGCGGCGCCGTGAAGGTCGCATTCGACTTGAGGAGCAACTGATGGGCCGTCCCGGATTCGTCCACGAGGTCGACCGTTCCACCCCGCCGGTGCTGTTCTGGCGCGGCGAGAACTTCTCGCTCGAGAAGCTGCCCGCCGGCCGCAGCCGGGTGATCTACCCGCCCGAGCCGCTGCCCGCCATCAAGGACATCGACGGCGCCATCCGCCACGCACTGCTGCACCCGCACGACCAGGACCCGCTGCCCGCGCTGCTGTTCCCCGGCATGAAGCTCACCATCGCGTTCGACGACGTGAGCCTGCCGCTGCCGAAGATGCGCCGCCCCGACATCCGCCAGCGCGTCATCGAGGCCGTGCTCGACCTCGTGGCCGCCGCCGGCGTCGACGACGTGCACATCATCGCCGCGCTCGGCCTGCACCGTCGGATGCACGAGTACGAGCTGCGCCACGCGCTCGGCGACCGCGTCTACGACGCGTTCCACCCGCGCGGGATGCTCTACCAGCACGACGCCGAGGACCACGACAACCTCGAGGTCATCGGCACCACCGACCACGGTGAGGTGCTCGAGATCAACAAGCGCGCCGCCGACAGCGACCTCGTCATCTACGTCAACATCAACTCGGTCAGCATGGACGGCGGGTGGAAGAGCATCACCACCGGCCTCGCCAGCTACAAGTGCCTCAGCCACCACCACAACGGCGAGACGCTGCAGAACACCAAGAGCCTGATGGGCCACCGCGAGCACTCGGCGCTGCACACCAGCATCTGGCGGCTCGGCAAGGTGCTGCGCGACCACGGTCCGAAGCTGTTCCAGATCGAGACCACGCTCAACACCGACATGTTCCCCGAGCAGTACGCGTTCATCAACAAGCGCGAGTGGGAATGGACGGCGAAGGACCGGGCCACGTACCTCGGCGTCAGCAAGGGCCTCAGCCTGCTGCCGGTGAAGGCGCGCCGGAAGATGTTCCACGACATCCACAGCCCGCACCAGATGACCAGCGTGCAGGCCGGCGAGACCTCGGCCGTGCACGAGCTGACGCTCGCCAAGGTGTTCGAGCAGCAGCTGGTGCCGGTGGAGGGTCAGACCGACATCCTCACCCTCGGCATCCCGTTCGTGTCGCCGTACAACCCCGACAGCGTGATGAACCCGGTGCTCGTGATGTGCATGGGCCTCGGCTACCTGTTCAACATGTACCGCAACAAGCCGCTCGTGCGGAAGGGCGGCGTCATCATCATGACCCACCCCACGTACCGCGACTTCAACCCCATCCACCACCCGAGCTACATCGACTTCTTCGAGCAGGTGCTGCCCGACACCACCGACCCCGTCGTGATGGGCCAGAAGTGGGAGCAGCAGTACGCCGAGGACGAGTGGTACCGCCACCTCTACCGCACGGGCAACGCCTACCACGGCGTGCACCCGTTCTACGCCTGGTACTGGGGCGCCCACGGCCAGCAGCACGCCGGCAAGGTCATCATCGTCGGCGGCGACGCCCCCACGGTGCGCCGCCTCGGCTTCACGCCCGCCTCCACCCTCGACGACGCGTTCGAGATCGCGAGCGACGTGGTCGGCCGCACCCCCACCATCTCGCACCTCCACGTGCCCTCGCTGCTGGTGGCCGACGTCCAGTGAGCGACAAGCGCACGGTCTCGGTGGCGCAACTGCGCAAGGTCGCCAAGGTGGGCGACGCCGCGAGCTCGGCCCTGCAGGCCGCGCTCCGTCCGGCGCGCAACCTCGGCTTCCCGTATCGCAAGCCGTCGCGCCCGCGCGGCGTGGAGATGCCGAAGGAGAAGACCACCCTCGGCGCCGACTTCGACACCGCCTGGGCGCGCAAGGCACCCGCCCGCGCCGTCCGCACGGTGATCAACCGTGGTCCGATGCAGGCGATGGTGCGCGCGATCGCCAACCCGGAGGTCGAGGGCCTCGACCGCCTCACCGACCTGCTCGAGCAGGACCCCGTCCCCGCGGTGATCTTCGCCCCCAACCACCACAGCCACGTCGACACGCCGCTCGTCATCGCCACGGTGCCCGAGGCGTTCCGCAAGCAGCTCG
>JBDKJP010000037.1:0-10080 GCA_039796575.1 Actinomycetota bacterium
GTGATGGCGGTGCACTCGGAGGAGACCGGCATCGTGCCCGCCGGCCCCGGCACCGCGGTGCTGCAGCGGATGGCACGCGAGCACGGTGCCGAGCTGCGCGAGCGCACGCCGGTGCGCGAGATCATCCCCGTCGACGGTGAGGTCGACATCGTCACCGACGAGGGCGTCACCCGGGTGGGCCACGTGGTGGTCACCGCCGACGCCTGGACGAACAAGCTGCTCGGGTCGCTCGGCATCCGCATCCCGATGGCGGTCACCCGCGAGCAGGTGAGCTACTTCCCGCACGCCGATCTCGAACGCTTCGCCGTGGGCCGCTTCCCGGTGTGGATCTGGATGGACGACCCGAGCTTCTACGGCTTCCCGCTGTACGGCGACCTGTCGGGCGTGAAGGCGTCGGAGGACTGTGGCGGCAGCGAGGTCGACCCCGACACGCGCACGTTCGACCCCGACGTGGCGATGGAGGAGCGGTTGCGCGCGTTCTACGAGGGCCTCGTCGGTCCGGGCTTCGGTCCGCCGCGCACGGCGACGTGCCTGTACACCCTCACCTCCGACCGCGACTTCCTGCTCGACACGCTGCCCGACCACCCGCAGATCTCCGTCGCGCTGGGGGCGGCGCACGGGTTCAAGTTCGCGTCGTGGTTCGGCCGCACGATGGCCGGCCTCGCCTGCGGCGAACCGCTCGACGCCGACCTGTCGATCTTCTCGTTCGCCCGCGAAGGGCTGCACCGCCCCATCGACCGCGCCGCCTGGATGGTGTGACCCGCGAACTCAAGTTCGCGTGTCAGAGCTGGGTGCGGATGCTCCACAGCTCGGGGAACAGCTCGGTGTCGAGCATGGCGCGCAGGTAGTCGACGCCCGCCGTCCCACCGGTGCCGCGCTTGAAACCGATGACGCGTTCGACGGTGGTGAGGTGACGGAAGCGCCACAGCCGGAACGCATCCTCGAGGTCGACCAGCTCCTCGCCGAGTTGGTACAGGTCCCAGTGCGCCTCGGGATCTCGGTACACCTCCAGCCACGCGGCCTCCACGCCCGCGTCGGCCCGGTACGGCTGGGTGACGTCGCGCTGCAGCACGTGCGCCGGCACGGCGATGCCCTGGCGCGCCATCAGGCGCAGCGCCTCGTCGTACAGGCTCGGGGACTCGTACGCCTGCTGCACCTCGGCGAGGCGCTCGGGTGAGTGTCGATGCGGTTCGAGCATCGCGGCGTTCTTGTTGCCGCACGCGAACTCGATGCAGCGGTACTGCCAGCTCTGGAAGCCGCTGCTGCGGCCGAGGTACGGGCGGATGGCCGTGTACTCGGGCGGCGTCATCGTGGCGAGCACGTCCCAGGCGTGCACGAGTTGCTCCATGATGCGGCTGACGCGGCTGAGCATTTTGAACGCCGGTGGCAGGCGATCGGCGGCCACGTCGCCGATGGCCCCCTGCAACTCGTGGAGCATCAACTTCATCCACAGCTCGCTGGTCTGGTGCTGCACGATGAACAGCAGTTCGTTGTGGTCGGGGCTCAGTGGATGCTGCGCACTGAGCACCTGGTCGAGCTGCAGGTAGTCGCCGTAGCTCATGTCGTTCGAGAAGTCGAGCTGCGCGTCGTGGTGGACCGGTTCGTTCATGGCGCGACGAGTCTCGCGCGCGGGCCGTGGCTAGCGTCGCTGGTCGTGCGTCGCTCCCTCGCCCTCCTGCTCGTCGTCGTGGCCGTGGTGGGCGTGACGGGGTGCAGCAAGTCGTCACGGGGCTCGGCGAAGGCCGAGTTCGTGCAGCAGCTCGTCGACGAGGGCGGGTTCGATCAGCCCGTCGCCGAGTGCATCGCCGACCGCTTCTTCGAGCTGCGCACCGACGCCGACCTGAAGGAGTTCTTCGAGCGCGAACAGCTCACCGATGCCGAGGCGGCCGAGTTCCGCTCGATCGGTGCAGCCTGCGCCGAGGAGCTCACCCCCTCGACGACGGGCTGATCACGACTCGGGCGCGGGCGCGGGTTCCTTGGGCTGCGCCTCGGCGGCGGGGGCGGCGGCCTTCTTCTTCGGCGGCGGCACACCCACGCTGACGCTCTTGTCGGCCCACTCGGGCCAGCGGCGACGGCTGACGATGGAGAGCGTGCGCAGCAGCTTCATCGCCACCTCGTCCTCCTGGGCGGGACGGGCGATGATGACGCCCTCCTTGATCATCCGGCCGATGACCTCCTCGCCCAGTTCGGTGCGCACGATGGTGAGGGTCCAGTCGTTGTCCTTGCCGATGCCACCGGTGGAGATGTCGGCGTGCTCGGCCGCGAAGTCGGGGCAGTGCTTGCAGCCCTCACGCGTCCACTGGTGGCACTCCTTCAGGTCGATCTCGTGGTACGAGCCGTCCTTCATCCAGATCTGGAAGACGCCCTTGATGTTCATCTTCACCATGTCCTGCTTCTTCAGGCCGTACTTGGCCTCGAAGAGCTCGGGGAAGATCGCGTCGTCGAAGGTCTTGCTGCACAGCAGACCGATGTTGAACAGGAACGGCTTGCTCACCTTGCCGGCCTTGCGGTCCCACATCGTGGGCGGCGACGAGGTCTGGCAACCCATGCCCACCAGCGCGAGACGGTCGAGGCCCTCGGCCTTCGCCTGGCGCAGCGCGAGCGGGTTCGCACAGTACGTGTAGCGGCTGCCGGCGGTGGCGAGCACTTCCTCCTTGTTGTGCGCGAGCACCGGCTTCGCCTTCCAGGCGTCGTCGGGCTCCACGCCGCTCACCATGGCTGCGTCGATGTAGTCGTTGTCCATCAGCCAGCTGAGCATCGCGGTGACGAAGCCACCGTCCTGGCCCTTCTGGTGCTGGGTGTCGTCGGCAGCGCGGGTGAGCAACAACTGGCGCCAGATGCCGCTCATCTGGTCGGGCTCGCGCACCTGACCGAACAGGTGCATGTCGGCCGCCGGCTCCCAGGCGCGAAAGCGTGGGCAGGCGCGGGTGCAGGTGGTGCAGCCGCCGCCCTCGCCGAAGCCGTGTACGCAGTTCGACGGGCCGAGCTCGTCCTCGAGGTGGAACGGTTTGTACTTGCCCTCCTCGTGCTCGTAGCCGATGACGTCGTGCGGGCAGGTGACCACGCAGCCGGCGCAGCCGGTGCAGAGGCCGGTGGTGATGACCTCGGCGTACAGCTCCTTCCACTGCGCGGTCCAGCGTCCTGCCTGGGCGGGCGTCTCCAAGGTGTCGGTCATGACCGAACCTTAGAACGATCCGTGGTCGGGGCGACCACCCGAGTAGGGCGGACGTGTTGTTCACCGACCTGACGATCTGAGGAAACAAGCTCGAAACAAACGTCGCCGAATCTGCGCCCGCCCCTACAACTCAATTCTTCGGAGGACCTCCATGGAGAGCGGCAACGTCGCATGGATCCTGGTGTCGGCTGCCCTCGTGCTGTTCATGACGCCCGGACTCGCCTTCTTCTACGGCGGTATGGACCGCACGCGCAACGTGCTGAACATGCTGATGATGAACTTCTACTGCGTGTTGATCATCCCCATCGTGTGGGTGGTCATCGGGTACTCGCTGGCCCAGGTGCCGTTCGAGAACGACTTCCTCGGCAGCCTGGACGCGTTGATGTTGAAGGACATCGGCATCGGTGCGGACAACGGCGGCCAGCTGGCGATCATCGCCTACCTCGGCATGTTCGCCGCCATCACGCCGGCGCTCATCAGCGGCGCTGTGGCCGACCGCATGAAGTTCTCGGCCTGGGCCATCTTCGTGCCCGTGTGGTCGCTCGTCGTGTACGTGCCGGTGTTCAAGTGGGTGTTCGGCGGTTGGCTCGGCCAGCGCGGCTCGCTCGACTTCGCAGGTGGCACGGCCATCCACGTCAACGCCGGCATCGCCGCCCTGGCCGCCGTGCTGGTGCTCGGCAAGCGCAAGGGCTGGCCGCAGGAGGGCCACCCGCCGCACAGCATGCCGCTGGTGATGATCGGCACGGGCATCCTGTGGTTCGGTTGGTTCGGCTTCAATGCCGGCTCCGCGCTCGCCGCCAACGGCCAGGCGGTGCAGGCGTTCATGAACACGTTCCTCGCGGCCGCCGCCGGTGGCCTCGCATGGGTGCTCGTCGAGTGGAAGCGCGACGGACACCCGACGAACCTCGGCGCAGCGTCGGGCATCGTCGCCGGACTCGTGGCCATCACGCCGGCGGCCGGCTTCGTGGCGGGCGCCAGCCCGATCTGGATCGGCCTCATCGCCGGCGTGGTCTGCTGCTACGCGGTGCGGCTCAAGACCCGGTTCGGCTTCGACGACTCGCTCGACGTGGTCGGTGTGCACTTCATGGGCGGCCTCGTCGGCTCGCTGCTGATCGGCTTCTTCGCCGACCCGGAGTTCTTCGGCCTCGAGTTCATGCCCGGCATCTTCCACGGCGGCAGCGCCACGCTGCTCGGTGAACAGGCACTGGCCAACGGCGTGGCCATCGTGTGGTCGTTCGTCATGACCTACGCGATCATGCAGGTGTTGAAGCGCACGATCGGCATCCGAGTCGACGCCGAGGCCGAGGCCACCGGCCTCGACCTCGCCCTCCACGGAGAGACCGCCTACCACGGCGGCAGCCTCCACTGAACCACGACGAGCTACGAGGAGACACTGAGATGAAACTGATCACTGCGATCATCAAGCCGTTCAAGCTCGACGAGGTGAAGACCGCACTGCGCGAGGCCGGCGTGGTGGGCATGACCCTCACCGAGGTGCGCGGCTTCGGCCGCCAGGGCGGCCACACCGAGACCTACCGTGGTGCCGAGTACCAGATCGACTTCGTGCCGAAGACGAAGATCGAGCTGGTGGTCGACGACGACCAGGTCGACCGGCTGGTCGACCTGCTGGCCGACGCCGCGCGCAGCGGCAAGATCGGTGACGGGAAGGTGTGGGTCACCCCCATCGACACGCTCGTGCGCATCCGCACGGGCGAATCCGGCTCCGACGCGATCTGACCGACGCGTGCAGCGAGTCGACGCCGCCACCATCAAACGGGTCCGCGCTCAACTGGTCGGCGACCCCGACCTGTCGGGGCGAAGCCTGGCGCGGCGGCTGTCGCAGCAGGCCGACTCGTGGTTCGAGAGCCTCGCCGCGGACCTGCCCGACGGGTGGTCACTGATGGCCACCGGCGGGTACGCCCGCGGCGTGCTCACGCCCGGCAGCGACATCGACGTCATCCTGCTCCACCCGGCCAAGACGCCGGACGCACGCGTGCGCGAGGTGGCCGAGACGCTGTGGTACCCGCTGTGGGATGCCGGTCTGAAGGTGAGCCCGGCGGCGCACACGGCGAAGTCGCTGCTCGCGTTGGCGTCGGACGACCTCGACACGGCGACCTCCATCCTCTCGGTGCGGTGCCTCTCCGGTGCTGCGGGTGCGGTGGCGGAGCTCAACGCCGCCGCGCTCGACCAGTGGCGCAAGCGACCGTTCGTGTGGTTGCAGCGGCTGCTCGAGAGCGGGCAGCAGCGGTGGGAGAAGTTCGGCGACGTCGCATCGCTGCTCGAGCCCGACCTGAAGGACGGGCGCGGTGGCCTGCGCGACCACGACATGATCCGGTGGGCGCTGCGCGTGGACCGTGCCGACGTGGCGGCCGCGCTGGAGCATCCGGTGGAGGACCTCGCCGGCCCCGCAGAGCTGCTGCTGGCCGCGCGATGCGAGCTGCACCGCGCGACCGGGCGGATGGTGAACGTCCTGCTGCTGCAGGACCAGGACCGTGTCGCCGAGACCATGGGCTACGCCGATGCCGACGCACTGATGCTCAACATCGCCGGCGCGGCGCACGCCATCGAGTGGGCCACCGACCGGTTCTGGAACCGCGTCGCCGGGCTCGTGCGACACGGTGGCCGACCGTCGAAGCCGGGCAAGCCCGAGCCGCTGGGCGCCGGTGTCGTGGCCATCGACGGCGAGGTGCACATCGCCCCCGACGCCGCCGTCGACGAGCAGTCGTTCGTGTTCCGCTTCGCTGCCACCGCCGCGCATGCCGGGCTCCCGATGGCGGGTCGTTCGTTGCGGATGATGGCCAGCCGCGGCACACCACCCGGCGAGGACTGGAACGAGGCCACACGTCGTGCGTTCGTGAGCCTGCTGGGCAGTGGGAGCTGGCTCGTGCCGACGGTCGAGGCACTCGAACGGTACGGGCTGTTCAGCCGGTTCCTGCCGGAGTGGCGCGCCGTGCGCAGCCTGCCGCAGCGCAACGCCTTCCACACCTACACCGTCGATCACCACCTGCTGCAGACCATCGCGAACGCGAACGAGCACCTGCGCGACGTGGCTCGGCCCGACCTGTTGCTCGTCGGCGCGTTGATGCACGATCTGGGCAAGGGGTACCCGGGCGACCACACCGACGCCGGCGTGGAGTTGGTCGACATGGTGGTGCGTCGCATGGGCTTCGACGAGGCCGACACGGCGACGGTCCGTGCGATGGTGCAGCACCATCTCTTGCTCCCGGAGACGGCCACACGTCGCGACCTCAGCGACCCCCGTACCGCTGCCAACGTGGCCGAGGCGGTCGGTTCGATCACCACGCTCGAACTGCTCCACGCGCTCACCGTCGCCGACAGCCGGGCCACCGGGCCGTCGGCGTGGTCGAGCTGGAAGCAGTCGTTGCTCACCCAGCTCGTGGAGGCCACGAGCGACGTCATCCGCCACGGGCCGCAGGAGGCCACTGCGCCACGGCTCGCCGACGGCCTCGCCCCGCTCGCGGCACTCGTGGCTGCCGACGGCCAGATGCACGTCGAGCACGCCGCCACCGGCGGCCTCCAGCTGCTGCGCGTCGCCGGGCCGGACCGGGCGGGGTTGTTCGCCCACATGACCGGTGTGCTGGCGCTGCACGGCCTCGACGTCGTCGGTGCGTCGGCGTTCACGGGTGCCGACGCGGTGGCCATCGACGAGTTCCGCATCGCAGTGTCCGACGGCCTCGAGCCCGACTGGGCGAAGGTGGAGCGCGACCTGCGCGCAGCCCTCAGTGGTGAGCTCGACATCGACGCACGACTCGAGCAGCGTCTGCGTCAGCAGTCGCGCCGTCGTCGACCGATGGCGGCCGCCGCACCGCGCCTGGAGGTGCTCGTCAGCAACGACGCCTCCGACTCCACGACCGTGGTCGAGGTGCGCGCGCCCGACGCGCCCATCGTGCTGTACCGCGTGGCGCACGCGCTCAGCGGCGTCGGCCTCGACATCCGCTCTGCCGTGGTGGCGACGCTCGGGCACGAGGTGGTCGACGTCTTCTACGTCACGCGTTCTGCCCAGGACGCGAGCTCGCCCTCCGGCCAGGTGCCGGAGGGCGAGTTCTCGGAGATCAGGTCCGCCGTGCGGGCGGCCCTGGAGGGTTGATCGGCCGGAGGTGACCGACGCGATCGTCAGATCGCGTCGGCTCCCTCCTCCCCGGTGCGGATGCGCACGAGGCGCTCCACCGACGTCACCCAGATCTTGCCGTCACCGATCTTGCCGGTGGCGGCCGAGGCCGTGATGGCGTCGACCACGGTGTCGACGACGGCGTCGTCGACCACGAGCTCGAGCATGACCTTGGGGACGAAGTCGATGGTGTACTCGGCGCCGCGGTACACCTCGGTGTGACCGCCCTGGCGACCGAAGCCGCGCACCTCGCTGACGGTGATGCCGGTGACGCCGGCTGCCTTCACGGCCGCCTTCACGTCATCGAGCTTGAACGGCTTGACGATGGCTGTGATGAGTTTCATGTGGTTCGGTCCGTTCTCAGTCGTTGTAGGCGAGGACGCCCATCTCCGGGATGTCGAGGCCGGCGATCTCGTCGGCCTCGGTGACACGGATGCCGCCCTTGGTGAGCTTGTCCTGCACCTTGAAGAAGATGAAGGCGATCGGGAAGATCACCAACCAGATCACGGCGACGCCGAGTGCCTGGGCGCCGAGCTGGCCCCAGTCGCCCTCGATGATGCCCTTGATGCCCTCGCTCGACGAGGCGTTCCAGCCGGCGCCGTAGTTGCCGTTGGCGAAGATGCCGACGGCGAGCACACCGAAGGTGCCGCAGATGCCGTGCACCGCAACGGCGCCCACCGGGTCGTCCATCTTCTTCTTGTCGAAGAAGAACACGGCCTCGATCGCGAGGATGGCGGCGATGAGCCCGATGACTGCGGCGGCCCACGGTGCCACGAAGGCGCACGGGGCGGTGATGGCCACCAGGCCGGCGAGCATGCCGTTCACCATCATGCCGGGGTCCGGCTTTCCGGTGCGCCAGGTGATGTAGTACATCGCGACGACGGCGCCCACGGCACCGGCGATCGCGGTGTTCGCGGCCACCGTGGCGAACTGCACGTCGGTCGACGCGAACGTCGAGGCCGCGTTGAAGCCGAACCAGCCGAACAGCAGGATGAAGCAGCCGAGCATGGCCATCGGGATGTTGTGGCCGGGGATGGCTCGGGGCTTGCCGTCGGGGCCGTACTTGCCGATGCGCGGACCGAGCACGATGGCGCCGGCGAGTGCGGCGACGCCGCCAACCGCGTGCACCACGCCCGAACCGGCGAAGTCGACGTAGCCCGCACCGAGGCTCATGGTCTCCCAGGTCTTGGCCAGCCAGCCGCCGCCCCACGTCCACGCCGCGAACAGCGGGTAGTAGATGGCGCCGCAGAACAGGCCCCAGATCACGAAGCTCTTCCACTTCCAACGCTCGGCCATCGAACCGGTCGGGATGGTGGCGACCGTGTCCATGAACGCCACCATGTAGAGGAAGAAGCCGAGCAGTGCCGGCGAAGCGGCGTTGCCGAGGTGGTCGTAGCCCCAGTACAGCAGGCCGGTGAACTCGCCGCCCACCGCGGGGAGGCCGTCACCGTTCATCGGGGTGCTGAGCCCGAAGGCGCCGTAGCTGAAACCGCCGAAGGCGAGCGGGAACCCGACGAACATGAAGCCGACGAAGCCCAGGCCGAAGATGGCGAAGTTGGTGCTCATCACCTCCGCTGCGTTCTTCTTCTGGGTGAAGCCGGTCTCGACGAGTGCGAAGCCGGCCTGCATGAAGATCACCAGCGCCGCGCCGAGGACCACCCATAGCAGGCTGGTCTGCTGGCCGAGGACGGTGACCGCGTCCTCGCCCTCGGCGAAGGCGGTTCCTCCGATGAGTACGGTGGCAAGGCCGGCACCGAGTGCCGCGCCACCGAGGTATTTGAGCGCTCGTGTGCGCACGTTGTCTCCTGTGGGTCGTGGGGCAAATGACGTTCACTCGCCACGGCGCTGGAGCGAGTGGCCGAACCATACGGAGCACAGATTTCGTGGTCGTCGCCGCTTTGTTTCGTGCGTGTGGCGCTCGCGTGCGGCCGTCAGCTCATCGTCCGGCGTGCGCGCAGTAGTGCTCCCTGGCCGGCGGTGCACCACCGACCAGGGAGCTGCCCCTACCGGAAACCGGAGTCTCCGTGCGCGAGAACGGCGAACCGTTCCGCTGCTCTCGCAACGTACGGCCGCGCCGTTTCCCCGACGTCGCGGTGATGTTGCCGCTGCGTGTCGTTCTCGTGTGACGTCAGGGGCGGCGCAGCGAGCGGCGCGGTCGGCCACCCTTGGCGAGCGCGGCGCGCACCCGCTCGGCGGTGGCGGCGTCGACCTTCCGCCCGAGCCGGTCGGTGACCGCGAACCGGTTCTGCACCAGCCCGTCGCTCGTCGCGATGCGTGCGGTGTGCACCACCACGTCGGCCGCGGCGAACGCCGCGGTCACGGCCTGCAGCAACCCTGGCCGGTCGTCGCCATGCACATCGACGGTGCTGTGCCACGGCAGCGTGCCGTTGTCGAACTCGAGCGTCACGCCGCTCATCGCGGGGAACGCCAGTCGAGCGTGCAGCGCGGCTTCGAACGCGAGGGACAGCTCGCGTGCGGGCGGACGCTGCCGGCTGTGCACGACGAAGCTGTCGAGCACAGCACCGTCGGGCCACGTCGCGATGCCGGCGCTCACGATGTCGAGCCCGAACTCCGTGAACACACTCGTGAGATGGGCGAGCAGTGCGTCGGTGTCGCGACACGCGACGTCCACCTTCCACGTGTCGGGCGTCGCCTGAGGCGACACGGCGACGCGGACGGTGCCCTGTCGCGGGAGCGGCTCGATGAGTCGGGCCTGACGGGCCAGCTCCTCCGGTTCGTGCGACAGCAGGTAGCCGTTGCTCGCGAACCGCAACCG
>JBDKJP010000038.1:0-6001 GCA_039796575.1 Actinomycetota bacterium
TGACCAACAGGAAGCCGATCGCCAGCCCGAACGTGGAGAGGATGGTGATCGCATCGACGTCGCCACCCGTCACCACTTTCACGACGACCGTGAGGATGATGAGGCCGAGCACGTCGTCGGCCACGGCAGCACCGAGCACCACCCTTGCCTCGGTCGTGGCGAGCGCGCGCAGGTCGCCGAACACCCGAGCGGTGATGCCGACCGACGTGGCGGTGAGTGCCGCACCGATGAACACCGCGGTGTTCGTCGACGTGTCGAACGCGAGTGCCACACCGACGCCGGCGGCGAACGGCACCACGACGCCGACGACAGCCACCGACAGCGATGCGGCGCCGACCTTGCCCAGCTCGCGCAGATCCATCTCCATGCCGACCTGGAGCAACAGCAGCAGCACACCGATCTCGGCCAACACTCCCAACGACACGCCGCGGCTGTCGGTGAGGTCGACCCAACCGAGCACCGAGGGCCCGACGAGCACGCCGGCGAGGATCTCGCCGAGGACGGCGGGCACGCGGATGCGTTCGGCCAGCTCCGCCGCGGCCTTCGCGACGACGATGACGACGAGCAGGTCGAGGAGGAGTCGGGCCAGGTCGAGCCCGGTCTCGGCGGCGATCATCGCGGGAGGCTCAGTCGGGGTCGGTCTCGAGCAGCTCGATCGCGGCCGGCACGGCATCCTCGGCGATCATCCAGCCGCGGCTGCGCACCGTGACGATGGAGTCGGGGCCGAGGAGGCGGCGCACACCCACGAGGATGCTGTCGCACCGCCGATCGCTCAGCTCGGCCAGACCGGCGGCGCGGGAGAGCTCCCGTCGTCCCACGACGCGCCGCCGGTTGGCGACCAACACGGCCAGCACAGCCCGCTCCTGACGGCCCTGATGCGTGAGGGGGTGAGCATCACGGCTTGGTGCAGGAGCGGGGCTGGCCATGGCTCCCGACCGTAGGCAGCCCCCGTTTCGTCTCTGTTCGCCGAGTGTGAACGGCTTGTGAACCAGTCCGTCCGTGTCGATCTGGCCAGTAAGGGTGTGAGGTCAGGGCGTGGCGGGACGCCCGCGCAGGTAGACGAACCAGTACACGAGCCCCACGAGCACGGCACCGCCGACGATGTTGCCCAACGTGACGGGCACGAGGTTGTCGACGAGGAAGTGGCTCCACGTGACGTGCTGCTGCTCGTCGGCCGGGCCGTGGAACAGCGCCACCGGGAAGAAGTACATGTTCGCGATGCTGTGCTCGTAGCCGGCAGCGACGAACGCGGTGATGGGGAACACGATCACCGCCACCTTGTCGACGAGGCTGTGCGCCGACATCGTCATCCACACTGCGAGGCACACGAGCGTGTTGGCCAGGATGCCGCTCACGAACGCGTTCGACCAGTCGAGCGAGCCCTTCGTCTCGGCCATTGCCAGCACTCGATCACCCAGCGCACCGTCGCCCGCGTCGAGCTTCCCCGACCAGTGCACGAGCGCGGCCACCGAGACGGCGCCGACGAAGTTCGCCAGGTACACCACGCACCAGTTGCGCAGCAGCCGCAGCGACGTGACGCGCCGGCTGGCGAACGCCATCACGATGAGCGTGTTGCCGGTGAACAGCTCGGCGCCGCTCACCACCACCAGGATGAGGCCGAGCGAGAACACGAACCCGCCGAGCAACGACCGGATGCCGGGGGAGAGGCCGGTGTCGGCGGTGATCACCTGCGAGAAGTTGGCGCCCAGCGCGATGAACGCGCCGGCGAGCACACCGAGCGGCACCAGCCGCCGCAAGGGGAGCCCGGCCTTCGTCACGCCGGCCTGTTCGGCCTTCTCCGCCATCGCGGCGGGAAGGAGGGCATCGAATCCGGTGTCGCCTGCCATACGCGTACGGTACGCCCGCGCACCCATTCCCACCAGGGTCTTTCTGCCGGACTGGCCCCGTCTTGACCCGCGGGTCAATACTGGTGGCATGCAGCTGATGTACTCCGCCGAGGATGAAGCGTTCCGCACCGAGCTCCGCACCTGGTTGCGCGACAACCTGCCCACCGGCTGGATGGACGCCGTCGACCGTGGCGAGACCCTCGAGATGTCGGCCGACGAGCGCAAGGCGTTCAACGAGGCCTGGCCCGAGAAGCTCTTCGCCGGCGGATGGATCTGCGCCACGTGGCCGAAGGAGTACGGCGGCAAGGGCCTCACCACCATGCAGGGTGTGGTGCTCGCCGAGGAGTTCGCCCGGGCCAAGGCGCCGATGCGCGGCGACTTCTTCGGCGACACGCTCGTCGGCCCGACGCTCCTGCAGTGGGGCACCGAGGAGCAGAAGAAGGAATTCCTCCCGAAGATCCTCAGCGGTCAGATGCGCTGGTGCCAGGGCTTCAGCGAGCCCAACTCGGGCTCCGACCTCGCCTCGCTGAAGACGAGTGCCATCCTCGACGGCGACGAGTGGGTCATCAACGGCCAGAAGGTGTGGACCACCCAGGGCCACCACGCCGACTACTGCTTCCTGCTCACCCGCACCGATCCCGAGGCGCCGAAGCACAAGGGCATCAGCTACCTGCTCGTGCCGATGAAGCAGCCGGGCGTCGAGGTGCGCGGCATCGTGCAGCCCGACGGCACCGCCGAGTTCTGCGAGGTGTTCTTCACCGACGCGCGCTGCCCGAAGGACAACGTCGTCGGCGGCGTCAACAACGGCTGGAAGGTGGCCAACAGCACACTCGCGTTCGAGCGCGGCCAGAGCGCCACCACCGGCTTCCGCCGCTTCGAGGAGGAGTACCGCCTCATGGTGGCGAAGGCCGAGTCGAACGGCGCCATCGACGACCCGGCCATCCGTCAGCGGCTGATGACGTACTACACGAAGATCCAGATCTTGCGCGTCAACGGTCTGCGTTCGCTGGCCAGCACGCTCGCCGGCACCAAGGACCCGAGCATCGCCGCCCTCGGCGCGATGAACAAGATGTTCTGGAGCGAGATGCACAAGGCGGCGATGGAGCTCGCGCTCGACATCTGGGGCACCGAGTCGATGCTCGTCGACAGCGGCACCCCCAACGGCTCGTGGCCCGGCACGTCGCGCGACAAGGGCCGCGACAACTACCCGGTCAGCACGATGATGAGCTCGTTCTTCTTCAGCCGCAGCGAGACCATCTGGGGCGGCACCAGCCAGATCCAGCGCAACATCGTCGGCGAGCGCGTCCTCGGCCTCCCCAAGGAACCCCAGTCCGCCCAGTGACCCGCCGAACTCGAGTTCGCGCGCTTGGCACGCGAACTCAAGTTCGCGCGCCACGCCCGCGAACTTACGTTCGCGGGGCGGTGATGCGGTCGAGGACGGGGTCGGTGGTGACGGCAGGCTTGCCGCCCACCTTGTAGGCGGCGCGCAGCAGTGCGGCGGCCTGCACGGCCTGCTGGTCGGTGCGTGCGTGCACCACGCCCAACGGACGGTGATGGTCGACCACCTCGCCGACGTCGGCGAGATCGGTGATGCCGACGGCGTGGTCGACCGGGTCCTGCGGGCGGGTGCGCCCGCCGCCGAGCGCCACCACCACCATGCCCACGGCGCGCGTGTCGATGCGCGTGACCGGGCCGGTGTGGTCGGCGAACACCGAGAGCCGCACCTCGGCGCGCTCCATGTGCTTCCACGGGTCGTCGACGAACTTCCTCGGCCCGCCGAGCGCGCTCACCATCTGCTGGAACTTCTCGGTCGCGGCACCGCTGTCGAGCGCCGCCTGCAGCTTCGCGTGGGCTGCCTTGGTGGTCTTCGCCAGCTTCCCGAGCACCAGCATCTCCGCGCACAACGCCTTCGTCACCTCGTGGATGCGCGGCTCGCGCCGGCGCCCGGTGAGGTAGTCGACCGCGTACGCCACCTCGAGCGCGTTGCCCGCCGTGTCGGTGAGCGGGCGGTCCATGTCGGTGATGAGTGCCACGGTGGGCAGCCCGGCGCCGGTGGCCACGCCGGCGATGGAGGTGGCGAGTTCGCGTGACTTGGCGAGTGTGGACATGAACGCACCGTTGCCGGTCTTCACGTCCATCGCCAGGCCCTCGAGGCCGGCGGCGAGCTTCTTCGACAGGATGCTGGCCGTGATGAGCGGCACGCTCTCGACGGTGGCGGTGACGTCGCGGATGCCGTAGAGGCGCTTGTCGGCCGGCGCCAGGTCGGCGGTCTGGCCGATGATGGCGCAGCCGACCTTGCCGACGACGCTGCGGAACTTGGCCATCGACGGCGCGGCCACGTAGCCGGGGATGGACTCCATCTTGTCGTAGGTGCCGCCGGTGTGGCCGAGGCCACGCCCGCTGATCATCGGCACGTAGCCACCGCACGCCGCGACCATCGGCGCGAGCATCAGGCTGACGGTGTCGCCCACTCCACCCGTGGAGTGCTTGTCGAGCACCGGTCCGGGCAGGTCCCAGTGCAGCACTGCACCGCTGTCGCGCATGGTGCGTGTGAGTGCGACCGCCTCGTCGGTGGTCATGCCCTTGAAGTACACGGCCATCGCGAATGCGGCGGCCTGCCCTTCGGTGACCGAGCCGTCGACCATTCCGGCGACGAACGCGGCGATGTCGTCGGCGCCGAGCACCTTGCCGTCGCGCTTGGCCCGGATGATCTCCTGCGGGATCATCAGTAGGCCTCCGTGCTCGTGACGCCGGCATCGCCCTCGACGGCGGCCAGCAGGGCGGTGAGCAGCCCGCTGGCCCCGAAGCGGAACGTGGTGGGTGTGGCCCAGCCGTCGCCCATCGCCTCGTCGGCCTGCAGGATGTAGTGCGTCGCATCGTCGAGCGTGCGGATGCCGCCGCTCGGCTTGAGGCCCACCGGGCGGTCGGTGTCGTGGAGGACGGCGAGCATCACGGCGGTGGCCTCGAGCGTGGCGCTGCGCGGGGTCTTGCCGGTGGAGGTCTTGATGAAGTCGGCGCCGTGGTCGACCGCGAGCTGCGCGGCACGATGGATGAGCGCCGGGTCGACCAGCTCGCCCGTCTCGAGGATCACCTTCAACGCGTGGCTGTCGTGCGGCACCACGGCGCGCACGGCGTCGACCATCGCCGCCGCGGCGGCATCGTCGCCCGCGGCGAGCGCACGGTGGGGGAGCACGAGGTCGATCTCGTCGGCGCCGTCGGCCAGCGCCTGGCGGGTCATGGCCACGACGTCCTCGACGGGCTCGTCGCCCGACGGGAAGTTCACGACCGTGGCGATGCGCACGCTGGTGCCCCACAGCCGCTCGACGGCGAGCGCGACGTGACGCGGCCACACGCACACGGCGGCCACGTCGCCGTGCGGCCCGGTGGCGCGTTCGCACAACGAGATCACGTCGTCGTCGGAGGCGGCATCACCCAGCTCCGTGAGGTCGAGGAGCGTGATCGCGCGGCGGGCGATGGCGACAGGATCGTGCGACATGGCGTTCACCCTAACCAGGGTGGAAGAGGCCCCGGTAGGGACGGCAGACTCTGGTGCATGACCGAACTGCTCTACCTCCGTGACGCCTACGCGACCGACTTCTCGGCCACGGTCACGGCGGTGCGCGACGACGCGATCGCGCTCGACTCGACGCTCTTCTACCCGACGGGCGGCGGCCAGCCGCACGACATCGGCACGCTCGCGGGCCTGCCCGTCGTGGAGGTGCGCAAGGAAGGCAGCGACGTGTGGCACCGCGTCGACGGCGGGCCGCTGCCGGCGGTCGGCGCCACGGTGGAGGGCTCGATCGACTGGGACCGACGCCACCGGCTGATGCGCACGCACACGGCGCTGCACGTGTTGTGCGGCGTGATCTGGAACGAGTGGAAGGTGCCGGTCACCGGCGGGAACATGGAGCCGCTGTCGGCGCGGATGGACTTCGAGTTCGACCCCGTGCCCGAGGGCTTCGCGACGCGCATCGAGGAGCTGGTCAACGCCGAGCTCGCTGCCGATCGGCCGATCACGGTCGACTTCCTGCCGCGCGACACCGCAGTGCAGGACGCCGATCTGATCCGCACGAAGGTGAGCCTCATCCCGGAGTCGGTCACCGAGATCCGCGTGGTCGACATCGTGGGCCTCGACAAGCAGGCCGACGGCGGCA
>JBDKJP010000039.1:0-10679 GCA_039796575.1 Actinomycetota bacterium
CATCACGCCTACGACGGCTTCATGCACTTCTACAATCACCACCGCGCCCACGGCGCGCTCGGATGGTCAACCCCAGCCGCAACCCTCAACAACCTCAGGGACAACCTCCCCGGCGTTCACAGCTAGGCGGTCGGGTCAACCGGGAGTCGCCTGGCGTTGCGCCACGCCACTCCACATGTCGAGCTGGTTCCACGACGCGACGAGCACGCCCAGCGACTCGGCGCGCACGGGGCGCCCGATGAAGTAGCCCTGCGCGAAGTCGCAGCCGACCGAGCGGGCGAGCTCGATCTCCTCGGCGGTCTCGACGCCTTCGGCCACGACCTTCAGGCCCAACGCGGCGCCGAGGTCGACCGCGGCGCGCAACATGTTGGCGGCGTGCTGCTCGCTGTCACCGAAATCGGTGGTGACGAAGCGGCGGTCGGCCTTCACGCCGGTGAAGGGCAGCTCGCGCAAACGGTGCAGCGTGGAGCTGCCGGAACCGAAGTCGTCCATGTCGAGCCAGAAGCCCTTGAGGCGCAGGCGGATGAGCACGTCGAGTGCGTCGGACAGCTTGCCCACCTCGGCGGTCTCGGTGATCTCGAGTGTCCAGCGCTCGGGCGACGCGGAGGCACCGAGGATGCTCTCGGCGCGCTCGGGCAGGTCGAGGTGTGCCAGGTCGAGCACGGAGAGGTTGATCGAGATGTTGTCGAGCGCGGCCAGCGCGGGGACGCTCGCACGGTCGAACGCAGCGTGCCGCAGCACGACCTCGAGCAGATCCAGGCTGCGGCCCTCGCTCTCGATGATGGGCACCCAGCGCTCGGGCGAGATCTGCTCCGCGCCCTGCACGTCGAGTCGGACCAGGGCCTCGACGCGGCACACCAGCCCGGTGCGCAGGTCGACGATCGGCTGGTACAGCATGTAGAACGCACCGTCGTCGAGCGCCCGCAACACCGTGGTGCGCAGCTCGTCGACCGGGTCGGCGGCCACCGTGGGACGCTGCTGGGGCCGCAGCACCGCTTCGAGCTCCTGGATGCTGGCCGGCTTGCCGCACGCGCCCACGAGGTGGAACCCGCTCAGTTCGGCGACGCGCGCCGCGCTCTGCAGCACCGAGGTGTCGGCGCCGGTGAGCAGCACCAGGTTCGCACCGGGCTGACGCTCGCCGAGGTCGCGCATCACGCGCATGCCGTCGGTCTCGCCGAGCGACAGGTCGAGCATGACGAGGTCGTGGCCGCCGCCGACGTGGTGCTCGATCTCGTCGGGGGTGGACGCGATGTCGGTCTGGTAGTCGAACATGTTCGCGATGTCGGCGATGAGCTGGCAGATCGCGGGGTCGTCGTCGATGATGAGCAGACGCGGGCGGGCAGCGGCGTCGGTCACGTCGCACCTCCCTGACCGCCGTGTCCGACGAGCCGATCGCCGAGATGCGTGCTGAGGCTGGCGACCAGGTCGTCGCGCGAGAACGGCTTCGCCAAGGTGGCGACGCCTGCAGCCTGAAGAGCACGAATTCGGTCGGAGAACCCGGTCATGAACACCACCAACAGCGCAGGGTCGCGCTGCACCAGGATACGCGCCATTTCCAGGCCGTCGATGGCTGCGCCCAGATTCGCGTCGGACACCAGCAGTTCGGGCCGGAACGTCTCGGCGGTGGCGATGGCGGCATCGGGGGTGGTGGCGACCTTGGTCTCCATCCCCATGTCCTCCAGCCAGCCGGCCACCAACTCGGCCAGCGCGGATTCGTCGTCGACGATCAACGCCCTGGTGGCGGTGTGTGCCGGGCGCTGGCGGACGTCGTCGGGATGGTGCTCGAGCGCCGGTGGGAGGAAGATCGAGACGGTGGTGCCGCTGCCGTCGACGCTGTCGATGGCGGCCCAGCCGCCGCTCTGCTGGGCGAAGGAGTACAGCGTCGACAACCCGAGCCCGGTGCCGCTGCCGATGCGCTTGGTGGTGAAGAACGGTTCGAACGCGCGGGCCACCACCTCGGGCGGCATGCCGCGCCCGGTGTCGCGGACGGACAGCCCGATGACGGTGGCGGCCTCCCCACCGAGCGGCGCAGCCACGCAGCGTTCGACGCGGATCTCCACCTCCCCGCGGCCCTCCATCGCGTCACGGGCGTTGAAGACCGTGTTGAGGATGCTGCTGGAGAGACGTCCGGGGTCGACCACCACGTCGAGGCCGTCGCCGACGGCGCGCATGTCCAGACGGTGCGCCGAGCCGAGCGCCTGCTCGATGAGCGGCCGGAGGTCGTCGAGGAACTGGCCGAGGTTGATCGGCACCGCGGTGAGGGGCTGGCTGCGGGCGAAGGACAGCAGCGATTTCGCCACCACTGCACCACGCTCGACGGCCTCGATGGCACGCTGCACGTAGACGTGCGACTGCGGGTCGTCGGTGATGATCTGCTGCCGTTCGAGCATCTGCAGGTACCCGAGGGTGATGAACAGCAGGTTGTTGAAGTCGTGCGCCAGGCCGCCGGCGAGCACGCCGATGGCTTCCATCCGCTCGGACTGGGCCGTGCGCATCGCCCGGTCGCGGTGCTCGGTGACGTCGATGCACTGCAGGTACACGCGGCCCGGATCGGGGAGCGGGCGTGCTTCGATCTCGAAGATGCGCATGGCCCGACTCGGATCGTCGGGCGCGCTCCACACGTGCTGCATGTTGGCCGCCCTACCGGCGCGGGCTGCGGTGAGGAGCGAGGTGACCTCGGTGATCGCTTCGCGGTCGCCCGACCAGAGCGGGCCGTCGCAGACCTGGCGGCCGGGGCCGACACCGAGGTCGCTCGCGTTGTCCATCACCACGCGGTCGTCGGGGTCGACGATGGCGGTCCAGCCGGGCGAGCCGGCGAGCGCCGCTGCCAAGAGCCCTTCGCGGCGGACGCGGTCGCGTTCGCGACGGGTGCGGTGGTCGCCGTTCACGAGCACCACGGCCACCACCAGGATGCCCGCCGCGACCTCGAGCGCCACGAAGAGGCGGCGCAGGCTGAGCGGGGTCCCGAAGTCGATGCCGGGCTCGGCGACGAACGTGAACTCGGTGTCGTTGATCGACATCGTCGAGAGGGCCATCGTGCCGGTGCGGTCGGCCAACGGCACCTCGAGTGGGGTGAACGGTTCGACGACCTCGCCGGTGCTGGTGACCACGAGGGTGTCGGCACCCGACCCCGTGTACAGCGTGACCACGGCTTCCGTCGTGTTGGCCAGCGTGGGTGCGAGCGACGACCGCAGCATCACCGGCACGGACATCGGCACGACGAGCAGCCGTCCGCTGTCGGCGGCCTGCCCGTCGACGGGGGCGAGCGGCGAGGCGTACATCAGGTACGCGGCGTTCCCGCCGGAGGGCTGGGGGAGCGACGACATCCCGAGGTAGGTGAGCACGTCGGCCTCGACGGCGGCGCGCAGGCCGTCGTCGGCCGTGCCGATCCAGGTGCGCAGCGCATTCTCGAAGTCGCCACCCAGCGCCGAGATCGACTGGAGCACCTCGGTGGCGTCGGGGCGCACCTCGACCAGCGCGGCGGCGGGGATGGCTTCGTGTCCGAACACGATGGTCTGCATCAGTGCGGGGAAGCGGTCGTCGGTGAACGGCTCAGTCGACGACGTGTCGGCCTTCGCGGTGATGATGTTCATCTCCTCGGCCAGCGTGCTGAGGAAGCCGAGCGACGCAGCGTCGGCCGTGGCGTGCAGCAGTTCTTCGTCCTGGCGCTCCCAGAGCCCGATGGTGACGAGCACCATCATGATGGTGACGGCCGACGCCACCTCGGCCACGAACTCCGGACCGATGTCGGCGTTGCGCGGGCGGCAGGCGACCGCCGCGACGATGAGCATCCCGCACAGCAGCCCGAGTGCCGGCAGCAGCCCGGACACGAATTCGAGGCGGGCGCGGGGCGTGGCGAGCAGGTGCTCGAGCTCGCCGAGGACCAGGGCCACGACGGCGAGGAGCGAGAGGCGTGCGGCGTTGTGGCTGGGGAGTCGGTCCGCCGGGCGCACACGCCGGGCGTACCAGGCGGTGAACGTGCCGCCGACGACGGCCGTGGCGACGGGCACGAGGTCGTGCCACGAGTCGTGGTGTCGGGTGATGGCGGCCGCGGCCATGGCCACGGTGCCGAGACCCCCGGCGAGGCCGCCGAGCAGCCAGCTCACGCCGACCGCAGCGACGTCGAGGCGCAGCACGGTCGGGAACCAACCGGCGACTGCAGCGAGGACGACGACCACCGCAATGCGCGCGGCGCGCCATGCGTTCATCAGCAGGCGAAGGCGTCGGTCTTCGGGACCGTGCGGTCCCACGCCGAGACGGTGCCCGAGATGTTGACCCGCGCCTTCGTGGCGTACTCCTCGTTCCCGGTCTCGGTGTTGAGACACGTCATCGTGGCGGTCGACACGGTGACGGCCTTGTTGGCCGAGACGGCGACGCTCTTCGAGGCGACCGCGATGGGCACCTTCGTGTCCTCGACGGTGGACTCCATCTCGACCACGCCGATCTCGACGGTGACGGTGGTGGCCTTCGTGCACGGCACCGTGGCCTTGCCGGTGAGGCTGGTCTTGGAGAGGGTGGGCGCGACCGCGGTGACCGTGCACTTGTTGGTGCTGGTGGTGGCGCTCTGCGCGGCCTGGGCTGCGGGGACGGCGACGGACATCGCGACCAAGGTGCTCACACCCACCACGAAGGCCCGCCAGCGCTTCCTCATGCGGTCCGTTGTACCACGGCCTCCTGGGCCGCGACCACCGTCGAACGTCCCTCGGTGGCGATCTTGACGCATTCGGAATACATCACCCGCGGAGCGCGTGCCGAGGTCACCATTGGTGGGCATCGACGGCCTCAGCATGCGTACGAGTCGTTCGCCGGCACCGTGCGGTCCCAGCTCGACACGACACCCGAGAGGTTGACCCGACCCTTGGTCGCGTACTCCTCGTTGCCGGTCTCGGTGCTGATGCACGTCGCCGTGTTCGTGTTGATCACGACGGCCGTGTTGGCCTTGACGGTGGTGCTGTACGACTTCGCCACCATCAGCACCTTCACGTCCTCGGTGGTGCCGTCCATCTCGACGACGGTCAGGTCGACCGTGACGACGGTGGCGGCGGTGCAGAGCACCGAGACCGAACCGGTGAGTTGCTTCTTGCTGTTCAGCGTGGGCGCCTTGGCCGTGATGCTGCACTTGTTGGTGGTCGTGCTGACCGACATCGTGGCGAACGTCGTGCCGGGCGCGACGAGGAGGGCGGTCGCGCCCAGGAGGACGGCAGCGGTGCGGCGGCGCCAGGTCATGGACGACAGTGTGCCACAGAACAATGTCACTGTGCGGGATTTGTCCGCTTCGTCAAGTGATCTTGACGATCAGCGCCGAACCGTCAGGTCGCGTCCTCGACGAGGCGCACGAAGTCCTTGAGGTTGAACGGCTTCGTGATGAACCGATCGGCGCCGAGCTCGCGCGCTCGGCCCGTGGCCTGTTCCGTCGCGTCGGCGCTGAGGATGAACACCGGGACGCCCTCCATCGCGGGGTTGGCCCGGATGCTGGTGAGGACCTCGAACCCGGAGCCGTCGGGGAGGTTCAGGTCGAGCAGCACGAGTGCCGGGAGCAGGCGTGCGGCTGCCTCGATGCCGCCGGCCACGGTGGGTTCGACGTGCAGGCTGCGGCCGGGGAGGAGCCCGATGATGCTCTCGACCAGGGAGGCGTTCAGCGGTTCGTCCTCGACGTAGAGCACGAGTTGGTTGCGGGGCGTGTCGGCGGGCACGGCGAGTGCTCCTGTGTCGTCGCGTCGGACCGGTTCGGTGACCGGGAGTTCGATGGTGAAGGTGGCGCCCTCGCCGGGAGGGCTGCTGAGGGTGAGCGAGCCGCGCATCGCCCGCACCAGGGACTCGGCGATGGAGAGGCCGAGGCCGACGCCGTCGACCGTGGTGGCGTTGTCGAGGCGCTCGAACGGGCGGAACGCCCGCTGTTGCATCTCGGGCGGGATACCCGGGCCCTCGTCGGTGATGGCGACGCGCACCGTCGTGGGGGTGACGGCGCTGCGCACGCGGACCGTGCTGCCCTTGCCGCCGTACTTGATGGCGTTCGACAGCAGGTTCACCGCCACCTGCACGAGGTGCCGTTGGTCGGCGAGCACGTACACGTCGTCGACCTCGGTGTCGAGCGTGACGTCGAGGTCGCGTGCAGCTCCCGACACCAGCGCCATCGCCGCCGTGCACACGCCACGGATGCCGACGGGGGCGAGCGACGGCTCGAGCATGTCGGCATCGGCCTTGGAGTAGTCGAGCAGGTCCTGGACCAGGCTGTTCACGTGCGCACACGCCGACAGGATGCTGGTGGCCATCTCGCGCTGCGACGGCTGGTCGAGCGAGCCCTCCAGCAACTGGGCGAAGCCGGAGATGGTGTTGAGGGGCGTGCGCAGTTCGTGGCTCACCCACGACAGGAACCGTGTCTTCGTGAGGCTGGCGGTCTCGGCGGCGCGCAGGGCGTTGTCGCGCTCGGCGGCGGCCTCGGTGAGGTCGCTGAGGTCGGTGATGACCGCCACCGCACCGCCGAACGCTCCGGGGGCGCCGACGGGGCTGGCCTGGACGCGCACGTACACCGTGGAGCCGTCGTGTCGACGGAGGCGGGCGTCGTAGTGGTCGCTCTGACCTTCGCGGCGGCGGCGGACCGCTTCGAGGATGGTGGTGTGGTCGCCCGGGTGCCAGAACTCGATGAGCGGGTGGCCGACGATCTGGTCCGCCGGCACGCGCAGCAGGTCGCACATGTGCTGGTTCGCGAACGTGGAGACGCCGTCACGGTCGACGATCCAGACGCCGACGTGCAGACGTTCGAGCACCTCGCCGTCGAAGCCGGCGGGTGTGGGTCGCGCCCCGGGTGTGGTGCCGCCGTTCGTCATTCGCCACGCAGTGTAACCCTCGCACTGTGTCGGTCAGGTCTCGGCGGACACTTCTCGGCCTATCATCGAGGGATACGTCAGTTCTCGTGAGCGTTCGCACCATGACATCCCCTTCCACCGACAGCACGCGACCCGCCGCCGAGCACGGCGCCGCGTCCGCTGCACCGTCGGCCATCGCCGTGCTCGCCGATGCGGGGATGCGCCTCCTCATCGACAGCGAGGCGTTGCAGCAGGCCGTGTACCTGTACCGGCCCATCTTCGACGAGCACGACCGCATCGTCGACCTCGAGATCGCGATGCTCAACGAGGCCGCCAAGCGCGTGCCGCTCGCCGGGCACATCGTGGCCGGCGTGCGCGTCTCCGAGGTGTTCGTCGATCTGCACGAGGCACTCGACGCAGCCAACGAGGCGTGGCGTGGCGGGAAGCCCAGCGGCTACCGCATCGAGCGACGCGGCTTCCACGAGGGTCGACCGTTGGTGGTGCGCTACGACATCGCCACCATGCGCGCCGGCGGCTACATCGTGCAGGTGTCGGCCGACCGCACCGTGCTCGAGCAGCTCGCCACCGCCGACACCCGCTTCCGCCTGATGGCCGAGGCCAGCGTCGACGGGCTGATGCTGCTGGAGCCCGAGCCCGACGGCGACGGCTACGTGCTGGCGTACGCGAACCCGCGGGCCCTCATCGCCGAGCCCGGGCTGCGCGTCGGCGAGCGTTTGCCGAACGACATCCTCGAGGTCGCCCGCGACGCGGTGCTCGAACTGCACGGCTCGGCGTCGGTGCGCCGGTACCTCCAGCGCGAGGTGCTCGCCCGCCGGGTGTCCATCGAGGCCACGTTCATCGAGGTGGGCGACGGCCAGGTGATGATGACCGTGCGCGAGCTCACCTCGCGCGAAGCCGCGCGCGCCGAGCTCGAACGCAGCGACCGCGTGCTGCGCGCCATCGGTGCGGGCGCGTTCGGCACCATCGCGGTGTACGAGCCACGGTTCGTCGGTCGCGATCTCGTCGAGATGACGCTGCTGTGGTCCGCATCCGGTCACGGCCACGGCGCGGGCACGCTGCCGCCGCTCGATGCCACCGCGGTCCTGTCGGAGGGCGAGCTGTTGCGCATGGCGCGCGGCATGCTCGAGTACGACACCACCAAGCGGTCGGGCTGGGTTCCCGTGCAGGCCGCCGGCGGCGAAGAGCGCAGCGTGGAGTTCACGCTCGTGCTCTCCGGCGACCGCTTCGTGCTCGAGTTCGTCGAGCGCACCGAGGAGCTCGCCGCCCGCACTGCGCTCGCCATGGTCACCGCCACCGCCGACGCCCAGCGCAACTTCCTCTCGCGCGTCAGCCACGAGCTCCGCTCGCCGCTCAACGTCATCCACGGGTACAGCCAGCTGCTCGGCCGACTCCACCTGCCCGAGCCCGCCACCGGGCACGTCGCGCACATCGAGCGCGGCGTCACCCGCATGGTGCAGATCGTCGACGACCTGTTGCTGCTCGGTCAGCTCGATCAGGGGTTGCTGCGCATCGAGGAGCAGGAGATCGATCTCCGCGAGCTCGTCGACCACATCGTCGCCACCGCGCACCAGGAGACCTGGTGCCGACCCGGCGCCGTGGTCACCGACGGCGGCACCGACCCCACGGGCATCAGCGTGGTCACCGACCGTTCGCGGTTCGTGCTCACTGCGGTGCTGCTGGCCGAGGCGTCGTTGCCGCTGGCCGGGCGTGCGGGGCTGCAGGTGCAGCCGTTCGATCGTGGCATCCGCGCCGGCGTGCAGTTCGTGGTCGACGCCGATTCGCCCGTCGTCGCCGAGCTGTGGGAACCGTTCGTCAGCAGCCACACCATCCCGGGTGCGGGGCTCGGCCTCGCGGTCGCCCGCAGCATGGCGAAGGCGCTCGACATGGTGGTCGAGGTGCGCACCGTGGTCGACGAGCCCCAACGGGTGCGCCTCGTCCTCACGCTCGCCCGGGGCGCGGCGTGAGCGGGCTCGACCGCATCTGGAACGGATGGCGCGCCGCGTACGTGAACGAGCTCGGCGACCGTCCGGTCGGCGAGGGCAGCGTCTTCACGCAGATCCTCGCGTCGGGCATGTCCGACGAGGAGGCCAACATCGTGCGACGTGGCGTGCACACGTTCGTCATCCTCAACGCCTTCCCGTACACGTCGGGGCACCTCATGGTGCTGCCGTACCGGGAGGTCGGTGAGCTCGAGCAGCTCACCGCGGACGAGGCCACCGAGCTGTGGGCCACCGTCACCGACGCAGTGCGTGCGGTGAAGGCGGCGTACCGACCCGGCGGCGTGAACGTGGGCATCAACATGGGTCGGCCTGCCGGCGGCAGCGTCAGCGAGCACCTCCACGTGCACGTCGTGCCGCGCTGGACGGGCGACGCGAACTTCATGACCGCGGTGGCCGAGGCACGCACCTTGCCCGAGCCGTTGTCGCTGTCGGCGCGGAAGCTGCGTGACGCCTGGCCAGAATGAGCACATGCGTGCTGTCGTGCTCCATGCCCACGGCGGTCCGGAGGTGCTCACCGTCGAGCAGACTCCCGACCCCTCCTTCGGTCCCGACGAGGTGCTCGTCGACGTCGCTGCCACGGCGCTGAACCGCGCCGATCTGCTCCAGCGGATGGGTGCCTACCCCGATCCGCGGGGTCGCGTGCCCGAGATCCCCGGCCTCGAGTTCGCCGGCACGGTGGCCGCGGTGGGCGAGCGGGTCACGATGTGGCGCGTGGGCGACCGCGTGATGGGCATCGAGGCCGGTGGCGCGTACGCCGAACGCATCGCGACGCACGAACGTCAGTTGCTGGCCGTTCCGTCGACGCTCTCCTTCACCGAGGCCGCGGCGGTGCCGGAGGTGTTCCTCACCGCGTGGGACGCGCTGGTCGTGCAGGGTGGGCTCACCAGTGGCCGCTGGGCGCTCGTGCACGCCGGTGCCAGCGGTGTCGGCACCGCCGCCATCCAGATCGCCCGTGCCGTCGGTGCTCGCATCGCGGTCACGTGCTCGGCGGGCAAGGCGGAGGTGTGCCGGTCGCTCGGCGCCGATCTGGTGCTCGAGCGGTCACCGCACGACTGGCTGGCCGATGCCGCGGCCGCGGTGCCGGGCGGCTTCGACGTCGTGCTCGACGTCATCGGTGGCGAGGAGATCGATCGCAACCTGCAGGCCGTCGCGCTGCGCGGCACCATCGTGCAGGTGGGTCTGATGGGCGGCGGTCGCACCCCGGTGAACGTCGGCCTGCTGCTGGCCAAGCGGTGCACCTGGGTGGGCACCACGTTGCGCACGCGACCGTTGGAGGAGAAGGTCGCGGTCACGCGTCGGTTCGCCGCCGAGGTGCTGCCACTGTTCGACCGCGAGGGCGGCAGCGCGCTCCGGCCCGTCGTCGACAGCACGTTCGCGTTCGACGACATCGCCGACGCACACCGGCACATGGAGGCCAACGCCAACGCCGGGAAGATCGTGGTGGTGATCCGCCCCTGATCGGGCCGTCGGGTCAGGCGGGCTCGACGCTCACCTTGACGCGGTGGTGGCCGGTGGCACCGTCGGGTGCCACCGAGGTGCGTTCCTCCGTCTGCACCTCGCCGGTCTTGTCGGTGGCGCGCACCTCCAGCAGGTGCTCGCCCGGGGGCGCGTCCCAGTCGACCACCCACTGCCGCCACGCGTCGTCGGTGAGGTCGGTGGACAGGCGCGCCTCCTGCCACGGGCCGTCGTCGACCTTCACCTCCACCTTGGCGATGCCGCGGTGCTGCGCCCAGGCCACACCGGCGATCTTCTGCGTGCCGGCGGCGATGGTGCCGCTGCGGGGCACGTCGATGCGCGACTGGGTCTTGATCGGCCCGAGCTGGCTCCAGCCGCGAGGCACCCAGTAGCCCTG
>JBDKJP010000040.1:0-9442 GCA_039796575.1 Actinomycetota bacterium
CCATCGACTCGGCCACCACGAGCGTGCCGCCGTCGGGGGTGAGCACCATGCCGTTCGGGAACATCAGCCCGGTGGCCACGGTGTGGGTCTGGCCGTGCGGGTCGACCCGGGCCAACGCCGCGCCCTCGTACGCCTTCAGCGCGCCGGCGAAGTCGCCACTGGTCTCGGCCGCGTCGAGGTCGAAGCCGAAGTTGCCGACGTACGCCCGGCCGATCGTGTCGACGAGCATGTCGTTGCAGTGGAAGGTGGCGATGTGCGAGAGGTCGGCGTGCACGACCAGCGCGTCGTACTCCATGCGCAGCACGGCGCGCTGCTGCATCGCGACGATGAGGAGGCGACCGTCGGGCAGCCAGCCGAGACCGCTCGGGCGGTCGTCGAGCACCACCATGGTCTCCACGTTCCCGTCGAGGTCGACGGTCTTCACGGCGTGGTCGTAGAAGTCGCTGAACCACAGCTTTCCCTGGTGCCAACGGGGCCCTTCAGCAAAGGTGAGTCCGTCGGCGAGCACCCTGGCGGCCATGCACGCTCCTTCCGTCTGCGGGCACGTTACTGCGTGCTACGACTCCACGACGCGTGCACCGTCGACGGCCTGCACCACCCACCCCTGGGTGAGCACGCCGGGCTCGGTGAGCGCCACCACGCAGCCGCCGAAGCCGCCGCCGGTCATGCGTGCGCCGTACACGCCGGGTGTGGCGTTGAGGCGCTCCACGGCTTCGTCCATCACGGGGGTGGAGGTGGCGTACAGCAGGCACAGGCTCTCGTGGCCGTCCTTCACCAACCGGCCCGCTTCCACCAGGTCGCCGGCGGCGAGTGCGGCGGCGAAGTCGCGCACGCGCTGGTTCTCGGCGGTGACGTGCATGGCGCGCATGCGCAGCACCGGGTCGTCGATGGAGCGGGCCTGTTCCGGCGTCGCGTCACGAAGCGGTCCGATGAGCGCCTCGGCGGCCGCGCACTCGGCCACGCGGTCGGCGTACGCGCTGCCCACGAGC
Source organism: Actinomycetota bacterium (assembly GCA_039796575.1). Lineage (GTDB taxonomy): Bacteria > Actinomycetota > Acidimicrobiia > Acidimicrobiales > Ilumatobacteraceae > UBA668. The sequence continues at coordinate 990 of JBDKJP010000040.1, forward strand.
GTGCGGTGGGCGATGAACTGCACCACGACCTCGAGGTCGTCGGGCACGGGCACCGGCTGCACGGTGAGGGCGCCGCAGTCGATCATCAGCGCGTGGCCCTTCACACCGGCCGCGATGGACAGCTGGTCCATGATGCCGGTGGGCACGCCCGACGAACGGTTCTCGGCGCGCTGGGTGAGCTGCGCCAGGTCGATGATGGAGCCGCGATGGCCGAGCGCCATGGCCACCGCCACCTGCAGCGCATGGCTCGACGAGAGGCCGGCACCGATGGGGATGTCGGTGCTGACGTGCCCGGTGAAGCCTTCGGTGGGGTGCATCTCGGCAACGACGCCGGCGACGTACTTCGCCCACGCCGGCTCGGCGTGCTGCGGGTCGTCGACGTCGAGCGGCAGGTCGACCGGATCGGGCTCGTCGTACGAGGTGAGCCGAACCCGGTCGCCGCCGCGGGTGCCCTTGATCTCGGTGTAGCGGTCGATGGCCATCGGCATCACCAGGCCGCCGGTGTAGTCGGTGTGGTCGCCGATGAGGTTCACACGACCCGGCGCGAAGACGTGCACGTTCACGGTCACGCCAGCTTCAGCAGCGCGGAGAAGCGCTCGAGCGACTCGAGGTCGAACGGTGCGCGGAGGGCGATGTTGACCTGATCGGCACCGGCGTCGACGTACTGGCCGATGCGGTCGATCATCTCGTCGTCGCTGCCGCTGAGCACGCCGGGCTTCACCATCGGGGCGAGGTTGCCGAACTGCTGCACGAGGCTCTCGTCGGTGAACGCGAGGCCGACGTTGATGGCTCGCTTGATCTCGCCGGGGTCGCGGCCGATGGCGGCACAGTGGTCGTTCAGCACGTTGTTCTTGTGGGCGAACGCGTCGGGCGCGATGAACGGCACGTTCCATCCGTCGGCCGAGCGGGCGGCGATCTTCAGCGTGCGCTTCTCGCCGCCGCCACCGATCCAGATCGGCAGCTTGGCCTGCACGGGCCGCGGCTCGTTGCGGGCCTCGTTCAACTGGAACCACTGGCCGTCGAACGACGTGACCTCGTCGTGCAGCAGCCCGCGCAGGCACTGGATGCCTTCCTCGAGCTGGTCCATGCGCGTGCGGATCTCGGGGAACGGGATGCCGTAGGCGTCGTACTCGACCTTCGCCCAACCGGCGCCGATGCCCATGTCGGCGCGGCCGCCGCTGAGCTGATCGATCGCGGTGATGGCCTTCGCCAGCACGGCGGGGTGGCGGTAGCCGACGCTGTAGACCAGCGAGCCGACGCGCACCTTCGAGGTGGTGCAGGCCAGCGCGGCGTGCATCGCGACGGCTTCGAGGCACGCCGCGTCGTCGGGCTTGCCGGTGGCGCCGTAGAAGTGGTCCCACACGCTGATCCAGCCGAAGCCGAGGTCTTCGATGCGTCGCCACACCGAACGGAGTTCGTCGGCCGTGGTGTGCTGCAGGCCGACGTGCACGCCAAATGTCGTCATGGACAGGCACGGTAGCCTGCACGAATGCCTCGCGCCCTCGTCACCACCGGTATGGAACTCGAGTACGACACGTTCGGCTCGCCCGACGATCCCACGCTGCTGTTGGTGATGGGATTCACCGCACAGATGACCGCGTGGGACGACGAGTTCTGCCGCATGCTCGCCGCCGGCGGCTTCCACGTGGTGCGTTTCGACAACCGCGACTGCGGCCTCTCCACGAAGCTCGACGGGCAGACGGTCGACCTCGGCGAACTGATGACCGCGGTGTTCACCGGCCAGCCCGTCCCGGCCGTGCCGTACACGCTCAGCGACATGGCGGCCGACGCCATCGGCCTGCTCGACCACCTCGGCATCGAGCGCGCTCACATCATGGGCGCCTCGATGGGCGGCATGATCGTGCAGACGATGGCCATCGAGCACCCCACCCGCGTGCGCAGCCTCATCTCGGTGATGTCGATGCCGGGCGAGCCCGACGTGGGCCAGCCTGCCCCCGAGGTGGCCGCCGTGCTGCTGTCGCCGCCGGCCACCGATCGCCAGGGCTACATCGACGAGTCGCCGAAGTGGATGGTGTGGCAGTCGAAGAAGTACGCCGACGAGCAGAAGGTGAAGCAGAACGCCGCCGCCTCGTACGACCGGTCGTTCTACCCGGAGGGTGGCCCGCGCCAGATGGCCGCCATCTACGCCAGCGGCGCCCGCACCGAGGGCCTGCAGCAGCTCGACGTCCCCACGCTGGTCATCCACGGCCGCGACGACACGCTCATCACCCCGAGCGGCGGGTTCCGCACGGCCGAGCTCATCCCCGGCGCGCACCTGCTGTTCGTGGCCGACATGGGGCACGACATGCCCGAGCCGCTGTGGCCATTGCTCGTCGACAGCATCCACGGTCACCTGCGTCGCGCCGGGTGACGTGACGGCGGGGTCGGTCGGCTAGAACGGCGGACATGTCAGGACCCCTTTCCGGTTACCGCATCATCGAGATCGCCGGCATCGGCCCCGGCCCGTTCGCGGCCATGCTGCTGGCCGACATGGGCGCGGAGGTCATCCGCGTCGAGCGCGCCCAGAGCGTGCGCGGCCCGGCGCCCGACGGTGCGCACTACGACGTCATGCTCCGCGGCCGTCGCAACGTGGCGCTCGACCTGAAGCACCCCGACGGCGTCGCCACGCTGCTCGACCTCGTCGCCAACGCCGACGCGCTCATCGAGGGCTTCCGCCCCGGTGTGATGGAGCGCCTCGGTGTCGGCCCCGACGTGTGCCTCGAGCGCAACCCGAAGCTCGTGTTCGGTCGCATGACCGGCTGGGGGCAGGAGGGCCCGTACGCGCAGGCCGCCGGCCACGACATCAACTACATCTCGCTCGCCGGTGCGCTCGCGCACTTCGGCCGTGCGGGGGAGGCCCCGGTGCCGCCGCTCAACATGGTCGGCGACTTCGGTGGCGGTGGCATGTTCCTCGCCTACGGCGTGGTGTGCGCGCTGCTCGAGGCGCAGCGCAGCGGCAAGGGCCAGGTGGTCGACACCGCGATGGTCGACGGCGCCGCGGTGCTGATGAGCATGTTCTGGGCGTTCCGCACCATCGGCATGTTCGACGAGAACGCGCCCGGCACCAACCTGCTCGACACCGGCGCCCACTTCTACGACGTGTTCGAGTGCGCCGACGGCAAGTACATCTCGCTCGGCTCCATCGAGCCGCAGTTCTACGCCGAACTGATGCGCCTCACCGGCCTCGAGGGCGACGAGGAGTTCGCCCGCCAGATGGACAAGTCGATGTGGCCGCACCTCAAGGACCGCCTCAAGGCGCTGTTCCTCACCAAGACCCGTGACGAGTGGTGCGCCCTCATGGAGCACACCGACGTGTGCTTCGCCCCGGTGCTCACCATGGGCGAGGCGGCGCAGCACCCGCACAACGTGGCCCGCGGCACGTTCATCGAGGTCGCCGGCGTCACTCAACCGCGCCCGGCGCCGCGCTTCTCGCGCACCGAGCCCGAGGTGGTGTCGGCACCGGCACACGCGGGTCAGCACTCGCGTGCGGTGCTGGCCGACTGGGGCATCGCGGCCGATCGCATCGACGCGCTCGTCGCGAGCGGTGCGGTCGCCGACGGCAGCCCCGCCAACGGCTGATAGAAACGTCCCTCAATGGGCACACTCGTCTGCTTCCACGCACACCCCGACGACGAGAGCATCTCCACCGGTGGAACCATCGCGCGCGCTGTCGCCGAGGGCCATCGGGTGGTGCTCGTCGTCGCCACGCACGGCGACCACGGCGAGGTGCCGGAGGATCTCGCACCGGGCGAGTCGCTCGTCGACCGGCGCATGGCCGAGACCGCGGCGTCGTGCGCGGTGCTCGGCGTGCACCGCCTGGTGTGGCTCGGCTACGCCGACAGCGGCATGACCGGGTGGGAGCAGAATCATGCGCCCGACGCGTTCTTCCAGGCGCCGCTCGACGAAGCCGCCGAACGCCTCGCCGCGGTGCTGCGCGAGGAGTCGGCCGACGTGCTCACCACCTATGACTGGCACGGCAACTACGGGCATCCCGACCACATCAAGGTGCACCAGGTGGGCCATCGTGCCGCCGAGCTCGCCGGCACGCCGAAGGTGTTCGAGGCCACGATGAACCGTGACGAGATGGTGCGGTTCTTCGAGATGGCCAAGGCGGAGGGCGGCAGCGGCAGCCCCGACGGCGAGGACTGGGACCCGAACGGCCCCGCCGACGACGGCAACCCGATGGGCACCCCGGAGGCCGAGATCACGCACCGCGTCGACGTGTCGGCGTACGTGCAGCAGAAGCGCGAGAGCATCCGCTGCCACAAGAGCCAGATCACCGATGCCGGGTTCTTCAGCACGATGCCCGACGAGCAGTTCGCGTTCGCGTTCGGGCACGAATGGTTCATCGAGGCCGGTTCCTCGGCGCCGCTGCGCGAGGGATGGCTGTTCGAATGACCCGGGCGTACCTCGTGCGCCACGGTCGCGCTGCCGCCGGGTGGGACACCGACCCTGATCCGGGGCTCGACGAGCTCGGCCGCGAGCAGGCGCTCGCCGTGGCTCGCCGGTTGGCCCCGCTCGGACCGCTCGGCGTGGTGAGCAGCCCGTTGCTGCGCTGCCGTCAGACCGCGTTCCCGCTGGCCGCCGCATGGGGCAGCGAGGTGCGCGTCGAGCCCGACGTCGCCGAGATCCCGTCGCCCGAGGGTGTGCCGATGGCCGAACGGGTCGACTGGCTGCGGCGCAGCATGGCCGGCACCTGGGCGGAGCTCGGTCCGCGGTACACCGCGTTCCGCGACGCCGTGGTGGCCGCCATCGTGGCGCTGCCGGCCGACACGGTGGTGTTCAGCCACTTCGTCGCCATCAACGCGGTCATCGGTGTGGCCATCGGCGACGATCGCCTGGTGAGCACCAGCCTCGACAACTGCTCGGTCACCGTGGTCGACGTGGTCGACGGGGTGCTGCGGCTGGTCGAGACCGGCCACGAGGCCGACACGCTCATCCGCTGACCTGCACGTTCTTCGCGGGTTCGTGCTGGCAGACTGGACACATGACCACACGTCGTGCCCTCGCCGTCCTCACCGTCGGCGTCCTCGGCCTCACCTTCAGCGCGTGCAGCGACGAGACCAGCAGCGCCGACGGGACGAGCGCCTCCTCGTCGACCTCGTCGTCGGTGGCCGAGTCCACCACGAGCAGCTCGTCGTCCACCACCAGCACGTCCACGTCCACGACGTCGAGCACCACGACGTCGACCACCTCCACCATCCCCGCGGTGGAGGGCCTCGGCCTGTCGGCGGAAGGCCTCGGCGACGCACTGTTCGGTGCCGACGCCGACAGCGTCATCGACTACGTGGGCACCATCCTCGGCGCACCCACCAGCGACAGCGGCTGGGTCGACCCGCTCGCCATCGGCGCGGCGTGCCCGGGCACCCAGGTGCGGTTCGTCGACTGGAACGACCTCGCGCTCTTCTTCACCGACGAGTCGCCGGCCGCCAGCGGGCTGCGCCACTTCGCCTCGTACACCTACGGGCCGGCGTTCGCGCCGGTCATCAACCCGTTCGGTCTCGTCACCGACGCCGGCGTGGGCGTGGGCACCAGCGTCGAGTTCCTCCGTGCCGCTTACCCGAGCGCACTCGTCAACGCCGGCGACGAGGTGAGCGGGCCGTCGTTCTACATCCAGGACGGCCTCAGTGGCTTCCTCACTGGCTCCGCCAACAGCGACACCATCATCTCGTTCGTGGGTGGTTTCGGGTGCGGCGAGTAGCCTCCTTGTGATGCTCGCTGCAGGTCTCGAGACCGTCAAATCCATCCACGAGGGCTGGGCCTGGGTGGTCATCATCGGCAACGCGCTGGCCGGGCTGTGGGCGCTCACCGCGAACTGGGTGCCGCAGTTGCGCACCCGTGCACTGTGGTGGTTCATCGGCATCGCCGAGAGCACCGTGTTCGTGCAGGTGGTGCTCGGCGCCGTGATGGTCGGCAAGTACAAGGTGCCGCTGCCGCAGTTCCACGCGTTCTACGGGTTCGTCGCCATCATCGCGATCGCCATCATCTACAGCTACCGCTTCCAGATGAAGCACCGCCTGTACCTGCTGTACGGGTTGGGCAGCCTGTTCGTGATGGGCCTCGGCATCCGGGCGATGCTCATCGCCGCCACCTGATTCGCGCACGCGCGACGGACGGCGCCCTCGAGCGGCGTCATGATGGGCGATGGTGGACACCGGACCGTGGAGCGTGACCGACGAGGCGAGCCTCGTCGCGTGCTACGACGCCACGGTCGACCGCGTCTACCGCTACGCGAGTCGGCTCACCGGCAACGACCGCGCCCGCACCGACGACCTGGTGCAGGAGGTGTACCTCGGGCTCGTGCGCGGCGTGCGACAGGGCATGCCGGGCCCGGTGGGTCTCGGCTGGCTGTACACCTCCGCACGGCACCGCTTCCTCGACCGCCTGCGTGGCGAGGAGCGTGAGGAGCGCCGCCTGCGTCTGGTGGTGAGCACCGTCGACGACGCACCGGTCGAAGTGCCCGGGCTGGCCGACCTGCCCGACCGTGAGCGGGTGGCGCTGGTGCTGCGCTACCTCGACGACCTGCCCGTGCCCGAGGTGGCCGAGGCGATGGGGCTGACGGTGCACGCCACCGAGTCGCTGCTGGCACGGGCCCGGCGACGGATGAGGAACCAGGAGGTGCGCGATGCCGGATCCTGAGATCGAACGCGCGGCAGGCGACGGCCTGCGACCGCAGCCCGAGTTCGTCGACGCCCTACGTACGCAGATGGTGGGCGAGTGGCGCGGCGACGTGGCGCAGCCGCGCCGCCCGTGGCGTGTGTGGTTGGTCGCCGCTGCTGCGGTAGTGGCCGTGGTCGGCGCCGTCGCGTGGGTGGGCACCCGCGACGACGGCGACGTCACGGTCACGCCCGACCCGACGACGCCCGTCGTCACCGACCCTGCGCCCAGCACGACGAGCGGTTCGCCGACGGACGGCGTGCTGTCGACGGCGCTCGGGCAGCTGTGGGTGGTCACCACGAAGGCCGGCCTCGCCGTGGAAGGCCCCGATCTGCCGACGTTCACGTTCCGCGCCGACGGCACCATCCTCGGGTGGGACGGCTGCAACGAGTACGTCGTGTCGGCCGCCGGCGTGGAGCAGACCGCCGCCGGCTGCCCGGAGGGCGTCGTGCCCGTGCAGGCGGCGGGGCCGTACACCTTCACCGACGACACCGCGCTCACCACCCCCGAGTTCCAGGCGGTGCGCTTCGACGTCGCGGCCGACAGCGTCGCGGCACCGTTCCTCGGCGGTCATCTGCAGTACGGCGACGTCGGTGGGTTCTCGTTGCTCGACAGCGGGGTGCTCACCATCGACAGCGACGGCTGCGAGATCGCGGTCTCTGGCGCCTGGACGGTCGCCGGTGACCAGTTGCGGTTCGACCTTCCGGCGATTCCTGAGTGCTACGCGCTCGACGAAGGCTTCGCGCAGTGGCTGCAGCAGATGGAGGACACGGGCGCTTCGATTGCGTACCAGCCCGACTTCGACGGGCTGGTCTGGTTGGCCCGGGTCGGCGACCGCGTGACGCGGCTGGTGCAGGCGTCGGCGGAGGTGAGGGTGCCCACCGAGATCGTCGACCTCGACGCGGTGCAGCCGGTGCTCGTGCCCGAGGTCGTGCGCAACGACCTTGCATCGGCATTCGTCGTGCCGGGCACGGTGCTGCCGTCCGGTCGGGTGTTCGTCGGTGAGACGAGTGGTGTCGACGACCGCTGGCGCGTGGTGGAGGTGGTCGACGGTCAGTACGTGCCCACCGATCTGCTGGTCGACACGTTGTTGCCCACGGCCGCCGACGAGCGGCTGTACTCCGTCGAGGCCGACACCAACGACCTGGTGGCCTACGTCGAGACGTCGCCGGGGCAATGGGTCGAATCGGCGCGGGCGCCAGTGAACGGCGAGTGCTCCTTCTTCTCGCTGCCGCGGGCCACCACGTGTTCGGAAACGGGGACCCTCGTCGTCGACCCGCCGGTCGACGTCTCGATCGCGGTCGCGAGTCCCTTCTCGAGCGATGTCACGGCCGCTGGCACCACCTGGCGGTGGCGGTTCATGTTCGACTCGACGACGCAGACCATCCACTGCGGCGGCGATGGCAACTGCGCGACCGGATGGTTCCGATGGGGCGCCGACGGCCTGCTGTCCACGCCGCTCGTCGACGGACCGGGCGCGTCACAGCAGCTGGTCGTGCTGGCACGGCCCGAGCAGCCGACGCTGTTCTCGTGGCTCGGATGTGGCAACAGCTGCCGGGTGATCGGTGTGTCGGATGGGGCGATCTACGCGATCGAGTCACACCCCGACGCCCCCAGCACCCTCTGGCGCCTCACCCTCCCCACCTGACCGCGAACTTAAGCTCGCGGGATGGCGCGCGAACTTAAGAGCGCGCGCCAATAGGTCAGGTGGTGGGGCTCCAGCGGTCTGCCCACTTGAAGAGCTTGATCGTGATCACCGCGGCGATGGCGAGGTTGAGCTGGTCGATGCGGTGATG
>JBDKJP010000041.1:0-13046 GCA_039796575.1 Actinomycetota bacterium
CCCTCATTGTTTCTCTTTGTTTCATCGGCATTGCTCACCATCGGCGCGTACGTCGCCGCAGAGCGTGGGTTGTGGTCGCCTCCGTGGCCGGCCTGATGGTGGTCTGCACGATCGGCTTCGGCATCGCCGCGCTCCTGGCCAAGGACGACATCAGCACCGGCAACCAGGCCGCCCGGCTGGGCATCGACGCGTTGCAGGCCGGCGACTACACCGCCGCCACCTCGTACCTGGCGCAGGCCGAGCAGGCGTACGACGACGCCGAGTCGGCGCTCGGCACCCCGTGGGCGTTGCTCGGCCGAGCCGTGCCCGTGGTGGCCCAGAACCGAGCCACCGCCGTGCGGGTGGTGGCCGACGCCGCCGAGGTGGCCGGGCGGGCGACCGCCGCTGCCCAACAGATCGACCCCGAACAGCTCCGCGTGCAGGACGGGCAGATCGACCTGGCCGCCGTCGAGGCGCTCGCCGCCCCGGTCGACGAACTCGAGGCAGCCATCGTCGACCTGCAGGCCACGCTCGACGAACCCGTCTCCGGGTGGGTGCCCTCGGCGGTCACCGACCGCCTCGACGACCTGGGCGGCGACGTCGACCGCTACGCCCGCCAGGCCGACAACCTGTCGCAGGCGGTGGACGCCGCCCCCGGGTTGTTGGGTGCCGACGGTCCCCGCCGCTACTTCGTGGCGTTCAGCACGCCGGCCGAGTCGCGCAGCATCGGCGGGTTCGTCGGCAACTACGCCGTCCTCGAGGTCGACCGAGGGCGGCTGGCTCTCACCGAGTTCGGTCGCTCCGACGACCTTCGGCTCGCCGCCCCGGCCGAAGGGATGGACATCGACCTGCCGCTCGACTTCACCCGTCGCTACGGCGCGTTCAACTTCCGCAACGAAGAGACCGGTCTGGTGGAAGCGATGGCCTGGAAGAACATCGCCATCACGCCCGACTTCCCCACGATGACGGGCATCACGCAGCAGATGTGGGCCGCCACGTTCGACACCGAGATCGACGGCGCCATCCTGCTCGACCCGTTCACCGTGGCCCAGCTGCTGGCGTACACCGGTCCGCAGGAGATAGCCGGCTACGACACGTCCATCGACAGCACCAACGCGGCCGACTTCATCCTGCGCGAGCAGTACAAGGTGTTCGACCAACAGCAGGAGACGCGGGTCGACCAGCTCGAGGTGCTGGCCGAGCAGGCAATCGCGGCGCTGCTCGAAGGCGCGCTGCCCGCGCCCATCGACCTCGCCCGCGACCTCGGCCCCTACGCCCGCGAACACCGGCTGATGATGTGGACCGACGTCGCGAGCGAGCAGGCCATGTTCGACGCCGTCGGGCTCTCGGGACGGTTCCCGCCCAGCGACGGCGAGGCCGACTTCGGCATCACGCTCAACAACGGCGGCCCGAACAAGATGGACGCCTACCTCGAGCACACCATCACCACTGCGACGCGGCTCGACGACGACCTCGGCGTGGAGGTGGTCGACGTGACCATCGAGCTGCGCAACACCGCCCCCAGCGAGGGTCTGCCCACCTACGTGACGGGCAACACGGCGGGGGAGCCGGAGGGCACGGCGCTGCTCTATCTCTCGGCCTACGGGGTGAACGACGTGGTCGACGCCCAGCGGGATGGCGAACCACTGGGAGTGGAGTCCGACCTGGAATTGGGCCTGAACGTCGCCGCCGCGTTCGTGGAACTCGGCTTCGGCGAGACCACCACGGTGACGTTCACGTTCGAGGCCCCCGGGCCCGAGCCGGCCGCCGGATGGGCGGTTTTCCTGGCTCCCACGGCCCAACGGGTGCCGAGCGGGTCCTAGGACAATTGACCGACAATTGCCCGAGTTGACCTCGATCGATTCGTCAAGACGATCCGGGAAGTTCTTGATGAATAAGTATGGATTTGGTCAACATCTCGGTGTACGTTCGGTGCGGGAGGTACGGGAGACGTGGCAATCGACGACGTGGCGGCATTCACCGCCAACGACGTCCGCCAAGTGGGCGGGAGTGGCGCGGCTGCTTCGACGCGCACCTTCGTCCAGCGCAACTCGCTGAAGCTCGTCCTCGTCGGCGGCGACCTGGCCGCCCTCATCGTCGGTGCGCTCCTGGCCAGCCTCGTCGACGGCTTCTTCTTCGACGCAGAACCGTGGGCCGTCGCCACCACCATGGCCACGGTCGCGGTGGCCGGGCTGTGGTCCATCCGGAGCCAGGGCCTGTGGCTCGCACGCAACAGTTCGATGCGCATGATCGAGCTGACCAAGCTCACCCGTGCCGGCGTGGTGCTCGGCCTGGTGCTGCTGCTCGCCGACCGAGTGCTCAAGCTCGGGCTGCACATCGAGCAGGCGGCCCTCGTCTGTGTGTTCGTGCTCGGTGGGCTGGTCGTGTGGCGCTCCGTCTATCGCGCGTGGCTCTCGCACGAGCGCTCGCAAGGCCGTCACCTCCGGGCCACCGTGGTCATCGGCGGTGGCACCGAGGTCGATCGCCTGGTCGATCTGCTCGTCACCCACCGCGAACTCGGCATGGAAGTGCTCGGGCTCATCGGTGGCAGCGAGGCAGCGCCCAGCGGGTCGGCAGCCGACATGTGGCTCGGTGGCCTCGACGACGCCGAGGCACTCGTGCGACGCAGCGGCGCCGGCGGTGTGATCATCTCGCCCATCGGCATCGCCCCGGAGCGGTTCAACGCGGTTCTGCGCAACCTGCAGCGCGACGGGGTGCACGTGTTCGTCGCCACCGGGTTGTCGGGCATCGAGGCTCGCCGCGTGCGCAGCATGGCCCTCGCCCACGAGCCGATGCTCTACGTCGAGCCTCCCAAGCTGAACCGCGGGCAGGTCGTGCTGAAGCGCTGCTTCGACGTGGTCGTCGCCGGCGTGCTGGTGGTGCTCTCGGCGCCGCTGATGCTGGTGTGCGCTGTCGCCGTGAAGTGCTGCGACCGCGGGCCGGTGTTCTTCCGGCAGGTACGTGTCGGCAAGAACGGACGGCCGATCACCGTCACCAAGTTCCGCACCATGAAGGTCGACGCCGAGGCGCACCTCGAAGCGCTCACGGCCACGAACGAGCGGTCGGGCCCGTTGTTCAAGATGGCGGCCGACCCCCGCGTCACCCGCGCCGGCCGGTGGCTCCGTGAGAGCAGCCTCGACGAGCTGCCGCAACTGTTCGACGTACTGCGCGGGCGCATGAGCCTGGTCGGCCCACGACCTGCGCTGCCGAGCGAAGTGGTGCAGTTCTCGCCCGAGCTGCGCACCCGCGAGCTCGTGATGCCGGGCATCACCGGCCTCTGGCAGGTCGAGGCCCGCGACAACCCGTCGTTCGAGGCGTACCGCCGGCTCGACCTGTTCTACGTCGAGAACTGGTCGCTCACGCTCGACCTGCTCGTGGTGCTCGCCACCATCGAGCACGTCGTGGTGCGAATCGTCACGATGTTCGCCGGCCGCGCCCGCGCCTGCGCCTCGCGTCAAGCGGCTTGACCGCTGCGGGCGTCCTCGCAGATACTGTTCTTGTCCTGCCGTACTGTTCGGTGGGAACGCCGCGAACCCCGGAGTGCCAGGCCGAGGACCCAACGGGTCGTCTAGGACAGGAGCCGGGGTTCACGCATTTTTCTGGGGCTCGGTGTACTCGAGCTGAATCACGCCACCCGCCTCGAGCTGGTCGAACCAGGTGGAGTCCTTGCCGACGAGGTGTTCGCCAACCGCTCCTGCAATTGCGTCAGCGAGCCACAGGAGCGGCTCAGCCTTCGTCTCCCACGCGTAGGTGAACGGCACGCCGCCGTCGTTGCGATGGGTGTCGAGCAACGTCGCCTTGTCTCGGCCGTCAGTCGCGGCATCGCCGGACTCGATGATGATGTGACCGGCACCTTCGGCGACCGCCCACCGGCTCAGCACCGCGATCATTCGTTGGCGCGACGCCACTTGGGTACGACGGCCGACGTGTGCATAGGTGACAAGTGCAATCACGCCCTCCTCGAGCAGGAGATCGACCGTTCTCTGTCGAGCAGTCGGACCCTCGGTGTTCCAGTGGAACGGTCGCGTTCGGACGCTGCCGAAGATAGCTCCAATCTTGCCGCTCATGGTGATCGGCTCGAAGAGCGCCGCTGCGGCGACGACATAGGTGATGCCGCCAGCGCCGTCGCTCGGACTCGACTCCTCGATGACCACTACCAGCTGATCATCAGCGGATGGTGTCCGGCTCATTGAAGGTCGACCCGCCCGCCCATCCGGGTGATGGTACCGACGCGGCAGTCTCCGGCGCTCCGGTTCCGTGTCGGTGGACCCTGCCGTTCAGCGGCCGAGCATCTGGTCGTACATGTCCTTCACGGAGGCATACACCTCGGGCGGTGCACTGCGCGGGTGACCGCTGTCGAACGGCGGCGCCGGGTCGTACTCCATGTCGAGCTGCACCGCCTGCGCGTACTGCGTGCCCGCCAACTGCTCGGCCAACAGCAACCCCATGTCGATGCCCGCCGACACGCCCGCCGCGGTGATCACCTTGCCGTGCTGCACCACTCGCTCGTGCACCGGCGTCGCACCGAACTTCGGGAGGTCGTCCATGCAGTACCAGTGCGTGGTGGCGTTCAACCCGTCGAGCACGCCGGCTGCGCCGAGCATCAGCGCACCCGTGCACACCGACGTGGTCCACTGCGTGTTCGGGTGCACGTGGCGGATCCAGTCGATGAGCGGACCACCCGACTCGGCGAGCTGAATGGCTGCCAAGCCACCGGGCACCAGCAGCACGTCGACCACGTCGAGCTCGTCGATGCCGACCTGCGCCTCCATCGTGAAGGCGCCGCCGTTGCCGACCGGTCCCGGCTTCTCGGCGACGAACATGAACTCGTAGCCGGGCGTGCCGGCGATGGCGTGGTACGGGCCGATCGCGTCGAGCGCGGTGAACCCGGGGTACAGCAGGATGGCGATCTTCACGGACGGCTCCTCGAGGTGGCGGTGAACTCACGGTCGTTGCTCGGGCCATCCTGGTTCCCGGCGGTGGGTCGATCGGCCCATCCGGTCCCCGGCCACCACGTGCCGGGAACCCCGTCGACCCGAGTGACGACCTGACCCGCATGTCGAAGATCGGGAAGCCTGTTCGAGTGGTCCGTGTCCAACCCTTCGTGCCGTCGCCGATGGTGCCGCGGGAAGTGCCGACCGCCCAGCCGGTGGGCTGACACTGCCATGTCCGCGGCAGCGCACCTCCCCGTCGACGAAGTCGACGAACCGCTCCGCGGCTACAAGTTCGCGGAGGTCCGCGGCGCCGACACGCCGCGGGTGCACCCGTCGGGCAAGTACTGGCGGCACGGCTACGAACATCGCCACACCGCCACCGCCGAGTGCCACCGCTCGACGCACCTCGCCCCCGAGGTCGACTGCACGTGCGGCTTCTACGCGGTGCCCGAGCTCGACGAGCTGCCCGACGCGACCGAGCACCACCCCCGATCCGTGGTGCTGGAGGTGGAGCTCGGCGGCACGGTGGTGGAGCACGAGCGCGGCATGCGGGGCGAACAGCAGACGGTGCTCGCGATGCTGTTCCCCAGTCACTGCGACCGATGCCGCCGGCCCGCCACCCATGTGCGCCGCGGCAAGGTGTGGCACTCGGTGTGCAGCCGCTGCGCGGACCGTACGCCGCACGACGTGATCACTCGAGCCGACGCGACCGCACTGCTCGGCGTGGATGTCGGGTTCACCCCGGTCACCGCACCGGTCGCACCACAACGCACGATGCACGCCGTTCGCTCGTACAGCCTCGTGGTCCTGATGGCCGTGTGCATGATGGTGTCGATGCGTGTCGCTCCGCCGGTGTGGATGACCGTCGCGCTCGCCGCCGGGGTGCTCACCACGTTCGGGCTCGCGATCGGCGTGGTGCGGACGAGGTTGCCGCGCACGCGCGAGGCGCTGTTCCAGGCCCAGTGCCTGTGCCTCGCCCTCGGCTCACTGTTGGTGATCGCCGCGACCCCATGACACGGCCACGGCCGGTTCCGGAGCGCTACGTCTCCGGAACCGGCGCGGGCCAGTGGCAACCGGCCATGGAGTCCTCGAGTGCGGGGCTGCCGTAGACGACCACCTCGTCGGGCAGCGCCGCGTCGGCCAGCACGTGATGCGCCCACCCGTGATCGGCGCGCACCTCGATGGGCTCGCCGCCGTCGACCACCAACCACAGCTGCTCGACGTCGTTGTCCGACGACACGCTCACGTGTGCGTGACGATTCGCCCCCGATCCCTCGCGATGCACGTCGACCACACACACCGGGAACCCGAACGTGGTGCCCTCCGGGCCCGGCCGGTCCGCCTCGAACGGCGAGCCGGCCGTCAACATCCCGAACGTGGCCGCACCCAGCAGCACCGCGGCCGCGATGGTGCCGAGGGGGTGCTGCAGTCGTCGATGTAGGGGGTGCCGATCGTTCATGCCCTCACAGCCCAACCGTTCGGGAGTCGTACGAACATCGCAACCGTAGAGGGCTGGTGGGTGCGCGGTGCACGATGTCGGACGAATCCGACGGCGCACCGCGGCGAGGTCGATGGACCGTCAGTGCCCCTGCACCGACTGCGGGGTGTACGGCGCCTCGAGGCGCGCGATCTCGTCGGCCGTGAGCGTCAGGTCGAGCGACGCCAACGCATCGTCGAGGTGGTGCGGCTTGGTGGTGCCCACGATGGGCGCCGTCACCGCCGGGTGCTTCGCCACCCACGCCAGACCCACCGCCGCACGCGACACGCCACGCTCGGCCGCGATCTGCGCCACGGCCTCGATCACACCGGCATCGACCGTGCCGTACAGCGCCTTCGCATACTGATCGTTGTCGGCGCGGGGCGTGGGCTGCCGCGGATCGCGCGTCACCAGCCCACGCGCCAGCGGGCTCCACGGGATGACGCCCACACCCTGGTCGAGGCAGAACGGCAGCATCTCCCGCTCTTCCTCGCGGTACACGAGGTTGTAGTGGTTCTGCATCGTCACGAACTTCGTCCACCCGTGGCGCTCGGCCGTGTGCTGCAGCTTGGCGAACTGCCAGGCGTACATGCTCGACGCACCGATGTAGCGGGCCTTGCCGGCCTTCACCACGTCGTGCAACGCCTCCATCGTCTCCTCCAGCGGCGTGCGGGGATCGAACCGATGGATCTGGTAGAGGTCGACGTAGTCGGTGCCCAGGCGGCGCAGGCTCTGGTCGATCTGCCACATGATGGCCTTGCGCGACAAGCCGCCCACGTTCGGGTCGCGCAGCCGGTCGGTGAAGAACACCTTCGTCGCCAACACCACCTCCTCGCGGCGGGTGAAATCGGCCAACGCACGGCCGACGATCTCCTCGCTCGTGCCGTCGGAGTAGCTGTTCGCCGTGTCGAAGAAGTTGATGCCCGCCTCCGCCGCACGCTGGATGAACGGCCGGCTGGTGGCCTCGTCGAGCGTCCAGGTGTGGTTGCCGCGATCGGGCACCCCGAAGCTCATGCAGCCGAGGCAGATGGGCGACACCTGCAGACCCGTGGAACCGAGGTTGACGTACTTCATACGGCCGGACTCTACGCCCCGCCGCCGTCCGCACGGTTCCCGAACTCCGACGGAACGTGTTGCCAAAGTCCCCTGGCGTGAGGAACTGAATCGGTGCTGAATGGGATTCAGCAGATGGGACCGTGTCCCGGGAAGGGCGGATCGAACGTGGAGCGCTGGCCAGACCGCTTTCGGCTGATCGCCGAACACGCGGCTGACGTGGTGGTCCAGTTCGACGAGCACGGCGTCATCGAGTGGGTGTCACCCTCCATCACCAAGGTCGCATCCGTGCGGCCCGACTTCGTGATCGGCCACCCGATGGCCTACTTCGTCACCGACGAGTACGACGACGTGGTCGACGACCTGATCCAGAAGGTGCTCACCGGCGGCGAAGCGTCGTTCGAAGGCAAGGTACACCACGTCGACGGATCCACGTTCTGGGTCTCCGTGAACGCCGCGCCCGTACGCGGCGCCGACGGCGTCGTCATTGGTGGCGTCGCCATGCTGCGCGACGTCGACGAGCTGGTGAAGATGCGCGACGACCTCGCCGCCGCCAACCGCCGCCTTCGCGCCACCCTCGACACGCTGTTCGACCCGCACGTGCTGCTGCAGGCCATGCGCGACGAGCACGGCAAGGTGTACGACTTCCTGCACCTCGAGTCCAACGAAGCCGCGTGCCACTACAACGGCGCCACCCGCGAGCAACTGATCGGTTCGACGCTCATGAAGTGGTCGCCCCAGGACCACGACTACAACCGCATGCTCGTCGACATGTTCGCCCAGGTCATCGAGACCGGCATCCCGCTCGTGCTCGACGACTGGGAGTTCCCCGAGCGGGTGCGCGACGGCTCCAAGCGCCGCTTCGACATCCGCGTCACGAAGGTCGACGACTGCGTCAGCAACAGCTGGCGCGACGTCACCGACCGCCACCGCTGGGAGGAACGCCTCTCGCACCTCGCCACCCACGACCCGCTCACCGGGCTCGCCAACCGCGCCGCGTTGGTCGACGAGCTCACCCGAGCCCTGCACGCCGGCCGCCGCGCCGGCAGCCTGGTGGCCGTCGTGATGCTCGACCTCGACCACTTCAAGAACGTCAACGACTCGCTCGGCCACCCCGTGGGCGATCAGCTGCTCAAGGCGGCGGCTCGCCGACTGGAAGACGTCGTGCGGAGCGGCGATCTGGTGGCCCGCATCGGTGGCGACGAGTTCGTCATCGTGATGCGCGACCTCGTCGAGAGCAGCGAGGCACTGCGCGTCGCGCTGCGCATCGTCGAAGGATTCCGCCTGCCCATCACCGCCGCCGGCCACGAACTGCACGCCACCGCCAGCGTGGGCGTGGCCATCGCCGGCGACGACGCCGACACCGAGAGCCTGCTCGGCGAGGCCGACACCGCGCTGTACCGGGCGAAGGACGGTGGCCGCGACCGTGCCTCGTTGTTCAACGACGACCTCCGCACCGCGGCGCACGCCCGCGTGACCCTCGAAGCACAGCTGCGACCCGCACTCGACCTCGGCGAACTGGCCGTGTACTACCAGCCCGAGGTCGACCTGCGCACCGGACGGGTGTGCGCCGTCGAAGCGCTGCTGCGCTGGCACCACCCGTCGGGCGAGCTGTACGCCGCCGACCGGTTCATCGACGTGGCCGAAGAGATCGGCATGATCGTCGACAGCGGCAACTGGGTGGTGCGCGAGGCGTGCGCGCAGGCGGCCGCATGGTGCCGCGGCGACGAGCCGCTGCGCGTCGGTCTGCGCCTCAACCTCTCCAAGCCGCAACTCGCCGAGGCCGGACTGATCGCCGCGTTCGATGCCGCCATCGCCGAGAGCGGCGTCGACCCGACCCTGTTGTGCGTGGAGATCTCCGAGGCGTCGCTCATCCGACCCAGCGTCACCATGGCCAACAACCTCGCCGAACTGCGGGCCAGGGGAGTGCGGCTGGCCATCGACAACTTCGGCACCGGCTACGCCGCGCTCGGCTACCTGCGCGAACGCCCCGTCGACTTGGTGAAGATCGACCGCAGCTTCGTCCGCGACATCGGCGTGAGCGACTACTCACGCCGCCTGGTGGCCGGCATCGCCGCACTCGCGCAGCAGATGGGTCTCGACGTGTCGGCCGAAGGCGTGGAGACACCGGAGCAGGCGCAGTACCTCGCCAGCCTCGGCTGCACCAGCGCCCAGGGCTTCCTCTACTCGCCGGCCGTGCCAGGCACCGAGATGGGTGTGCTGCTGCGCCGGGTGTTCCCCACGCACTGAACGAAGGGCGTACCGTGAGACCCATGGGCACCACACCGCGCGCGTTGCACGGGCCCCTGCTCAGCCCGCTCGCCGCGCTGCTGTCGGTGGTGATGCCCGGTGCCGGCCACTTCGCGATCGGCGCGAAGTTCCGCCCCGCCGTGGTGCTCGCGATGGTGCTCAACGTGATCGCGATGGTGGGCCTCGCCATCGTGTTCGCCGACGTGGGCAGCACCGCCGACGTGGCCGACGTCGTGGCCCGACGCGACCAGTTCGTGCTCACCGCCGCACTGCTGCTGGTGATGGCCGGCACCCGCCTGTGGGCCGCGCTCGACTCGGGCTGGCGCTCACGCCCCACCCGCGGCGGCCGCAGCGTTGCCGTGCTCTCCGGCGCCGCCGTCGTGGCCATCACCGTGCTGGGCGTCGCACCGATGGCCGTGGCGGCCGACTACGTGCGCCGCACCGATCGTGCGGTGGAGCAGGTGTTCGGCAACGACGGCGCGGTCACCGCGAACCCGGGCGCCATCGCCACCACCTCCACCACCACGACCGTCGCCCCGTCCACCACCGCGCCGCGGGCCAGCACCACCTCCACCTCGTCGACCTCCACCACGTCCACCACCGTCGCCCCGTTCGCCGGCATCGACCGCGTCAACGTGCTGCTGCTCGGCGGCGACGCCGGTCCCGGCCGATGGAGCCTGCGCACCGACGCGATGATCCTCGTCTCCATCGACCCGGTCACCGGCGACACCGCGATGGTGAGCGTGCCGCGCAACCTCACCCACATGCCGTTCCCGCCCGGCACGGCGCTCGCGGACAAGTTCCCCGACGGCTTCACCGACCTCGCCAACGCCGTCTACACCTACGTCGACCAACACCGCGAGCTCGCCGGTGGTGGCGACGACGCTGGCGCCCAGGCCATCAAGCAAGGTGTCGCGCAACTGCTCGGCGTGCCCGTGCACCACTACGTGCTCGTCGACATGGCCGGCTTCGTCGACATCGTCGACGCCATCGGCGGCATCGACATCGACGTCCCCAAGCGCGTGCCCACCGCCGGCAACCCGCGCAACGCCAAGCATCCCGTCCCCGAATGGATCGAACGCGGCCAGCAGCACATGGACGGCACCCTCGCCCTCAGCTACGCCCGCAGCCGCGAAGCCGACAGCGACTACGGCCGCATGGGCCGCCAACGCTGCGTGCTCGCCTCCATCTCACAGGCCGCCACCCCGATGGCGCTGGCCACCGGCCTGCCCGCGCTGATGGACGCGTTCGGCGGCGCAGTCCGCACCGACATCCAACGCGAGCAACTCGGCGACTTCGCACAGCTCGTGCAGCGATACACCGACAACGAAGGGCTCATCGGCGTACGCACCCTGCACCTCGCCCCGCCCTTGGTGAAGCCCTCGAACTGGGACCCCATCGAGGTGCGCGCACTCGCCGCCGCGGCACTCACCCCGGTGCCGCCGCCCGAGTTCGACGGCGACCTCCCCATCCTCGCCGACGCCTGCGCCTGACCCCGTTCTCGTCGCGGCGTTTCCGAGGATTCCCCGGTCCGACCATGACACGAACGCTGGGGTGAGGGGTTGGGGGTGGGGGTGGGGGTGGGGGAGTCAGGCGGAGGTGGGGGGTTCGACGTGGGCGCGCACGGCGTCGCCCGCCTCGTTCAGCCAGCCCTTCGAGCCGGCATAGGCGATCATCCCGTCGAAGCCCTCGCCCCAACCGGCCGGATCGGCCACGGTGGCCGCCGCCCGCGACTTCAACTCGGCCACGGCCAGCCACACGTGGCTGCCGTCGTCGGCCACCGCCGGCACCAGCGCTCCGTCGCGCGCCGCATCGGCGGCGGAGCCGCGCAGCGACAACGCCTTCAGGTTCTCGGCCTCACGCACCGCACCCACACCATCGACCACTTCCACGAACATGCGCGCTCCTCCGGTCGCAACGTATCGTGCCGATGTGCGCCAACTCTTCACCGACGACCACCAAGCCTTCCGCGAATCGTTCGCTGCGTTCATCGCGAAGGAGATCACGCCGCACTACCTGGATTGGGAACGCGACGGCATCGCCCCGCGTGAGCTCTACGCAGCCGCGGGCCAGTTCGGTTTCCTCGGCATGGCCGTGCCCGAGCAGTACGGCGGCGGTGGCACGAAGGACTTCCGTTTCAACATGGTGCTCGCCGAAGAACTGGCCGCCGCCGGCATCGGCGGTGCGGGCCTCGGCCTCACGCTGCACAACGACATCACCACGCCGTACTTCATCGAGTACTGCAACGACGAGCAGAAGGCGCGCTGGCTGCCGGGCATCGCATCGGGCGAGCTCATCACCGCGATCGCGATGACCGAGCCCGGCACCGGCAGCGACCTCGCCGGCATCGCCACCACCGCGGTGCGCGACGGCGACGAGTACGTACTGAACGGCAGCAAGACGTTCATCACCAACGGCATCAACAGCGACCTCGTCATCGTGGCTGCGAAGACCGACCCCACGCAGCGCCACACCGGCATGAGCCTGCTCGTCGTCGAACGCGGCATGGCCGGCTTCGAACGCGGCCGCAACCTCGAGAAGATCGGCATGCACAGCCAGGACACGGCCGAGCTGTTCTTCAACGACGTGCGCGTGCCCGTGGCCAACCTGCTCGGCGAGGAGGGCAAGGCGTTCAGCTACCTCACCGCGAACCTCGCGCAGGAGCGCCTGTCCATCGCGGTGAGCGGCGTGGCCAGCGCCCGCGCCGCGCTGTCGTGGACCATCGACTACGTGAAGGAGCGCACCGCGTTCGGTCAGCCGATCTCGGCGTTCCAGAACACGAAGTTCACGCTCGCCGAAGTGAAGACATCGGTCGACGTGGCGCAGGCGTACGTCGACCAGTGCGTGCAGCAGCTGAACGAGGGCACGCTGTCGGCGGCCGACGCCGCGCAGGCGAAGTACTGGTGCACCGAACTGCAGCAGAAGGCCGTCACCGAGTGCCTGCAGCTGTTCGGCGGCTACGGCTACATGCTCGAGTACCCGATCGCCCGTGCCTACGCCGACGCCCGCATCACCAGCATCTACGGCGGCACCACCGAGGTGATGAAGACCATCATCGCCAAATCCATCGGCTGCTGAACCGGATTGTGTCCCTGAGCCGCACGGCGTGCCGAAACCGCTGCTGAACCGGTTCTTGTACTGAGTTGAGGGATGCGGGACAGTTGCACAACTGTCCGTCGAACTGCCAGAATCCCCGCCGTGGTCAGCGAAGGAACGGTGCAGTCGGCGCGTGACGCGCTGGTCACCACGGCCATCGAGCACCTCGCCAAGTTCGGGCCCGTCGGCGTGCAACCGCAGGAGATCTGTGCCGAGCTCGGCATCTCCAAGGCGTTGGTGAACTACCACTTCGGCGG
>JBDKJP010000042.1:0-30187 GCA_039796575.1 Actinomycetota bacterium
GGCGGTGAGCAGGCGCTCTGCGTGGAGGAGCGGCGCACGGTGGAGACGGCCATCGAGAGCTACTACGCGCTCAACGGCACCGACATCGCGAGCCTCGACGACCTGGTGCCGGACCTGCTGCGTGAATCCGTGTCGGCGCGCTGGTCGATGTCGACCGACAGCGGCGCGCCGGTGATCACCGGCATCGGGATCTGCGACGGCGCCTGACGGGTCGGGTGCCACGAGTCACGGGTGGAAAACGGCCGTCGACCCGGCACGATGTACGGCGGCTACCCGGGTAGGGCGGTGAGCGATCGACCGGCAACGGCGATCAAGCGGTTCGACTCCGCGCTTGGCCACCAGTGAATCCGCCGGACCCGATTTCCGGCTTCAGGCCTCGCCGGTCACCCACACGGTGCTCGGGCCCGACAACCCGATGGTGTCGCCACGGGAGAGGTGCAGCGCCTGGCCGCGCCCGAACACGCCGGCGTCGCCCTGTGTGCACACCAGGATCTCCGAACCGGTGGCCGTGTGTGCCACGGCGGTGGTGACGTCGAGACGATCGACCCGGAACGGCGCGCCAGGTGTGGGGTACCGCCACTTCCCGGGGCCGTTGCGCACCGGTTGCACCACCGGCTCGACGAGCGGCTCGAACCGCAGCACGCGCAGCAGTTCGTCGACGTCGACGTGCTTCGGCGTGAGCCCGCCGCGCACCACGTTGTCGCTCGCGCCCATCACCTCCACGCCCACGCCCTGCACGTAGGCGTGCAGGTTGCCCGGAGTGAGGTACAGCGCCTCGCCGGGCAACAGGCGCACCCGGTTGAGGAACAGGGTGACGGCCACGCTCGGGTCGTTCGGGTACATGCCGTCGAGGCGGGCCACCAGCTCGGCCTGCGGCGACGGATGGCCGTCGCACGCACGCACCAGCGGCTGCGCCGGGATGGTGCCGTGGTACAGGCCGCCGACCACGGCCTCGAGGCCGTCGGCGACGAGCATCGCCGCCAGATCGTGTGCGCCGAGCGCGTGCAGCAGCGCTGCCGTGTCGTCGACCGCGCGGAAGCCGCACAGCGCGTCGAACGGCGTGAGCGCGCAGAGCAGCTCGGGCTTCGCGTTGGGGTCGCGGTAGATGCGAGCGGGGTCGTCGATGGCGATGCCGGCGGCCTGCTCACGGGCGAACCCGGCCTCGGCGGTGGCCGTGTCGGGGTGCGTCTGCAACGACAGCGGCTCGGCCGCGGCGAGCACCTTGGTGAGGAAGGGGAGCGCCCCGCTCAGCTCGGCGAGCGGGGCACCGTCGTCGAGCGTCGCCGGCCCACCCGGATGCGTGCCCAGCCACCACTCGGCCCACGGTCGGCCGTCGGGCTCCACGCCGAGCAGCTCGGGAATGGCGTCGGCGTCGCCCCATGCGTAGTGCTGCACGACGCCGCGGATGACGCGCATCTCAGAACAGCCTCAGCTCGTCGGGCTTCATCCCGCGGAGCTCGTCGTAGTCGACCTCGACGACCCGGAAGCCGCGCGCTTCGGCCAGCACCCGCGCCTGTGGTTTCACCACCTGGGCCACGAACACGCCGCGCACGGCACCGAGGGAGGAGTCGAGGTGGAGCCGCTCGATGTAACGGGCGAGCTGCTCGACGCCGTCGATCTCGCCGCGACGCTTCACCTCGATGGCCACCACCTGGCCGCCCGTGTCGCGGCACACCAGGTCGATCGGGCCGATGGCGGTGGGGTACTCGCGGCGCACCAGGGTGAGCCCGTCCTCGATGGCGTGGGGCGAGGCGGCGAGCAGCTCCTGGAGGTGGGCCTCCACCCCGTCCTTCTGCAGGCCGGGGTCGTCGCCGAACTCGTGTGCCGTCTCGGTGAGCACCTCGAGCAGGCGGATGGTGAGCTCCTCACCCTTCGGGTTCGTGACGGTCCAGTGGTCGCCGTGGTCGACCAGCGTGTTGGGCGCGTTCATCCAGTTCAGGGGCTTGTACGCACCGCCGTCGGCATGGATGGCGACGCAGCCGTCGGCCTTCACCATGATGAGCCGGACGGCCTCGGGGAGGTGGGCATCGAGCCGACCTCGGTAGTCGACGGTGCAGCGGGCAACGACAAGACGCACGAGAGATGAATCTAGCGAGCGAACCCCTGGCCCACCCGGTCACTTGCCGACGTGATCGCGCATCCGCTTCTGGATGAGCTCGCGGCGTGCCTGTAGCTCGCGATAGGTGAGCCGCTCGGTCGACATGTCGACACCGAGGCTGGTCTTCACGCCGTCCATCGAGATCTCGACGGCGGTGTGGTCGATGCCCAGTTCCTTGCCGAGGCGCTCCCCGTGACGCTCGGCGAACATCAGCGAGATCTTCGCGATCTCGCCGAGCAGGTCGAGGTCGGGGGCGAGGCGGGCCATCGCGCCGTCGATGAACACCATGTTCTTCACGTAGAGCATGAGCTCCTTCGGCAGCTTGGCCCCGTAGCCGAGCATCGCCTTCACCACGCGCTGCACCTCGGCGACGAGCTCCTCGCCCGACATCGTAGTGGGATCGACCCGCGGCTCGTCGAGGCGCAGGTCGCGGATGACCGCGTCGAGATCGGTGTCGTAGGGCAGTGCGCCGAGGTCGCGCATCGCGGCGAGCTGGCCCTTGATGTCGTTCGTGGTGGCGCCGAGCATCAGTCGCAGGAACGCGAGGCGTCGTTCGCCGGTGAGGCGACCGACGATGCCGAAGTCGAGCAGCGCCGTGCGACCGTCGGGCAGCACGAACAGGTTGCCGCCGTGCAGATCGCCGTGGAACACGCCGTAGACCATGGCGCCCTCCATCAGGGCCACCATCGCGGTGCGCACCACTTCCTCGGTGTCGATGCCGGCGTCCTGCATGCCGACGACGTCGTCGAAGTTGAACCCGCTCACCCGCTGCATCACGAGCACGCGGCGGGTGACGAGCGTGGGGTGGGGGCGGGGCACCACGTAGCCGTGGTTGCCGAGCTCGTGCAGCATGGCGGCGACGTCGACCATGTTGGCGGCTTCCATGCGGAAGTCGAGCTCCTCGACGATGGTCTCGGCGAACAGCTCGACCAGGGCGGGCGGGTTGGCCAGCGACGCGATGGGGATGCGCCCGACGAGGAACGGTGCGAGCCACGCCATGACCCGCAGGTCGTTGCGCACGAACTTCGACACGGTGGGTCGCTGCACCTTCACCACGACCTGCTCACCGGTGCGCAGCGTGGCGGCGTGCACCTGGGCGATGGAGGCGGCGGCGAGTGGGGTGGGGTGGAACTCGCTGAACAGGTCCTCGAGGCGGCAGCCGAGGTCGGACTCGACCACGGTGCGCACCACCGAGAACGGCTCGGCGGGCACCTGGTCGCGGCACTTCTTGAACTCGCTCACCAACTCGGCGGGGAACAGGCCCTCGCCGCTGGAGATGATCTGCCCGAGCTTGATGTACGTGGGGCCGAGCTGCTCGGCGGCGCGGCGCAGGCGCTGCGAGATGTCGGCTCGGCTGGCCTCGGGCGTGGCGTACCTGCCGCGACGCTTGTTGACCATCCACGGGCCGACGGCGCCGGCGAGGGTGCTGACGACGCGCACCACGCGACCGCCGGGTGGCACCTTCGTGGCGCGGGTGAGGCCCGGCACCTCGGCCTGGGCCGCGGCACGCAGCTCGGCGGCGACCGGCATCCACCGGATGTCGTCGCGGACGAGCGTCCACGGGCCGTCCTCGGTGAAGGCGGCCCAGTTGCGATCGGCGAGCGGCGTCATGGTGCCCCCATGATCGCAGCGCCACCCCCTCGCTTCCACGCGGAACGAGGCTTCTGGGCGTGAAACTCAGCGGGCGAAGGGATCCCAGGCCGGTGCGGCGGCGGCCAGGAACGCCCGCACCTCACCGAGGAACGTGTCGAGCGACAGATCGGTGCCGTGCTGCGGCGCCAGTGCGGGCGTGAGGGCCCCGGGTGCGTCGGCGTGCCAGGTGGCCCTGCCCTCCGCCTCGTCGAGCCGTGCGGCCAGCAGGCGCAGATCGGGGCGCGGCGCGAGCGGGCGTGAGCGGAACATCACCCACGTCTCGTAGCGGCACTCCAGGCGGTGCTCGCCGCCGTGCGAGGTGACGACGCGCATGCGCGACGTGCGGTTCGGCACCGCGGCGGGGTGCAGTGCGGCGCTGCGAGAGATGGTGAACCGGGTGACGGCACGGTCGGCCCACGGCTCGGGCACCACGCACACGGCGAGGTCGAGCTCGGGCTCCTCGGTGAGCCGCACCTGGCCGGCGTCGATCGCGTCGAGGCTGTCGGTGAGGTGGGCGTCCTCGTCCTCCCAGAGGTGTCGGACCGACTCCGGGTCGTCGAGCAGCTCGGTGCAGCGGGGGAGGAGCGCCTCGTACAGCGCGGCGCACTGCTGCTCGTCGCCGTGCTCGAACACCTCCGGTGGCAGCGGCGAGCGGCGCGGGTCGTCGAACGCGGCGATGGCCATGGCGATGCGCATCGCGGTGCGGTCGTGGAACGTGGCGAAGTCGCCGGCGCTCGCGACGTCGATCACCAGGTCGCGGCGTGCGAGCGCCGCCCCGGGCTCGAGCAGCGCGTACGCGCTCATCAGCCCGTCCTGGTCGAAATGGTTGTTCGACACCGCCTCCACGCCGTCGAGCAGGTCCGGCCGGTCGAGCGCCCGGAACGCGATCTGCGCCGACAGGTCGTCGAGCAGGTCGTCGGGCGTCGGGCTGCCCGGCCAGTGCGAGAGCGTGAGCCGGGTGGACGGGACGGGCGAACCGTCGACCACCACGTTGGGCACGTCGCCGAGCAGGTGGTACGCGAGGAACCTGAGGGAAGGCACGGTCGTGACACTACGGCTAACATCCGCCGGACCACACGACGTCTGGGGGGACTCATGGGTGATCGGTACTACATCACGGACTCCGACCTGTCGGAGCGCTTTCCCATCTACACACGCGCCAACGTGGGAGAGGTGTTCCCCGACCCGGTGACGCCGCTCACCGCCGACACCGCGCTGTTCGACGCCGAGATCGGTTGGCGCGACGCGTGGATCCGGATGGGCGCGTTCGAGGCCGACGAGTTCCCCGAGGGCATCTTCTGCCAGCTCGGGGTGCAGGGCGGGTACTGCTACCTCAACGCGTCGCTCATCCGCCTGTTCGGCGAGCGGGCACCGGGTCTCAGCTGGCAGGCGATGGACGAGCAGTTCTTCGGCGCCCAGCCGGGCATCCCGCCGTACGAGGAGATGCCGGGCGACGTGCGCCCCGACCTCACCGAGAAGATCGGCGGCACGTTCGCGTGGGTGTTCAGCAAGCAGAGCCTCGCCGACCTCGACGAGCTCACCGAGGACCGCCGGATGACCAAGGAGCTGCGCGACCAGCGCCCCGACCTCACGACGCTGTCGCTCGACGACCTGTGGGCCCGGTACCTGTCGCTCATCCCCATCCACCGCAAGCTCTTCGCCCAGCACCTGTTCACCACGTACATGGCCACGGTGCCGGTCGGTGTCATCAGCGGTGTGGCCACCGCCGTCGGTCGTCCCGACCTGATCATGCCCATCATCGCCGGCATCGGTGAAGTCGACTCCGCCGAGCCGAGCCATGCGATGTGGGCGCTGTCACGGCTCGACCCCGACTCGCAGGCGTTCGCCGAGGGGTTCGCCGCGTTCCTCTACGAGTACGGCAGCCGCGGTCCCAACGAGTGGGAGTCGCGCTCGCCGTCGTGGGAGACCCGCCCCGCGCTCGCGCTCGCCGCGATCGACCGCATGCGGCAGGCGCCCGAGTCGGCGAACCCGGCCGGTCATCACGCCGAGCGTGCCGCCGAGCGAGAGGCCGCGTCGGCCGAGCTGCTCGCGATGGTGGAGGCCGACCCGGACACCCACGGACAGCTCGCCGCGGCCATCGGCTGCTCGAAGGCGTGGCTGCCGGGTCGTGAGCGCACGAAGACCAACAACATCCGGCTCATCCACGAGATGCGGATGACGATGCGCGAGATCGGCCGTCGCATGGTGGAGGCCGGCGGCTTCGACGACGTCGAGGACTTCGGCTTCGTGCGCAAGGACGAAGTGCCGAGCCTGTTCGCGAACCCGCCGGCGATGCTGGCGACGGTGCGCGAGCGTCGTGCCGAGTACGACCGCCTGTGCGAGCTCGAGCCGCCGTTCGTGTTCGTCGGCCGCACCGACGGCCCCGACACCTGGCCGCGCCGCGACGCGGTCGCGTCGAACCGGCTCGGTGCCGGCGACGTGATGGCCGGCATGCCGGGCTGCCCGGGGCAGGCCGAGGGCATCGCCCGCGTCGTGCTCGACAGCAACGACCCGTTCGCGCTCGAGCCGGGCGACATCCTCATCGCGCCCATCACCGATCCGTCGTGGACGCCGCTGTTCGTGCCGGCCGCCGGCGTGGTGGTCGATGTGGGGGCACCGCTCAGCCACGCCATCATCGTCAGCCGCGAGCTCGGCATCCCGTGCGTCATCAGCGCCACCGGTGCCACGCGCCGCATCCCCGACGGTGCACGCATCCGTGTCGACGGCAGCACCGGCGCGGTCACGGTTCTCGAACTTCCCTGACGCCCGGTTACGGTCGCTGCAATGACCGCGACCGCCGCACCGGTGCAGAGCGCCGACGACATCATCGACGTCCTCGGCATGAAGATGGCGTACAAGTGGGTCGTCGCGGTGGTCTACGTGTCGGCGCTGTTCCTCGACATCCTCGACACCACCATCGTCAACGTCGCCCTCATCTCGATGGGACGCGAGTTCCAGACCGACGCGGTCGAATGGGTGGTGCTGGGCTACACGCTCAGCCTCGCCGTGTTCATCCCCACCAGCGGGTGGCTGGGCGACCGCTTCGGCACGAAGAAGGTGTTCATGTTCGCCCTCGCGGCGTTCACCTTCGGGTCGCTCGCGTGCGGCTTCTCGCAGAGCATCGGGCAGCTCATCGCGTTCCGGGTGCTGCAGGGTGTGGGCGGCGGCATGCTCACGCCGGTCGGCATCGCGATGCTGTTCCGGGCCTTCCCGCCGGCCGAGCGGGCCAAGGCGTCCACCATCATCATGATCCCGACGCTGGTCGCGCCGGCGATGGGCCCGGTGCTCGGTGGCCTCATCACCACCCACTTCCACTGGCGATGGATCTTCTGGGTGAACGTGCCCATCGCGCTCGTGGCGCTGTGGTTCGGCCTGCGGTACCTGCGTGAGCACAAGGAACCGTCGGCCCGGCACTTCGACCCGTACGGGTTCGTGCTCTCCGGTGCGGCACTGGCGCTCATCGTCTACTCGTTGAGCGAAGGCCCCCGGTCGGGCTGGACCTCCACGCTGGTGCTCGGCACCGGCGCGGCGGGAGCGTTCTGCGCGCTGCTCACCGTCGTCGTCGAGCTGCGGGTCGACAATCCGATGCTCGACCTGCGCCTGCTCGGCAACCGCATGTTCCGCCAGTGCAACACGGTCAGCTTCTTCTCCATCGCCAGCTTCCTCGGCGTCACGTTCGTGATGCCCATCTACCTCCAGAACCTGCGCGGGATGTCGGCGTTGGCGAGTGGCCTCACCACGTTCCCGCAGGCGTTCGGCGTGATGGCGTCGTCGCTCATCGCCGGCCGGGTGTACGCCACGGTGGGCCCGCGGCGCCTCATGGCCGGAGGGTTCTTCGCCGCGGCGCTGGCCATCACGCTCTACACGACGCTCGCGATCGACACGAACCTGTGGCTCATCCGTGGCCTGATGCTGCTGCGCGGCCTGTGCATGGGGTTCGCGTTCGTGCCGATGCAGGCGGCCAGCTACGCCACCATCCCGCCCGCCCAGAACGGCCGGGCGTCGTCGCTGTTCAGCACGCAGCGCCAGGTGGGCGTGTCGTTCGGTGTGGCCATCCTGGCCTCGGTGCTGGTGTCCTACGGTGCGCTGTCGCCGGGGCTCGACGCCGCCGGCCTCGACGGTGCGCTCACGGGCGTGCATGTCGCGTTCGCGGTGGCGGTCGGGTTCGCGCTGCTCGCCGCGTTCTTCGCGTTGTTCATCCGCGACGAGGACGCCAAGGCCACGATGGTGGCCCGCTCACGCGCCGCCTGAGTGCGGGCACGTGCCTCACGGTGACGGTAGGTGTAGCCCGCCGCCACGCCGATCACCCAGGCGACGACCAGTGAGATCGCACCCGCGAGGATGAGCGAGAGGATGGTGCCCGGGAGACGGTTGTCGTCGCCGTACTGCGTTGCCTGCACGAACACCTTCAGGTCCTCGCCGGCCAGGAAGTCGGCGAGCAGCACGAAGACGATGCCGGTGATGCCCCAGCGGACCAACCGGACGAAGGCCGTCAACCGGTGCAGTTCGGCCTGGGCGCGATGGGGGGCGGCATTCGTCACGCCCCAGTTATCGGCACGGACCTGCGATTTCCTGAGTCGGAACTCGGGTCAGAAGCCCCCGCCGTGCTGGTGGTCGCACAGCCGTTCCTCACCGGCGGCGATCTGTCCGGCACCGACGCCCTCGAGGGCGGCGAACGGGCCGCACTGGTGCGGGGTGATCCACACGTGGATCATCGGGGCGGGGCGGAACTTGACGAGCGGGGCGTTGCACTCGCCCTGTCCGTTGGTGAGCCCGGCCACCCGCGGCGCCACGGGGTCGTTGGTGAAGCACAGGTTGTCGTGGATGTGCCACTGCATCAGCGCACCGCCGATGTCGGGCACGTCGTCGAGCGCCACGGTGTCGGGCAGCATGTACATCGCGCTGACCAGCTTCTTCGAACCGTCGGGTTGCGGCGCGTAGACGAGGCTCTCGGGCATGTCGGGGTCGAGGATCACGTCGTCGTTGATCCAGTCCCAGTTGATGAAGTGCTCGTGCCCGGTGGCCCCGTCACCGATGCTGTGGAACCCAGCGGCCTCGGCCACTTTGTAGTCGCTCCACTGCGGGAGGCGCACCAGGGTGACGGCGATGAGGTTCTCGGCGGCCGCCTGCTGCTCGGGCGTCACGCCGGGGGTGCCCGACAGGTCGATCGGCTGGGCGGGGTCGTACGGCTTCGGCTCGGCGGCGGGGGCGGTGTCGTGCGAGTGCTCGTGGCACATGTCGACCCGCTCCTCCTCCGACACCGATGCCTGTCCGGCGCCGACGCCCTCGAGGGCGGCGAACGGGCCGCACTGGTGCGGGGTGATCCACACGTGCACCATCGGGTTGGCGCCACCGGTGTTCACGCCGCGGGCGCACTTGCCGCTGGCGTCGGTGAGGCCCACGACGGTGGCGACGCCGTTCACCTGATCCCAGCAGAGGTTGCCGTGGTTGTGCCACGTCATCAGTGGGCCGGCCCAATCGGTGAGCGAGGGGTCGTCGGTGGGACGTGCGCTGGCGATGAACATCGCGCCGGCGAGCGTCTTGGTGTTGCCCTTCACGGTGAACACCAACGACTCGGGCTGCGTGGGGTCGAGCATCACGTCGTCCTGGATGAGCTCACGCTTGATGAAGTGCTCGCTGCCGGTGCCGGCGTCGCCGATGCTGCGATAGCCGTCGGCCTCGGCCGCTGCCACCGTCGACCACTTCGGCAGTTCGCGCAGCGTGTCGTCGATGAGCTGCTGGGCCCGTGCCTGCTGCTCGGCGGTCACGCCGGGCACACCCGACAGGTCGATGCCGGTGGCCGGATCCCAGGCGCGAGGCCAGATGGCGAGCGCCGGGTCGGTGCCGCCGCCGTTGGTGTCGTGCGCGGTGTCGTGCGTGTGCGGCTGACTCTCGTCGACGGTGTCGCCGGTGGCGGTCTCGCCGGTGGTGTCGTGGCTGTGGGGTTGGCTCTCGTCGCCGGCCGCGAGGGCGCCGCCGGCCTCGGCGTGCTCGTGCGAGTGGGCGTGGGTGCCGCCGGTCCACATCGCCGGCACGGCCAGTGCGGCGATGCACAGTGCGGGCACCGCGAGGCGGGTGGGTGCGGCGGGGCGCTTGCCGACGAGGAGGGCGGCGAGCGCCGCACCGGCGGCG
The DNA here is from genome assembly GCA_039796575.1 of Actinomycetota bacterium. Lineage (GTDB taxonomy): Bacteria > Actinomycetota > Acidimicrobiia > Acidimicrobiales > Ilumatobacteraceae > UBA668. Next base: position 9,863 of record JBDKJP010000042.1, read on the forward strand.
ACGGCGCCGAGGGCGGCGCACACGGTGTCGGCGAACTGCGCAGCTTCGCGATCGGCGAGGCCGTCGATCCAGGAGATGCCCGTGAGGCGCGTGACGAGCCAGCCGCCCACGGCCACGGTGTTGACGACCACGACCCCGACCGCGGCGAGGCGGGTGGGGCGCAGCAACGCCCACAGGCCCGCACCGAGCTGCAACACGGTGATGACCACGAACAGGCGGGCCAGCTCCGGGTGTTCGGCGTGGATGCCGGTGGCGGCCGCGTGCACCGCACCGGCGCCCAGCGAGGCGAGTGCGGCGACGGCGAGTCCGGGGTAGCGCTCCGTACCGGTCGAGGCGTCGCGGACGGGGGCGATGGGGGCAGGCGCGGTGGCAGGCGCCTCGATCGGGGTCGGCTCCATGGACGGAGTGTACGACAGTGTGGTCAGTCGAAGTGTGGCGGGCGGCGTTCGCGCAGCGCGGCCACACCTTCGCGGTACTCGGCCGTGGTCATCGCCTGTTCGAGCAGTCGCTGTGCGTTGTCGATGGCGGCGGCGGGGGAGAGGTGCAGCAGGTCGCGGTACAGCTGCGCCTTGGTGGTGACCAGTGCGTTCGGGCCGACCCCGGTGGCGAGCCGATGGGCGTACTGCCGGGCTGCCTCGAGCGTGGCGTCGCCGTCGGCCTCCACGCCGTTCCACAACCCCCACCCCTCGGTCTCGGCCGGCGTGAACACGCGGCCCGAGAGCAACAGGTCGGCCGCACGGGTGACACCCACCAGACGCGGCAGCTGCCAGCTCATGCCGTACTCGGCGGGGAGACCGAGCTTCGGGGCGGCCGTGGTGAGCTTCGCCGAGGCCGCACCGAAGCGCAGGTCGCAGAACAACGCCAGCGCGAGCCCCACACCGGCCGTCGCACCGTTCACCGCGGCAATGACGGGGAACCGCAGCGCGAACTGGAACGCGAAGTCGGCGTCGAACTCGGGCCGCAGCCCGTAGCCGGGTGCCGCGGGTGCATCGCTGAGCCCGGAGTCGTAGCCGCCGCGTTCGGCGTGACCGGCCAGCGCCTCGCTGTCGCCGCCCACGCAGAACGCCGGCGGGGTGCCGGTGACCACCACCACGCGGACGGCCGGGTCGTCGTGCAACTGCGCCAGCACCTCTCGGTACTCGCGGTGCATGCGGCCGGTCCACGCGTTGTGGCGGTGCGGGCGGTGCAGCCACACCGTGGCGACGTGGTCGTCGACCTCGAACCGGACCGCGCTGAGCTCCATCGCGGCGACGCTAACGCCTCGGCGGTCGGCCGTTCGGGTCGCCCCACAGCGCCTCGAACACACCGGCCGCGTACTCCTTGCGGCAGACCAGGAAGTCGGGCAGCCACGGGTCGCGCTGGTTGTAGACGAGGGGTGAGCCGTCGATGCGGCTGACGTGCAGCCCGGCCGCCTCGGCCACGGCGGCGGGTGCGGCGCTGTCCCACTGGTACATGCCGCCGTCGTGCACGTAGATGTCGGCCTCGCCGACCACCACGGCCATCGCCTTCGCGCCGGCCGAGCCGAGACGCACCGCGTCGGCGCCCAGGGCGTTGGCCACGATGACGGCGGCCGGTGGGTTGCGGTTGCGGCTGGTGATGACGCGAGGGATGTCGCGCTGCTGCGGCGGCAACGTGGGCGCGGGATCCGTGGCGAACACGAGGTCGAGCGCGGGCAGGCTCACCGCGCCGGCGCCGAACCGACCGTGCTCCCACAGGGCCACGTGCACGGCCCAGTCGTGGCGGCCGCGCTCGCCGTACTCGTTGGTGCCGTCGAGCGGATCGACGATCCACACCCGGTCGGCCCCGAAGCGGCGCGGGTCCTCCACGCCCTCTTCGCTGAGCACCGCATCATCGGGCCGGGCCGTGCGCAGTTGGTCGAGCAGGAACCGATGGCTGGCGAGGTCGCCGTTGTCCATCACCTGCCACGAGGGCGCGCCGCGCTGCACCATCTCGTGCCGCAGCTGGACCAGCAGGTGTCCGGCTTCCACGGCGAGCCGGGTGGCGAGCTGGGTGTCGGTCTCGTCGCTCATCCGCGGGCGACACGCATCGCATCGCGCACGAGAGCACGCACCTTGTCCTCCGGTGCGCCGGCCTCCACCAGTTCGGCCACCTGTGCCTCGAGCTGCTCTGCCCGTGCCTCGTCGAACGGTTCGATGCGCTGCTTCGGTGTGACCGCGCCGTACGTGAGCAGCGCGATGGCGGCGAACACTATGACGAGGCCGACGCTGAGCACCACGCCCGCGTTGTTGCCGGCGATGGACGAGATGATCAACCCGGCGATGCCCGCGACGAAGACGACGCCGCACACCCGGGGGATCCAACGCCGTGCCATGGGTCAGCGGGCCAGCGGCTTGTACTTGATGCGGTGCGGCTGGTCGGCCGAGGCGCCGAGCTCCTTGTGGCGCCAGGCCTCGTACTCGGTGAAGTTGCCCTCGAACCAGCGCACCTGGCTGTCGCCCTCGAACGCCAGCACGTGGGTGGCGATGCGGTCGAGGAACCAGCGGTCGTGGCTGATGACCACGGCGCAGCCGGGGAAGTTGTCGAGTGCCGTCTCGAGCGCGCGCAACGTGTCGACGTCGAGGTCGTTGGTGGGCTCGTCGAGGAGCAGCACGTTGCCACCCGACTTCAGCAGCTTCGCGAGGTGCACGCGGTTGCGCTCGCCGCCGGAGAGGTCGCCGACCCGCTTCTGCTGGTCGCTGCCCTTGAAGTTGAAGCTCGCGCAGTACGCACGGCCGTGGATCTCGCGGCCACCGACCTTCATGTGCTCGACGCCGCCGGTGATCTCCTCGAACACGGTGGCGTCGGGGTTCAGCGTGTCGCGGCTCTGGTCGACGTATGCGAACTCGACGGTGTCGCCGACGGTGATGGTGCCGCCGTCGGGCTGCTCCTGACCGGTGAGCATCTTGAACAGCGTCGTCTTGCCGGCGCCGTTGGGGCCGATGATGCCGACGATGCCGGCACGCGGCAGCGAGAACGACAGGTCGTCGACGAGCAGACGGTCGCCGAAGCCCTTGTTGAGGTGCTCCACCTCGATGACGGTGTCGCCGAGACGCTTGCCGACCGGGATGGTGATCTCCAGCTTGTCGGGCCCGCGCTCGGCTGCCTCGGCCTCCTGCTGCAGCTTGTCGTATGCCGACAGACGGGCCTTGCCCTTCGCCTGACGAGCCTTGGGCGACATCCGCACCCACTCGAGCTCACGCTGCAGCGTGCGCTGGCGGGCCTCGTTGCTCTTCTCCTCGCGGGCGAGGCGCTCCTGCTTCTGCTCGAGCCAGCTGGAGTAGTTGCCCTCGAACGGGATGCCGCGACCGCGGTCGAGCTCGAGGATCCACTTCGCGACGTTGTCGAGGAAGTAGCGGTCGTGGGTGATGGCGACGACGGTGCCGCTGTACTCCTGCAGGAACCGCTCGAGCCAGTCGACGCTCTCGGCGTCGAGGTGGTTGGTGGGCTCGTCGAGCAGCAACAGGTCGGGGTGGCTGAGCAGCAGGCGGCACAGGGCCACGCGGCGGCGCTCACCACCGGAGAGCTTGGTGACGTCGGCGTCGTCGGGCGGGCAGCGGAGCGCGTCCATCGCGATCTCGACGTTGCGCTCGAGGCTCCATGCGTCGGCAGCGGCGATCTTGTCCTCCAGCTCGGCCTGGAGCGCGCCCACCTTCTCGTAGTCGGCATCGGGGTCGGCCCACATGCCCATCACTTCGTTGTAGCGGTCGATGAGGCCCTGCACGGCGGCGACGCCGTCCATCACGTTGCCCTTCACGTCCTTGCTCGGGTCGAGCTGCGGCTCCTGCGCGAGGTAGCCGACGCTGAAACCCGGCGTGAGGCGGGCCTCGCCGGAGTAGCCGTCGTCGAGGCCGGCCATGATCTTGAGGAGCGAGCTCTTGCCGGCGCCGTTGCTGCCGAGCACGCCGATCTTGGCCCCCGGGTAGAACGACAACGAGATGTTCTCGAGCACCGTGCGATCGGGCGGGTAGAAGCGGGCCAGCTTGTAACAGGTGTAGATGAATTCGTGCGCCATGACGAGGAGGCAGGCTAACCGCTGCCCGGTGCTCGCACATTTCCACCTGCCGGCGCGAACTGGTGCTACGTTCGCACCCGAAGGTTTTTCACAAGGAGGGGGTACGGAAAGTGCTCGCAGGTTTCTTCAGCCAGGACGGTCTGGCATTCGGTTTTCGTTGGTTGCACATCCTGGTCGGCATCATGTGGATCGGCCTGCTCTACTACTTCAACTTCGTCCAGGTGCCGGCGTTCGCCGCCTTCGGCGATGAGGCCCGTGCTCGCAACATCGCCATCGACAAGGTCGCCCGCAAGGCCCTGTGGTGGTTCCGTTGGGCGGCCATCAGCACCTTCGTGACCGGCATCCTCATCACCGGCATCACCAAGGACTACTACGCCGCCGTCTTCACCGACGCCAACGGCGCCGAGGTCAGCTGGGGCAAGATCTCCGGCAACATCGGCATCAGCACCGGCATGCTCCTCGGCACCATCATGATGCTCAACGTGTGGGGCGTCATCTGGCGCAACCAGAAGGTCGTGCTCGCCAACGCCGCCAACGTGCTCGCCGGTGGCGAGGCCGACCCCAACGCCGCCGCCGCGGGCCGCAAGGCCGTGATGGCCAGCCGTCAGAACGCCATCTTCTCGGTGACGATGCTGTTCTTCATGGTCTTCAAGAGCCACTCGCCGAGCGGTTCCGAGATCGTGTCGGGCAGCAACCTCGGCATCTACTGGGCCATCGCGCTGCTGCTCATCATCGTGCTCGAGCTCAACGCCCTCGGCCTGCTGCCGTGGAAGACCCAGCCCAACAAGGGCCTCAACGCCATCTACGACGGCCCGGGCGTGCGCAACCCGCTCATCGCCTCGTTCGGCCTGTGGGTCGTGTTCCTCGTGCTCAGCGAGCTCTTCCTGAAGGCCTGAGCCGTCAGGAGCTGATCGCTGCGGCGATCGACTGCACATCGAGACTGGCCACTGCGCCGATCACCATCACCGCCGGTGACGTGATCGGTGTGGTGGCCAGTTCGCGTAGCGAGCAGCGCACCACCGTCTGCTCGCCGGTGGTGGCGCGATGCACCGCGGCCACCGGCGTGGTGTCGGGCAGCCCGCCCTCGACGAGTTGCGCCGCGATGTCGCCGCGCTGGGCGACGCCCATCAGCACCACGATGGTGCCGCCCGCCTGTGCGAGCGCGTGCCAGTGCACCGGGGTCTCGCCGTGCCGGCGATGGCCGGTCACCACGGTGAAGTGGGCCGACAGGCCGCGGTAGGTGACCGGGATGCCGGCCGCGGCCGGTGCGCCGATGGCGGAGCTGATGCCGGGCACCACTTCGCACGCGATGCCCTGCTCGGCCAGCGCGACCGCTTCTTCGCCGCCGCGTCCGAACACGAACGGGTCGCCACCCTTCAGCCGCACCACGCGCTTGCCCTCGTGTGCGAGGCGCACCAGGAGCACGTTGATGAGGTCCTGGGCCACGCCCTGGCCCGGTCGCTTGCCGACGTCGATGCGTTCGGCCGTGGCGGGTGCGAGCGCGAGCACGGCGTCGCTGACGAGCGCGTCGTGCACCACCACCTCGGCCTCCGCCAGCCGACGGGCGGCGCGCACGGTGAGCAGGTCGGGGTCGCCGGGCCCGGCACCCACGAGGCTCACCCAGCCGGTCATGCCGGTGCCACCAGCGTCTGCACCATCGCCGCGGCGGCGGTGCTGTTGTCGGCCGGGTCGATGAGGATCATGCGGCCACCCTCGGGCAGCACGTGGTACTGGTCGGCCACCACCTGCTCGCTCAGCTGCAACCGGACGCGGCCGAGGTCGTTGAGCACGAGCTCGTCGGCGTCGTGCCGTTCGAGCGTGGCGGGGTCGAGCCGGTGCAGCAGCTCGGTGACCGTGGCGTGGCCGGAACGGGTGCCGTGCTCGAACCACCACCGGCTGCCGACGGTGACCGGGCGGTCGACCATCCAGCACAGGTCGACCACGACGTCGTCGCCGACGAGCGGGGCGATCGCGCTGCCGGCCACGAGCACGTCGCCGCGGGCCACGTCGACGTTCGTGTCGAGCTGCACCACGACGGCGTGGCCGGGACCGGCCTCGGCCACCTCGTTGCCCCAGCGGTAGAGGGCGCGCACGGTCGACGTGAGGCCGCTCGGCTGCACCGTGACCTCGTCGCCGGTGCGCAGCCAACCACCGGTGACCACACCGGCCTGGCCGCGGAAGTCGGCGTGCTCGCCACCCTGCGGACGGATGACGCGCTGCACGTGCACGCGGGCGCCGACGTCGCCGTGCGGGCGCAGTTCGAACGCCTCGAGGAAGGCCAGCAGCGGCTCGCCCGTGTACCACGGCGTGTGCTCGGACCGATCGACCACGTTGTCGCCGAGCAGCGCCGAGATGGGGATCGGGGTGACCGGCACGGGGTCGGGGAGCGCGTCGACGAACGCCTGCACCTCGGCGCTGATGGCGTGGAAGCGGGCTTGGTCCCAGTCGACGAGGTCCATCTTGTTCACTGCGAGCACGATGGCCTGTGCGCCCACCATCGACGCGATGAGCGCATGACGACGGGTCTGGTCGAGCACGCCGTGGCGTGCGTCGACGAGCACGATGGCCACGTCGCTGGTAGAGGCACCGGTGACCATGTTGCGCGTGTACTGCGCATGGCCCGGCGTGTCGGCGACGATGAAGCTGCGGCGCGGTGTGGCGAAGTAGCGGTGGGCGACGTCGATGGTGATGCCCTGTTCGCGTTCGGCGCGCAGGCCGTCGGTGAGCAGCGCGAGGTTGGTCTCGCCGTCGCCGTAGCGGCGGCTGGCCTTCACCACCGCGTGGAGCTGGTCCTCGAACACCGTCTTCGTGTCGTGCAGCAGGCGGCCGATGAGCGTGCTCTTGCCGTCGTCGACCGAGCCCGCCGTCGCGATGCGCAGGGTGGACGACGTGCTCGAGACGAGCTCGGTGTCGATGCCGGTGTCGGTGTCGATGCCCATCAGAAGTAGCCCTCGCGCTTGCGGTCTTCCATCGCGCTCTCGCTGAAGGTGTCGTCGGCGCGGGTGGCGCCTCGTTCGGTGATGCGTGCGGCGGCCACTTCGGCGAGCACGTCGCGCACGTCGGCGGCGTCGCTCTCCACGGCACCGGTGCAGCTGGCGTCGCCCACGGTGCGGTAGCGCACGGTGGCCTCGAACGGGGTCTCGCCGGGCTCGAGCTCGACCGGGCCGCCGACGGCCAGCAGCATGCCGTCGCGCTCGACCACGGTGCGGCGGTGCGAGTAGTAGATGCTCGGCAGCGGCACGTCGTGCCGGGCGATGTACCGCCAGATGTCGAGCTCGGTCCAGTTCGACAGCGGGAACGCGCGGAGGTGCTCGCCCTTGCGGATGCGGGCGTTGAGCATCGCCCACGGCTCGGGGCGCTGCTGGCGCGGGTCCCAGCGGCCCTGGCGGTCGCGGAAGCTGAGGATGCGTTCCTTGGCGCGTGCCTTGTCCTCGTCGCGGCGGCCGCCACCGAAGGCGGCATCGAAGCCGTGCTCGGCGATGGCGTCGAGCAACGTGACCGACTGCAGCCGGTTGCGGCTGGCGCGCGGCCCGGTGTCCTCGACGACGCGGCCCTTGTCGATGCTCTCCTGCACGCTGGCCACCACGAGGCGCACGTTCCAGTCGCGCACGAGGCGGTCGCGGTAGTCGATGACCTCGTCGAAGTTGTGGCCCGTGTCGACGTGCATTACCGGGAAGGGAAGGCGGGCCGGTGCGAACGCCAGCACGGCGAGGTGCAGCAGCACGGCGCTGTCCTTGCCGCCGCTGAACAGCAGCACGGGGTTCTCGCACGCCGTGGCGACCTCACGGATGATGGTGATGGCCTCGTCGGTCAGCGCGTCGAGGTGCGCGCTGGCCTGACGGTGATCGGCGGTGGAGTCTCCGGTGTGGGGCAGCATGGTCTCGTCCAGCGCGGTCATACGTGCAGTCCGCATTCGGTCTTGTCGCTGCCCGACCAACGGCCGGCGCGCTTGTCCTCGCCCGGCTGCACCGGACGGGTGCACGGCCAGCAGCCGATGCTCGGGTAGCCGCGATCGGACAGCGGGTTGCGGGGCAGTTCGTACAGCCGCTCGTACAGCGCCATGTCGTCGTCGGTGTAGGTGGCGAGCGGGTTGATCTTCACCAGATTGCGGCCGATGTCGAACGCGGCCACCGGCGCGTTGGCGCGGGTGGGGCCGTCGACCCGGCGCACGCCGGTGAGCCAGGCGCGCTTGCCGTCGAGCGCGCGGGCCAGCGGCTGCACCTTGCGCACGTCGCAGCACGCGGCCGTGTCGGTCTGCCACAGGTCGTCGGGCAGCACGTCGGCGGCCGGGCGCTCGATGCGCAGGTTGAGGTCGAGCCGGCGGCGCAGCTCCTCGGCGAACCACTCGGTCTCGGCGAAGAGGTACTGCGTGTCGAGCAGCACGATCTCGATGCCGGGCGCGGCGGTGGCGGCCACGTGCACGAGCACGGCATCCTCGAAGCTGGCGGTCACGACCAGGCCGTCGAGGCCGAACTGCTCGGCGGCCCAACGGACGACGTCGGCCGGATGGGCGTGCTCGAGGTCGGACGGGATGGGGGTGAGGGCGGTCATCGGGGCCTTCCGGGGGATGCGGACGCCCCTTTCTACCACCAAATCCGACTAGACCGATCAGGAATGCGGAGAATCCGGTCCGGTAACGTCGGGGCATGGCCTTCGGATACCCCGTGATGCTCGACCTCACCGACGTGCCGGTGCTGCTCGTCGGCGGCGGCGTCATCGCCTCGCGCAAGGCGGCGCAGCTGCTCGACGCCGGCGCGCGGCTCACCGTGGTGGCGCCCGACGTGCTGCCCGAGCTGGCGGCGCGGGCGGCGCAGGTGCGGGCACGCCGGTACGAGGCGTCGGACCTCGACGGCCAGCAACTCGTGATGACGGCCACCGACGACCCAGCCGTGAACGCGCAGGTGGCCGCCGACGCTCGAGCGCGGGGCACGTGGGTGAACAGTGCCGACGACCCGGCGAACTGCTCGTTCATCCTGCCTGCCGTGACGCGGCGCGGACCGGTGGTGGTGTCGGTCGGCACCGACGGGTCGAGCCCGGCCCTCGCGCGGCACCTGCGCGACCGCATCGCGGCCGAGGTGCTCACGCCGGAGGTCGAGGTGGCGGCGCACGAACTGGCGCGCCAGCGCGCCGAGCTGCGCGCGCAGGGCATCAGCACCGAGTCGATCGACTGGACCGACCGTGTGCGTGAGGCCCTGGCCCCTGGTGACTAGCCGACCGTGAGCTCGGAGTTCATGTTCGTGTGGCCGGGGATCTTGCACACGATGCGGTAGGTGCCGGCCTCGAGGGTGAACACGCGGGTGCCGTCGGCGCCACGCTTGGGCAGGTCGATGAAGTCGCCGACCACAGCGTCCGACTCGTCGAGCACGTACAGGTTGTGGGCCACCGACGAGTCGTTGACGCCGTAGATGCTGACCTCGCCGGCGGTCGCGGTGTATTGCTTCGAGTTCCACGCGATGCCGTCGACCGCACGCACGACCACGTCGGCGTCGGCGGGCGCGGTGTTGCCGGACGAGGACGAACCGCCACCGCAGGCGGTGAGGCCGAGGAGGCCGGCGGCGAGAACGATCGTGGGGAGGAGGCGACGCGTCGTCATGGGCGTGGATTCTAGAAGTCCGCGCTTCGGAAATGCAACGCGAAACGGGTGGTGAGAGCAACATCTCGCTGCGTGGTCATCACGGGTACCATCACCTGCGATGACTACCCCAGAACCGTCGCCCGCCTTCGGCGCCAACTCGTGGCTCGTCGAGGAGATGTACGAGCAGTTCCGCGCCGACCCCGACAGCGTCGGTGCCAACTGGCGTGAGTTCTTCGACGACTACAAGCCCCTCGTGCCCGCACACGGCGCGCCGGCCACCCTGCCGGCACCCACCACCGCAGCGGCGGCTGCACCCGCCGCCGCGCCGGCCGCGCCGGCTGCTGCCGCTCCGGCGGCCGCCGCCCCGGCCGAGGTCGGCGAGCCCATCCGTGGCGCCGGCGTGGCCATCGCGGCCAACATGGAACGCAGCCTCACGGTGCCGACGGCCACCAGCTTCCGCAACGTGCCGGCGAAGCTGCTCGAGGTGAACCGCCAGGTCATCAACGGCTACCGCAGCCGCACCGGCCAGGGCAAGGTCAGCTTCACGCACCTCATCGGCTACGCCATCGTGCGCGCCATCGCCGACGCAGTGCCCAACATGAACAACTCGTTCGTGGCCGACGCCGAGGGCAAGCCGCGCCTCGTGCGCAACCCGCACGTCAACATGGGCCTCGCGGTCGACGTGGCGAAGGCCGACGGCTCGCGCACGCTCGTCGTGCCGGTGCTGCGCGACGCCGACACGCTCGACTTCGCCGGCTTCCTCGCGGAGTACGAGGACCTCATCCGCAAGGTGAAGACCAACAAGCTCGCGGTGACCGACTTCCAGGGCGCCACCATCAGCCTCACCAACCCGGGCACCATCGGCACCGTGCAGAGCGTGCCGCGCCTGATGCCAGGCCAGGGCGTCATCGTCGGCGTCGGCACCATCGACTACCCGGCCGAGTTCCAGGGCAGCGACGAGCGCACGCTCGGCTCGCTCGGCATCAGCAAGGTCGTCACCGTCACCAGCACGTACGACCACCGCATCGTGCAGGGCGCCGAGAGCGGCATGTTCCTGAAGCGCGTGCACGAGCTGCTGCTCGGTGAGCACGACTTCTACGCCGACGTGTTCCGCAGCCTCGGTGTGCCGTACGAGGCCGTGCAGTGGCGCGTGGACCAGAATCCGGTCAACAGCGAGGAGGCCATGCTGCACAAGCAGATGCAGGTGGCCACCCTCATCCGCGTGCACCGCGTGCGCGGCCACCTCATCGCCGACCTCGATCCGCTGCGCTGGAAGCAGCCGAGCATGCCGCCCGAGCTCGACCCGGCCACGTACGGCCTCACCATCTGGGACCTCGACCGCGAGTTCCTCACCGGTGGCGTCGGCGGCACGGTGAAGCTCACCCTCGGCGACCTGCTGCACGTGCTGCGCGACGCGTACTGCCGCACCATCGGCGTCGAGTACATGCACATCCAGGACTTCGCCGAGCAGCGCTGGATCCAGAGCAAGCTCGAGGGCGTCGACTACCAGCTCAGCAAGGAACGCAAGCGCCGCATCGTCGAGCGCCTCAACGCCGCGGAGGCGTTCGAGAAGTTCCTCGCCACGAAGTACGTCGGCACGAAGCGCTTCGGCCTCGAAGGTGCCGAGAGCGCCATCCCCGTGCTCGACCAGATCCTGTCGATGGCGGCCGACGCCGGCCTCGACTCGTCGGTGCTCGGCATGGCCCACCGCGGTCGGTTGAACGTGCTCGCCAACGTGATGGGCAAGAGCTACGACCAGATCTTCAAAGAGTTCGAGGGCCACGTCGACCCCAGCACCGTGCAGGGCTCGGGCGACGTGAAGTACCACCTCGGCGCGAGCGGCAAGTACGAGGGCCCGAGCGGCGAGAGCATCCGCCTCGAGCTCGCGGCCAACCCGAGCCACCTCGAGACCGTCGACCCCATCGTGCTCGGCATCGTGCGCGCCATCCAGGACGACATCGAACCGGCCGGCTCGTTCCCGTCGCTGCCCATCCTCATCCACGGCGACGCCGCGTTCGCCGGCCAGGGCATCGTGGCCGAGTGCCTCGCGATGTCCGACATCGCCGGCTACCGCGTGGGTGGCACCATCCACCTCATCATCAACAACCAGATCGGCTTCACCACGAGCCCGCAGCACTCGCGCAGCAGCATCTACTGCAGCGACGTGGCCAAGACCGTGCAGGCGCCCATCTTCCACGTCAACGGCGACGACCCCGAGGCGTGCGTGCGCGTGGCCGAGCTGGCGTTCGAGTACCGCCAGAAGTTCCACAAGGACGTCGTCATCGACATGGTGTGCTACCGCCGCCACGGTCACAACGAGGGCGACGACCCGAGCTACACGCAGCCGCTCATGTACCGCGCCATCGCCGAGCGCCGCAGCGTGCGCAAGCTGTACGTCGAGGCGCTCGTGAAGCGCGGCGACATCACGGTCGAGGAGGCCGAGAGCGCGCTCGCCGACTTCCAGGGCAAGCTCCAGGTCGCGCTCGACCAGACCCGCGCCCACGCCCCCGACCCGGTGAAGGTGGCGAAGCCGCCGAAGCCCGTCGGCGTGCGCCCGCACGTCGAGACCGGTGTCGCCCGGAGCGTGCTCGACTCGATCTTCGACCACTTCACCGCGTACCCCGACGACTTCACCCCGCACCCGAAGCTGGTCCGCCAGTTCGAGACGCGGTCGAAGATGTACCACGAGTCCGGTGAGGTCGAGTGGGCCACCGCCGAGGCGCTCGCAATGGGCTCGCTCGTCGTGGAGGGCACGCCGGTACGTCTCGCCGGCGAGGACAGCCGTCGTGGCACGTTCAGCCAGCGGCACGCCGCGCTCACCGACTACGAGAACGAGAACGTGTGGATCCCCATCACCACGTTGCCCGATCGCAAGGCCAGCTTCTGGGTGTACGACAGCCTGCTCAGCGAGTACGCCGCGCTCGGGTTCGAGTACGGCTACTCGCACGAGCGTCGTGACGCGCTGGTGATGTGGGAGGCGCAGTTCGGTGACTTCGTCAACGGCGCGCAGATCATCATCGACCAGTACCTGGTGGCCGCCGAGGACAAGTGGGGTCAGGAGAACGGCCTCGTGCTGCTGCTGCCGCACGGCTTCGAGGGGCAGGGCCCCGAGCACAGCTCGGCCCGCATCGAGCGCTTCCTCACGCTCTGCGCCGACGACAACATCCAGGTCTGCAACGCCACCACGGCCGCGCAGTACTTCCACCTCCTGCGCCGGCAGGTGCGCCGCGACGTGCGCAAGCCGCTCGTGCTGTTCACGCCGAAGGCACCGCTGCGCATGAAGGAGAGCCGCTCGAAGGTCGACGACCTCACGCACGGCTCGTTCCAGGAAGTGCTCGACGACCCGATCGCCTCGCAGAACCCCGGTGCGGTCACCCGTGTGGTGTTCTGCAGCGGCAAGGTGGCGTGGGACGCGATGGCCGAGCGCGACAAGCGCCAGGCGCCCGTGGCCGTCGTGCGCGTCGAGCAGCTCTACCCGTTCCCGGGTGAGCAGATGCGTGCCATCCTGCAGCGCTACCCGAACGCCAAGCAGGTGGTGTGGTTGCAGGAGGAGCCCGACAACATGGGCCCGTGGCGGTTCGTCGAGGCCCGCTTCTGGCGCATCAAGGAAGAGGGCTACGACCTGCGTCAGGTCAGTCGCATCGGTAGCGGCAGCCCTGCCACCGGCAGTGCGGCCGTGCACCAGCAGGAGCTCGCCGACCTCATGGACGAGACCTTCCAGGACCTCTGAGAGCTTCTGGGCGTCGATCGTCCCGAATCGGGTTCTGGGTGTGATCCGTCCCGGAATCCGGGACGGATCACACCCAGAACGATCACAGGTCGAGCATCGCGGTGAGGTCCGCGATGGCCTGTTCGGCGGAGAGCACCTTGATCGTGGTCATGCCCATCGCGGCGGCGGGCTTGAGGTTGATGCCCAGGTCGTCGAGGAACACGCACTCGGTGGGCTGCACGCCGAGCAGTTCGCAGGCGATCTCGTAGAACCGTGGCTCGGGCTTGCGTACGCCCACCTTGCTGCTCTCGACCACGATGTCGAATCGCTCCATCACGGCGGCCAGCGCCGCGGACCGCTCACTGGGCGGACCATCGCTGACGACGTTGTTGGTGAGGCAGGCGGTGCGGTAGCCGAGGGCCTTCACCCGGTCGAGCAGCGCCACCATCTCGGGACGGATGTCGCCGTGCAGCAGCGCCATCACGTCGGCGCCACGAACTCGATGACCGAGCGCTTCGCTCTCGTCGGCGAACACCGCGTCGAACTCGGCGGGCGAGACCTCGCTGCGTTCCAGCCGTGCCCAGGCGTTGTCGTGCGGGTTGGTGGCGTTCACCGTGCGGATGAAGTCGGTGGGCAGGCCCTGCTCGTGCTCGTACCGGTTGAACGCCTCGAACGGGCTGCTAAGGATGACCCCGCCGAAGTCCCACAGGACGGCGGTGATGGCGGATGCGGGCTGCGCAGGGGGAGTGGACACCGCCGCATCGTAGGCTGCAGGGGTTATGCCACAGCATGTCGTCGTCGACGGTTCGAACATCGCCACCGAGGGGCGTTCGCAACCCAGCCTCAAGCAGCTCAACGAAGCGGTGCTCGCCTTCATGGAGGAGCACCCCGAGGCACTCATCACCGTCGTGGTCGATGCCACGTTCGGCCACCGCATCGATCCGAAGGAGGCCGCCGAGTTCGACGAGGCGGTCAACAACAACGAGCTCGTCGCGCCGCCCGCCGGTGCCATCGGGCGCGGGGACGCGTTCGTCCTCAGCATCGCCAACAAGGTGAAGGCCGTCATCCTCAGCAACGACTCGTTCCAGGAGTTCCACGGGCAGTACGACTGGCTGTTCGAGGAGGGTCGCCTCATCGGCGGCAAGCCCGTGCCGCACATCGGCTGGGTGTTCGTGCCGCGTCTGCCGGTGCGCGGGCCGCTGAGCCGCAAGGTCACCGCCGAGGCCAAGCGCCGCGGCCGTGGCGCGAAGGCCGCCGACACCGGCACCGTCCGTGTCGGCAGCGTCGATGCCACCCAGCCGATGCCGGTGCCCAGCGCGCCGCCGCCCGGCGCCGCGCTGCCCGGTCGTCGTGGTGCGAAGGCTGCGCCGGCGAAGGAGGCCCCGGTGAAGGAGGCCGCCCCGGCGAAGGACGCCGCGTCGGCCGCGGCGCCGGCGGGCAACGGGCCGAAGCAGGCCACCGTCAACGAGCTGCTCGACTTCCTCACCTTCGTCGAGCGTCACCCTGCCGGCACCAGCGTCAACGCCATCGTCGACCACTACTCGTCGCACGGCGCGTACGTGAAGGTCGGCGACATCGTGGGCTACGTGCCGTTGCGGTTGATGGCCAACCCGGCACCGCGCAGCGCACGCGAGTTCATGAAGGTCGGCGAGGCGCTCACGCTGGTGGTCGACAAGTACGTGCCGGAGAAGCGGAGCATCGATCTCGCCGTGCCGGGCATGGGCACCGTGCCGGCCATCGAGACGAAGGCCGAGAAGCCGGCGAAGGCCGAGAAGCCGGCCAAGGCCGAGAAGGCGCCCGCCAAGCCGCGCAAGGCCGCGGCGAAGAAGGCTGCCGAGGCGCCCGCTGCTGTACCGGTCGTCGACGCGGTGCCGGCGGTCGAGGCCGCACCGGTGAAGCCCAAGCGCGCCACCAAGAAGGCGGCCGCGGCGGCACCGGTGGTCGAGGCCGCGCCGGCGGTCGAGGCGCCCGTGAAGAAGGCCGCCGCGAAGAAGGCGGCATCGGCCAAGAAGGCGGCGCCGGCGAAGAAGGCCGCCGCCAAGAAGGCCGCAGCACCGGCCGACGCGGCGCCGGTCGAGAAGAAGGCGCCCGTGAAGAAGGCCGCGGCGAAGAAGGCGCCGGCCAAGAAGTCCGCCGCGAAGCCCGCCACCGTCTGACCCCCTGTCCGCCACATCCGCACGAGAAGGCCCGTCATGCGCATCGCCACCTGGAACGTCAACTCGCTCAAGGCCCGCCTGCCCCGGGTGGAGGAGTGGCTCGCCGACGTGCGGCCCGACGTGCTGTGCATGCAGGAGACCAAGCTCGCCGACGACGCCTTCCCGGCGCTCACGTTCGCGTCGATGGGCTACGAGAGCGCGCACCACGGGCAGGGCCAGTGGAACGGTGTCGCCATCCTGTCGAAGGTGGGCCTCACCGACGTGGTGCCGAACTTCGCCGACGGCGGCGACCCCGACCCCGATGCGCGCATCATCACCGCGATGTGCGGCGGGGTGCGGGTGAGCAGCGTCTACGTGCCGAACGGTCGCTCGCTCGACAACGACCACTACCAGTACAAGCTGCGCTGGCTTGCCCAGTTGCGCCGCCACGTCGCCGCGCTCAGCTCGCCCGACGAGCAGGTGGTGGTCACCGGCGACTTCAACATCGCGCCCACCGACCTCGACGTGTACGACCCGAAGAAGTTCGTCGGCGCCACGCACGTCAGCGAGGCCGAGCGCGCCGAGCTCGAGGCCCTCTGCCAGTGGGGCATGACCGACCTGTTCCGGCAGCACCATCCCGACGCGAAGCTCTACAGCTGGTGGGACTACCGCGCCGGCGACTTCCACCAGGGTCGCGGCCTGCGCATCGATCTCGTGCTCGGTACGGCGTCGGTGGCCGAGCGGTGCACGTTCAGCATCGTCGATCGCAACGCCCGCAAGGGCCAGTCGCCCAGCGATCACGCGCCCGTGATCGTCGACCTGGCATGAGCGGCGACGCAGCGAAGCGAGCCGCGTTCGAAGGTGGCATGCGCGGCCACTTCGACCAGAGCGACCGACTGGCGGCCGACACGCGGTGGCACCTCGCCGACGCGTGCCGCGCCATCATCGACGAGTTGGCCTCGTCGACCGCCGACTCCGAGTCGTTCGCCGAGGCGAGCCGTCTGGTGCAGGAGGCCGTGGGCATCCTCGAGGCGTCGCCGCACGGGCGCCCGTACGAGGGTGGCGAGGCGTCGCTGGCGAACTACCAGGAGTCGCTGTTCATCGACCACAGCCCGCTGGTCGGTCCACTCAACCCGTTGGCCCCGCCCATCGTGATGACCGCCGACGGCACCCGCGTCACGGGCGTGGTCACGTTCGGCGGCGCCTACGAAGGGCCGCCCGGTTGCGTGCACGGTGGCTTCATCGCCGCGGCGTTCGACGAGGTGCTCGGGTTCGCCCAGGGCCTCACCGGCAACCCCGGCATGACCGCCAACCTGAGCATCGACTACCGGTCGCCCACGCCGTTGCGCCAGGAGCTGCGGCTCATCGGCGACATCGATCGCGTCGAGGGTCGCAAGATCTTCGTCCGTGGCGAGTTGCGGGTGGCGGCCGATGACCGGCTGTGCGCCGAGGCGCACGCGCTGTTCCTGTCGATGCCGCCCGAGGTGTTCGACCGGTTGATGCGCAACCGTCCTGCCCCCGACGCCTGATCGGTCGGCGACCGCCGGACCCTTCGATGTGGTTTTCCCCGATGCGATCGACGCCCGCCGGTCACACGATGGGTGGATGCGCAAGATCTCGATCCTCCTGTCGGTCGCCCTGGTCCTGTCGGCGTGCAGCGGCGTCGACGTGACCTCCGACGACGGCACGGGCGGTGGGTCGGCTGCGCCGACGGGGATGATCGTCGACGGGAGGATCACCGACGAGGCGTTGGCCGACATCGTCACGAGCCCGCAGGAGGTCGACACCGAGCGGCTCGACGCACTGGCGGCCGATCTGCTGTCGCGCCCCGTCGAGGAGCAGCAGGCAGTGCTCGCCGACCTCGCGTTGCGCGGCGAGCTCACCGCAGGCGCGATCTCGGGGCTGGTGAAAGAGGCAGGCGGCGCCGAGGGCATGACCGCCGCGCTGCAGCGGGCGTTCCTGCCGGTGCAGGAGATGGTGGCCGCTGCGGCGCAGCCCGCGTCGTCGGGCTTCCGGACGGCGGCGGCGCCGACGGACACCGGGGGCATGGCGACCATCGGGCTGTTCATGGGCTACATGGCGCTGGGCACGACCTCGAGTGTGATGGTGAGCGGCACCGACCGGATGGAGGTCGACGAGGTCGTGTCGGAGAAGTTCGGTGAAGGCGGCACCATCGATGCGTCCCTCAACGCGGTGGCACTCGATCTGCGGTACTCCGGCACCGAGAAGGACGGCATGCAGGTCGAGTTCCACGCTCGATCGGAGATCCAGGTCTGTCCGGCCGAGAACGGTCTCCTCGACATCGCCGCGCTCATCGAGGTGACGGTGAGCAAGAACGGCAAACGCCAGAAGGCCGTGGTCGACGCCAAGGCCCGCATCCAGGTCGGTGACGATGCAGAGATCGTGTCGCAGGACGGTGAGACGCACGTGCAATGGGCGGCGAACGACGGGAGCAGTGAGCAGTCCATCGACGTCACGCTGGGCACAGGGAGCAAGCCGAAGTACACGTTCAATGGCGCGAGTCTGAACATCACGGAGGACTTCGCCCGCTCGTCGATCGTGACCGGCGGCGTGATCGGGCAGATGGTGATGATGTTCATCGTCAATGCTGCGGAGAAGGGGTGGAAGTCCGGTCGCTGCGTGCAGTTGAACCTGTCGCCGTCGGCCGGCCCGTCGGGCCTCGAGCCCGGCGACACCGTCACCGTCCAGGCCCAGCCGCGGAGCAAGATCGACCGGTCGCCGACGGGTGGCACCGTGACCGCCATCCTGTCGGGCGGCGAGAAGTCGATCGACCCGACGTCGACGCCGTTGCAGGCCGACGCCGAGTTCACCTACACGGCCTCCGACGAGAAGGACAAGAGCGGCACCGTCGACTTCGAATCGAAGTCGAAGCGCGGCATCGGCAAGGCGTCGATCACGTTCGACACGAACTCGGTGCGCTACTCCGCCAGCTACTCCGGCGGCGGGATCTCGATCAGCGGTGAGGTGGCCAACCTTTCGCAGCCGTTCGACCTCGACGCCACGTTCACCGGTGGTGACGCTGTCTTCAGCTTCTCGCCGAACGGCGAGAAGGGCGGCTCGTTCGCCATCAACGGCGGTGGCAGCGGTGCCTCGGTGACGGGAGGTGGCACCTACACGGTGACCGACAACGACGACGGCACCAAGACGCTGCTCGCCACGGGCAACGCGTGCGTCGACGTGAGCAGCATCTGCAGTGACGTGGTGCACCCCATCACCCTCACCCCCATCAAGTAGAGGGGAGGGGGCGGAGGCGGGCAGCGGCGGTCTCGGTGATGCCGAGCCGGCGGGCGAGGTCGGCGCTGTCGGCGGGCGGGTCGGTCATCAGCGAGCGCAGGACACGGTCGCTGCACACCGCCGTGTCGGGCATGCCCGACACCCGGGCGATGCCGGCCCGCCACTCGCGGTACGGGGCGAGCGGGTCGGCCGGTGCTCGGCGCCAGCCCGGTGTGGCGGGCGGTGGCACCGGCGCGCCGTCGTCGACCGTGGCGGCGACGGCGGCGAGCCATCGGCTCGGGGTGACCTCGCGCCCGCCGCGGACCGCCACGTGGGACACGGCGAGGTGCTGCTCGGCACGAGTGAGCGCGACGTAGAACAGGCGCGCCTCCTCCTGCAGCGCGGCGGCCGTGACGGACGACGAGTGCGGGACCAGCCCCTCCTCGGCGCCGAGCACGAACACCGCGAACCACTCACGGCCCTTGGCGGCGTGGAACGTGAGCAACGAGACGGCATCGCCGTCGTCGCCGGTGTCGAGGTCGTCGAACGGGCTGTGCAGGTCGATCCACGCGCGGAAGCTGCCGGTCTCGCCGGAGGTGAGGAACCGATCGGCCGCCTCGGCGACACGCCGCCGCAACGGGTCGGCCTCGGCGTCGGCGAACACGGCCTCGGCCCACGCGGCGAGTTGCTCGCGGTTCATGCTGCGTGCGGCATCGGCGATGGCGAGGTCGAGCGGCGAACGCCCGGCGGTGCGCTCGGAAACGATGCCGTGCGTGGCGAGCACCCGCTGTGCGGTGGAGATCTGCTCGTTCGTGCGTGCCAGCACCGCGATGCGGCGCCCAGAGTGATGATGCAGCAGGTCGCGGAGCTGACGGGCCACGGCCTCGAGCTCTGCGGTCTCGTCGGCGTAGCGCTGCACCGTGACGGCCCGACCGTCGGGGAGCTCGCTCGCGGCGTCGTCGGCCTGGCCCGAGGCCGCCAACGCGGCCGCTGCGGCACGCACCACCTGCGGTGTGCACCGGTAGTTGGAGGTGAGCGGCACGACAGTGATGCCCGGGTACCGCGACTCGACCTCGGAGAGCGTGGTGTGGTCGGCACCGTTCCAGCCGTAGATGGCCTGCCGCGGGTCGCCGACCAGGCACAGATCGAGGCGGCCGTCGCGCAGCGCCTCGAGCATCGCGTGCTGCAGCGGGTTGAGGTCCTGCGCCTCGTCGACGAACAGGTGCCGGTACTTCCAGCGCACACCCTCGGCCCAGGCGGCGTCGGACCGCAGTGCGTCGATCGTGCCGACGAGGAGGTCGTCGAAGTCGAGCACGCCGCGACGTCGCTTGAGTTGCTCGTAGGCGGCGACGAACTCGGCGTAGCGGGCGGGCGGGATGCTGCTCCGCCGACGTTCGGACCGGCACGCCTGCTCGTAGCGATCGGGGTCGACCAGCCGGGCCCGCGCCCAGTCGACGTCGGTCATCGCCTGGTACGGCTCGACCCGCAGCTTGAGCTGGGTGACGCACTCCCGGAGCAGCCGCAGACGGTCGTTGGCCACCGAGGGCGGCGCCTCGTGGCGAGCGAGGGCGCGGTCGCGCAGCAGCCGCAACGCGACGCTGTGGAACGTGCCGGCCTCGACCGGTTCGTGGATGTCGAGGCGCCGGAGGCGTCGCTTCAG
>JBDKJP010000043.1:0-26516 GCA_039796575.1 Actinomycetota bacterium
CTCCTGTCCGTACAGTACTGTACGGACAGGAGGGAACCACCGTGAGCACCGACCCGGCACCCAGCCGACGACGCAGCAACCGTGCGCCGCGAGTAACCCGCGACACCGGCGCGCACCGCCGGCTGCGCAACCCGT
This sequence comes from Actinomycetota bacterium, assembly GCA_039796575.1. Classification (GTDB taxonomy): domain Bacteria; phylum Actinomycetota; class Acidimicrobiia; order Acidimicrobiales; family Ilumatobacteraceae; genus UBA668. Next base: position 136 of record JBDKJP010000043.1, read on the forward strand.
TCGGCACCGCCAAGGTGCTCAGCGACGACGAGGTGGCACACCTCCACGAGACCGCACTGAGCTTTCTCCAGTCGTCGGGCGTGAAGGTGCTGCTGCCCGAGGCGCGACGGTGGTTCGCCGAGGCCGGTGCACACGTCGACGACGACGAGCAGATGGTGCGGCTCGACGTCGAGCTCACCCGCGCGCTGCTGGCCACCGCGCCCGCCACCTTCACGCTGCACGCGCGGAATCCGGCGAACGACGTGGACCTCGGAGGCGACCACCTCATGCTCGTGCCGGTCGCAGGCCCGCCGTACACCAGCGACCGCGACCGCGGTCGACGACCCGGCACGCTCGCCGACTTCGACCACTTCGTGCGCCTCACGCAGCGAAGCTCGGTGCTGCACAGCACCGCACCGTGCACCGAGGCGCAGGACGTGCCGATGCAGTTCCGCCACCTCCGCACCGGCCGATCCACCCTCGTACTCAGCGACAAGGTGGCGTACGTGTACTCCCGCGGCCGCGGCGTGATGGCCGACAGCCATGAACTCGTGCGGCTCGCCCACGGCGTCGACGTCGACGCGTTCCGCTCCCGTCCGCACTGCTGGACGAACATCAACACCAACTCGCCGCGTCAGCTCGACGTGCCGATGTGCCTCGGCATCATCGACTCGGCCGCGGCCGGCCAGGTGACGGTGATGACGCCGTTCACGCTCGCCGGCGCGATGGCGCCCGTTACCCTCGCCGGCGCGCTCGTGCTGCAACACGTGGAGGCCATCGCTGCGATCGCACTCGCGCAGGTGGTGCGGCCCGGCGCACCGGTGGTCTACGGCGCATTCACGTCGAACGTCGACATGAAGTCGGGCGCGCCGGCGTTCGGCACTCCCGAGGGCTTTCGCGCCGCCATCGCCAGCGGGCAGCTCGCACGACACCTCGGTGTGCCGTGGCGGTCGCAGGCCACCAGCACCTCCAACACCGAGGACGCCCAGGGCGCGTACGAGACGATGGTGTCGCTCACCGGCGCACTGCTCGGCGGGGCGAACATGGTGCTGCACAGTGCCGGCTGGCAGGAGGGCGGCCTCACCGCGTCGCTGGAGAAGTTCGTGCTCGACGTGGAGGCGCTCGAGATCCTCGCCGAGTCGCTGCAACCCGTGCTGATCGACGACGGCGAGCTCGCGCTCGACGCCATCCACGACGTCGGACCGGGCGGCCACTTCTTCGGCACACCGCACACGCTCGGACGGTTCGAGACCGCGTTCCACGAACCGACGGTGTTCACCCGCCAGAACTTCGGGCAGTGGACCGAGAACGGCTCGACCGACGCACGTGACCGCGCGCACACCACCTGGACGCGCTGGCTCGACGACTTCACCCCACCGGCCATCGACCCCGATGCCGCGGCCGCGCTCGACGACTTCGTCGCTCGACGCGTGGAGGCCGGCGGCACGTTCCCCGAGTCGTGACCACGCCGCCGCACTCCCGCATCACTCGCGACGACTGGCTGCGCGCCGCACGCGAGGCCCTCGTGGCCGACGGCATCGACCGCGTCCGCATCGCCACCCTCGCCGAGCAGCTCGACGTGGCCCGCTCGAGCTTCTACTGGTACTTCCGCGACCGCGACGACCTGACCGCCGCGTTGCTCGACGAGTGGGAGCTGCACAACACCGCGTCGCTCATCGAACGCGCCGAGCTCCCGGCCGACACCATCACCGGCGCGCTCCTGCACGTGTTCGAGTGCTGGGCCGACCCGCGGCTGTTCGACGTGCAACTCGAGTTCGCGGTGCGGGCGTGGGCCCGCACCGACGACGAGGTGCGCACCCGACTGGCCGCTGCCGACGCGAGACGCATCGACGCGTTCGTCGCGCTCCACCGTCGCTTCGGCTACGACCGCAACGAGGCGGTGGTGCGCTCGCGGGTGCAGTACCACTCGCAGATCGGCATGTACGCGCTGGGGGTCGACGAACCGACCAGCGAACGGTTGCGCATGCTGCCCACGTACCTGCGCGTGTTCACCGGCGTCGACGCATCGAAGGCCGAGTTGGCTGCGTTCGGCCGGTGGGTGCGGGCACTCGAACGCTGACCGCTGAAAGAGGGGAACCATGGACCACGAGATCGTCATCGACATCCACACCCACATGCTGAGCAACGCGTGGATGGACCTGTTGCGCGAACGCGGTCGGCCGCTCTACGAGGTCCACCCTGTGGCCAACGGTCGCGAGTGCATCTTCCGCGGCGACGCACCGGTCACCGTGCCGACACCCGGCCACTTCGACTACGAGCTCCGCATCCGCGACATGGACGCTGCCGGCGTCGACGTCGCGGTGGTCTCCCTCACGTGCCCCAACGTGTACTGGGGAGGACGCGAGACGAGCAACCTCGCGGCGCGAGTGGTGAACGACGAGATGGCGACCGCGCAGGGCGACCACCCCGACCGCATCCGCTGGTTCGCCTCGCTGCCGTGGGAGTACCCCACCGACGCCGTGGCCGAACTGCACCGCGCGCACGCCGCCGGCGCGGTGGGCGTGATGGTGCTCGCCAACATCGCCGGCCGGAAGCTCACCGACCCCGACTTCGAGCCCGTGTGGGCGGCCATCGACGAACTCGAACTCCCGGTGCTCGTGCACCCCACCGACCCGCCCGGTGCCGACTCGATGGACATGCGCAGCTACGACCTGACGTGGAGCGTCGGCTTCATGTTCGACACCACGCTCGCGATCGGCCGGATGATCCTCGACGGCTTCTTCGATCGGTACACGCGACTGAAGGTCATCGCGTCGCACGGCGGTGCCGCCCTGCCCTACCTGGTGGGCCGGTTCGACAAGGGGTTCCACGTGTCGACCCTCGAGGACCGTGTGATCCAGCGGCCACCCTCGGAATACCTGCGCGACATCTTCTACGACTGCATCACCTACGACGCCCGCTCACTCCGCTACTGCATCGACGTCGTGGGGGCGGAGCAGGTGCTGTTCGGCTCCGACTACCCGCACATCGTCGGTGACATGGCGGGCATGTTGGCCAACGTCGACACATTGCCCGCTGCGGAACGTCGGGCCGTGCGCGGCGGCAACGCGCAGCGCATCTTCTCGTGGTGAACCACCGCTGAACGGCGGCCTCAGCCGAGACGACGGAGCACGTTCTCGGTGATGCGCGACACGGCAGGGTCGGCCAACGCGAACGCCCAGTCGGTGGACCCGATGGTGACCACCTCGCCACCGCCGTCGAACGGGCGACACGTGAGCATGGCCGCGTTGCCGTGGCGCACACGATCCTTCGAGTCCTCACTGGCATCGCCGTACAGGCGCGACGCGACGAAGTCGAGATCGACCTGATCACCGGGCGTGAACGACACCGACCCCGACGGGTAGTCGTCGGCGCCGAGGTTGGTGGCCGGCGCCCACCCCACCACTTCGGTGGGCGGCGCGCCCGGCGTGTTCGACACTGGCAGGCCGTACTCGTCGAGCCCGAGCCGGCAGCCGAGCGTCTCGTAACCGACCGCGCCGTGCGTCGCCCCGATCAGGTCGCCGTAGCGCAGACCGGTGCCCTCGAACATCCAGTGCCGGTCGCGGTAGACGGTGAACCCGCCCGACGATCGGGGGGTGGACCAGCCGAAGCGGCTGTAGAGCCCGTAGGCCGAACCCGCACCGAGGAACGACCACTCGGGTCGTCCCACCAACGGGTCGCACCACATGCCGCTCATCGTGTGCTCGTCGGGCGTGCCCACGACGGGGTCGTTGCGGTGGGCCGCGTACTTGTGCACGGTCATGTTGCGGCGCGTCGGGTCGAAGCGCACCTGCCAGAACATCGTGTTGCCGGAGAAGCTCGCGTAGTTGCCACCGCCGGCCACGTACGCCTCGATGGCGTCGCGCTGCATCGCCGACCAGTACTCGTCGTGGCCGACACCGAGCACCAGTCGGTAGCCGTCGGTGAGGCCGGGCACGGTGGACAGGTCCTCGGACACCGCGTAGTCGAACTCGATGCCGTGATCGGTGGCCCACTCGACGAACCGGCGCTCGTACGAGTGCCAGCCGCTCGAGCCGACGCTCGGCGGGTAGCCGTGCTGGGTGCGGAACGCGAGGTAGCGGAGCCCGTCGATGTCGGGCTCCTCCCCCGGTCGCGCGGGTGGCGCCTTGCGGTCCTCGTCGCCGACCAGCGGACGGGTGAGGAGGCCGCGGGCGAACGGCCGGTCGAAGCTGACCTCGTGGCCGCCGGTGTAGAGGCTGCGGCCGCCCCAGGCGTTGTACGCGTTGTAGGTGTTGGTGGCGAGCACGAGCAGGACGGGCGACGTGGGCCGGGGCGCGCGGACCACGAAGAAGGCGTGGCCGACCGCCCGGTCGTGCACGACACCGTGGGCGCGCAGCGTGACGAGGTACGCGCCGCTCGGCCAGTCGGCACCGACGGGGATCGACACCTCGACCGGCCACCCGCAGCCGTGCGCGTCGGCGTCGTCCGGCGTGTGGTGTGCCGCGCCGACGACGTCGGTCGCCGACCACACCACCGGACCACCGGCACGATGCACCTCGACGTCGTACCGCTCGGCCACGCAGCGCACGTGCAACCCGAGCGTCTGACCCGGCAGCACGCTGAGCGCGTCGCCGTACGCCTCCACCGCGTCGTAGTGGGTGAACTCCTCGGTCACGACGGACGCACCGGGCACGAGTCGGCGTTGCGTAGCCGCGACCGCAGCGCCACCACCATCAGCACGATCGACAGCGCGGCGAGCAGCGGTTGGAACGGCTCGAACCAGCGGCGCGCACCGACCGTGCCCAACGCGATGACCACGAGCTTGTTGCAGACCGGGCAGCCGACGGCGAAGAACGACAGCACGCCGGCGATGCCGCCCTTGCGCGCCGTGCGTTCGTCGTCGGCGTCGAGCTGGTCGAGCGTGACACGACCGTCGTCGCGCACGTAGGTGGCGGCGAGCAGCCCGCCGAGCACGGCGGTCACCACGAGCACCGGGTACGACCACCACGTGACCGGCACCGGTCGACCGAACACCGGGTTCGGGATGACGTCGGCGGGCAGCCCCACGGCGAGCGCCACGAGCAGCGCCGCCACGGCGGCGAACGTCCAGCGACGCATGGTCCAGGTCGTCAGCGAGTGCACCCGAGCGAGTGTAGGACGCGGAACTGGGCGTGTTCCGTCCCGCAATGCGGGACGGAACACGCCCAGAAGGTCATCTGGGACGAATCACGCCCAGAACGTCAGCGTGCCGAGACGCCGACCGGACCGAAGGTGCCGCCATGGTTCGAGTCGACCAGGATGGCCTGCGGGTTCGTCACACCGGTACGGACCCGGATGTCGAACGCACCGGCGACCACCGAGCCGGAACCGATGAAGGCACCCGTCGTGGCGTTGCGGACGGTGATGACCGCACCCTCGATGGCGCCGGTTCCGGTGATGCGGAAGTCGTTCGCCTTCCAGCGAGCGGCGATGCCGGTGAGCGAGTCGTTGCGGGGGAAGACCGCCATGATGTCGCTGTCGCTGCCGTTCGAGTTGGTGATGGTGAGCTGGAAGTACAGCGCACCCGTGGTGCGACCCGGCTGGTACATCGGCATCTGGAAGTTCGCGTTCGGCGTGTTGGCCGCGAAGATCGACACGTAGTTCGGATCGCTCGGACCCACCAGCGGGATCGGGTTCGTCGGGCTGACGATCTGCACCCACTGGTAGTTGCCGGCCGAACCGGTGCCGAGGAGCTGCACCAGCGACCCACGCACCACGCTGAGGCGGTCGGTGCCGGCATCGGCGACGACCTCACCCTGCGGCTCGACGGGACCGAAGCGGTTGGACACCGGGCCCCATGCCGAGTTGGCGTCGTTCTTCGCCTGCACCTCGAACCAGCGAGGAGCGATGCCCTCGAGGTTGTCGATCAGCAGCGTGGTGGCCGGGCCGTTGACGTGGATCTCGTCGACCGGCGTGGTGGCGTCCGCTGCGTCGTACACCGACACGAGGTAGTCGACGATCGCATACGTCGGCGCACCCGGGTCGGCGGCCGTCCACGACAGCGTGACCGAGCCGAGGCCGGGCACACCGCTGGTGATGGTGGACGCACCGGGCAGCGGGTCGTTGGTGATGGCGTAGGTCTCGGTCACCGGGTCGGACACGTTGTTCGACGGATCGAAGCCGGCGAAGGTGAGCGTGCCCGACGTCGTCACCGGGATGGGACCGGTGTACAGGATGGCGTCGCCGTCGAGGCTGCCGCCCGAACCGATCGGATCGGCACCGGTGGTGGTGTAGTAGATCTCGACCGCCGGCTCGTTGGCCGTGAGCGTCACCTGCTGGGGCACCGAGAAGCTGCCGCCGTCGGGGCTGGCCGTGATGACCGGTGCCGTCGTGTCGAGGTCGACCGCCGCAGTGGCTGCCGGATGCGTGAGACCGGCGGCGCTCACCGACACGACCTCGATGTCGTAGAAGCGGCTCGGGTCGAGGCCGGAGATGGTGGTGCCGGTGGCGGCCACGTTGTTGATGCGACGACCGATCTCCACCTGCTCGCCGCCGTGCTCGGAGCGGTCGACCGCGGTGACGCGGTAGCCCGTGATGGCGGGCGTCCCGGGCACGGCGACCGCCGGGGTCCAGTCGACTCGCACCGACGTGCGGTCGGTGGACAGCGCGGCGTGAATGCCGGTCGGCGGCACCGGACCGGTCTGGTTCGGGCCGTTCGGGCAGCCACCCATGCCGGGGCCGCCGAGCTCACCGAACTCGGGGATCGTGAGGCCCTGCCGATTGGCGTCGACGTCGGTGAGCTCCCATGTCATTGCGCGCTCACCGCTCGCCGCCGCGGCGATCGCAGCGACCTCGGCGGTCTCGAACACGTACGTGGCGGTGAACGTGTCGGCGTCGAACGTGACCTGCGACGTGTACCCGACCTCCTGCACCGGGTCGCCCGGCACGGCGCGGATGTCGCGGCGGGCGATGACCGTGTCGCGGAGCGCGGGCTCGATGATGCGCTGTTCGAAGTTGTCGCGGTCGACCGACGGCCCGATGTGACCGACGACGGTCATCGTGAGGCCGTCGGGCGACAGCGTGGAGCCGGTCGTGACATACGCGTCGCCGACCGTGGTGGCCGCCAGCACCTGCCCGCCGATCTCGATGGAGACGACGTCGCCCGGGAGGATGTCGGGGGTGACCTTCAGATCGGTGCCGTTGCCCCAGCACACACCGCCCGGGTGGTTGATCTCGAACGCGACGTCGGTGCCGGACACCTCGGCGCGTGCGGAGCCGACGACCCCGTCGATGGATGGGCGATAGACCTCGACCAACGCCATCTGGCCCGGATAGCCGTCGAATCCCTCGATCGACACGAAGTCGCGATCGGGGAACACCACCAGGTTGTCGGGGAACGTCGGCAGGGGCGCGACGGCGCCCGCGGTGACGCTCCACACGCCGAGCCCGGTGACCGACACGGCAGCGACGGCTGCGGCCGCCCCGATGCGTGCCCGACCCGACATCCGGTGTGCCCGTGGCGACCGGTCGGCCGCCGTCGATGCGCGCTCGCGGCGCGCCCTGTCCAATTTCGCCCTCATTGATTGCTCCCGTCTGATTCCCGTCAGTACTCCCGCAGGGGCGGAACTCCACCACGGATCGTGGGATTCATGGGGATTTCCGCACACTCACTGTCGCTTTTCCCGAGGTTTTGGTCAATGAGTCATCGACTGTAGGGCCGGGGTCTTAGGACTCCGGTCACCTGACGTGGCGAGGTCCCGGGACCTCTCACGATCCGTGATGATGCGGCCGCCACGCGTCCATCGACGCGCGGATCGGTTGAGACTTCGGTCGGATGACGGTGGCGACTAGAGCACGATGACGACGGTGCCGACCGTGGCCCACCGGTACACGGCCTGCGCCTTCGACGCCTCGAGGCGGGTGCAGCCGTGCGACAGCGGCCAGCCGAGGTCCTCCACACCCTGCACCAGTTGCCCGGCCTCCGACGGCAGGCTGTGCGTGCCGACCGAGCTCACCGTGGTGCGCTGGTACCGCACCATGTACTCGGCCGTGCCGCAGCGACCCGCGCAGTACTGCATCGTGCGGCTCTTCGAGTAGACGGTGAAGATGCCGGGCTGGTCGAACCCCGACGCCGTGGGCAGACGGCGACCCGACATCAGGAACGAGTCGCGGACCGTGCCGTCGTCGTCGACCAACCACACCTGCTGCGCGTCCGAGTCGATGACCATGCGCTTGCCCTCACCGGTGCCCGCCGGCAGCGGCAGCATCGCGTTGCCGGTGACGAGCGTGACCGTGCCGATGGTGCCGATGACCGAGCCCCACCGGTTCAACGCCTCGACGCGGATGGTGATCGACGAACCCGGGGCACCGGGCGCACGGAACCACAGCGACAGCGGCCCCGCCGGGTGGAACGTGTCGCCGGTCTGCACCAGACGGTCGACGTTGCGATAGCGGAGCATCGCCGTGCCCAGGGGCACCGGCTTGCCGGTCAGGTGGAACCAGCCGGCCTCGGGCACCGAATCCGGTGCCACCACGATGGCCGGCGTGCTGCGCACCGCATCGGGTTCGGTGGCGGGGCTCGACGGCGAGGGACGCGGCACGGGCCGCGGTCCGGCCGCGACCGATGACGACCACACCGTGCCCGCGGCGAACGACGACACGGCGAGGAGGAGCGCCATCACGACGCGACGGGAGGACACGCGGCTCAGTCGTTGTCGAGCTTGTCGATCACCTTGTGGGCGACGTCGGCGATCTTGCCTTTCACGCCGCCCTCATGGGCCACTTCCTCGAGCCGGGCATCGACCACACCGAGCCGGGCGCGCTCGGAGTCGAGCACGCCGATGTGGCCGTCGTGGTCGATGTCGAACGCCTCGAGTTCAGCCTCGTCGGGGATGTGGGGCTCGTTGGAGCCGGGCTCGTGTGCGGTCGGCATGAGGCCAGTATGCATCGGCGGGTACGCCCGGATCGGGGACCTCCGAGCGCGTCCGACGCGGTGCGGCGCCGGGGATGCACCCGGCAGCGCCGCACCGCACGCGGGTCACTTGGTGGTGAACGACCACCATGCGCCGGCGTTCGCCTGGGTGGTGCCGCCGCTGTTCACGGCTCGCACCTGCCAGTAGTACCTCGCACCCCGCACCAGCCCCGACACGGCGAGCGAGCGGGTCGTGCCCGTGCTCACCCAGCTGCCCGAGCAGACGTTGTCGTTGGTGGGGTCGTAACAGATCTCGTAGCGGGTGGCCCCCGTCGACGCGTTCCACGAGAACGTGAGCGACGTCGACCGGTCCTTCGCCCCGTTCGCCGGGCTGCCCTTCGAGAACGCGCCGGGCGCCGCCACCGTGGATGCGGCGATCGTGATCGACAGTGAACGCGTCGCGCTTGCCGCGGCGGCATCGGTGGCCCGGACGGTGAACGTGGACGTGCCCGCCGCCGACGGCGTGCCGCCGATGGCACCGGTGGCGGGGTTCAGCGTGAGGCCCGCAGGGAGCACCCCGGCCGACAGCGACCAGGAGTACGGGGCGGCGCCGCCCGAGGCCGCGAGCGTCTGGCTGTACGCCGTGCCGGCGGTGCCGTTGGCGAGTGCCGAGGTGGTGACGGCGAGCGGTGCCGGCGTCGTGCCGCCGGTGCCACCGGTGCCACCCGTGCCGGCGCCGGTGCCGCCGGTGAACAGCAGTCGGTTCGGCGAGTCGAGTTGCGCGTCCGTGACCACACCGACCGTCGCGTTCGCGATGAGCGCGCTCGCCACACCGGCCGGGGTCAGCGACGGCGTCGCGCCCTTCAACAGTGCCGCCGCGCCCGCCACGTGCGGCGTGGCCATCGAGGTGCCCGACTTCACGGCGGTGGCGGTGTCGGAGGCGATGCCGGCCGACGTGATGCCCGTGCCCGGCGCCCAGATGTCGAGGCACGGACCGAAGTTCGAGTACTGCGCTCGGGCGTCGTCGGACTGCGTCGCGCCGACGGTGATCGCGCCGGGGACGCGGGCGGGTGAGGCGAGGCAGGCGCTGTAGGCGGAGTTGCCGGCCGCGACCACGACGGTGATGCCGTCGTCGATGAGGCGCTGCACCGCGGCATCGACCGTGAACGACGGCGACCCACCGAGGCTCATGTTCACCACGGCCGGTGCGCCGCCGTTGAACGTGAGGATCCAGTCGAGGCCGGCGATGACGGCCGAGGTGGAGCCGGCGCCGAGGCAGTCGAGCACGCGGATCGGCACGATGGTGGCGCCCTTGGCCACGCCGTACGTGGTGCCGGCGATGGTGCCCGCGACATGGGTGCCGTGACCCTGGCAGTCCTCGGTGCCGTTGCCGTCCTCGATGAACGTCACGCCCGGGGCCACGCGGCCGCGCAGCTCAGTGTGGGAGGAACGCACGCCGGTGTCGACGACGTACACCTTCACCCCTGCGCCGGTGCCGGCGTAGGAGTAGGTCCCGTTCAGCGGCAGTGACCGCTGGTCGGCACGGTCGAGCCCCCAGGTGGCGCCCGTCTGATCGACCGAGGCACGCAGCACCCGGTCGAGCTCGATGGACGCCACCTGCGGGTCGGTGGCGAGCTCGGCGGCCTCCGCAGGAGTGAGGTCGACGGCCATGCCACGAACGGCCTTGCGGAACACCTTGCGGACCTCGAGCCCCTTCGACCCGGCTTCGCGCGCCTCGATGTCGGGCGCGGCGCCAGGCCGGAAGGTGACGAGGTAGCGGGCTGTGGCGGCGGGAGCAGCGGTGACGATCGACGCAGGAACGACGGCCGCCACGGTGAGCGCAGCACACAGAATCGGGAGCATTCTGCGAAGCATTCGAGGATGGAAACATGACGGTTCGATGACGTCCATCCAAGACCTGTCCAACAATCAGTCACCACAACACCACGATGAGTGGTCGAACTTGACGGTTGGTGACGGTCTGAGGATGGGTCCTAGGACGTTCGCCGCAACCGCCACGGCTCACTCCTGCACCATCGGGCAGCAGAGAGCAGGGACATCCAAATCTCGTCCAGGAAGCAGGCCGTGGACGTCTTCGGCGCAGCGGGACCTTCGGCCCTTCATCGGGCACCCCATCCGTCATAGCGTCGGCCCATGGCCATGAACTGCAAGCCCGTCCCCACCCTCGACGAGCGCATCAACGACATCCGCATGCGTACGGCCGAGATCGTCAACGAGCACATCCTTCCCAACGAGAACCGGCTGTGGGCCGAACGACGCGAGGGCGAGTCGTTCCACGAACGCACCGAGATCCTCGAGCTCCGCGCCGAGATCAAGGAGAAGGTGAAGGAGGCGGGGCTGTGGGCACCGCACCTGCCGAAGGAGTACGGCGGCATGGGCCTCGACTTCCTCGCGCACGCCTACATGAACGAGGTGCTGGCGTATGCCATCGGTGCCGCGTCGCTGTTCGGTGTGGTGGCGCCCAACTCGGGCAACCAGAGCATCCTCGTGAAGTACGGCACCGAGGAGCAGAAGCAGCAGTGGCTGCTGCCGCTCATCGACGGTGACATCGAGAGCGGGTTCTCGATGACCGAGCCCGCGAACCCGGGCAGCGACCCGCGGTCGCTCACCACGTCGGCCGTCATCGACGGCGACGAGTTCGTCATCAACGGCCACAAGTGGTTCACGTCGAACGGCATCGACGCCGACTTCTTCATCGTGATGTGCCGCGTGCAGGAGGCCGGCAGCACCGACCCGCGCAGCGGTCCGATGGTGCAGATCATCGTCCCCACCGCGACGAAGGGCGTCAACATCGTGCGCGGCATCGGCGTGTGGGGCCGCAAGGAGAGCGACCACTGCGAGGTGAAGTACGAGAACGTGCGCGTCCCTGTCGCGAACGCGCTCGGCCGTGTGGGCGAGGGCCACCAGGCCGCGCAGGACCGGCTGGGCGCCGGCCGCATCTTCCACTGCATGAACAGCATCGGCCAGATGTGGCGTGCGTTCGACATGATGGTGCACCGCTCGATGACCCGTGAGGTGCACGGCGGTCTGCTGGCCGAGAAGCAGTTCACGCAGGGCGCCATCGCCGACAGCTACATCGACATCCAGACGGCGCGACTGTTCACCATCCACGCCGCGGAGAAGATCGATCAGGGGCTGCAGGCCGCACGCACCGACATCTCGGCCATCAAGGTCTACGTGCCGGCCGCCTACACGCGCGTCGTCGACCGCGCCATCCAGGTGTGGGGCGCGGCGGGCGTGAGCAACGACCTGCCGCTGTGGGGCATGTACCAGGGGGCACGCACGCTGCGCATCGCCGACGGTCCCGACGAGGTGCACAAGATCCTCATCGCGAAGAACGTGCTCGGCCAGTACGCGCAGGGCGAGGGCTGGGACTTCGGCAACTAACCCTGGGCGGTGAGGGCGGCCTTCACCTTGTTGGCGATGGCCGCACCGTCGGCGGTGGGGCCGGCCTTGGCGCGCACCGCGGCCACCACCTTGCCCATCGCCTTCATGCCCGTGGCACCATCGGCCGCGGCGGCCGCGATCTCACCGGCGATGATGCCGTCGAGCTCGTCGTCGCTCAGCGCTGCCGGCAGGTAGGCCTCGAGCACGGCGGCTTCGGCGCGCTCGCGCTCCACCTTCTCCGGACGGCCGGCCGTGACGAACGCATCGGCGGTCTCGTGGTGCTTGCGCACCTCCACCGCCACCACGGCGAGCACCTGCGCGTCGTCGAGCACGACCTGCTCGCTGCCCGCCGTCTCGGCCACCGCGATGGCCGACAACGCCTGGCGCAGCGCCGACAGCGCCACCTCGTCGCGAGCCTTCATCGCGGCTGTGAGGGCAGTCTGCATGCGGGTCTTCACGGAGTCGCTCATGGTGTCAGGGTAGGCCGTGCGGCAGGATGGGAGGGCATGAAATGGAGCGACGCGTGAACACCCTCCTCGGCGCCGTGGGCGATCTGGTCGAAGACGTCGTGGTGCAACTCCTGGAAGCCGTGAACGTCGCAAGCGACACCCGTTCCGTGGTCACCCGTCGACGCGGTGGCAGCGCCGCCAACATGGTGGAGGCCGCGTGCCGCGCCGGTGGCCGGGCCCGCTTCATCGGCCAGGTGGGCGACGACACCGCCGGCCGGTGGCTGACCGAGCAGCTCGAATCGGTCGGCGCCGACGTGATGGTGCGCTGGCGTGGCCGCACCGGCACCATCGTGGTGCTGGTCGATCCGAGCGGCGAACGCACGATGCTCGCCGACCGGGCCGCCTGCGTCGAGCTGTCGGACCCCGACCCCGCCTGGCTCGCGGGCCTGCACACCTTGCACGTGCCGTACTACTCACTGGTCGGCGAGCCGCTGACCACCACCACCGCGACGTTGGCGACGTGGGCGAACGAGGCGGGCATCCGCGTCTCGGTCGATGCCTCGTCGGCCGCGTTGTTGGAGCACGACGGGGCCGATGCGGCGCTCGACCGGATGGCCGCGTTGCACCCGCAGGTGGTGTTCGCGAACGAGCTCGAGGCCGAGGTGCTCGGCGACGGGTTGCGGCCCGAGCGGCTGGGCGGCGCGGCGGTGATCGTGAAGCGCGGCCCGGGGCCCGCCACCGTGTGGCGCGCCGGTGAACCACCGGTCGACGTGGCCGCGCTGACGCTGGCCGACGTGAAGGACACCACGGGCGCGGGTGACGCGTTCGCCGCAGGCGTGCTGCTGGCGTTGGCCGACGGCGCCGACGTGGTGGACGCCGTGCGCCACGGTCACGACGTGGCCGCGGCCTCGTTGCGTTCGAGGTGACTGGTCACCACACCGACCACCAGCGCGATGGCCACCATCGCCACGCCCACCGTGGTGACGATGTGCGGCGGGAAGTCCTCCGCGCCGGGGTTGCCGCCCGCGATGCCGAACGGGCGGTCACCCGCGCCGACGAGTGAGCTGATCCACTGCCACGCGGCCACGCCCATCGAGCCCGCCACCAACGCGAGCCCCCACCGGGAACCGGCGATGAAGCCGAGGAACCCGCCGACGAGCAACAGCAGCAGGGCGAGGATGCGCATCCAGGTGGTGACCGGCGGGACCGGACCGTGCTCGGTGCCGAGGGTGAGCGTGAGGAACCCCTTCCACCACCGCGCCGGGCCGAGCGACGCGTCGGTGGAGAAGTTGTCGGCGAAGTTCGCGCCGTTCATCGGGATGAGCGGCCCCACCACCACGGCGAGCGTGCCGAGCATGCCCAGCGCGCCCGCCGCCGGGTGCACGCCGGGTGCACCGTCGCGGCCGGAGCCGAACAGGCCGAGGACGAACACGATGCCGGCGAGGCCCGCGGCCGCGACGAGCATCCACAGGCCGACGTCCATCGTGGTGGAGAGGCGGTACGCCATGCCCGATTCGGCGAGGCCCTGCCGCACGCTGTCGAGCACCGACACCGCGTCGCCGGCGAGCCATGCCAGGAACCCGGCGAGGCCGAGGCCGGCACCGCCCGCGAGGCCGTGACCGACACGGCGGCCGCTCATCGCGAGTGCGCCGCCGACGATGAGGAGCACGGCGGCCACCAGCGCGCCGACGAGCGCGTTGGTGGAGAGGTCGTTCGCCTTCACCGACACGTCGGCGGTGACGTCGCCCGTCACGCGGTAGCGCACCATCGTGAGCAGTGCGCCCGTGACCGCGACCGCCGCGGTGGCGATCGACATCATCAGCATCACGGCGCGCAGGGGCGCGGGCCGCACCGCGAGCGTGACCGGTGCCTCGGCGGTGTCGCCACCGGTGATGCGCGGCACCGGGTCGGTGGCGTCGCCCCACGCCACCCCGAGCTGCTCGCCGGTGTCGGTGGTCTGCGGCACGACACGGAAGCGCGCCGTGTCGAACAGCGCGTCGAACTCGGGGCTGTCGACCGGCGGGATCTCGCCGGTCGGGATGGCCACCTGCGACGGTGCGGCGGGTACCTCGGTGGTGGCCGGGACTTCGCCGGTGGGGGGCGCGAGCTGGGAGGTCGGTGCCGCGGTGTCGAGGGTCAGTGCCGCACCACAGGTGTTGCAGAAACGCTGGCCGGGCTGCGTCGCGACACCGCACGACGGACAGAACATGTCCCACCCCCTGATCGGATCGAGGGTTTCACTCTGCCAGATCGTCGGTGCGCCACGTCGGCAGGGCGGACACCTGCTGGTACCGCTCGGCCATCCGGGCGAGCAGGAAGTCCTCGAACTCACCGGCCGGCAGGGCGGGGGTGTAGAGGTGGCCCTGCTGGCGCACGCACCCGAGCGCGATCAGCGCGTCGGCCTGTGCGCCGGTCTCCACACCGTCGGCGGTGACGGCGAGGCCGATCTCGCGCACGAGCGCGATGATCGATCGGACGATGGCACGGTCGTGCGGGTGGGCGCCGATGGTGTCGATCGACAGGCGGTCGATGCGCACCTCGTCGAGCGGGAGGCGACGCAGCAGGCTCAGCGACGACACGCCGCGGGCGAAGTCGTCGAGGCACACGCGACCGCCCCGTGCACGGAACGCTGCAAGGTTCGCGGCGGCGCTCGTGAGGTCGCCGGAGACCGCCCGCTCGTGGATGTCGACGGTGATGAACGCGGGGTCGAGGCCCTGGAGCATCGTGGCGACGCTGTCGTTGTTCCACCGCTGCTCGGTGCGCGCCGACGCGAGGTTGATGCGGAACCGGAAGTCGTCGGGCAGGCCGAGCATCGCGAGGCGACGGAGGTGCGGACGCGCGCTCGCGATGACGCGTTCGGTGATGCGGTCGACGAGCGCCGCCGACAGGTCGTCGTGCAGGAACTCCTGCGCGGGCACGACCACGCCGTTCTTCTTCACCCAGCGGGCCAGCAGCTCCGCACCCACCACGTGACCGGTCATCGCGTCGATCTCCGGCTGGAAGAACGCGATGATCTCGCCGTCGTCGATGGCGCGGCGGAGTGCCTGGTCGCTCTCCAACCGTTGCAGCAGCTCGTCCTGCATCGAGCCGTCGAACAGCTCGACGCGGTTGCGGCCGCCCGACTTGGCGCGGTACAGCGCCGCGTTCGCGTGGCGCAGCAGTTCGCTCGCCGAGTCGCCGTGCGGCGGGCCGGACGCGACGCCGATGCTCACCGACGACGGCATCTCGCGACCCTCCGCGTAGACGGGCTGGGCGAGCACACCGACGAGGCGGTTCGCCACTGTGGCGGCGGCGGCCTGGTCGAGCCCGGGCATCACCACGACGAACTCGTCACCACCCATGCGGCCGGCGATGGAGCCGGGCTCGAGGCTGCGCTGCAGGCGGTCGGCGATGATGCTGATGAACCGGTCACCACCGCGGTGGCCGAGCGCGTCGTTGACGGCCTTGAACCGGTCGAGGTCGCAGAACAGCAGACCCACCGGGTTGGCGAGCGTGGCCTCGGCCATGACCTGCTCGAGCAGCTCGAGCGTGCCGCGGCGGTTGTACAGCCCGGTCAACGGGTCGTGCGTGGCCTGGTGGGCGAGACGGGCGTTCGTGGCGGCGAGCTGTGCGTTGAGGCCGGTGAGCTCACCGCGTTCGTGGGCGAGGTCGCGCAGCAGGTTCTCGCTGCGCCACTGCAGCTTGATGGCCTCCACGGTGTTGCGGCTCACCACGGTGTGCAACACCATCAGACCGACGGCGAAGCACAGCGCGAGTGCACCGAGGCCGCGCAGGTCGGGGTCGGACGACAGCAGCAGCGACAGCGAGCAGATGCCCATCAGCGGCAGCACGAACGCGAGGTACATGTCGCGGCGACCGGCCGTGACGATGCAGCCGACCGAGCTGGCCACGGCGGGGAACAGGCTGAAGATGAGCGTCATCTGCTGGTCGCCGCCGGCCACCCACGGGCACAGGCCGAACACGAGGCCGATCGACGCGAACGAGCAACCGATGAGCACGGTGACCGCTCGCGACGTGGTGCGCGAGTCGGTGCGGAGGTAGTAGCGGTAGAGCGCGAAGAGCGTGATGGCGGTGCTGACGACGGCGGCGATGGCCCACCAGCCGACGCGCTCGTCGGGCAGGTCGCTGCGCAGGAGCGCGCTCACCAGCAGCACGAACGGCAACAGCAGGAACGGCGCCGGCGCGAGGTTGTTGGTCACCGTCACGAGCGCGCGTTCGCGCACGAACGCCCGGGGTGCCTCCTCTCCGCCGATCAACGCCGAATCCGGCATGCGCTGGTGCTCCGTTCCGTGGTTCGGGTCGTGGGTCCACGACGTCCGCCTCTCTTCTTCGGCACGTCATGCCGAAGACTTGACGTGCTCGTGATGGTCCGCACGGGGATACTTGGCGGCGTGCGTGGCCGTTTCGCCCCTTCTCCCACGGGTTCGCTGCACCTCGGCAACCTGCGTACGGCGCTGCTGTCGTGGTTGCAGGTACGCGCGGAGGGTGGCGAATGGTGGGTGCGGATGGAGGATCTCGACCGGGTCACGGCGTCCGAGGCCCACGAGCGTGACCAGTTGGCGTCGTTGGCCGCGCTGGGTCTGCACCCCGACGGGCCGGTCGTGCGCCAATCCGAGCGATTCGACCGCTACGAGGCGGCGTTGTCCACCCTGCGTGACCAGGGCCGCGTCTACGAGTGCTTCTGCACGCGGCGCGAGATCCGTGAGGCGGCGCAGGCACCGCACGGCGACCTCCCCGAGGGCGCCTACCCGGGGACCTGCCGCGACCTGTCGGCGGCGCGCCGGGCGGCGTGGGCGGCCGAGGGTCGGCGGCCGGCGTTGCGGCTCCGTTCCGACGGCGAACGGTTCGTCGTGCACGACCTGGTGGCCGGCCGGTACGAGGGCGGCGTCGACGACGTGGTGCTGCGCCGCAACGACGGCGTGCCGGCGTACAACCTGGCGGTGGTGGTCGACGACGGCGTGCAGGGCGTCACCCACGTGCTGCGCGGCGACGACCTGCTGTCGAGCACGCCGCGCCAGCGACTGCTCCAACAGTTGCTCGGCCTGCCGGAGCCCGCCTACGCGCACGTGCCGCTGGTGCTCGCGCCCGACGGCACCCGCCTGGCCAAGCGCCACGGCGCGGTCACCCTGGCCGACCTGGCCGCGCGCGGCGTGACGCCCGAGCAGGTGCTCGCCCGACTCGGAGCGAGCCTCGGGCTGTGCCACCCCGACGACCACGTCACCGCCGACGACCTGGTGGCCCGGTTCGATCTGGCCGCCGTGCCACGCACACCGTGGTCGTTGCGCGCCGACGAACTCTGACACGATCGTGGCCGTGGCACACGAGTACGACGACCTGCAGCAGATCCTCGGTTACCAGGGGGCGATCGACGAGCGCGAGGGGCTCACCCAGCTCGGCCACGAGCTGTACACGGTGCCGTTCTGGACGCCGTCGTTCTGCTCCACGATCATCCGCGCGGCCGAGGCGGTGGGCGCGTTCGAGCTCCAGCCCGACGACCCGGTGCCCGGTCACGAGGTGTCGCTCGCGGTCATCAGCCCGCGCCTGTTCGAGCAGGTCGAGATCGACCTCGGCCGGCGCATCTGGCCGCAGCTGCAGGAGGTGTGGCCGTTCATCGACTACCACGGCCTGCGCGACGTGTTCGTCATCAAATACGAGCTCGGCCAGCAGGAGCACCTGCGGATGCACCACGACGTGGCCCAGGTGTCGGCCTCGGCGAAGCTCAACGAGGGCTACGAGGGCGCAGTGCTCGACTTCCCCCGCCAAGGGGTCGACAACCGGTCGGTCCCGGTCGGCGAACTGGTGGTGTGGCCGTCGCTCGTCACCCATCCCCACCAGGCGACACCGTTGCAGTCGGGCGTGAAGTACGGCCTCACCGTGTGGTTCGAGCTGCCGACCTTTTGAGGCCGTGTTGGCGTAACCTTGGAGGCGATTACCGCCGATCGCAGGGGAACCCTCCACCCATGATCACCCGTCGTACCCGACTCACGCTGTTGAGCCTGCCGGTCGCACTGTCGTTCCTCGCGTCCGCCTGCTCGTCCACGTCGAACGCCGACTCCGCCCCGAGTGGTGTGGCCACGTCGGCGCCCACCACCACGGCCGAGCCCACCACCAGCGACGCCCCCACCACCACCGAGGCGCCCACCACGACGGCCGCCCCCACCACCACGGTGGCGCCCATCCCCACCCTCCCCTCCAACGTCGAGACGGTCGGTGCGTTCACGGGCGAGATCAAGGCGGTCGGCAGCAGCAACGGTCCCGACACGCAGGTCGTGCAGATGCGGCTCACGCAGCTCGGGTTCTGGACCGGTGGTGCCGACGGCCAGTACGGCTTCGCCACCACCCAGGCCGTGATGGCCTTCCAGAAGTACCTCGGGTTCGAGGCCACCGGCAAGGTCGACGCCAACACCGCAGCCTGGCTGCAGGCGCTGCCCGAGCGGGCGCGGGGCACGGCCAACAGCGGCACGCTCGTCGAGGTCGACAAGACCCGTCAGTTGCTCTTCATCGTGCAGAACGGCAAGACCGTGTGGACCTTCAACACGTCCACCGGCAGCGGCATCCCCTACGAGGCGGTCAACAAGAAGGACCCCACGAAGGTGGAGAAGGGTGACGCCATCACCCCGAACGGCCTGTGGGCCACCAACCGCGAACGGCCCGACGGCTGGTGGGAGGGCGACCTCGGCCAGATCTACCGGCCGAAGTACTTCCGCGGCGGCGTCGCCATCCACGGTATGACCAGCGTGCCGAACTACCCGGCGTCCCACGGCTGCGTGCGCCTCAGCACGATGGCGATGGACTTCATCTGGGATTCCGGTCTCGTGCCGCTCGGCACGCCCGTCTGGGTCCACGGAGGCTGACATGCTGCCCCACCTCGGCGCGCTGCGCCCTTGGACCGACCCTGCCATCACGAGCATCGGTCGGTTGCCGATGCACGTCCCGTTGCCGCTCGGTGACGACGCCCGCAAGAGCCTGAACGGGCAGTGGCAGTTCCGCCTCTACCCCACGCCCGACGCGGTGCCCGCCTCGGCGGTCACCGGCGACACCCCGGCGAAGGGCCGCACCGTGGCCGTGCCCGGCAACTGGACCGTGCAGGACACGGGCGACCTGCCGCACTACACCAACGTGCAGATGCCGTTCCCGGGCCCGCCGCCGCGGCTGCCCGAGCACAATCCCACCGGTGTGTACCGCCGCTCGTTCACCATCGGTCGCGGCTGGAAGTCGCACCGTGTGGTGCTGCACGTGGCCGGCGCCGAGAGCGTGCACGCGGTGTACCTCAACGGCACGTTCGTCGGGTACGGCACCGACAGCCGTCTGCCCAGCGAGTACGACATCACCGACGCACTGGTCGCCGGCCAGAACCATCTGGCCATCGTGGTGATGCGCTACAGCGCGCAGAGCTACGTCGAGGACCAGGACCAGTGGTGGATGGCCGGTCTGCACCGCGACGTCTGGATCGAGGCGCGCACGCCCGTGTGCATCGCCGACGTGGTGTGCCACGCGGGGCTGGCGGTGGCCGAGGGCCGTGGCGACCTGCGCGTGCTCGCGTCAGCCGACTTCCACGGTTCGCCCGCGAAGGGCTACGCCACGCGCGTCACGCTCACCGCGCCGAACGGCAAGCGCATCGGCAAGCCGTCGGTGGTGCCGGTGCCGCACGCGCACGAGGTGCCGTACGTGTTCACCGGGTTCACCAGCGAGCACTCGTTCAGCGTGCCGAAGGTGTCGGCCTGGTCGGCCGAGTCGCCCGCCCGCTACCGGGTCGACGTCGAGCTGCTCTCCCCCACCGGCGCGGTGCTCGAGGCCACGCACCAGATGGTCGGCTTCCGGCACGTCGAGGTGCGCGACCGGCAGCTGCTGGTCAACGGTCAGCCGGTGTGGATCTTCGGCGTCAACCGTCACGATCACCATCCCGAGCGCGGCAAGGCGGTCACCGAGGCCGACATGTGCGCCGACCTGCTCACGATGCGCCGGCACAACATCACGGCCGTGCGCACGTCGCACTACCCGAACGACACGCGCTTCTACGACCTGTGCGACGAGCTCGGCATGTACCTCATCGACGAGGCCAACATCGAGAGCCACGCCTACAACACGTCGTTGTGCGACGACGCCCGCTGGCGCAGCACGTGGCTCGAGCGCGGCGCACGCATGGTGCAGCGCGACCGCAACCACCCGAGCATCATCCTGTGGAGCCTCGGCAACGAGAGCGGCTACGGCACCAACCACGACGCACTCGCCGGCTGGATCCGCAGCGTCGACCCCAGTCGCCCGCTGCACTACGAGGGCGCGGTGTTCCATGCCGGTTGGGTCGACGGCGGCCTCGCGTCCAGCGACATCGTCTGCCCGATGTACGCGCCCATCGACGCCATCCGCTTCTACGGCGAGTCGGGCAAGGGCACGCGCCCACTCATCCTGTGCGAGTACAGCCACGCGATGGGCAACAGCAACGGTTCGCTCGCCGACTACTGGGACGTCATCACCTCCACCCCCGGCCTGCAGGGCGGGTTCCTGTGGGAGTGGAAGGACCACGGCATCCGCCAGGTGATGCCCGACGGCACGGTGCGCCTCGCGTACGGCGGCCAGTTCGGCGACACCCCGCACGACTGCAACTTCGTGGCCGACGGGTTGGTGGGCAGCTACGGCGAGCCGCACCCGGCGATGCGCGAGGTGGCGTGGGTGTACCGCCCCGTCACGGTCGGCGCCGGTCGTCGCAAGGGCACGCTGCGCATCTCGAACCGGCAGTCGTTCACCGACCTGTCGGGCCTGAAGGCCGAGTGGGAGTTGCTCGTCGACGGTGCCGTGGCGCGCCGCGGCGTGCTGTCGGTGCCCGCCGTGGCACCGCACTCGTCGGTCGACGTGCCGCTGCCGTGCGACGCGCCGCTCGACGGCGAGGCGTTCCTCAGCGTGCGCTGGTACACGAAGGCCGAACAGTGGTGGGCACCCGCCGGCCACCTCGTCTCGTGGGACCAGGTCACCGTGCACGCCGTGCGCCGTCGCACCGTGCCGGTCGGCGATGCCGACGGTGGCGCGAAGGCCATCGACCGCCTGCTGGTGCGTCCGGTCGAGCTGTCGCTGTGGCGTGCCGCCACCGACAACGACGGCTTCAAGCTGATGCCCGAACTGCGCGAGCGCATCCGCGTGGGCGGTCGGGCACTCGGTGAGTGGCTCGAGGCCGGTGTCGATCGGCGTCCGGCCGATCAGCTGGTCGACCACCGCGTCGAGCGGCGCGAGGTCGACGGCGGCATCGAGCTCCACCATCAGGTCACCGTGCCCGTGCGGCTCGCCGACCTGCCGCGCATCGGCGTGTCGTTCGCGCTGCCCGGCCGGTTCAGCGAGGTGCGCTGGTACGGGCGTGGCCCGCACGAGAACTACCCCGACCGCAACCGCAGCGCGATGCTCGGCACGTGGGAGCAGGCGCCCGACGAGTCGCCGTACCTGGTGCCGCAGGAGTTCGGTCTGCGCACCGACTGCCGCTGGTTCGAGCTCGTCGACCCGAAGCGCGAGCAGACGCTGCGCGTCGACGTGCTGCAGCCGCTGGCGTTGCACTGCTCGGCCACGCACTTCGAGGCCTCCGACCTCTACGAGGCGTCGACGACCACCGAGCTGCGGCCGCGCAAGGAGCTCGTGGTGCATCTCGACGTGGCACACCGCGGCCTCGGCACCGCGAGCTGCGGGCCCGACGTGCTGCCGCAGTACCGCATCGAGCCCGGTACCTACCGCTTCGCCTACCGCCTCACCCTCTACTGAGGCCGCACGCGCACGCGCCTTCGGCAGGCGCGTGCCGCGCGTGGCACGAACCGCACCCACGGGTGTGAATCGTGCCAAATCTGGCTCACAACGGACCCGTGGGTCCGAAACCTGCCATCAATGGCACGAATCGGACCGATGCTCGCGGCTCAGGATCGCTCGTCGGCGGGGGTGGCGCGGCGCACGCGCAGCGGACGGTCGTCGGCGTTGCGGCACTGCCCGGTCTCGAGGTCGAACCGCCACCCGTGCAGGGTGCACACCAGCTCGCTGCCCTCGATCTCGCCGAACACGCTGAGGTCGGCCTCGCGGTGCGGGCACGCGCGCTGCACGATCCAGTCGCCGAGGCGGATGTCTTCGTCGGCCATGCCACCGCGGTCGGGGTCGAGCTTGCGCAACGCCTCGCTCTCGGTGCGGCGCATGCGCTCGACGTCGAGCGACTTGAAGAAGTTGTAGACGTACTCGTTGTACTGGCCCTTGCGCCAGGCGCTGAACCGGCACGACAGGAACAGCGCGTTGCTCCAGTCGTTCGCACGCGAGGCCACCACGGTCTCGACCAGTTCGCGCTGCACCTTGAACCAGAAGCCGTGCTCCTCACCCGCCCACTCGCGCACCTCGCGCTTCGGGAAGTCGAGCGCGATGGCGAGGTCGCCGGCGTGGAACACCACGATGTCGCCGATGGCGTTGCACACCGTCGGCGCCATGGCCATGAGCGGTTCGAACCAGGCCTTCACCGTCGACAGCAGGTCGGGGGTGGCCGGCAGCCACGCAGCCTTCATGTCGTCGAGCCACGGAAGCCAGTCGGCCTGGTACTGCTCGAGGTAGGCGCGCTTGTGGGTGAAGATGTCGTCGACCGCGGCCTGCGACATCGGGTGCGTGACCCGGAACTCGCTGTCCGCGGAGAACTCGATCTCGGTGCCGGGCACGGCGAGGATGCCCTGATGCTGTGCCTCGCCGAGCATGGTCATGAAGCTGATCTGGTCGGGGAAGATGCTCAGCTCGTCGCCCTCGATGACGTTGAACTGGAACAGATCGGGGTCGAGGAACGCGGGCGGACCGGCGCTCGGCACCACTGCCCGCGCGCCGATGGTCTCGACGTACCGCATCGCACGCGCGAACTGGCTGTCGACCTTCGCGTCGATGAGCTCACGCATCCGCTCGGGGGTCTCCTGGTACACCATCGGGTACCAGATGGCGCCCGAGTACTGCAGCCAGTGCAGATCGACCGGGCCGTGGTTGCGCAGTGCGAGCAGGTCGTTGGTGCGGCAGTCGTTCTGGTTGACGAGGCGGCCGGTGCCGTCGCTGATGACGATGGCGCTGTCGCCGCCGGGGCCATCGGTGATGGACGTCTCGACGTGGATGGCGATCTTCAGGTTCGGGCCGAGCGCCTTCTCCTCACCGTCGACCGTGCGCACGATGATGTAGAAGCCGAGCCCGCGCAGGATGCGCTCGAGCTCACGGGTGGGGTAGCCGGGGATGAGGACCGTGGTGTCCTTGTTCATCCGGTCGCGCAGGAACTCCTCGTCGAGGTGGTCGGCGTGGATGTGCGAGATGTACAGGTACGTCGGGTTGCAGATGCGGTGCATCAGCTCGGCGGACAGTTGGTCGTTCCTCGGGAACACGAACCACGAGCCGTGGAACTGCGGGAGGAACCAGGGGTCGCAGGCGATGGAGCCGTCGACGGTGTCGACGAGGATGCCGGCGTGGCCGATCGAGGTGGCGCGCATGACGGAAGGTTACCGATGCCCCTGCACGTCGGCCCAGGGCCCCAAGTCCCCACCCCATCCCGCGAACATAAGTTCGCGGGGATGGCGCGCGAACTTACGTTCGCGGGTCAGGCGACGGGCGGGTCGGTGTACTGCTGGCCGGCGCGCGACACGTGCTCGGTCCAGGTGTTGCCGTCCCAGTAGCGCAGCTCGAAGCGGCCGGCCGGGTCGGCGTACCACCCGGCGGGCACGGCCGGGGTGGCGGCGGCCGCAGCGGCCGGCTGCGCGGCGGCAGCGGGCTGGTACGTCGACACCGGTTCGGCAGCCGGCTGGTAGGTGCTGGTGCTGTCGCTGATGGGCGCCATCGAGGTGGCGGCCGCAGCGGGGGCGGGCGAGGCGGCCTCGGGGGCCACGGCCCAACCGGCGGGCTCGGCCACGGCCGGCTCCGGGGTGACGGCGGCGGCCACGGTGGTGGCGGCCAGCGTGGGGGCGAACGAACTGGTCTCGGCGGCCGGTGCCGGTTCGGCCACCGCGGCGGCCGGTGCAGCGGCTGCGGCGGCATCCGCCTCACGGGCGAGGAACGCGGTGACGTCGCCACCGGTGGGGACGATGCCGACGACGGTCCAGCCCTCGGCCGACTTCTCGGTGAGCTTGGAGGCGAGTGCGGCGGGGTCGTACGACGAGGCGCTGACGGAAGAGAACTCCTGCATGCGACAGAGAGTAGCGCGGCGACCGCCGCCACCGTCCCGGCGGGGGCGCCGGCTTCAGCCCCGCTTCAGCGAACGTTCACTCAGCTCGGGAGGACCAGGGTGTGCACGTCGGCCTCGGCGGGCGGCCCGTCGAACACCAGCGCACCGTCGCGCAACGCGAGCAGTCGCCCGACGCGGCCCACGAACGCCAACTCGTGCGTGGCGACCAGGAGGGTGGCGCCCACCTGCGCGGCCTCGTCGAGCAACTCGAGCAGCGTGGTCTTGCCGTTGCTGTCGAGACCGACGAACGGTTCGTCGACGAGCAGCACGTCGAACGGGCGCACCATGCCCATCGCGATGGCGGCCTTCTGGCGCAGGCCGCGGCTGAACGTGGTGGGGATGTCGTCGCGGCGCGCGCCGAGCTGCAACCGCTCGAGCAGCTCGTCGGCCTTGCCCTGCCACTCGGCCACACCGTGCAGGCGGCCGACGTACTCGAGGTGCTCCCACAGCGACAGGTCGTCGTAGAACGTGGGCGTGTCGGAGAGCCAGCTCAGCGAGCGGCGCGCCTCGAGCGAGCCCGACAGGTGGCCCATGATGCGCGCCTCGCCGTCGGTGGGATCGAGCAGGCCCGCCGCCATGCGCAGCAGCGTGGTCTTGCCGCTGCCGTTGTGGCCGACGAGCGCGACGTGCTGGCCTTCGGGCACCTCGAGGTCGAGCGGTTCGAGGGCGGGCCGGTCGCCGTAGTCCTTGGCGAGCTGGTGGGTGCTGAGGGCGGCGGTCATGCCGAGCTCCTTTGCTGGGACGTGTACGCCCTGCCCTCTTCCATGAAGGCGCGGATCTTGCGGCGGAGGCGGTCGCGCAGCCGCACCCACTGGAACACCAGGAGCACGACGAGCAGCGAACCGGTGGCGCCGCGCACGGCGGCGCCGACGACCGACTCGCCGTTCTCGTACGCGGCGCGCGGCAGGAGCACCGTGCAGGTGGTGAGCGTGCTGACGACGATGGGCCACACGATGCGGATGGCGGTGGTGAAGCCGACCATCTCGGGCGGCATGAACGTCTGCTGGGTGGGGGCGCTGGTCGGGTCGGGGAGGTCCTTGATGATGCTCACCACACCGCCCGTCGCTGCGCCGAGCAGCGTGGGCAGCGCCAGCACCAACGCCGGGGCGAGCGCGTCGCTCGCCCCGCCGAGCGTGAGCCATGCGGCGATGGCCGCGATGACGGCGAACGGCACGAGGGCGGCGGCGGGTGCGAGCAGGTGGCGCGACATCAGGTCGCCGCGCTCGATGGGCAACGCGTCGGCGCGGTCGGCCTGGTCGACCTCCTGCGACAACGGCTCCATCACCTCGAGCCCGAGCACGAACCCGAGGATGGCGGTGCCCAGGAACGCGGGCGTGGTGCCGCGCACCACCATGCCCTGCAGCACACCCATGCCGGCGGCGATGGCGGCCATCCGCACGAGGCGCGGCACGGGGAAGCGCAGCAGGCCGTGCCAGCCGCGGCGCCACACGCTGCCGGTGAGGCCGACGGAGGAGCCCGCGCCGGGCAGGCGCAGGTACGG
>JBDKJP010000044.1:0-3177 GCA_039796575.1 Actinomycetota bacterium
TTGACGGGACCATCCTCCAGTCGTCGGTGTTTGGGTCGCACTCGGCATCAAAACCGAGCCAACCTCCCGACTGGTGGATGGTCACCAAATCCCTATTTCCGCGCGGCCTCTAAGTTCGCGGTCGATGGACGCGGGTCAGAGGTCGATGGCGTCGACGGTGCGGAGGACGACGCGGAGCGAGCGGGCCATGTCGACCAGCTCCTGCTCGGTGAGCGCCTGCGTGACGAGCGCCTCGTGCTTGTTGAACGCCGGCATGATCTCGTCGACCGCCTGACGCCCCTGCGACGTGATGCTCACCATCACCCGGCGCCCGTCGGCGCGGTCGCTGCGCCGCTTCAACAGGTGCCGTGCCTCCAACGTCTTCATCACTCCGGTCAGCGTGGCCGCGGTGACGCCCGCTTCGGCCGCCAGTGAACGGGCGTCCATCTCACCCCAGACGCGCAGCACGAACAGGGTGGTGAACGCGCTCCACGACAGCTCGTGCTGGGCGAGGATGTTGCTCTCCATGTGGTTCCGCACCGCGGTGGCCGCACGGAAGATGTTGCTCACCGCGGCGAGCGCGCCGAGGTCGAGGTCGAGCCCCTCGAACGTGGCGCGCACGTCGCGCTCGGCCCGGACGAGATCGTTCTCGTCGTCGCTCGCGAACAGCTTCGGCACGGTCAGGCCCGCATGGCCGCGAGCTCGGCCTCGATGATGCTGCGCACCTTCTCGCGCAGCTCCGGCACGTCGGCCTTCGTGAGGCCCTCGGTGCTGACCGGCTCGAGCACCCGCACCTCGGCGTCGGCCGGGTTCATCTTCCAACTGCCGGCCTGCAACGCCTCGTACGTGCCGTTCACGACGAGCGGCAGGATGGGCACCTGGTGGTCGATGGCCAGCCGGAACGCGCCGTCCTTGAACTCGCCGAGCGAACCGTCGCGGGTGCGGGTGCCCTCGGGGAACAGCATCACGCTCGTGCGCTTCTCGAGACGATCGGCGCAGCCCCGCATGGCCGACACGATGCTCTGCTTGTTGCCGCGGATGAGGCGGATGTCGCCCGCCATCGCCATCAACCAGCCGACCGCGGGGATCTTGAAGATGCTCTCCTTCGACAGCCACTTCATCTCCCACGGCAGGTGCGAGATCAGCAGCATGTCGACGAAGCTCTCGTGGTTGCTCACCACCACGTACGGACGGCGCGGGTCGTGGATCATGGTGCCCGACGTGCGGAACCGCCACAGCGGGTTGAGCCAGTTGTGCACCACGCACATCTTGCGGAACAGCCAGCCCGGCCAGTAGCGGCCCTTGTCGAACGGCACCGTCACCGCGAACACGATGGCGACGAGCGGCACCCAGATGGCCACGATGATGCCGAACACCAACCACGCCCACAGCGACAGCACGGTGCGTGCGAGGGAACTTCCGAACAGCTTGGTGCGCCACGAGGCCTTGGCCATGGGGCACATCGTTGCACGCCACACCCCGCCTGCACACACCCCGCGTGCACACCTAGGGTGCGTGGGTGCGCCGTCTCCCGAACGTGCTCCTCTGCGCCGCGCTGCTCGCGGCCTGTGGTGGTGACGACGCGCCCGACGAACCCACCACGTTCGAGCGGTGGATGCAGTCGCAGACGGCCGGGCAGTGGCGTGCGACCGGCGACGAAGTGGTGGAGGTGTGGGTGTGCCGCGTGCCCGCCGACACCACCTCGCCGGTCTACGGCGACCTGCCGCTGCGCGCCCCGATCGCCGCGCCCACCTTGGCGGGGCTGTTCCAGCAACAGGTGTCGCGCTACTTCCACCGCATCTCGCACACGGCGTACACGCCGTCGTTCGTGGCCGGTGGCGAGGTGGCGATGGCGGCCGCCGACGGGCCCGACGAGTGCGTGTCCGCCGCGCTCGACCGGGCGAGCGCCGAGGCCGACGTGGTGCTGGCCGTGGCCGACGCCGAGCACGTGGAGGGAGAGGCCGGTGGCAAGGGCAGCGGCGGCGACCCGACCGAGACCGACGCGGCCGCTCGCACGACCCGTCGGTACGCCTACGTAGGCGCCGCCGACTTCGACCGCGCCACGTGGGGCGACACGCCGCCGATGGACCTCGTCGAGCACGAGCTGGGCCATGCGCTCGGCTTCGTGCACAGCGCTGTGGTCGGCGACGACTACCTCAGTGCGCTCGACCTGATGAGCAACAGCGCCGCACCTCGCGACACGCTGCCCGACCGTCGCGACGCGCCCGATGTGATCGCGCTCCATCGCGTCACGGCCGGGTGGCTCACCGACGACGACATCACCCAGGCGGGGCCCGACGGTGTCACCGTCACGCTGCTGCCGTCGACCGGCGACGACGGCACCCGGCTGCTGGTGCTCCCGGTGGACGCGACGTCGTTCCTCACCGTCGAGCTCCTCGTGCCCGAGGGCTACGACGACCACCTGCCCGAGGCCGGCCTCGCCGTGCACGTCGTGACCCTCTCCTCCGACGATCCGGCCGACGTCGTGGTCGACGTCGCGCGGGAGTTGGGTGTCACTCCCTTCACCGACCTGCTCGGCCCCGGCGACCGGGCGAAGGTCGGGGAATGGCTGATCGTGGTGGCACCCGACGGCGCGGTCACCGCGACGCCCGCGCCCTAACCTCGGCCGCATGACGCCTTCGCAGCAGGAGCTCTTCGACGCCGCGGTCACCGCGATGGACCGCGCGTACGCGCCGTACTCGAACTTCCCGGTCGGTGCCGCCGTCCGCGCCGCATCAGGCACGGTGTACGCCGGCTGCAACGTGGAGAACGCCGCCTACCCGCAGGGGTGGTGCGCCGAGGCGAGTGCCATCGCCGCAATGGTGTCGGCCGGCGAGCGCGAGATCGTGGAGGTGCTCACCGTGTGCCGCAGCGAACTGGTCGGCACGTGCTGCGGCGGCTGCCGGCAGAAGCTGCGCGAGTTCGCCGACCTGTCGGTGCCCATCTACGCGTGCGGCCCCGACGGCATCCGCGCCACGTTCACGCTCGACGACCTCCTCCCGCACTCCTTCGGCCCCGAGCACCTCCGCCCCTGACCCCGCGACGGCCCGTTCCCGTCGGCCGTTCTCCGAGGAATTCCCGGTGTTCTGTCGCGGAGCATGGGTGACACTGATGTCGCGCAGCATTGGTGACAGTCAGGATGCTAGGCGGGGTCGGCGGGGGCCGCCTCTGCGTCGGCCGGTTGGCTGGTAGTAGCGG